>JBHEMX010000051.1:0-70330 GCA_046262355.1 Actinomycetota bacterium | reverse complement strand
ACCTGCGCCCGGGTCGTGGGCGACTCCGACGAGCCCGACCTCCGCTTCGTCTAGGCGAGCGGGCGGGCAGTGTGAACTGGTCGCGGACTCGAGGCGTCTGAGGACCCGGCGTTTAAGGCTGCCTTTGCCCGCCATCCGGTTGGGGCGGAGGTCTGCGACAAAACTCTATTCTGGGGCGAAAGCATGCAGTGTCGCTACGGCGATTCCAGTTAAGGGAAGGATTTACATGGAATACCGGTACCTGGGGCGCTCCGGGCTGATGGTCAGCCCGCTCTGCCTTGGAACGATGAACTTCGGATGGGACGAGCCCGGCACGAGTGAGGGCGACGCCCACGACATCATGGATCGCGCCCTCGAATATGGCGTCAACTTCTTCGACACCGCCAACGTCTACGGCTGGAGAAAGGGCGGCAAGCCGGGGGAGGGCGTAACCGAGAAGATCCTGGGGACGTGGTTCGCGCAGGGCGGCGGCCGGCGCGACAAGGTCGTGCTGGCGACGAAGCTCTTCGGCGGGATGGGCGACTGGCCGAACATGGACAGGCTGTCGGCGCTCAACATCCGGCGCGCCTGCGATGCGAGCCTGAGACGGCTCCAGACCGACTACATCGACGTCTACCAGATGCACCACATCGACAGGGGTACGCCGTGGGATGAGATCTGGCAGGCGATGGAGAACCTCGTCCAAGCGGGCAAGGTGCTCTACGTCGGAAGCAGCAACTTCGCCGGATGGCACATCGCGGAGGCGAACGAGGCGGCGTGCCGGCGCAACTTCCTCGGACTGGTGTCCGAGCAGAGCCTCTACAACCTCGATGCGCGCGCGGTCGAGCTCGAGGTCCTGCCTGCGTGCGAGCGCTATGGCCTCGGCGTGGTGCCGTGGAGCCCGCTCGCCGGGGGGCTGCTCGGCGGGGCTCTCCAGAAGGCCGCCGCAGGCCGTCGCAGCAGCGACGACTTCAGACGGCGCGTCGAGGCCAAGCGACCGCAGCTCGAGGCGTACGAGAAGCTCTGCGCGGACGCCGGCGAGCGTCCTGCCGACGTCGCCCTGGCGTGGCTGCTGGCCTCCCCGGTGGTAACCGCCCCGATCATCGGGCCGCGCAACCTCGAGCAGCTCGAGGGGTCGCTGCGCGCCCTGGACGTCGAGCTGTCCGACGACGTCGGGGACAGGCTGGATGAGATCTTCCCGGGCCCGGGTGGTCCCGCCCCGGAGGCCTATGCGTGGTAGTCGGAGGCAAGGCGAGCCCTGAGGCCCTCGATGATCGTCTCGAGGCCGAAGTCGTAAGCCGCGCCGAAGTCGGAGCCGACCGCGAACGGCAGTGATTCGAGGAGGTTCGGGAAGTCGTCGGCGGGTAGTGACTCGTAGCGCCTGAGCATCTCGGCGTCGGCCCGGGCGGGGTCGCACAACGGGTTCGAAAGCTGGAAGCCCACGTGTCCGAGGGTGAACCCGACGAGCAGCCAGTGCGCCTCGATGGCGTCCTTGGGAGAGAATCCGCCCCGCCGCAGCGTCGCCAGCGAGAGCTCGATCGGACGGAACGCATCGGGGCTCACGGCGGGCTTGCTCTGGATCAACGGCAGCGCATGGGGATGGTCCAGGAGCGCACGCCGAAAGGACCTGAAGCCCGCCTTCAGGCCCTGTGCCCAGTCGGGGATGGCGACGACCGTGAGATCGATCTCGCCGAGGAGCGCTTCGGTGACCCCCTCGAGCAGCTCCTCCTTGCTGGCCACGTGGTTGTAGAGCGACATGGCGGTCACGTCGAGCTCCGCGGCCAAGCGGCGCATGCTGAGTGTCTCGAGACCATCGCGATCGATCAGGTCGAGGGCGCAGGAGAGGATCCGCCGACGGGTGAGAGGGGCGCGCCCGGTCTCGTTCTCCGGGCCGTCGCCGGCTCGTCCCGGCGTCACATGGGACTCCACGGGGTCCATCATCCTCCGAGGTTGACAGGTCGCCGATGTACGCCGTAAGTTTACGCCGTAAGTATACGCCGTAAGCGCCCGCAGGGCCAGAGGCGGGGCCGGGTCCGGCCCGAGAGGAGAGCAAGGCATGAAGATGACGCCCGAAACGCTCGCCAGGGCGAGCAGCCGGAGACCGTGGCCGACCGTCGGCGCATGGGTCCTGGTGATCGCGCTGGCAGTTCTGCTTTCTTCCCGGTTCCTCGGAGATGCGCTCACGAGCGATGTCGACTTCACGAACCAACCGGAGGCAAAGGCGGCAGCCGAGCTCGTCGAGAAGCGCTTCGGCAAGGAAGGCATCACCGAGGTGTTCATCGTCACGTCCGAGGACGCGACGGTGCAGGATCCGGAGTTCGAGGAGCATTTGCGGGCTCTCCAGGCGGACGCGGCTCAGATCGGAGGCAATGAGGTAGACGGGGTCGTGACCTTCTACGACACGAAGGATCCGTCGATGGTCTCGGACGACGGGGCTACAACGCTGATGCCGGTCTCGTTCAATGAGACGCGCAACCTCTCCGACCACCTGCCCGAGGTCGACGCGATCGTCGAGGCGGGCACGTCCGCCGGTTTCGAGGTCCAAGCCTTCGGCGCCATCACGCTCGACCACGACTTCTCCACGATCGCCGAGGAGGACCTCGCCAAGGGCGAGACGTTCGGCATCGGAGTCGCGTTGATCGTGCTGGTGATGGTCTTCGGTGCCGTCGTCGCGGGTCTCATCCCGATCGCGATGGGTGTCGCTTCCATCATGCTGGCCCTCGGCATCGTCGCGGTGTTCGGACGCGTGTTCGACTTCTCGTTCTTCGTGACGAACATGATCACGATGATGGGCCTGGCCGTTGGGATCGACTACTCGCTGTTCATCGTGTCGCGTTACCGTGAAGAGCGGCAGCGCGGCTATGAGAAGCTCGACGCGATCGGTGCCGCGGGAGCGACCGCCAGTCGCGCTGTTTTCTTCAGCGGCATGACGGTCGTTCTTGCCCTCATCGGCATGTTGATCATCCCCACCACGATCTTCCGCAGCCTTGCGGCAGGCGCGATCTTCGTTGTCATCGCGGCGGTGGCGGCATCCCTGACCCTGTTGCCGGCGCTTCTCGGTTTGCTGGGCGACAAGGTCAACTCGTTGCGTGTCTTCCGGCGCAAGCACGCCGTCGGCAGCGAGGAGTCGCACGTACTCTGGGACCGCATCACGCACGGCGTGATGGCGCGGCCCGTCGTGGGCCTGGTGGTCGGGGCGGGCGTCTTGCTGCTCGCGGCGTTCTCGTACTTCGACATCAACACGGGGTTCTCCGGTGTCAGCACACTTCCCGACGGCACCGCCTCCAAGCAGTCGTTCGCGGTGCTCGCAGAGGAGTTCTCGGGTGGCTTGAACTCTCCTGTGGAGATAGTGGTCGACGGCGACGTCACCGCGCCCGGCGTGACCGAGGGCATAGAGCGGCTACAGGGATCCTTGCGATCCGACGCGATGTTCGGTCCGTCGCAGGTGCGGCCGAGCGAGAACAACGATGCGGCGATCGTGTCGGCTCCTCTCGCCGGGGACCCGTCCGGCACGGCTGCGACGGAAGCGATCGACAGGCTGCGTGACGACTATGTGCCCACGGCGTTCGCGGGAACGGACGCGACGGTGCTCGTCGGGGGAGACACCGCGTTCAGCAAGGACTTCTTCGACCTCACGGACACCTATACGCCGATCGTGTTCATCTTCGTGCTGGGCTTGTCGTTCGTGCTCCTGACGGTCGTGTTCCGCTCGATCGTCGTGCCGGTCAAGGCGATCATCATGAACCTGCTTTCCGTGGGTGCCGCATATGGCTTGATCGTACTCGTCTTCCAGAAGGGCTACGGGCCCGGGGTGCTCGGCTTCCAGCAGGTCGAAGCGATCGAGGCGTGGCTTCCCCTCTTCTTGTTCTCGGTGCTGTTCGGTTTGTCGATGGACTATCACGTCTTCCTTCTGTCGCGTATCCGCGAGCACTTCGACAAGACGGGTAACAACACCGAGTCGGTGGCCTACGGCCTGCGTACGACGGGCGGTCTCATCACCGGCGCCGCCGTCATCATGGTGGCGGTGTTCGCCGGCTTCGCCGCCGGCGAGCTCGTGATGCTGCAGCAGATGGGCTTCGGGCTTGCCGTAGCGGTGTTCATCGACGCCACGATCGTCCGCTCGATCCTGGTGCCGGCCAGCATGAAGCTGCTGGGTGACCGCAACTGGTACCTGCCGCGCTGGCTCCAGTGGCTGCCGAGCATCAACGTCGAGGGGGCGGAGCCGCCGCGCGCACAGGAGGCGCCGAAGGAGCCGAGCCTGGTCTAGAGCGGGTTTCTCGAACCGCGCCCGGCCTGCCGCGGCGCGATTCTCCGGACCTTTGCTCCTGTACCCTCGCTGGGCGTCGGTGGAGGACACATGGTCGCCGGGAACCGGGTCCCCGGTCTGCTCGGGGGCCCGCCGCGGGTCTTCGGGCCTTTGAGGCTGTACCCCGCTGAGCGACGATGGAGGTCGTATGGGCGCCCGGAAGCGCCCGGCCCGAGCCGTTGCGCGCCGGCTCGGCGGCCTTATCATGCTCACCCAGGATCCTCTGATCCGACCCGTGGAGCCACGACCCAGCAGCGTGTGAGGGGCCTTCAATGACATTCCCATCGAAGCTTCGCCGCGCCGGGCCCGTCGCCGCGCTCGGCGCCGTCCTGTTGTCTTCGGTGGTCGTGACGACGACGGCGCGCGCCGGGGTCGAGACGTCTCCGGTGCAGGCGAGGAAGGTGCAGGCCAGGAAGGTGCAGGCGAGGAAGGTGCGCGTGACGCGTGCGCCGCTGGCGGGCTCCCGCGGGGGTGCGGCGCAGACCCTATGTGCGCCATTCCGTTTCGCCGCTCTGGGAGTGACCTGGAGGCAACGAGCCCATGGTCGCGTGACGGCGAGCGTCAGCACGGGGATGGACGCTGCGCGCCTCGGCAAGGAACGGACGTTGGAGGCCGAGCCGGAGGACGGTCCGGACGTCGGTACCGGTGAGTGGCAGCGTCGGCGCCGCTCGACCGAGCTCCTGTGGACCGGGGGCGCTCGCTGCGCCGACGTGGCCGTAGACGTCTCGCCCGCTGCGTCGGTGAACCGGCTCGAGGTGGTGTTCATCGACAGCTCGGGACCCTCTCAGGCCCGCCCCCCCGAGACCGCGACTGGGACCGCGACCGAGACCGCGGCGCGCGCCGCGACGACGAGGCCCTCGATCGTGACGCGCGCCATGTGGGGCGCCAAGAAATCGCTGAAGAACTGTGGAGCGGACTACGCCCGCAGGGTCAAGGCCGGATTCGTGCATCACACGGCCGGATCCAATGCCTACACGAGCGCCGAATCCGACGACATCGTGAGGGCCATCTACTACTACCACACCCAGATCCAGGGCTGGTGTGACATCGGGTACAACTTCCTCGTCGACAGGTTCGGCACGATCTATGAAGGGCGCGCCGGAGGCATGACGCGTCCGGTGGTGCCTGCCGCGCAACAAGGTTTCAACTCCGGCGCGTTCGCGGTCTCCGCGATGGGCAACTTCGTTGCGACGAAGCCAACCGCCGCGACCGTCGACGCCATCGAGCGATTGCTTGCTTGGCGACTTGATGTGGCCCACGTGCCGGCCGGCGGGTGGACGACGATGGTGTCGGACGGCGGGCCGAAGACCCGCTATCGCGCCGGCGTGAAGGTCAGGCTACGGGTCGTGTCCGGTCATCGCCGCACCGGATTGACGGTGTGCCCCGGCAACAGGTTGGTGAAGGCTCTGTCCGGGATCCGGCAGGCGGCTGCGGAGATCGGGCGACCGAAGATCGTCCGCCCGCGCCGCTCGAGGCGTTCCATGGTCGCCGGAGAGACGTGGCTTCGCCTGCGTGCCCGGGCGACCGAGCCGCTCGAGTGGACCATCTCCATCTCGTCCGCCGACGGCAGCGTCGTGCGGACCCTCGCATCCTCCGGCCGCAAGCTGCGGCTGGGTTGGCAGGGACTGGACGACGCCGGCGACCCCGTTGCGCCGGGATACTACTCTCTGAAGATAGCCGGACAGGCGGCCGGCGGCGCAAGCGCGCGGCCGGCGAAGCTGGGCGTCGAGGTGACGCCTCCTTGACTGTGCCGCAGGCTCGGCGCTCAGGCGGCGCCGAGCGACGTTGCGTCTCCGCGCGCGTCGCGCAGCCTGTAATAGAGGATCGTCCATGTCAGAGCGATGAACGGCGCAGTTAGGCCGCCGCTGACGATATTCGAGACGAACTCCTGAACGCCGCTGGGCAACGGCGCCATGAGCACGCTGAGCACGATGCCGAAGGCCAAGAGGATCAGGAAGGTCAGAACTATCACGCCGAAGACGGACATCCCGTGGCCGCGCACGAGCTCACGGCTGCGCCCGAAGCTGTCGAGTGTGCCGGCGTTCTCGAGAACGATCGCAGGTGTGATAACCACCCAGATGGTCATCAAGATCAGCCCGGGGATGATCAACAGGAGCAGGCCGATGCCGATCCCGAGCCCCGCCAGGATCGAGGCGAGCGCTATGGGTCCGATGCGAGGCCGGACACGCCGGAAGGTATCGCCGACGGAGAGGTCGGCGCGCCCGTCGCGGATGTCGTCGACCGCCGCCACGAGGGCACCCTGGACCCAGAAGAGGGCGACGATCGACAGGAGCGCGGCGATGATCGCTCCGACCCATCCCAGCGCCGCGCCGAGCAGCGCGCTTACTACCGCAACCCCACCGTAGACGATGAAGGAGATGGGCAAGAGGTGCCGCCAGTGTTGCTGGTACATCTGACGGCCTTCGCTGAGGACGCCGTTGGTCGGGTTCATGCCGTGATGTTACGCCACTCCGCCGTGGGCTCGCCGTTCACCCGGCTGGGCCCTCAGCCGTCATCCGTCACCGCAGACGCCAGCCAGGTCTCGGCGCGCTCGACATGGCGCGCCGGGTTCGGATCGAGGGCGGCTCGCTCGGGCGCCGAGTGGTAGCGGGCATCCTCGGAGGCGAGGTCGCCGTCGTGCCTCACGATCCAGAGGAAGCGGTGCTCTTCGCGGTCGGCCCACGCCCCGACCACCGTGAACCCGTACTTTCTTCGCAAGGGGCAGACGACGTCCCTCCATTCACGGAGCCACTCGTCCATCTTGCCGTCCTTGATCCTGTAGCTGCGGATCTGATGCGTCACGGTGTCCCTCCAGTCGGCCCTTTTCGATGTTACGGCCGCAGTGGACGCGTGTGGAGCGCCCCGGTCCTGCGGCGAGTGCGGGGCGGCGGAGAGCGGACGCGGGCAAGGCGAGAAGGGGTCCGAGGATGATCCACTACGACGCGCGCCTGCCGCGCGCTGCAGAGATCGTGATCGTCGGTGGAGGGGTGGTCGGCGCGGCGACCGCCTTCTGGGCGGCGCGGGCCGGGCTCCGACCGCTCCTGCTCGAGCGCAGAGCCGCCCTGTGCACGCTCACGACGCCGGTGTCGACGGGAGCGTTTCGCCTTCAGTTCGACAACCGCGAGGAGCTCGACCTCGTGCGCGAGTCCGTCGAGCTGTTCTTGAACTTCGCCGACATCACGCGGCAGGGCGCGTACGACCCGGACGTGCGCAGCCAAGGCTACCTATGGGTCACGACGGACGAGGTGCGCGCCGCGCGCCAGCGCGCGCTCGTGGCGCGGCAGCGCACGTGGGGACAGAGCGACATCGAGCTGCTCGACGGTGCCGAGGTTAGAGAGCGATTCCCGTACGTCGCGCACGACGTGATCCAGGCTCGCTGGCGCGCCGGGGATGGGTTCCTCGATCCCAAGCAGCTCACGATGGGTCTCGTCGCCGGATCCCGTGCACGCGTGATGCTGGGGTGTGAGGCCGTCGGGTTCGAGATCGAGGGCGACCGGTTGACCGGGGTCGTCACTACGCTCGGAACCGTGTCGACCGAGACCGTCGTCATCGCCGCAGGGCCCTTCTCGGGCGCGGTGGCGGCGCTCGCCGGCGTGGGCCTTCCGCTGTCCACCGTGGTCCGCCACAAGCTGGTCTTTCCCACCTTGCCCGCGGCTCCTGCGGATGCTCCCATGACGATCGACGACGACACGGGGGCGCATTGGCGTCCCGCGCTGCGCGGCGCATTCGCGCTGCACATCGACCCCTCGACGCCGCCCACTCCGCCGGTGGAGGATGTCGCTCCAGATCATCGCTACGCCTTCGCTCTGCTGCATCCCTCGAGCCCGGTGGCCCTTGGTCGAGTGTCCCCCTTCTGGAACGCGGTGTTCCACGACAATCGTGTGCCGTGGCTCATCCACTCCGGGCAGTACACGATGACGCCCGACCGCCGGCCGCTGCTCGGCGAGACGGCGCAGGCGGGCCTTCACGTCAACGCGGGCTACAGCGGCCACGGCATCATGGTGGCGCCGGCGGGCAGCCGTCGCCTCATCGATGTCCTCACGGGAAAGACCGCGCCGGATGATCATCCCTTCAGCCCCGGCCGCCGTTTCGAGGACCGTGAGCATGACGTCCTCTGACGCACACCCAACGTTCTCCGACACGGACCCATCCTTCCGCGGTGGATAGAGCGCGCTTCTGCGACGGGTCTCGCCCGGCAAACCTCAGAGATCGCGGCGCACGAACCCCGCCAGCGCGGCGGCACCGACGAGCGCGAGGTAGGCGAGCGCCCACGCGCCCAACCAGGGCCCTCCGGCCTGAGCGCCGCCGAGCGGGCCGAGCTGCACGATCACCCGGGTGAGCCCGGTAGCGCTCGACGTCAATGAGTTGAGCCCTGCTTGATACAACGCCTCGAAGGGAAGCACCCACGACGCGATCTGGCCCGTCGTCTCGAGCGTCGGCGACGACAGCACGTCGCCGAGCTGTCCCAGAAGCCCCGACATCAGTCCGGCCCCGTACACGGTGAACATCACGATCCCGTTGGTGAGAGCGGACAGATAGATCGATCCCAGCAGGGATAGAGCGGTCATGATCATCACGCCCGCGGCGAGATCCAGTGCGGGAACGATCACGGGATCGGGCCACCAGCCTCCGATCGTGCCCGTGATGATCACCGAGCCCGCGTAGAGCAGCCACACATAGACGACGCAGAGGACGGAGGCGCCGAGGAAGCGGCCGGCGAGCAGCCCGGGGCGGGCGACCGGTCTGACCACGAGCGGCTGCAGCAGCCCCTGTTCGGCGTCCCCTCGAACCGTGCTGAAGGTGAGGAAGATGCCCAGCGCAGCTCCCAGGAACAGCGTCACGAACATCGACAGACCGACGAGGGTCGCTCCGGCAAGAGCCTGCGCGTCCACGAGCCCGAAGCCCGTCTGCGCCGTCCCCTCGATCGAGCGGAACGCCTGGTGCGTTCCAAGCGCATAGAGGCCCAGGAAGGCCACGGTGGCGATCGGGATCACGATGAACACGCGCCGACGAAGTGACTCGCGCAAGGTATAGCTCGCGATGACCCATGCGGTGCTCACCCCATCTCGCCTCCGACCGCCTCGAGGTAGACGTCTTCGAGCGTCGGCTTGGCGGCGCGTACGCCGTAGATCAGCGCTCCCTCTGCGACGAGTTCGGAGACGAGGCGGGGGATGTCGTCCCGGGCGGCATCCGGCCATGCGCGCACACCGCCGTCCGTGTCGATCTCGACTCCACGAGGGGATGCCATCTCTGTGGGGCTTCCCTGTGCGACGATGGCTCCGCGCGACAGGATCACCACGCGGTCGCAAACGAGCTCGACCTCGCTCAGCAGGTGGGAGTTCAGCAGCACCGCTATCCCGCGCGCCCGGACCTCCTCGAGTATCGCCCGGACCCCTCGGCGTCCCGCCGGATCGAGGGCGCTGGTGGGCTCGTCGAGCATCAAGACACGAGGCGATCCGATCAGGGCCTGTGCGATGCCGAGCCGCTGCTGCATGCCCTTGGACATCGCCTCGACCCGCCGGTGGGTCACGCCGGCGAGGCCGACGAGCTCGAGGAGCTCGCCTCGCTCCGAGGCCCCACCCCTCGAGCCGGTGAGCCGCTGGTGTAGCTCGAGCACCTCGCGGGCGGCAAGCCATCCCGGGAAGCGGAAGAGCTCGGCAAGGTAGCCGAGCGCGGCGCGAGCCGGCGGGGAGCCGGCGGGAGCACCACAGACCTGGGCTCGCCCCTCCGTGGGGCGCACAAGGCCACAGGCGATCTTGACGAGCGTCGATTTCCCCGCTCCGTTCGGTCCCAGCAGGCCGACAAGCTCTCCCTCCTGGACGGCCAGGCTGACGTCGGCAAGGGCGAGCGTTGCGCCGTAGCGTTTGACGAGACCATGCGCGGCGAAGGCAACAGTCATGCCGCGACCATATCGAGCGGACGCGGACCGTCGGGCGCTGCACCGCATCGACGCAAGCCGTGGATGCGCCGCCTCGTGCTCGTTTAGGGGAAGATGGCGACCATGGCGACCACGGGTCTGGCGGCGTTCGTCGATGGAGCCGCCGCGGGCGGCATCGACCACTCGACCCTGCTCGATCGCTATCGCGCCGTCATGCTCGGCGTGGCAACCGGCAACGCGCTCGGAGTCGCTGCCGAGGGCGAGTCCCGGTCGGCGATCAGACGTCACTGGCCGGACGGTCTCCGGGACATCGATCCTGCGGAACGTGGTCGCCCGTGGGACGACGACCTCGCAGAGACGGTCGTGCTGGCCAAGGCGCTGCTGCGATCCGAAGAGCTCAACCCCGACCTCTTCGGGCTCGAGCTCGTGCAGTGGAAGCGCGAGAGCGGCAGAGGCATCGGCGCTCTCACGCGCGACGTCGTGGCGGAGCTCGAGTCCGGCAAAGAGGTCATGGAGGCGGCGCGCAATGCGTGGGAGCGAAGCGGCTGGAGTTCCGCAGGCAACGGTGCGGTTGCGCGCTGCGCGCCCGTCGCGCTGCGGTGCAGGTCCTCGGGCGCATACCTCATCCGCACGGCGCGCACGAGTGCCCTTGCGACCCACTACGACGCCCGCTGCGAATGGAGCACCGTTGTCGTCGCCGCGCTCCTGGCCGTTGCTCTTTCGGGCGGCATCACCGACTTTTCCGAGCTCGCTGCGGCACTTCAGCCCGCCAGGACGGGGGAGTGGGAGAGCGCAGCGCTAGAGCAGGTCGTCGAGGCGATCCGTGAGGCCGACGGAGTGGAGTTGGAGGCGCTCGAGCTCGACGACCCGATGGATATGGGCTACACGTTGAAGGCGATGAAGGTCGCGCTGTGGTGTGCTCAACAGGAGGACGACCTGGAGTCCATCGTCATCAGCGTCGTCGGCTCCGGAGGAGCAACCGATACGAACGGGGCGATCGCCGGAGCCGTGATGGGCGCTCGCATGGGAACGGCGGCGCTCCCGCGTCGCTGGCTCGACAATGTCGCGCGCCACGACGAGGTGGTGCAGCTCGCAGATCAACTCTACGACGGATCCGATCGCCGCAACCGCTGAGCTGTGCTTGGTGACTCAGTCCAGAACCGCGGAGATAGCGATGATGAGTAATGGCATCGCGAACAATGAGCCGGTGAAGAGCGCAAGCCTCATCTTGTCTCTCGTGACGTAGTGCTGGATCCGCCACACCGCGCGCGAAAGCGGGTCGTAGAGGACGGACATCATCACCAGACCGACGACCGCGGTTCCGGCAAGCTCTGCCACGATGATACGAACGGGCGACGCGGGATGTGACGCTCCCACGCCGACGAGGAAGGCGATCAGGAGCTTGTCCACGAGGGTGCCCAGGTCCGCACCGACGATGTATGGGACGAGGTCCTGGCGCCGCACATAGCCCTTTGCCACCAGCGGGACGAGGATGGTGAGTGCGACCGATACCGACATGGTCGCGATCACGACGACGTTACCCAGCAGGAACATCGGCCATTTACGACGTAGCCAGCTGAGTCGAGATCCCTGAAGTCGTTCCTGATCCAATTCCGGCACGAGAGCGTCGACCAACCTGAAGGAAACCACCAGCAGAACCAGGCCGCCGACGAAAAGCACCGGCGCGGGCCATGAGTCGATGCGACCGAGGATCCAGCCGTAGCCTGCCTCGATAACATTGCCGAAAGACGCCGGAGCCTGGAGATCGATGCTGCGAAACACCTCACTGCGCAGCAAGAGCAAGCCGATCAACGCCCCAGGGAGGTAGATCGCTCCTGTGATCATGAGCGCCAGAACGGCGGTCGACAGGGTCTTGCGCCTGCCTCTCTTGCCGCGCCGGAACGCGTAGAGGACCGCCACGAGCATGACGACGAAGGCGGCGCCGAGGCGAGCGCCGGTGACCATCGTGAAGCCCTGTATCTCGCTTATGGTGCCCGTCGCCCGCAGCGTCAGCGCCGTTGCCGCCATGGTGGAGCCGGAGAGGGTGAGCATGGCTCCGATCCAGCCGAGACCGAGCGTCGATCCGGCGTTCGCGAGGAAGATCCCTCCGTCGCCAACGTTCGCCAGCTCGCTTGCGCCCGTCTTCAGGATCTGCAGCGCACCGATGAAGACGTAGAGAGCACCGAGCAGCCGGATCAGCTTCCACGCCGCCTGACCCGGATCAGCAGGTTGCCGTCCGGCCTCGCTGTGTGATCCGCTGCGCGTTTCGTCCGTCCGCTGCAGGCGATGCTCCGATCGGAGGATCCTTCTCGAACCGCTGAGGAAGTTGCGACTCTAAAGCACTCGGACCGCCACACCCCGGGCTGAAGCCTTCGTATATCGTTCGGCAGTGTGGATCCCGAGGAGAGACTGAACGCCTACGCCCGACTGGCCGTTTCGGTCGGCGTCAATCTGCAGCAGGGCCAGGACGTGCTCGTGCAAGGTCTCGTTGAGCACGCCCCGATGGCGCGCGCGCTCGCTGCGGCGGCGTACGAAGCCGGAGCTCGCTTCGTCGAAGTCTCCTACGGGGATCAGCACGTGCGTAGGGCGATGCTCGAGCACGGGTCCGAGGAGGCGCTTACGTGGTCGCCTCCTCACCTCGTGCAGCGGCTGAAGGATCTCGAGGAGAGGCAAGGGGCCCTTATCTCTGTGACCGGCGATCCTGAACCCGAGCTGTTCGCCGACCTCGACCCCGAACGCGTCGGTGGGGCACGCATGTTGAAACTCTCCGACGAGCATCTACGCGTCATCAACGCACGATCGGTGAGCTGGACGATCGTCGCCTTTCCCAACGAAGGCTGGGCACGTTCGGTTTTCGGCGAGCCCGACGTCGAGCGTCTGTGGGACGCCGTCGCTCAGGCCGTGCGTCTCTACGCCGACGATCCCGCGCAGGCGTGGAACGAGCACATCGATGATCTCTTGGCGCGCGCCGCCGCGCTCAACGATCGCCACTTCGAGTCCATCCGCTTCTCCGGTCCGGGCACGGATCTCACCGTCGGACTCATCCCCGGCGCTCGGTGGATGGCGGCAGGCATCGAGACGGCGTGGGATCTTAGACACGTGCCCAACCTGCCGACGGAAGAGGTCTTTTCAACGCCCGATTTCCGCCGCGTCGAGGGTGTCGTGCGCTCGACCAAACCACTGCACCTGCCCAACGAAGGCGTCACCGTGCGCGACCTCGAGGTCCGTTTCTCGGATGGGAAAGCCGTCGAGGTCAAAGCATCGACGGGCGCGGACGTGGTGCGCGCGCAGATGTCCATCGACGAGGGGGCCGGCATGCTCGGCGAGATTGCACTCGTGGACGGCTCTTCTGCGGTCGGCAAGACCGGCCTCGTCTTCTCCAACACGCTGTTCGACGAGAACGCGACCTGTCACATCGCCTACGGCAGCGGCCTCACGTTCTGCGTCGACGGGGCGTCGGAGCTATCGCGCGAGGCGAAGCACGAGCTGGGCATCAATCACTCGCGCGTCCACACCGACTTCATGGTCGGCGGGCCCGAGGTCGCCGTCGACGGCGTGGCGCCCGGCGGCGAGCTCGTCCCGATCATTCGCCACGACGCCTGGCAGCTGGCATAGGGGATCGCAGCGTCCGGTTCGCAGTACGATCGGAGTGTCCGACCATCCGACCTTGGGGGTGCGACAGATGGCGATCGTCTCAGAGGACCTCGAGACCAGGAAGGGCACCGAGGCGGAGGTCGAACTCGAGGAGCTGTGGCGGCGGTCGGAGACGCGCCGAGAGCCCCGGCGAGTCTCGTCGGCGAACTGGCACCGTCGCCTGATGCTCGGATGGATCGGGCTCATCGTGGGCGCGCTGGTGCTCGAGCCCGCCCCTGCGGCGAACGCCACGCTGCCGCTGTGGGCTGAGCTGCTCGGGATCACGTTCACCTTCGGGCTGCTCGGAACCTTCTTCGCACTCGCCACCAAGGCGCCGAGGGCCCTGCAGATCTCGCTCGTGACCTCCTTGCTGGCCTTCGGCATGGCGGCGGCATGCGGCATCACGGATCATCACCCGGCCGCGTGGTGGGGGTTCGAGATGGTCGCGAGCGGCGCGCTCGTCGGCGCAAGCGCAACGGCGCTACGAAGGCGCGGCGCGGCCGGCTAGGCGCCGCTACGGGCGGTCGTCGTCGGCTACCATGAAGGGATATCTGTAGTCGGTCGGCGGCACGAAGGTCTCCTTGATCGCCCGTGGGCTGACCCACCTAATCAGGTTCCACATCGAGCCGGCCTTATCGTTGGTTCCCGACCGCCGTGCGCCTCCGAAGGGCTGCTGTCCGACCACTGCTCCCGTGGGCTTGTCGTTCACGTAGAAGTTGCCCGCCGAGTAACGCAGCCGTCGCTTGGCCTCGACGACCGCGGCCGTCTCTTGTGAGAACACCGCCCCGGTCAACGCGTAGGGGCTCGTCGTATCGATGAGGTCCAAGACCTCTTCGAAGTCCTGTTCCGGGTACACGAAGGCCGTGACGATCGGGCCGAACAACTCCTCGCGCATGAGACGCGCCGTGGGGTCCTTCGAGCGGATCACGGTGGGGCTGACGAAGTAGCCCTCGGAGTCGTCGGCCTCTCCGCCGGCGACTATCTCGATGTCCGTCGAGGACCTCGCTTCTTCGATCGCCCGCGAGTGCTTCGTGAACGCGCGGTCATCGATCACTGCGCCCATGAAGTTACCGAAGTCGGCGATGTCGCCCATCCTTATCTGTGGCACCTCGCCGGCGAGTCGCTCTCTGAGCGGCTCCCACAGGTTCGACGGGACGTAGACGCGCGAGGCGGCCGAGCACTTCTGTCCTTGGTACTCGAACGACCCCCGCACGATGGCGGTCGCGAGCGCGTCGACCGCCGCGCTGGCGTGAGCGACGATGAAGTCCTTGCCCCCAGTCTCTCCGACGATGCGAGGGAAGTTTCGATAGTTCGAGATGTTGGCGCCGACCTTGCGCCACATCCAGTCGAAGGTCTTCGTGGAACCGGTGAAGTGGATCCCCGCCATGTCGGGGTGCGAGAGGGCCGCCTCCCCGATCTCTGGGCCCGGACCATGCACGATGTTGATTACGCCCTCGGGTACCCCCGCGTCCTGCAGCAACCTCATGAGGTAGTGCGCGGAGAACGCCTGCGTCAGGGATGGTTTCCATACGACCGTGTTGCCCATCAGCGCCGGTGTGGTCGGAAGGTTGCCCGCGATCGATGTGAAGTTGAACGGCGTCACGGCGAACACGAATCCCTCTAGCGGCCGGTAGTCGAGCTGGTTCCACATGCCCGGCGACGAGACCGGCTGTTCGGCGTACACGCGTGGTGCGTATTCGACGTTGAAGCGCCAGAAGTCGATCAGCTCGCAGGCTGCGTCGATCTCGGCCTGGTGAGCAGTCTTCGACTGCCCCAGCATCGTGGCCGCGTTCACCGTTTCGCGCCATGGCCCGGCGAGCAGCTCGGCCGCGCGCAGGAAGATGCTCGCTCGTTCGTGCCACGGCAGCGAGGCCCACTCGCGGTGGGCATCGGCGGCAGCCCGGACCGCCTCGTGCAGATGGTCGGCGGTGCTCTGGTGCACGTCCGCCAGCACGTGCTTGGTATCGTGGGGCATGACGGCCTCGTAGATGTCGCCGCTCGTCACATCCTTGCCGCCGATCACCATCGGTATCTCGATGCGTTCCCGGCTCATCGTCCGCAGTCTCGAGCGCAGTCTCGTGCGCTCCGGTGAGCCCGGCGAATAGTCCTTGACCGGCTCGTTGCGGCCGGCGGGAGGCCGCAGGGTCGCGAACGTGGTCTCTGCCATGTCGGGTTCTCCTTGGAGTCGCGGGTTCGCGCAGAGCGTAGTCGCTCGCGGGCGGGGGACGTGAGGCGTCTCGGGTTGCGACGAGCGCCGGCTGGGGGACAATCCCGGCATGGGACACACCTCCGGCGCGACCTCTAAGGACGTGACCATCGGGATCGACGGCGTGGCGCGTTGCGCGTGGGCGGCCTCCGATCCGCTCTCCGTCGCGTATCACGACGAGGAGTGGGGCCGGCCCGTGCGCGACGAGGGCCGTCTCTTCGAGATGTTGATCCTCGAGGGGTTCCAGGCAGGTCTGTCGTGGGTCACGATCCTGCACAAGCGGGATGCCTTCCGCGCCGCCTTCGCAGGCTTCGACACAGCGAGGGTTGCGTCGTTCGGCGAGGCCGACCTCGAGCGGCTCATGGGCGACGCCGGCATCGTACGGAACCGAGCGAAGATCGTGGCCGCGCGGGGCAACGCGCGCTCCGCTCAGTCCTTGCGCGCCGACGGATCTTCGCTATCGGAGCTCGTGTGGTCCTTCGCTCCGGCGCCGCGGGCAAGGCGGCCGGCGTCCCTCACAGAGGTCCCGGCCGAAACCCCGGAGTCCCGGGCGCTGGCGAGCGATCTGAAGCACAGAGGGTTCCGCTTCGTCGGGCCCACGATCGTCTACGCGTTCATGCAGGCGATCGGCATGGTGGACGATCACCTTGTGGGGTGCGACCTCCCTCGGCCCTGACGCTCAACCCTTCCCGTTCCCGTTGCCTCCGCCGGAGTTGCCGTGGGAGGAGGCGGAAGCCGAGGCGTCGTCCGTGTTGCCGAAGGAGTTCCCGTTGCCGTTGCCGGAGCTGCCGTCGCCGTTGCCGCCGGAGTTGCCGCCGCCGTTGCCGCCGGAGTTGGAGGCTCCGCTGTGGCCCTCATCATCCGACTGCGGACCGGGCTCGGATACCTGCGGCTCTTCGGGCTGGTTCCCGTTGCCCTTCACCCCCTCCTGGTTGCCGTTGCCGTGACCGCTCCGGGTCTCCGCCTCTGCCATGGCTGCCTCACACGCGGCTTCGGCATCCGCGACCGTCGCATCCTTGTCGTGGGCGATCGAGCGCACGAGCTCGCCGTGGGCCGGGCCCTTGAGGTCGCAACGAGCTGCGACCTTCACGGCCTGCCCGAGGGAGAACCCATCGTCGCTTCCGTCGACTCCGTCCTTGTCCTCGTCTTCCTCGCCGCCGGCCGCGACCGTCGAGTCCTCGTCTCCCTTGCAGCCGTCTTCTTCGGCGTTCTTCTCGAGGAGGCAACGCGAGTCCGTGTGGCGCTCCAGCGCGCTGACGCGCCCCGAGGCAACGCTCATCCTTAGAGAGTTCGGGAGGGCGTTGGCCATCCCCATGGCGACGACCGCGAGCAGTGCACCGAGCACCACTGCCTTTGTTGGACGGAGCATCATGACCTCTTGTTCTGGTTGTTCTGGCGCTGAAAAGACCGACGTAAAGATCCATCGGCTTGGAGCTGGAAAAACTTGAGGGTCGGCGCCCGCGTCAGAGGCGCGCCGCGCTCTCCCGCCCGAGGTCTTCAGTGCGCGCGGGGCGTCCCACGCTCCATGCCGTGAGCACGTCTTCGTCGAGTACGTACACCGAGCGATCGGTGAGGGCCAGGCCTTCGGATACCTGCGTCACGCCGAGGTCACCGATGCCCTCCACGCCTCGCCCGAGCAGCACCGGCGCGCAGGCCACGATGAGCCGGTCGACGAGCCCGCCGGCCAGCAGGGAGGTGATGAGGGCGGCTCCGCCCTCGACGAGAACGCACTCCATGCCCGCATCGCGCAGCACCCGCGCGGCCGCCGGGAGGTCGACGCCACGGGGGCCCGCGGGGACGACGCGCACACCGACGTTGCGCTTCTCCAGGTGCACGCGTTTGCCGACGTCGGCCTGGTTCGTCGTCAGCACCAAGGTCGCGGCCGCATCGTCCAGCACGTGCGCGTCGAGCGGGATGCGGAGCTTCGAGTCCAGGATCACCCGCACGGGCGAGGCTCCCGCCACGAGCCGCACCGTAAGCTGTGGGTCGTCTCGCAACACGGTTCCGACGCCGACCATGATGCCGTCGCAGCGCGCCCGCAGGGCGTGTGACACGGCTCGCTCCGCCTCACCGCTGATCCACCTGGAGTCTCCGCTCGCGGTGGCTATGCGTCCGTCCATGCTCTGCGCGTACTTGATCGCCAGGTAGGGGCGCGCCTCTGGAGGCGTGACCGGACCGAGCAGCGGCCCCACGTCGGGCGGCGTCGGCAGCGACCCGACGAGGGCGCGCCCGAGCGGCCTCACATGGCCGAGGCGTTGCTGCTTCGTCTCGAGATAGCGCACATTGCGAACGTGTGCCGCGACCGGCAGCGGACGTACCTCGTCGACTTGGACACCGGCTGCTCGCAGGCCCTCTACCTTGTCGGGGTTGTTGGTGAGCAATCGAACGCTTCGGACGCCGAGTGTCTTCAGCACTTCGGCTGCATCGGAGTAGCGTCGGTCGTCGATCGGCAGGCCGAGGTGCAGGTTGGCATCTACGGTGTCGGAGCCGTGGTCCTGCTCGGCATATGCGCGCAGCTTGTTGACGAGTCCGATCCCGCGACCCTCGTGTCCGGTCGCGTATATGAGGACGCCCCGCCCTTCGGCCGTCATCGCCCGCAGCGATTCGTGCAGCTGGAGCCCACAATCGCAGCGCAAAGAACCGAGCGCATCGCCTGTAAGGCACTCGGAATGGACGCGGGCGAGAACGGGAGTTGCACCCCCGATGTCGCCGGCGATGAGCGCCAGGTACACGAAGCGCGACGAGCACCGGAAGGCGCGTGCCTCGAAGGTGCCGTACGGCGTGGGAAGCGTCACGCGCGCGACCTCCTTGGGACTCACCGCAGCCTCTTTCCGTAGAGTGGGCGCACAAGGGATCGTCGTCCGACGATGATCGAGCGAGGGGTGTGGACATGCGTGCTCGGGCTCTTACGTTCGTGGCCCCACGGCTCGTCGATGTGGAGCAGGTGGACGTTGCGGCGCCCAAGGCCGGCGAGGTCCTTGTTCGTACGCTCTATTCGGGCATCAGTCCGGGGACCGAGATGCTCGCATATCGCGGCGAGATAGACGCAGCGGTCCCACTCGACGAGAGGATCGGCGCACTGGGCGGTACCTTTGCCTTTCCTTTCCGCTACGGCTACAGCTGCGTTGGACGCGTCGAGGACGCTCGTGGTTCTCTCCCCCTTGGTTCGCTCGTCTTCGCATTCCACCCGCACCAAGACCTGCTGGTGATCCGCGAATCGGATCTCGTCCCGCTTCCTGAGAACGAGCCGCGCCGCGCAACACTATTTCCTTCCGTCGAGACCGCTCTCCAGATCTCGCTCGACGTCGGGCCCGTTCAGAGCGAGCTCGTCGTCGTCCTCGGCCTCGGTGTGATCGGCACGCTCGCTGCGGCTCTGCTGTCGCGAGCGGGAGCAGAGATCGTGGCCGTCGAGCCGAGACCATGGCGCAGGGCCGCTGCCGCCTCTTTCGGCATCGATCCGGTGACACCGGACGAGGCGGAGGACGCCGTAAGCCGGTACAGCGACGGGCGCGGCGCCGCGCTCCTCGTCGAGGCGAGCGGCGCGCCCGATGCGCTCGCGGGCGGGCTCCGCCTCCTCGCGCACGAGGGGACGGCTCTGGCCGCGTCGTGGTACGGCAACAAGGTCGTGGCGCTGCCCCTCGGCGGCGAGTTCCATCGTCGCCGCCTCACGATCCGCAGCACCCAGGTGTCGACGATCCCGGCGCACCTTTCGGGGCGGTGGAGCTTCGAGCGGCGCCGCAAGGTCGCGCTCAGGCTGATGAGGGAGCTGCCGCTGGAGCGACTGGCGACGCACGAGTTCCCCTTCGTCGATGCGGCCGAAGCGTTCGATGCGATCGATCGGGGCTCGCCGGGTCTCGTCCATGCCGCCCTCCGCTACGACCGGTAGGGTCAACCGATGTACGAGGTTGGGCTGACGAAGACGTTTCGGGCGTTGCACGTGATGCCGGGGATGGAGGGGCCGGAGGGCGAGCTGCACCCGCACGAGTACCGCATGGAGGTAACCGTCGGACGCTCGGGATTGGACCGCCGGGCCATGGTGGTCGACCTCGACGTCCTCGAGGCAGCCGTGACGGGGACGGTCGCCCAGATCCAAGATCAGGATCTCGAGAGGATCCGTCCCGACGACGCCGAAGCGGTGACGGTGGAGACGCTGTCCCGTTGGGCCCACGGCGAGATCGCGTCGCTGCTGAGGCAGTCGGGCGCAGATGCCTTGTCTATCCGGGTGTGGGAGTCTCCGGTCGCCTTCGGCGGCTACGCTGCTCCGCTCGCGGACAGCTCCCCATAGGCGGCCAGGCAACGGCGAGCCGTGTGCTCCCAGGTGAAGCTCTCGAGCACCAGTGCGCGCGCGGCCTCGCCCATGCGGCGCGCCACCCGCCGGTTGCCGAGCAGCTCCTCGAGGCGCGCCCGCAAGCCCTCCTCGTCGCCGGGCTCGATGAGGTATCCGGTCTCGCCGTCGCGCACGATCTCGGGCGTCCCGCCGATGCGGCTGCATACGACCGGAGTGCCGCTCGCCATCGCCTCGATGAGGGAGAGCCCGAGAAGCTCGGAGATGGCGACATGCCGGCCGTAGCAGGTGTCGTGCAGCGATGGGAGCACGAAGACCGCGGCGCGCCGGTACAGCGCGGGGAGCTCGCTCTCGGGGACCGCGCCCACGAGGGAGACCTCCTTGCCGGTTGCAAGTCGCTCGAGCAGCTTCGGATAGGAACGTTCGGGCTCACCTCGATCGTGGCCGCGCGTTCCGGCGACCGTGACCGGCATCTCGGTCGTCGCGGCGCGCAGCAGCACGTCGAGACCCTTGTGGGGCGTCATGCGGCCGACGAAGAGTATCCCGGCGCGCCGCTCGTCGCCGGGCCGGAAGCGGTCGGGGTCGGCGCCTCCATAGATCACGCGGGTTCTGGCGGGCGGCGCAGCGAGCATCTGGGCCGAGTACTGCGACACAACGAGGAACCGATCGAACATGCGCGGCAACATCCCGCCCCAACCGCCGCCGCCCAGGCCGTGATCGGTAACGACGAGATGCTGACGGCGCCGGCGCGCCGTGAGTGCACCCAAACGGCTCGGCGCGCTGCGCATGTGGTGCATGTGAACGACGTCGGCGCCGTCTGTCGCCGCACCGAGCCCCCTTGCGATCGGGTGCGCCGGGTGTCCCTTCAGATGCGTGATCGTCGGCAGTTTGACGACATCGAGGCCGTCGATGCGCTCGTGCGAGAGGCGTCGTCCGAAGGTAACCAGCCGGCAGGAAACATGACGCGCCAGCGCGCGACATAGCTCGGATGGATAGCGCTCGCCGCCGCCGTAGAGGCCGTCGGAGCCGAAGGCCGTCGGAGCCACATGGGTCACCAGCATGCGCGTCTCCCTGATCACGCTCGGGGATCCTCAGACCGTAACCGGCGGATATCTGTATCACCTGAGGATGGCGGCCGCGGCGCCGCGACACGGAGCCGTGATCAGCTTCGTGTCGCTGCCGGACCGGCCCTTCCCGTTGCCTTCCTTGAGCGGCCCCAGGATCCTGCGCCGGGCCGTGGTCCAACGCGCCGACGTGACTGTGATCGACAGCATCGCGGCCGCGTTCGTGGCCCCGTGGTGCAGGATGCTCCCCGGCCCTCCGCTGGTTGCGATGCTGCATCAGCCTCCCGGCGGCATCGATCACGGTTGCATGCGCACGCCGGTCCAGGCGTTCCTGGACCGTTTGCTGTACGAGCGAACGGCCCGTCTCATGGTTGCTTCGGGTTGGCTGCGCGACGAGCTCATCACGAGCGGTTTCGCGCGCGAGCAAGTGGTGGTCGTGGCCCCCGGGAGCGATGCGCCCGCAAGGGCCCGCGAAGAGGTGGGAGATCTGCGGCGCGGACGGCGCGCCGCGATCCTCTCGGTGGGCAACTGGGTCGCACGCAAACAGACGCTCGAGCTGCTCGACGCGTTCGCCCTGCTGCCTCCGCCGCTTGCGATGCTCCATCTCGCCGGGAGCGACCACTTCGAGCCCTCCTACGCGCGCCGAGTCCGCGAGCGGCTGGCGGCTCCAGACCTGCGCGGTCGCGTCGTCGTGCACGGCGCCGTGGCTCGGGCTCGGGTGGATGCCCTGTATCGAGCCGCAGACGTCTTCGTGCTTCCGAGTGTGCGCGAGCCGTACGGAACCGTCTACGCGGAGGCGATGGCAGCGGGTCTCCCCGTGGTCGGTTGGAACGCGGGCAACCTCCCGTACCTGGCGACCCACGAGCGAGAGGGCCTCGTGGTCGAGCCCGGCGCCGTCGAAGAGCTCGCCGCGGCTATGCATCACCTTGCCGCCGACGCCGAGCTGCGCGCGCAGATGTCCACCGCGGCGCGCCGGCGCGCACGCTCCTTCCCGACGTGGGACAAGACGGCGGAGCTCTTCTTCGGTGTGCTGCATGACGTGCTGCGTTAGACATGTTCCATGCTGTCGTACCCGATCTCCGCAGGTCGAGCGCCGGCGGGAGCAGGATGTCGCCGTGCACTCGCTTCAGGCGCGCTCCGAGACGCGCGCGAGCAACATGAGCGTCGGCGAGTCCGACGTGAGCGGCTCCCTGCGGTAGCCACCGAAGACGCCCTCGACGGTGAACCCGGCCGCTTCCAGCAGCAGCTCGGCCTCGAAGCGGTACGTGTAGCGGAAGGGCCACTCGACCACGCGCCTGGTGACGCCGCCGTCGCTTGCGACGATGTCGTAGACCGAGCGGATCGTCCGCACCTGAGTGGCGCGATCCGTGCTCACGGCGGTCTCGGTCCGCATGACCATGCCCTTGCCCGGCACCTCCTGCGCGAGGTCTTGTCGCAGGCTTCCGTCGGCCTGCGTGACCCAATCGGGGGACGGGTTCAGGAGGTCGAGGGCGAGGACACCTCCCGGACGCAGATGTCTCCTCACACGCGCGAGCGCGGCCTGCTGCTCGGCGCGCCGCGTGAGGTAGACGAAGCTCTTGACCGCGATGATGGCAAGCCCGAAGTCGGCGTCGAGCCGGAACGAGCGTGCGTCGTCCTGTACGAGGCGGCAACGGGATGCGACCTCTTGTCCGGCAGAGGCAAGCTTGTTGCGTGCGAGTGCGAGCATGTGCGGCGAGGCATCGACGCCGACCACCTCGTGGCCGGCCGACGCCAGGGGGAGCAAGAGGCGTCCACTGCCACATGCGATCTCGAGCACGTTACCGCCCTGCTCCGACGCCAGGTCGAGATAGAGGGGGATGTCGGCGTCGAAGGGAAAGACGTCGTAGAGATCGGCCAAGAGGGGATCGAGCCATGGCTGCTCTGCCCGGACCGAGGGGCCGGTCTCACTCATGTCATGCGCCGGAGCCGGCGCCTGAAGACCTTCACGTCGCGCTCGAGCCAATCGGTGTGGTCGTTGGTCCATCCCTGAAGGTCCTTGAAGCGGCGGCTGTCGTTCGCCATCGCATGCCCGATCACGTCTCGCATCGCGATCCCGTGTTTCGCCTTGAGCCATGCCGTGAGCCGGAGAGTGCGGCGGATCTGACGTCTGCGTCCGAGGATCTGCTGCGCGGCCCAATGCGAACCTACGCCGGTCTTCTGCACCATCTCGATGCCGATCGCTCTGTGGTTGAGCCCGATCGTGTGGCGGCAGCGGATGGAGCTTCGCACCAGAGCGTGGATCGTTCCGTCCTTGCCGACGATGTAGTGCGTACACACGCCCGGGAGCTCGCCGCGTGCCGGAGTGTTCGAGGCGAAGTG
Source organism: Actinomycetota bacterium (assembly GCA_046262355.1). Taxonomy (GTDB): domain Bacteria; phylum Actinomycetota; class CADDZG01; order CADDZG01; family WHSQ01; genus DATADD01. Next base: position 46,639 of record JBHEMX010000051.1, on the reverse strand, counting down.
GTTCCACGCCGACGAGTAGCTCGTTCCGCCGGTGAAGTGCAGGACGATGACGCGCGGACGCCGAAGCCGCCAGCGGGCTCGCCCGTAGTGGCGTCTCGAGTAGCGCGCCATCTGGCGCTTCCGCTGCGCGCCATAGGGGATGTGATCGCCGACCACGTGCGGCTTGGTGGCCGTCCGGACGGCAGAGAACCGGGACGGCGGAGCGGCTGCATGCGACGTCGAGACCACACCGACGACCACCAGCGAGATCGTGATCCAACGCATGCGACAGTGTAGGTGCGCGCCGTTACACGGCTCGCGGACCATCAGCGCGCCACCAGCACGTACATCTCATCGTGGTAGAGGCCGCGCGCGATGACCTCGGAAGAGGCCGGAGCGCGCGCCTCGGGAAGCGCGGAGTAGTCGATGTCGAATCCGCCGTTCGCCCTGCGCCGATCCCAGCGGCGCGCAAGATCGCTGAACCGGATACGAGCGTCGTTGCGGGCGAGCCGGCGGTCCTCGAAGTTCGCCACGCGCACCCCCGAGTACTGGAAGAGGTAGAGGTCGAGAGTCTCGGAGCCGACGGCTTCCACGACGTCGCCCGGTCCGAGGTGCTCGGCGGCACGCCTCACGAAGGCATCGGGCGCGAAGTCCGCGCGCGTGAATACGAATCCTCCGGTGGAGCGCTCGATCGTTCGAGCGAGCGCGATCGATGCAAGTCGCGGCGACAGCGCTCCGATCGCCAGCACCGCCGCAACCCCGACCACGGCAAGCGCTCGCGCCCGCTGCCGCACGAGGTCGTAGGCGCGCAGAAGGGCGAGTCCGCCCAAAGCGGCGGCTACCAGATGCGCCGGCGGCCACATGCGTCCCTGGTGCAGCAACCAGGGCACACCTCCCAGCTCCCAATCGAACCTCGCGCGCGCGATCGCAACGGCCATCATCAGGGCCGCGGCGACGGCGAAGGCAAGCAACGGACGCGCCCTCTCTCTGAGGTCGCGCGCCGCAACGACGACGCCCCCCGCCGCCAGCGGCAGCAACAAACCCCAAGACGCCAGCGCGGTTGTGAGCGCCCACTCCCGGCCGAGCTCAGGCGTCACGTTGACGAAGCCGCCGAAGCGGACGTAGTCGATCGCCAGAGGGACGGCCCAGAGGCCGAAGACGGCCGCGGCCGCCGCCGCCATCGTCGCCAGCCTGCGAGCCCGCGCCCCGCCGGCGGCGAGCGCCCCCGCGAGCGCCCAGACGCCGGCGTTGACCAGCATGGGGACGCTCATCAGACCGACGATCCCGATCGCTGCGCCGGCGATCAGTGCCGGACGCGCCCCGCCGCGGCGGGAGGCTTCGACGACAAGCACCGCGGACGCCGCGAGGAGGACGAGACCCAGCTCGCGCGGAAGCGCCGGCGGAAACAGCGCGTAGACGCCGTTGGGCGATGCGGTCATGAGGTCGGCTCCGAGGCGCGCGTCGTCGGGTGACGTATAGAAGACGGGACCTCGAGCGAGCACCCAGCCGAAGCCTCCGATCAAGGTTCCGCAAGCGGCGGCGGTCCATCCGGCGCGCGGCTCGACGAGGCGCGCGAGCGACGCCGCAGCAAGCGGGAACGAGAGCAGGATGAAGAGCCCCAGAGCGGTCAGCGCGGCCTCCACGCTCGACCCCGGAACGAGCCGCACGATGGTTGCTAGGAGCGCATGGAAGCCCCAGGGATATGCGTTGCGATCGAACGCTGCGGCGGGTCCTCCGGGGACCGGCTCTCCGCCCAGAAGCTGATGTGTGCGTCCCATGTGCCACGGGGTGTCGCCGCCGCGGAGACTTGATCCCCCGGAGACGATCGGCGAGACATAGAGCGCCCCGAGTAGCACGAGCGTGGCGACTAGACGCACCCACGGCACGTGGCGGGGCCACACGCGGCGGCTCCAGCCACTGACGAGCACGGCGGCTGCGGCGATCGGAACGGGAGGGTCGAGCGCCAGGAGCGTCCCGCCGCTGACCAGGTGGCCGAGCATGAGCGCTACCGAGAACGCGAAGAAGCCGAGCGTGGCGGCGAGACCACGCTCGGGCAAGCCGAGTCTGTCGGCGCCGAATGCGCCCGCCACGACAAGGTCGCCGACGGCCCACCCCACGGCCGCCATCAGCACGAGTTGAAGCAGTGAGGTCGCCATGGAAGGCCGACGATAAGGGGAAGCGGACGTTAGGGTCGGGCTCAGTGTGAGAGCTGGGGTGAACGCGGCGCGCCGCTCGATGAGGCTGGGTGGGCCCCTCGACCTCGTGCGCACCCTGTCGCCGGTGGCGCGCGGCAGCGGAGACCCCACGAGCGCCTGACGCACGGCGAGGTATGGCGGGCGACGCGCACCTCGCAGGGTCCGGCTTGCCTCCGCCGGCGCCCGGAGCGCTCCACGCCGAAGCATGGGGCCCGGGCAGAGACGCGGCCCTGGAGGCCTTGCCGGCCCTCGTCGGAGACGATGACGACGCTTCCGGATTCGTCGCTCGAGATCCGGCCGTGCGCCGGCCGGCGCGCAGGTTGATCGGAGTGCGCCTCGGCAGGACGGGCGCCGTGGTGGAGGCGCTGCTGCCGGCGATCCTCGAGCAGAAGGTCACGGGCGATGAGGCGCGCCGCACGTGGAGGAGGCTCGTGCACCGGTTCGGCGAGCCGGCGCCCGGGCCTGCGGGGCTGAGGTTGCCTCCGTCCCCGGCGGCTGTGGCCGTTCAGCCCTACCACGCGCTGCACTCGATCGGCCTCGAGCGGCGTCGAGCCGAGGTCTTGAGCGCGGTCTGCAGGCGCTCCGCATGGCTCGAAGAGTCGGCGTCGCTGTCGAACGAGATCGCCTACGCGCGTCTCATGTCGTTTCGGGGGATCGGTGCATGGACCGCCGCGGAGGTCGGTGTGTGCGCGCGTTAGGAGATGCCGATGCAGTCTCGTCGTGGACTATCACGTGCCCCATCTCGTCGCCTGGGTGCTCGCAGGCGAGGCGCGTGGCACGGACGAGCGCATGCTCGAGCTGCTTGAGCCGTATCGAGGGCAGCGAGGGCGCGTGATCGGCCTGCTCGAGGCAGGCGCCTCGCGCCCGCCGCGCCGCGGTCCACGCATGGCGCCGCGCGCGACATCGCTTCCCTCTGAGGAGACGAGCAGACGTCAGATCGCGAGCGCTCCTGCCTTTTGGAGGGCGAGCTGGAAGTCGTGTGGGTTGCTGGCGGCGGCCTTGGCGTCATCGAGCGTCACCATGCCGGCCTGGAAGAGTTTGATGAGCGCTTGGTCGAAGGTTTGCATGCCGTAGAACTCCGATTGTTGGACGATGTCGAGATCTCGTGCGTCTTGTCGGGATCGAGCACACAGTCGCGGATGCGTCCGTTCATGATCAGGATCTCGATCGCCGGCGCGCGACCCCCGCCGATCTTCGGGAGCAGACGCTGTGTGATGACGCCGGCGAGAGAGCCGGCGAGGGCGACGCGCACCTGCTTCTGCTGATGTGAGGGGAAGAAGTCGACGATGCGGTTGACGGTCTCTGCGACGTCGGTGGTGTGCATCGTCGCAACGACCAGGTGACCGGTCTCTGCCGCCTGCAGCGCGGCGGATACCGTCTCGATGTCCCGTATCTCCCCGACGAAGATCACGTCGGGATCTTGCCGCAAGGCCGCCCTTAGAGCCTTGTGGAAGGTCATGGTGTCCTGTCCGACCTCTCTCTGAGTTATGACTGCGAGCTCGTCGTGATGCAGGATCTCGATCGGATCCTCGATGGTCACGATGTGGCAGCGACGCGTCTGGTTTATGTGCTTGATGATGGCTCCGCACGTGGCCGTCTTGCCGGAAGAGGTGGGGCCGGTTACGAGCAGCAGTCCGCGATGCTCGTTCGCCAGGTGCTCGATCGCCTTGGGGAGCGAGAGGTCTCGGAACTCCGGTGCATGAGGCAGGATGCGGCGCGCCGCGATGGCAAGGCTGCCGCGTTGGCGATGAGCGTTCACTCGGAAGCGCCCAACCCCCGGGAGCGAATAGGCGAAGTCGACCTCGCCCTCGTTATCGAGCTCGTCGCGCTCCTTGTCGCCAATCATGGCGGTGACCATCTCGTGGCACTGCTGCGGCTTCATCGGAGGATGGGGAAGCGGTTCGAGCAGCCCGCTGATCCGCACCGTCGGCGGCGCGCCGGGCTTGACGTGGAGATCCGAGGCCTTGATGTCGACGACGTGGCGGAGAAGATCGTCGATGCGGGCCCCACCTTCGCCGATCGGCTCTGGAGTGGGGGCAGGCCTGTCATCGGTGACGATCGCCTCGGGGGGAGGCTCGCCGAGGGTGACGGCGGGAGCCGGGGGAAGCATCGGCGCGCGCGTTTCTTCGGGCGCGATCCCGTGCCCGGCCGCGCCTGCAGGGTAAGGGTGAGTCTCTGACACTGGTGATCTCCCCTCTCCCGATGTCGCCACGCCTACCAGTCCGTTCGGCATCGATCAACACCACTTGAGCGTCACGACCCGTGCCGGTGCGCCCGAGGGTGGGTGGCTCAGAAGGTGATGACGCGGCGACGCCCGATGCCACGCTCCAGCGCGTCCAGGGCATCGTTGACATCCTCCAGCGCGATGCGCGCCTCGATGAGGCGATCGACGGGAAGCTCTCCGGCGAGGTAGAGGTCGACGAAACGCGGGAAGTCCGTCGATGGGTTGCACGATCCGTAGAGCGAGCCGAGGATGCGCTGGGAGAGATCCACGAGGCGGTAGCCGTCGAAGGATATGGGTGTGTCCAGAGCGGTGAGCCCCACGAGCACCGCCGTGCCACCGCGCCCGATCGAGGTCAGCGTCAGCTCGATCGTCGACCGCAGCCCAACCGCCTCGAACGCGAAATCGGCGCCGCCGTCGGTGGCGGCGACGATCGCAGCGCGTGTGGTGCGAGGTTCGCCAGCCGGCACCACGTCGGTTGCGCCGAGCTCTCGAGCGAGCTGCAGTTTCTCCTCGGACTTGTCGACGGCGACGATCGTGCGCGCGCCGGCAAGGCGGGCCCCCATCAGCACGGAAAGTCCGACGCCTCCCAGCCCCACGACCGCCACGGACGAACCTGGAGACACCTCTGCAGTGTTGACTACGGCACCGACGCCGGTGCTCACGCAGCACCCGATCAGGCATGCGACCTCCGGCGGCACCGAACCATCGACGGGGATCGCGGCCTGAGCGGGCACCACTGTTGCCTCTGCGAAGGCACCCACCGTCAGGTATGCAAGTACGTCGGTGCCGTCGGCGCGATGCAGGCGAGTCGTGCCGTCGGGCTGGAGATGTTCGGTCGCCCGGGTGCCGCGACAGAGCCACTGACGTTCTTGACGGCAAGCCGCGCAGTCGAGGCACGGATAGTTCCAGTTCAGGATCGCCTTCTGACCCCGCGCTATCGAGGTCACTCCCTCGCCAACCGCCTCGACGACGCCGGCGCCCTCGTGTCCCAGCACCACGAGGCCGGGGACACCCCAATCGCCTCGGGCGCGATGAAGGTCGGAGTGACAGACGCCGGCTGCGAGCAGCCTGACGCTTACCTCTCCCGCTCTCGGCGCCTCGAGCTCGAGCTCCTCGATCTTCATCGGCTCGTCGACGGCATGAAGCACGGCGGCTCTCATCGAGGGCCCAATGTAGCCCGGCTGCGCCGGGCCGTGCCGGCGCAGCTACGGCCACCGGCGCGCCCGATCCCCGGCCCCCGCCAGGCCGCCGCGACGGTTCTCCTTGCAACGGGACACGCCGGCCGTGTCTGATCGCAAGAACCTCGAGCCCGCCCCGTGCACGCCGGTTCCCGGGCCTCCGTCCGGTCCTCGGCCGGCCGCCCCCGACCGGTTCTCCTTGCAACGGGACACGCCAGGCGTGTCTGTTCGCAAGAACCTCGAGCCGCCCCCCGGCACGCCCGATCCCCGGAGCCCCGCCCGGCGCCCCGCCCGGCCGCCCCCGACCGGTTTCCCTTGCAACGGGACACGCCAGGCGTGTCTGATCGCAAGAACCTCGACCCAGCCGAGGCCGCGCCGGCCCAGACCTTGGGATCCGTCGTGGATCGTGACATGTATTGTTACGGTGTATATAGGGAGAAACATCCTCGGGAGCTTCGGATGCCCATGCCGCCTCACAGGACCGCCCACCCATATCTCGACGGCGATGTCATCGACCGCCGGGCGCCGCGCTTCAACCAGGCGACGGTTGCGAGCGTGAGCTTGATAGCCGTTGCGACCGGGTGGTGGTGGTTGATCGGGCTGCTCGCGCTGCAGCTCGTCGTGGGCTTGGCCTTCGGCCGAAGGTTCTGCCTGCCCTGCGTCTTCTACTTCGAGGTGATCCAACCTCGCTTCGGCGAGGGCGAGATCGAAGATTCCCGACCGCCTCGTTTCGCCAACATCCTGGGCGCCACCTTTCTCTCGCTGTCCACCGCCGCTTACGCGACGGGCTTGGAGCGCGTGGGTGATGCTCTTGGCCTGATCGTCGCCGCTCTGGCGCTGCTCGCGGTGGTCTCGGGGCTGTGCGTGGGCTGCTCGATCTATCGGGGCCTCGCCCGTCTGCGAGGGATCCGGCCGGGTGCGCCGGAGAGCCTGGACGTGGCGGCGCTTGGTTTCGACCCGAACGGCCGCGCGGTCGTTCAGTTCACCCACCGCCTCTGCACCGGCTGCGCAACGATGGAACGGCGGCTGAGGCGCGAGGGGCACCGCTTGTTCGTGGTGGACATCTCCGAGCACCCGGACCTTGCTCGGAAGTACCGCATCTCCGTCGTCCCGGCCGCCTTTGCCATCGCCGAAGATGGAAGCGTGCTGGAGAGGCTGGCCTAACCCGTCATCTTGCAGAGCCGGCGGCGGCTCCGAGAGAGTCCAACAGCCGCCGGGATGCCTCGGCTATCTCGTGCACGGCCGTATCGAAGGCCGCCTCGTTGCGCCGCGAGGGGCGACGGTAGCCGCTCACCTTGCGGACGAACTGGAGCGCGGCCGCGCGCACGTCCTCATCCGAGGCCGGCTCGTTCATGTTGCGAAGGGTCTTGATGCTGCGACACATCTCTCCAGTGCTCCTCTCGCCTCGTCGAACGGGCGGGTTCACACCTTTGTGCTGCGACCCCGCGCCTGACCGATTCCCCACCGCGTGAGTCACGACGCATCCGAGCGCCCTGCATCACCGGTGCCTGTGCTCCTCGTCCCTCACATACCTCCAGGTACGCTTGGACTCTAGCCCTGCCTCGACGCGCAGGAACGCTTTCGATGCCGGCCGTTACCCTCGCGACGGACTACCAAGCGTAGGGGAGTAGCGAGGGTCCGAATGACAAGGGGGAGAACGATGCGGTCCCCAACGTCCGACAACGATGTGCGCGTCGAGGTCTATCGCCTCTTCGTCGAGCATGGGCGTCCCCCGATGCCGATCGAGATAGCCACAGCCGTGGGAGCATCGTCGGAGGAAATCGAACGAGCGCTCCATCGACTGGCGGAGGCGCACGTCCTCGTCCTCGCTCCCGGCACCTCGTACATATGGTTGGCGAACCCTCTGTCCGCCCTGCCCTCACCCTTCTCGGTGGCCACGGATGGACGACGATGGTGGGGGATCTGCATCTGGGACGCGCTCGGGATCCTCGCGATGCTCGGATCGGACGGAACGGTGTCCAGTCTCTGTCCGGACTGTGGGGAGCTGCTGGAGGTGGAGGTGCGCGACGGCGAGGTGACCAAGGGCGACGGCGTCGTTCACTACGCCGTGCCGGCGGCGCGCTGGTGGGACGACATCGGGTTCACCTGATCGCAGATGCTTCACTTCCGGTCGGAGGGGCACATCGATCGATGGGCAGGAGCCCGCTCCATCGCACGCGGAGCGACCATGTCCCTGCAGCAACAATGGCGGCTCGCGCGCATCTGGTACTCGACCCGGCTGGACGCCGACTGGCGTCGTCGCACGCCCGAAGAGGCGCACGAGGTCTTCAGTGAATGCGGGCTGACCGGACCGTTCTGGCGGCCGACGTAGCAGTGCGCTGCTCGGGCGGCGTGAAGCCGGCCACCGCCTACAAGATCCGCAACAGCTTCGTGCACGACGATGTCGGTTCGTCGGCATCCGGCAGGACGTCGACGGGAGAAGGCTCATCGACTCCTGACGAGCTCGAAGACGAGCTCTTCGCCGTCGCGCTCGTCCCACTGCCTCCCTACCTGCGCGAAGCCCAGTTTCCGCACGAGAGCGAGCGATGCAACGTTGGTGGGGGACACCGACGCGATGAAGCGCTCGATGAGGTGCTCGCCACCGGCCCATCGGAGCATGCCCTCGACGGCTTCGATCGCGATACCCCGGCGGCGGTATCCGGGGAACACCGCGTAGCCGATCTCTAGCGCCTTGGCGTCGTTGGGAGGTCCGTGGAAGCCGATATGGCCCACCATCTCTCGGTTGCCGTCGCGCACCACGATCGCCCTCAGAAGCCACGGCTGGAGGGAGGGATCCTCGTGCATCTCGGCCAGCCGGAGGCGAAGGAGACACTCCTCTTCTTGGACCCACCCCAAAGGCAGTTGCAGCCGGAGACCGGTGGGTGCTTGGTCTCCATCAAGCGCCGTCTCGATGAACTCCGGCGGCATCGACACGAGCTCCAACCGGTCGGTGACGATCGACGGGACGATCACACCGGCCTCAGTCAAGGCCTTCGAGATTGAGCTTGATCTTAGCGACGTGTTCTCGGGTGCGGTCTTTCGCGCGCGCGAGTAGACGGTGCGTCACCTGATCGTCCTCCAGAGAAACGAACCCCATGTTGTTCTCTCCGACGAGTATGGAGGGGTTACGGCCTTGCGGCCGCACGTAGATCCGGCACTCACGGAAGTCGGGGGGTTGCTTGATGCCTAGGAGCTTGACGTCTCTCGGGGCGAGGAACACCGGGGAGTCGTCCGCCCACTCATCTGTGTTGACGGCCCGCAACATGATGCGATCGGCGACGTTGTTCTGGCGTTTGCAGTCGGGCGGCCGATCCCACCCGAGCCGGGTGTGCTTCGTCTTGAGAAGCCGACCGAGCGTGTTGAGAGCCGTCTTGGCCGCCGTGCCTGCATGTTTCTGCCCGCTACTGACGAGTTGAGTGAACAGCAGCGTCTTGTCTTCTATAACGAACGACGCGCGTGCGTTGACGCCGTAGTGGACATCGCCCGAGAGCATGATGCACGAAGACGGGTCGATGTCCTCAACGAGCATCTGCATGAAGTCGACGAGCCCGCGCAGGTTCGAGTGCCACGCTTCGAAATCGATCTCGTAAGGTCCCAGTCTGTCGACGAGATATTTTTGTCGCCGCTCCTGCAGCTCGAAGCCGAATACCGGAACGGCGGATACCACGATAAGAGGGTCTTCCCGCCGGTATCGCGACTTCGACATGAGCTCGATGACGTGCCCTCTAGCTCGTCTGCCAAGCAGGCGCGCTCCTCCGTCGGGACTGTCGTAGTCGCGTTGTGTGCGCGTGTCGATGACGATCGCCGGCGGATTGGTGGGGGCGAAGTAGCTCCAGCGATCGAATGACCACAGCGCATGGTCGAAAGAGTCTCCCCGGTCGCTCGGATCGCCCGTGAGGAACCCGGTGATGGTGGCGATGAAAGAGTCGTCGTAGGCATCCGGATCGTTCCCCCAGCCCTGGAACGCCCAGTAGGCAGCCAGTGCGTTGGCCACTATCCGACGTCCAGTGGGGCTCTTCCATACACCATCGCGCCATGCCTGCGTGAGGTTCCAGTCGTCCGTCGTGTCGTGGTCGTCGAAGTTCGTGTACGTAGGAGTGTTCGCGATGACCCGGCGTACAGCGGGCAAGGCGCCGCGGGCGGCCTCAAGATATCTTCGCTGCCTCTCGTATCTCCTTGCGGCGCGCGCATCGGCGAAGCGCGACCTCGTGGTCGAGAGCACCTCGGTTGCCGAGGCGAACGAGGACGGCCATACGGCCTCGTTCCACGCCGTGATGTACATGGCGGCGAACTCGCCGAAGCTCATGAGGTGGTTCTGTGGCCGCGCCGACGTGAACCTCGCTTGATCGAGGACGAGGTTCCCACGGTCATCGACACCCACGTCGGCCAAGGACCCGATCCCCGGTACGGATGTCTCGTCCTCGGCGCCGACAAGCGTCGTCGCCAGGCGCCTGAGGTGTCCGATGATCGGCCCCCCGACGTCATCGGCGTAGATCTGGTCTCCGGTCAGGAAGATGGCGCTCGGTCGCTGGGCGATGTCATGTGCGCTGCGTGCGATCACCTCGTCGGCGGCAAGGAACGAATCCTCGCCCCCGCCGTGGAGCAGCCTGCAGGAGCCGTGCATGACCCTGAGCGCGGGGGCCCGCTCGCGTACATAGAACGTAGGCAGAGGGAAGCTTCCGTAGGACAGCGGTGTGGATCCTCGCAGCAGCCCGAGGCTCTCGAGGCGATGTCCGTCCGAGGCTCCCTCGCCATCCCTGAGCTCGACGTCGTAGGCGAGCAGCTCGTCGGTGGGGAAGGCGCCCTCTTCGGGAGTGATTGTGATGAGGTGAACGGAAAGGTTCTTGCCCAGTGCAGCGCTGCGCGCACCGGCCGCAGCGATCGGAACCGGGGCGGAGTAAGGGCCGTCGACGAAGCGAAGGATCTCGGCACTCGGCCGCACCGAGGCGGTGGTCGCGACCCAGATCGAGATCCGTTTCGCTTCCGTCCGGCGAAGGATGGGACCCGCCAGTAGCTGGGGCAGCGCCACGGCCAGGAACCCTCCTCTCAGGCCGGTTGCTCGAGCCGTCACAGCCCTCACGGAATCATCTCCACAGGGCCGCTGGTAGAGGATAGTCAACCGGGCCCCGGCGCGGTGAGGCAACCTACGTCCGACGCGGTATGCTGGCGCGAGTCTGAACGTGAGTGCGGTGGCCCAAAGCGCCTTCCTTGCCTCGTTCGTGAGTGCAGTAAGGGAGGTGTTTTTCATGGCAACCGGAACAGTGAAGTGGTTCAACGACGACAAGGGTTACGGCTTCATCACCCCTGACGACGGCGCGAAGGATCTCTTCGTGCACCACACCAACATCGATGCCGAGGGCTACAAGAGTCTGGCCGAGGGCGCGAAGGTGGAGTTCGAGCCGCGCGCCGGGGCAAAGGGCCCGGAGGCAACCAGCGTGAAGTCGATCTAGCACCGAGGATCAGCTTTGCAGAGCCGTGGTAGATGCTCATCTGCCACGGCTCTCGCATGTTCTCGTGTGGATCCTGAACCAACCCCCGCCCCCACAGAGGGAAGCGGCGCTTGATGCCGTCGGCACCCATCGAGCTTTCCCTGACCCAGGCGAGACGTCTGGCCGTCGTGTCACAACGACTGGCAGGATTGAAGCCTCGTCCCGATCTAGGCGGGCTCGTCGAAATCGCGCGCGCTATCCGCTGTATCCAGGTCGATCCCACGAACGCCGTGGCACGCACCCAGTTGCTGGTGTTGCGCAGCAGGGTCGGGACCTTCGACGCCACCTTGCTCGATCGGTTGCAGTGGGAGGATAAGTTCCTCTTTCACTACTGGGCGCATGCGGCTTCGATGGTGCTCACCGAGGATTTCCCCCTGTTCCGCTATCACATGCGGAGGGCCTTCGATCCGGCCACGGGATGGGGCAGGAGGGTGCGGGACTGGATCGCTGTGAACCGCGCTCTGCGCGACCACATACTTCGCGAACTGCGACAACGCGGGCCGCTGCGCATGCGCGACCTCGAAGACCGCTCGGTTGTGCCCTGGCCGTCCACCGGTTGGACGGCGGCGCGCAACATCTCGCGCATGCTCGAGTTTCTCTGGGCGATGGGCAGGGTAGTAGTCGCCGGCCGGGTTGGACAGGAGCGGCTGTGGCATCTCATGGACCGATGGCTGCCCGAGTGGACACCCCGGCGATCGATGGCGCCGCGTCGGGTCGTGAGCCGATCTGCAGAGATCGCCCTGCGTTGCCTGGGCGTTGGGACCCCTCGTCACATCACCGAGCACTTCACCCGCGGTTCCTATCCGGCCTTTCAGAGATTATTCCCAATCTCGAGCGGCGAGGCGTTATCAGGCCAGTACGGGTACGAGGTTCAGACGGCCACCTCCCCGGCAGCTGGTACGTGCAGCGCGATCGACTCGAGCTCATCGATGCCGTCGATCATGAAGCTTGGCGCCCTCGCACCACACTGTTATCGCCGTTCGACAATCTCATCTGACCGTCAACGCACCGAGACGATCTTCGGGTTCCGCTATCGCATCGAGATATATGTGCCGAAGGACCGGCGCAGGTTCGGCTTCTACGCTCTTCCGATCCTCCACGGCGACCGGCTCATCGGCCGCCTCGACGCCTCGGTTGATCGCACTCGTAACGTTCTGGTCGTCAATGCCCTACATGCCGAACCCGACGCTCCCGAGGGACCTGAGCTCCGCCGACGCCGTGGCGTCGGCCGTGTCCGAGCTGGCAGAGTTTGTCGCCGATGGGCGCCTCGAGGCACCCGCTCAGCGATCCCGCGTGCGTGGAGGGCCGCATTCGCATGACGAGCGTACCCGCGGGGCCGTCGAGTAGCCTGTTGAGAGGCGTCGTGCACCAGCGTTTCGTCCACAGGGGGCTGAGATGTTTCGTTTGCTGATAATGCTCGTCTATCTGGCGGTCGGACTCGTCGTTGCGAGCAACAACAACTATCTGGGGAATCTCAACGATCTTTCGGCGGTGCTGTCGGCCGTGCTGGCCGTGGTGCTGTGGCCGCTGGTGCTGGTCGGGGTCGACCTTCACATAGGCGGCGTTCCGAACGTGAAGATCAAGAAGGACTGAGGCCCCGGGTTCTGATCAGGGGCTCGCGCCTTGACCTCGAGGGCGACCCTGCTTAAACGCCCCCTCGCAGAGAGCGCAGGACCGCATGCACCCGGGCATCTAGGTTGCCAGAGTCGCTCGCGGCGAAGGCTCCGATCGAGCGCTGATCACCCCGTTCGACGAGCATGGCGCGAAAGCTCAACGGGCGGCCGGTGCCATCGACGGCGGAGCCTCGGACGGAGAGCGATCTGTGGCGACCGACGTAGGTCGGAGTGACCTCCGCGAGGCGCACCTCTTGATATGAGTCGACGAGCAGGGAGGCGAACCCGTCGTAGCTCGCGGGAAGTCCGACGGGCCCCAAGCCGAACGACACGATCAGGTGTCCCCCGGGGCTTCGCACCCTGGAGACCTCGCCCGCGCGCTCGAGCTTCCATCCCCTCGGATACAGGAAGCTGTAGCCGCCGGCCTCGTTGACGTGGCGGCTCATCGCAGCGGCTGTTTCAACCTTCCCCTTGTCTCCGGGGGCTCTGGAGTGCGTGACCGTGGGCGCCGCGGGCGTAGCGCCGGCCGCTCGCTCGGAGGCGTGCGCCGAGGCAGACGCCCTCTGCGGGCCGCCGTCGGGACCCGCTCCCCCGGTCGCCGTCTTGGCGGCAAGTCCGAGCGCCACCAGCAACGCCAACGATGCGCCCGCTCGGAACAGCACCCGGCCTGCGGACCGCCCGCCGCCGCCGGCCTCGGCCGGGGAGGGTGAACCCTGGTCCAGGGCTCGGCGCATCTCCTCAACCCGTCTTAGCGCCTGCTCGAAGGCTTGCTCCGCAACGCCCGGCGCTTCCTCTGGCGCCGGCACCTCGCTGTCCTTCTTCATCTGGGGCGCTTCAGCCAAGCTGCACGCGCCTCCCGAACCGCTGCAGGACTCCTCCGCTCGACATGAGAAGCAACGCGGCGCCCAGCAGCGGCACCAGCAGCACGGCTCCGGTGAACGGAAGCCACCCAGGCGACCACCCGAAGAAGGGATCCTGGAGCTCGTCGGTGCCGGCGGTCGCCGGCGCCATCTGAGCCTCGGGGACGAGCATCCGTACCGGTTCCAATAGGTCCCGTCGGACGAACGCCGCGGCGGTCTGCGTGGTACCGGCGTCGCGTCCCGTGGACGTCGTCGAACCCGAGCCGGTTGGCTCTGAGAGCCCCGACTGCGTCGCCGCGGCCGCCACGCTCGAGGAGCCGCCGGAGCTCGAGTCCGCCGGCCCCACCGATCCACCCGTTACCCACGGAGCAGCGCTGCCGTCCTCGACCCCGGACCGGATCGGGTCGAGCTCCTCTACGCCGGACCGGATCGGGTCGAGCTCCTCCATGCCGGAGGGGGTGAGCCACGCCGAGAGATACATCTCGGCCTGCACGGATGAACCGAGCATGGACGTGTGGGCGGTCTCGTTCGGCAGGGGCACTTCCTGCATCGGGGCAGGCGAGTTGCCTCCTGCCCCATCGCTCACGGCCTGCGCCACCTCGCTCGTCGGCGCGCCCGCATACTCGGCCCCCGACGCGCTGCGTACGGAAGCCAAGTGGTCCGCGGCCGGCTGCGTCGGCGATGTGGCCGTGCCTCGGACCGTTGGCTCGACGGTCGCGCCCACGGGTGGGGCGGCCTCGCCGGCCGAGCGCTCGACCGTGGCGATCACCTCCACCGTCTCGTCGGCGATGCGATGCTCCACATCCGACGCCTCCGGCACGGAACTGCCGAGCGTGTCGCCGGCCGCGCCCGCGGTCCCTGTTGCCTCGTCGGAGGTCTCTTGGATGGCATCGCTCGCGACCTTGACGGTCTCTTCGGCGGCATCGGTCGCATCGCTCGCGGCCCTGACGGTCTCTGCGGCAGCATCGGTCGCATGGCTCGCAACCCGCGCGGCCTCTTCGGTGGTACCGGCCGCGACCGCGGTCCCTGTTGCCTCGTCGGAGGTCTCTTGGATGGCATCGCTCGCGACCTTGACGGTCTCTTCGGCGGCAGCGATCGTATCGGTGGCGACGCGCGCGGTCTCTTCGGCGGCCTCCTGGACCGGCGCAGCGGCTTCGTCGCTCGCCGCCTCTTGCGACCCCAGCGTCTCTGTCACCGGAGCGGCGGCTTGCTCCGCGCTTTCGGATGGCTCGGTCGGGTCCAGAGCACCGGCCGCCTCCGGGACGACTGCGCCGCTTCCGGCGGCGGCCTCGGATGCGGCGTCTTCTGGGACCGAGACCGAGTCAGCACCCTCGGGTTCCGGAACCGTCTGGACCTCCGCGCCGACTGTGTCAACGACATCGGGCGCGACCGAAGGTTCTTCGGCTAAGGCAACGCCTTGCCATGACAACAACGCGATCGTGAGTACGGGAACCGCGACGAGAGCCCGACGCCGATCGGGCATGAAGAAGGAACTCATGTATTACCCCCCGAGCTGAGAGCGCCCCCAGCCGCCTAGCTGGACGTCCGCCCCGGAAGAGTAACTAGTTCTATTGGGAACTATCCCCTTGACGGCAGTACTGCCATCTGCTACCCTTATGGCATGTCCAAAGCCAACCGCAACGCCCCGAGAAGGTCGACCGCCTCGGAGTCTCGCTACACGATCTTCGAGTTCGACCAGGAGTTCCCCGACGACGCTGCGTGCCTCGATTACCTCGTCGCGACGCTGTACCCGGACGGCATCTACTGCCCAACCTGCAAGAAGGTCACTAAGCACCATCGCGAGGCCAAACGTCCCTCATATGCCTGTCAGTACTGCGGCCACCACGAACACCCACTCAAGGGAACGATCTTCGAGGGTTCCGCTACGTCTCTGAAGCTCTGGTTCTACGGCATCTACCTCATGGCCAGCACTCGATGCGGCATATCCGCTAAGCAGCTAGAGCGGGAGCTTGGTGTCACTTACAAGACCGCGTGGCGCATGTTCAACAAGATTCGCTCCCTGCTCGCTCAGGACGATGGGCTTTTCGATGGGGCTGTCGAGATTGATGAAGCTTACGTCGGTGGTCAGGCCAAGTGGCGTTCCGCTGGACGTAGCAGGGCGCGTGGTGTTCAAGCTGGACGCGGAACCGACAAGACCCCCGTCCTAGGAATGGCTCAGCGGTCGCGTCAAGGACAGGCCGGGAAGGTGTCAGCAAAGGTCGTCGGTGGCACTGGTGGACCGGCGCTGCTTCCCAACGTGGAGACAAAGGTGCTTCCCGAGTCCATCGTCTACACCGACGACTACCGCGCCTACGGCGACCTAACCAAGATGGGCTACCAGCACCACCGCATCCCGCATTCCCAGAAGGTTTGGGTGAGCGGAGATGTTCACACGAACACCATTGAGGGCTTCTTCTCATTGCTGAAGCGCGGCATCGGTGGCACCTACCACTCAGTTTCGACCAAGCACCTTCAGTCGTACTTAGACGAGTACGCCTTCCGCTACAACAACCGCGACGTTGGCGGACGCGGCATGTTCAATGCCTTCGTGGATCGGATCGAGAAGACGCCGGGACAGTAAACAGGTGCCACCTGTCAGCTATCTCGAAACCGGCATCATTTACCGGGACGACAACCTAGAGCGGCTCGCTCAGTTTCCGGCTGAATGCATCGACCTTATCTACCTAGACCCACCGTTCTTCTCAAATCGCCATTACGAGGTTATCTGGGGAGATGAAGCGGAGATTCGTTCATTCGAGGATCGGTGGGAGGGCGGAATCTACGTCTATATTGACTGGATGCGCGAGCGCGTCATGGAGATGCACCGTGTCTTGAAGCGCACCGGGTCGCTGTATCTGCACTGCGACTGGCACGCAAGCCATTATCTCAAGGTGATGATGGATGACATATTCGGGGATAACCGCTTTCGAAATGAAATTGTTTGGCATTACGGCAGCGGTGGCCGATCAACCAACTTTTATCCCCGAAAGCACGACACAATCTTCTGGTACAGCAAGGGACCGAATTGGACCTTTAACGCCGAAGCCGTCTCTGTTCCGAGAAATCAGTGTCAGGAGTGTGGTCAGGAACTTGCGAAGTGGAACAATTTGAAGAAGGAAGTCGATAAGGACGGGCGAGTCTTCCGGTCGATCACATCGGGAGGCAAGGTTTACAAGTATTACGATGACGACCCTGCTCTACCGGCTGATGTGTGGCTAGGTATCAGCCACCTTCATCAAAAGGATCCGGAACGGCGTGGCTATCCGACGCAGAAGCCAGAACGGTTGCTTGAACGCATCATCGCGGCCGGAAGCCGCTCAGGGGAAATTGTACTCGATCCATTCTGCGGATGCGGCACAACACTTGTTGCGGCTCAGCGGCTCGGGCGTCAATGGGTTGGGATAGACATTAGTCCCACGGCCGTGGAATTGATGAAGCGGCGGCTTCAAAAGGCCGGGGTTCTCAGCAAGGACATCAAGTTGGTCGGGATGCCGGTCACTGAGGAACAATTGAGATCTCTCAAACCCTTCGAGTTTCAGAACTGGGTGGTTCAGCGATTCAACGGCACTCATTCCAGTAGGAAGTCTGGCGATATGGGAATAGACGGCTATTCCTTCATGCTCCATGAACCGATCCAGGTCAAACAGTCGGAGCGCGTCGGCCGCAACATCGTAGACAACTTCGAGACAGCCATCAAACGAGAGAAACGTACAAAAGGCTACATCGTGGCGTTCAGCTTTACGAAGGGTGCCTACGAAGAAGCGGCCCGAGTTAAGTCGGCAGAGAATCTAGAGATTGAACTTGTCGAAGTAGCGGACCTGCTGAAAGACACCTCGGACCTGGTGACGCCAGCCGCTTCGGGTCAGCTTGTTGCCGATGTTCCGTTACCAAAGGCTCGCCCTTCCGATGCCCGCCCTTCAGTGGAACAGCTTGTCGAGAGCGACCGAGACGGAGGCTAAGTCGCCTTCGGCGGAGATTTTGTCGGTTTCGTCGGGGATTTCTTCTTGACCCCTTCAAGGAACCGCTCAAAAGCCTCTCGCTTTGGGACGGGAATCTCTAGGCCCTTCTCAGTCTTCTGAGAGGGCTCGTCTTCTCTGCTTAGGTCGTCTGATTGTTTCGGCATATCGTCCATATTAGTCCTCCGAGTGAGGAGAGAGCATGATTAGTCAGCACCATGTTGTTCATGACACAGAGTGGCCCTGGGGGTTTCGTTGCATGGACTGCAAGGGGGAACTTGTCGAGGGTGACATCTACTCAGAACGACTGACCGGAATAGCGGGCGAACTGAACCGCCCGCTATTCACGGTCGATGTCGTCTGTGCCTCCTGTGGCCTGGGGCTACAAAAGACCTCCACCTAACTAGCCGTTGACCACCTGAACGTTTCCGCGGCAGGTCGATATGACGTTCCGCACGGCCCGCTCGCAGTTGTAGCGGGATGCGTACCCCTCGCCCGAATCAGCAATCTTCCTACCGTTTGTGTCCTTCAAATACCAACGGTAGTAACCACTCCTGTCTTCGTATGTGTAGAAGGTGCCGCTCAAAGAAGAGATCCTTTCTGGCTGTAAAGCAGCCGCTTAACTAGAGGGGGGATTGGTTGCTACTCGCGACCACTTGCCTTAGAATGTAAGCGTCATACGGTATGGGCCGCCTCTGGGGGGTTCGCTTGCTGGAACAAGCGAGGAAAACACCCCCCAGAAGCAGCCGCCCCCGAGGACACAGTCACGGACCTACGCAAGGAGCACTTGCAGCGCGGTCCCCGGCCTACTCACCGACCACCACCTTCCACTTTCCGTAACCTCCCGATTTGACCTTTCCCGTCTTCTTGAGCCGAGAAAGAACGGCGGAGACGTAGTGAGGCGAGTCGTTCGGCCGCCCCAGCTTGGCTAATTGATCTGAGATATCGGCGGGGGACATCGGTTCTTCTGTATCTCCCAACAGTCGCAAGATCGCTTTTCCTCGCGACATCGAATCCCACGCCTCTATCGGCGATGTCGGTTCATCGTGATCGGGGGACCAGTCGAACGCTGGCCCGCCATTCCGAGCCAACGCCAGCCGGAGTCCCTTGACCTCAGCTTCGAGAGCGGGGATGCGCTCTACAGCTTCTTGGGCTTTTGCTAACTCTGCCTGTGCCGCCCGAAGGGCTTCCTCAATCTCCATGATTGACGACGGTACCACACCCCAACAGTCCAACACCACCCCCCCATATTACGCGGCTGTCGTTCGAAGATCCCGTACTGCCCTCAAAGGGATAGTTCCCTCTTTATTACTAGTCAACTTGAGGGAACCGGACCGGTGGAAGCGACATGTTCTCCCTTCCCCGAGTCTCCCTGATCCATCCATGGGCACCGAGTCCACCTTTCAACTGCTCGAGGACGTCCCTCTGGGAGCGGAGCCGAGGGGTCCTCAGCGCCCAACCTGCCGGCGCTCCGCTCGAGCGGCTAACCGGAGGTCTCCTGCCCCGCCGTCGCGAGGGAGACGAACCCTAGAGGGTGGAACGTAGAGCGCCACCGCAGCAGCACCTTGCCGAGGTACAGCGTGTCGTCGACCTGTACGAACTCGTCGAGGATGCGACGCACGATGAAGCTGGGGTTGGCTTCGAGGTCGTAGTCGACCTGGAGCACCTCGACATCGGGGTCGAGCGTTCCGGGAGCAACGCGCATCGTGAAGGGAAAGGCCTCGATGCGATCGGCGAGGATCCGCTGCGGCAGATACGACGGCCACGCCAACCTCATCGGAAGCTGTGCGGACCTTGCGAGGACGTTCACGCCGCGCGACGAAGCTGCGTCGAAGGTCTTTCCGATCCACGGCATATAGAGGCGCGCGATGCCACGGAAGAGCGGGTCGGCGACGTCGTTCATCGTGAAGGACTCGACGCGACCCGACAGGAACCCGTCCGGCATCGGCCTCGGAACCGCCCCCGAGGCGAACATCTCGTTGAGCTCCGAGGGCGTCACGGCCGGTCCCGAGGCTTCGCGTCGCCTAGGCGATCACAGCCATTCTGGCGTCGAGCGTCCCGCCGAGGGCACGAACGGCGACTCGAGCTCCTCGACGGTCGACAAGGTGGCATCGATGTCTGCCATGGTCATGGAGTCGACGCGATGCCGGGCCTCGATCACCTTCGGGAGCAGACGCACATCGCCCGCGGTGCAGATCCCCGTTGCCTCTTGGCGCCGGAGCGCGAAGGCCACGGCGGCATCGATCAGACGCTGTTCCTCGAGCGGCTCGTACCAGGTGGCGTAGCGAGGATCCTCGTTGTCCCTCCACAGGTTGCGGGCCATGTACTTGATCAGCATCATCCCGACGTCCGCGGTCCGC
Source organism: Actinomycetota bacterium (assembly GCA_046262355.1). GTDB lineage: Bacteria > Actinomycetota > CADDZG01 > CADDZG01 > WHSQ01 > DATADD01. The sequence continues at coordinate 26,785 of JBHEMX010000051.1, read as the reverse complement.
ACCTCGGCGCACAGCGCCTCGAAGTCGCGGCGGAAGCTCTGTTCCTGCCACAGCCGCCAGCTGTAGGGGGTAAGGATGGTGTCGAAGGGAAAGCGCCTGAGAGCTTCGAGATGGGTGGCGGTGACGTGTACGCCGTGCCCGGTGATCCCGATGCCTTTCACCAGTCCTTCGTCGCGGGCCGCGATCGCGGCCTCCAAGGCTCCTCCCGAGCGCGTGACTCGGTCCAGCTCTTCGAGGTCCCCGATCGCGTGGATCTGTAGAAGGTCGATCTCGTTCACCTGTAGTCGCTCGAGCGAGCGACGGATCGTTCGAGCGGCGTCCGGCGCGTCACGTTCCGTGGTCTTCGTGGAGAGAAAGACCTCGCTGCGGATCCGTGGCATCCATCTGCCGAGATGTATCTCGGAGTCTCCGTAGTCGTCGGAGGTGTCGAAGTGGTTGATGCCGCTCTCGAGCGCCAGCGCGATCGATCTGTCTGCCTCGGCCCTCTCGACGTCGGCCAGAGAGGCTCCTCCGAAGATCAGCACGCTACTCATGTGACCGAGGCGACCCAACCTTCGCTTCTCCATGATGCCTCCCGCTCGTCTCGCTTGAAGCCCTAACTATGCATCACGCGCGCCGGCGACCGTGATGTGGCGACAGGTCCGCCGGGATCCCCGGCGACGCGCCTCAACGGTTTGCGGATGTCGCGGGTCGCCTACGAACCGTATTCTGGCGCATGAGGTGAGGATGTGAGCGCAGTGGTAGCTGCAACGGCCGACGGGTTGCACGTATTCGGGCGCCGGCGCCGGGTGACGCTGGAGGGCGAGCACGTGAACGCCCTTGGATCCACAACTGCCTCTTGGCAGTGGACGGCGGCCTTCTGGCGGGCACCGATCGACATCCACTGCGACATTCACGAGGTGATCACGGTCGCTGCAGCTCCGGGCGTGATGCTCGCCTCGACCGCCGCCGGCCTCGCCACGTCGCGCCACGCCGGGACGCGAGTGGCACGAGGCTGCGAACGGCCTTCCGCCGATCCAAGCCGTACTGTTCGCCGACGCATGATGGGTTTCGTGCGCGAGGCTCGGTAGCCGTCGGCTCGAGAACGTCGAAGCGGTGGTCATGACCGCGTGAAGCTGCGGCACCGGCGGAACCTACCGTCGCGCCCGAATAGCACGGCTCCGACTTACCCGATGAGCTTGTAGCGGTGGTACGCGCGACGTTGGCCGGAGCCGCGACCGTAGTAATGCCAATCGGGGAAGTTGAAGTCGGCAGTGACCGCGCTCGGGAGAAGCAAGGCTGCTTCGAGGAACGACTCTAGATCCGGCACGCCGTGCACGTTGACGTCCCATCCTTGCTCCTCAAAGCGGTCGAGGACGTCGAGCTTGCGCGTTGTCGTTCTCCAATCGACGGCGACGCGATTGACGCCCCATTCTCGCAGCGTATCGAGAACCTGTCTCGCCAGCGTGGGCACGGCCAGAAGAAGTGGTCCCACGAAGTCGGCCATGAAAGACAGCGTGGCGCCTGGTCTCGTCTGCGCGATCTGCCGCATGCCCTCCTCTCCGAGGGTTTCGATCGATCCGAGGAAGCAGAGCTCGGAATCGTCGAAGCCCACCGAGGCCACGGTGGCGAGGACGCGCTCGGGCACATCGTCTCCCTCTTTGATGTCGAGCACGACCCCGCGATCATGCTTTCTGAGTGCACCCAGACACTCTTCGAGGAGAAAGGGATGCTCCGCCCGAGTCCACGGCGTCTCTTGGAACGAGTCGTGGCGCAAGACCAGGCGGCCGAGAGGATCTACTCGAACGTCGCATTCCGCCCAGTGGATCCCCGAGGACAAGAACTGACGCTGATTCGCGGCGTCGTTGATCCCATGCCAGATGAACTGGACGCGCTCGCTGAGGTCTCGCTCGGACACGAGGCCGGCCAAACCGTAGGTTTTGCCCGTCACCGTTCGCGGCGTCGGCTCACGCTGGGATTCGAAGATGGTGTCCGCGTGGAGGAACAGGATCTCTCCGGTGGCGTCGGACTCCGCCATGACGCGGATGTTGGCCGGCTCATTGTCGATCACGGCAACCAGCCGGAGGTTGCGCGCCTCGAGCGCACGCAGACCCTCAACCTTCGATTCGAGAACGTGATCCCAGCCTCTGGGATTCATCCACAGCAGGTCATCCGCGAACATCACCCTATGTTCGCGGCCGACGGCGTTGAGCGAGCGCAACGTCAGCTGCCGCAACTCCTCCGGACGGCCCGTGTTCAGGGCGACATGTGTGGCCGGTTGAAGCTGGAACCATCGGATAACGGACAACACTCCGGTGTAGGGCTGACTTCCCGCCAGGATCGCCTCGGGGCTCCAGAGGCTCTTGGCGTACCAGGTCAGGATGTCTTCCCGTACGGGAGCCGGCAGCGTCAAGCCGGCGAGGAACTGATCGATGCGACTCTCGTGCACGCCTATGTCTTCTACGCCCAGCCCCCGGAAGTAGTCGGTGCCATGCTCTCTGTCGTAGGAGAGCAGAGCATGGACCACGAGATGGCGAAGATCGAGGATCGTGCCGTCGATATCGAAGACGATGCACAGATCATCCCCAGGGTATGCGCGCCGTAGCTGTTCGTAATGTACGGCCAGCTCTCGCATCCAATCGGTCTCTTCTTCGAGGCGATCGGGGCCGGCTTCCTTGCTCTCGGCGGTGATGGTCTCGTTCTCGTCGGTCACCATAGGTCAGCGCCTCCTTGCGTGGATGTGGCTACGTGGCAGTTTCGCAACGGCAGCCGCGCACAACAAGAGACGATGTACTGCAGCCTCCATCGATCTCCGTCTCCGCCCGATGTAGATGCGCTCGCTCGTCCAGCGACTATAAGCGATGCAAGCAATAGGAAGAGCGCGTCCATGTTTACGTTCCCCGGCGGGAGCCGGTCCCTGCAACCGCGGCGACTTCGAGCCATCAGGGCGCGAGGCGTCGTCGCCACGTCCGCGCGATCTGGACGACCGCGCCGGCATGTCGACGCGCGGTCCGATCGCTGAGTGATCCGGAAGGCAGCTCGACGACGAAGGCCGTGTGTCGAGGAAAGCGGCAATTCTGCCATCTCGTCGCCGTGCCGGGAAGGCGGCCGAGCCTCACAAGCGGAAGCCCGACCAGGCGTGCGTAGCGGCGCTGTATGGGGACGTGGCGCCTCGTCCTCGCCACCAGCTCCATGTGCTGGTGGTACCAGATCGTGATGTCGGGCCGGTGGCGGCGGATGAAGCGGCGCGCCGCGCGCGACTCTGGCTCGGACCATGGCCGGCTACCGGAGTGATAGGTGTCCCACGGCGCTCCGATGAGTTCCCAAACAGCCCGGAAGTTCCGGTTCAGATCGACCCCACGCGCGTTCTGACGTGTCTGTGCTCGGGCACCGTCCGGGTTGATGCTTCCGATCAACCACAGCTCGAAGCGCTCAGGGGACCAGCGCATGCGCAGCTTCTCGAGGATCGCCTTGCCCGCGCACTCGTTGCCGTGGATGCATCCCACGACGAGGATCCTGGTGGGACGCGAGCGAGGCCCGATGTTGATCGCCCGCAAGCTCCGCCCCTGTACCGAGTGCCCCACGACGGTCCTTCGCATGACGACGGCCGGGCCCCGCTGTGCCGGCCACAAGATCAAGACGCCGGTCAGTAGGGCCGTAAATGACGTGGTGATCCACCTCGAGAGGGTCGCTCCCACGCGGGACGGCCGGGCCGGCGTCACAGCTCGGCGAGGCGGGCCGCGGCGGCGCGCAGCGTATCGAGGCGCTTCGAGAAGGAGAAGCGGAGGAGGTGCCGGCCCCTCTCGGGATCGGAATAGAAGGAAGAGCCGGGCACGGCTGCGACCTTGAGCTTCTGGACGAGGCTGTGGGCGGCTTCGACGTCGTCGGCGAAGCCGAGGCGGGTGACGTCTGCCAGCACGTAATAGGCCCCGTTGGGCGCCGGCGCCGGGAGCTCGGCGCGCCGTAGAGCTTCCATCGTGATGTCGCGTCGCTCGTGGTACTCGTGCGCCAGGGTTTCGTAGTAGTCGTCGGGCAACGACACCGCGACGATGCCGGCTTCTTGGAGCGGCGCCGGAGCCCCGACGGTCAGGAAGTCGTGCACCGTCCTTATCCCGTTCGTCAGCTCGGGGGACGCTATCGTCCACCCGACCCTCCATCCCGTAACCGAATATGACTTCGACAGCGCGCTGATCGTCACGGTTCTGTCCTCCATGCCCGAAACGGTCGCGAGCGGGAAGTGGCGGGCTCCACCGTAGACGATGTGCTCGTAGATCTCATCGGTGAAAGCGACAACGCCATAACGCTGGCACAGCGCGGCGATCGCCTGGAGTTCCTCCAGCGTGAAGACCTTCCCCGTGGGATTGTTGGGCGTATTGATGATGATGCCGCGGGTGCGGTTCGAGAACGCAGCGCGTAGCTCGCTCTCGTCGAAGGACCAGTCGGGCGGTCGCAGCGACAGGTAGCAAGGAGCTGCGCCGGCGAGGATCGCGTCGGGGCCGTAGTTCTCGTAGTAGGGCTCGAAGACGATCACCTCATCGCCCGGGTTGATGATCGCCAGCATCGAAGCGATCATGGCCTCGGTCGCGCCGCAGGTCACACAGACGTTGAGATCGGCGTCGACGTCCATCCCGTAGAAGCGACTGTACTTGTCCGCCAGGGCGCGTCGGAAGCCCGGCGCGCCCCACGTCACCGCGTACTGGTTGACATCGTCCTGCACGGACCGGCAAGCGGCGTCCTTGACCGCCTGCGGTGCCGGGAAGTCTGGGAAGCCCTGGGCGAGATTGATCGCGTCGTGCTCCATGGCGAGACGCGTCATCTCCCTGATCACCGACTCGGTGAACGACGACGCTCGCTGCGAGACCTGCATCCGCCCTCTCGTCTCCTCGGGATCACCTCTCGTCGGGATCACCCTGGGCCCAGCCTACGCAGACTTGGCTCCGCGTGCCGCCGAGGATAGGCTGGCGATGCGAGCCGACGAGCGGATGACGAGCGGATGCGGTGGGGACCGATCCAAGGGGGAGTGGTGACCGGAGGACCGATGGACAGGCGTGAGTTCTTGCGCCGCGCCCAGATCGCCGGTGCGGCCCTGACCCTTCCGGGGGTGCTGGCCGCCTGCGCTCCCGAGAGGGAGGACGTCGAGCCTGCGGGCGGGCCGGAGGAGGGCACGCTCGAGGGATCCACGATCAAGGTCGGGACCTACGGCGGGTTCTTCGAGGAGAACTTCAGCAAGATGTATCCGAAGTTCACCAAGGAGACCGGCGTCGAGGTCGAGTCGGTCTCCGAGCCGACCTCCGAGCAGTGGGTCGTGCAACTCCAGCAGGCGTCTCAGGCCGGAGCCATCCCCGCCGACGTCTCGATGCTTTCCACCGTGGGGATGCGCAGGGCGATCAAGGGCAACGTGCTCGCCGGCTTCGACATCTCCGAGGTGCCCAACAACAAGTACCTGGCCGACGGCTTCGTGTTCGAGAACGACGACGGCGATGCCGTCGGCGTCGGAGCGGTGTCCTGGTACATCACGCTCGTGTCGAACACCGATCGCGTCGAGGACAGCCCGGATTCGTGGACCGCGTTCTGGGATCCGGAGTGGAACAACGAGCTGGCATTGCTCAAGAACCCGGGGAACTCCTTCCTTCTCGAGGTGACGGCGGCGTCCTTCTTCGACGGCTATGACATCTTGCAGACCAAGGAAGGCGTTCAGGAGGTCTTGGCGAAGCTTGCGGAAGTCAAGCCGAATGTGAAGCTCTGGTACCGCGACGAGGCGCAGGCACAGCAGGCATTCAACACCGGCGAGGTATCGCTCGGGCAGTTCTATCACGACATCACCGAATATGCCGCGTCGCAAGGAGAGGCGTTGCGCAGCGTGTTCCCCAAGGAGGGCGCGATCCTGGACTCGGGGCTGTGGGCGATCACTCGCACGACCGAGAACCTCAACGCTTGCCTCGCGTTCATCGACTACATGTGCAAGCCCGAGGTCCAGGCGGAGCTGGCGCGCACCCTCGGCACGTCGCCCACGGTCGACAAGGAGTTCATGGATCTCTCCGAGAAGGAATACAAAGCGTTCTCCGGTCCGGGGCCCGATGCAGCGTTGCGTCCGGAGTTCCGCATCTACGACGAGTGGGAGGACTGGATCAACGATCGCTGGACCGAGGCGATAGTCGGCTGAGCGAGTGGTGGAACAGCGTGCCGGCCTGACGCTTGACGGCGTCGTGAAGCGCTTCGGGGACACCGTCGCGGTCGCAGGGGTCGACCTCGAGCTTCCGGAGGGCCGGCTGATCTCTTTCCTCGGCCCGTCGGGTTGTGGCAAGACCACGCTGCTGAGGATGATCGCCGGCCTCGAGAAGCCTACCGAGGGTCGCATCCATCTCCACGATGAGGACATCACAGACAAGTCGCCACATACGCGCGACATCGGGATGGTCTTCCAGACGCTCGCGCTGTTCCCCCACCTCGATGTTGCGAAGAACGTGGCTTATGGGCTCAGGATCCGAGGCGTCGACCGACCCGTGATGGACCGGCGCGTGAACGAGCTGTTGTCGCTCGTCTCGCTCGAGGGCGTTGCGTCGCGTCGCGTGTCTCAGCTCTCCGGCGGTCAGCGTCAGAGGGTTGCAACCGCTCGAGCTCTGGCGCTCGAGCCGAAGCTGTTCCTGCTCGACGAGCCCCTGTCGGCCCTGGATGCCAACCTGCGCGAGGAGCTACAAGTCGAGCTCAGACTGCTGCAGCAGAAGCTCGGAATCACGACCATAGTCGTCACCCACGACCAGAGAGAGGCGATGACGATGTCAGATGTCGTCGTCGTGATGCGCGAGGGACGCGTCGAACAGGTCGGACCTCCGCTCGAGGTCTATCGCCGGCCCGCCACCGCGTTCGTGGCGCGTTTCATAGGGACGACCAATCTGCTGGGGGGAGAGCGGGTGAGCGACAACGAGGTCCGCATCGCCGGTCGCACGTTTCACGTCGAGGAGGCGATCGACGAGGGGACCGAGGTCCTCCTCTCCATACGTCCCGAGGACGCACGGCTTGACGGCCGCGAAGGGCCCGAAGCCAATCGGCTGCCGGGGAGAATCGTGTTCAAGCGTGACCTCGGAGAGTTGTCGCAGTGGTATGTCGACTGCGGCCTCGACGAGAACATCATCGTCAACAGTCCGGGACGGAGCGAGAGGCATCTCGAGCAGGGCACCGATGTCACGGTCGTGTTCCCGCCGCAAGTCTGCGTACCCGTGCGGCCATGACGCGAGCGCGCGCGCCGTCGCGCTCGACCTATGCGGTCCTTGCGCTTCCCGTAGCCATGCTGACGATCTTCTTCCTCGGGCCGTTCGTGGCGATGCTCGCCACGTCCTTCTACCATCGCATACCCGGCGGTTTCTACGAGACTGCCTTCGTCTCGGCCAACTACATGCGCTTGGTCAGCGAGGTGTTCCTCGAGCGGACGGCGTTCTCTCTCGGCGTGTCATTGCTCGCCGCCGGGATCTGCGTCGCGATCGGATTTCCCTTCACCTATTTCCTAACGCGCATGCGCCGGCGGCTGCACGTGACGCTCCTGGTGCTGATCCTTTCTTCGCTGAGCCTCTCGGAGGTCATCGTGGGCTTCTCGTGGACCGTCCTGCTGGGGCGCGCCTCCGGCATCTCGAACATCCTCGTGTGGCTGGGGCTGATGGAGGAGGCGCGCGCCTACGCGCCCGGCTTCTGGGCCGTGATGCTGGGGCTGAGCTACATCGCATTCCCGTTCTGCGTCCTGACGTTGTATCCACCCCTCACGCGCCTCGATCCCGAGATAACGGAGGCGGCTCAGACGCTCGGGGCGTCGCCGTGGCGCACGTTCCGCACGGTCGTCATCCCGATCGGGCGCCCCTCCATCGTCGCCGCCTTTCTGCTTGCGTTCATCTTCACGCTTGGGAGCTACCTGATCGCGGCGATCCTCGGACGCCCGGAACACTGGACGCTGTCGGTGTTCATCTCCGACCAGGCGACCTTCAACGCCAACGTTCCCTTTGCCGCCGCGATGGCGATGTTCCTTACGGTCGTGAGCCTGGGGCTCATCGCGGTCGTCTCGGTGATCGAGAGCCGCACGAGGGGAGCGACCTCGTGATCTGGATGAGGCGCGCTCTGACTGCGGGCGTCGTGCTGTTCCTGCTCGCACCGTTGCTTGTCGTAGCGATCGTGTCGCTCAACTCCAACCGCTATATGGACTTCCCGCCGGAGGGGCTCTCGCTGGCCTGGTACGGGGAGATGGTTTCGGACGCCGGCTGGCGCAATGCGATCATCACGAGCCTGTTCGTGGCGGGGACCAGCGCCGCGCTCGCCGTCTTGATCGCGTTGCCGCTTGGATATGTGCTCCGCACGTATCGGATCCGCCTCGCGCCGGTGCTGTACTCGCTGGGCATCCTGCCCTTCATGCTGCCGCCGGTGATCAGCGCACTCGGTGCGTTGGTGTTCTGGAACGCTACCGGCCACATCGGCCAGATCGAGAACGTCATCATCGCCCACGCGATCTTCTTCTCAACGCTGCCGCTCATCACGATCGCCGTCGGCCTCGAGAATCTCGATCCGTCATTGCCCGAGGCGGCCCAGTCACTCGGAGCAAACCCGCGCATGACATTCCGAACGATCACGTTGCCTCTGCTCTTGCCGTCGGTGATCACCGGCTACGCCGCAGCCTTCGTTCTGAGCCTCAACGAGTACATCATCGCCTACCTCGTCGCGGGCTACTCGATCGAAACCTTGCCGATCAAGATCTTCAACAGCCTGCGTTACGGCTTCACGCCCACGATCGCGGCGGTTGCGGTGACGTTCTTGCTCGTTGCAGCCACCGTCTTCACGCTGTTCGCGATCTTCGGCAGTCTCCTGCGCTACCTGGGCGCAGATCCGCGCGCTCTGGAGAGAGGTTAGAGACGATGCAGACGGATCTCTGCTTCATGCCGGCGACGCAGCTTGCCGAGCTGATCCGCGCGCGCGACATCTCGCCCGTCGAGGTCGTCCGGGCCTTTCTCGAGCGTATCGAGGCGCTCGATCCGGCGCTCAACCTCTTCTGCTTCGTGTATCCGGAGGAGGCGCTCGAGGCCGCGCGGCGCGCCGAGCAGGCCGTGGTCGATGGGCGTGAGCTGCCCCCGCTGCACGGCATCCCCTACGCGCTCAAGGACTTCACGCCCACGAAGGGCAAGCGCACCACGCTCGGCTCCTATGCGTTCGAGAACTGGATTCCCGAGGAGGATCCTCCGGTCGCCGAGCGGCTGCATGCCGCGGGCGGCATCCTGATCGGCAAGACCACGACCCCCGAGTTCGCCTACGCCGGCTTCACCTACAGCCCGCTGTGGGGCATGTCGCGCAACCCCTGGGACCCGGAGCACACTCCCGGCGGCAGCTCGGGCGGCTCGGCGGGTGCAGTTGCCGCCGGCATGGTGCCCCTGGCGGAGGGCTCCGACGCGGGCGGCTCGATCCGCATCCCCGCGTCCTGCTGCGGGATCTTCGGGCTCAAGCCGTCGCTGGGGCGCGTTCCGATGCACATCACGGCCAACGACTTCGAGCAGATCTTTCACATGGGCCCGCTCGCTCGGGGGGTCGACGACGGCGCCCTGATGCTCGACGTGATGCAGGGCCCCGACGAGCGCGACCCCCTGTCTCTGGAGCCGGCGATCGACATGCGGGCTCTCGCAGACCTGGGTCTGACCGGCGCCCGCCTCGCGCTCAGCATGGATCTCGGCTACATCGCCATCCATCCAGATGTTGCGGCGAACACGCTGGGCGCGGCGCGAACCTTCGAAGAGCTCGGCGCCACCGTTGAGCCTGTCGAGCTCGGCTGGACGCGCGACGTGCACGAATCCTGGTTCGCCTACTGGCGGGTGGTGATCGCCGCGGCCTACGGGGACAAGCTCGAAGAGCATGGAGAGCTCATGGACCCGGAGGTCGTGCGCATCATCGAGTCCGGCATGAGCATGTCGGCCGTCGACTTCAAGCGCATCGAGCACCTGCGCAGCCGACAATGGGAGCGCATGCGCTCGATCCTGGAGAGCCACGACGCCCTGCTGTGCCCCACGCTCGCGGTCCCGGTGCCCCTCGCCGATACGAGCGAGGAGGCCTTCGGGGGCGAGACACCCGAGGGCGGCTACGTAGCGCTCGACCTCACCTGTCCCTTCAACTTCATCGGCCAGTGCCCCGCGGCGTCGGTCCCGAGCGGCGTGGATTCCAACGGGCTGCCGACGGGGCTGCAGATCGTCGGTCGACGCTTCGACGACCTCACCGTCGTGGCTCTGGCGAGAGCATTCGAGCGTGCCGCGCCTTGGTCGCACCATCGTCCTCCACTTGAGTACGCTGCGGCGCGATGAGATACGGACCCGCGGACTCATTCAAGACCCCTCGCTATACCGGGCCGCGCACGTTCATGCGCCTGCCGCACGTGGAGACCACCGAGGATGTCGATCTTGCCATCGTGGGCATCCCCACAGACGACGCGGTGTCGTATCGCTCCGGCGCGCGCTTCGGCCCCGAGGCGATCCGCAGCGCCTCGGTCCTGCTGCGGCCGTACAACCCGATCCTCGACGTCGACGTCACCAGGTATCTGTCGATGGTCGACCATGGCGACGCACCGACGGTTCCCGGCTACCACGAGGAGACGCTCGCTCGCATCCAGGCTTACCTCGAGCCGCTGCATGAAGCGGGCGTGACGCCGCTGTGCATCGGGGGCGACCACTCGATGGTGCTCGCGGAGCTGCGGGCCGCAGCCAAGACGCACGGCAAGCTCGCGCTCGTGCACCTCGATGCGCACGCCGACGTGTGGGATCGCTATTACGGGGTGGCGCGTTTCTTCCACGGCACGGTGTTCCGGCGCGCCGTGGAGGAGGGGCTCGTGGATCCGTTGCGTTCGATCCAGGCGGGGATGCGGGGGACGCTGTACGGGATCGAGGACATCCAGGCCCCCGGCGAGCTCGGATACGAGGCGATCCAGTGGCAGGAGCTACAGCACATGGCGCCCGACGAGTACGGCGAGCGCGCCCGCGCGCGCGTCGGTGACGCGCCGGCGTTCCTCTCGTTCGATATCGACTTCGTCGATCCCGCTTTCGCCCCCGGCACCGGCACGCCCGAGGTCGGGGGACCGACCAGCGCAGAGGCGCTAGCGTTTCTCCGAGCCCTCACTGGCATCGGCTTTCGCGCCTTCGATTGCGTGGAGGTGGCTCCTACCTACGACCAGAGCGGGATCACGGCGTGGCTGGCCGCGAGCGCGTGCCACGAGATGCTCTCGCTCCTGGCCCTGCAGCACAGGGGGTGACCCCCGTCGTTGCGTCTATCTGATCTTCAGGGCGACGGCGCGACACGGCGCGCCGTCTGCGTCGCCTCCGAGGCGTAGCGGAAGGATGCTGATGATCGGATCCTCGAAGTCGATCGCGCCGAGATTCGTGATGTTCTCCGAGATGATGCCTCCCGCGGCCGCCACGAGGTCGTGACAGGGGAAGCTCGGCGTGGCGGCTGCGTCCAGCACCGTCTCATCCAGGTTGATGCAATCGATGAGGAAGGTCCGCACCCCAAGCTCCAGCAGCCGGCTGCACGCTTCCCCGGCGAGGAAAGGGTGATCGAAATAGCGTTCGGTGCCGTAGTGCTCGTCGGACCAACCGTGTGCAAGGCGAGGATGATCCCCGAACCAAGCGCCCCGGCATAGTGCTCGAGCTCGCTCCAGGTGATCGGCTCCCGCGGGCCGTGCCCGGGTACGTCGGCCACGACCGCAGACCCGATGAAGAACGAGAGGTCGCAGCGTTCGAGGACGGGGCCCCTGTCCAGGAAGTGATACGGCGAGTCGACGTGGGTTCCGCTCTGGGACCCGAGCCGGAGCGCCAGGAGGTTGTAGCCTTCGGCGGCGATCGTGGTCGCCACGCTGAAGCGAGGCTTCGGGTCTCCCGGATAGACCTGGGTGTTCGGATCCAGTACCAGCGAAAGATCAACGGTCTTCGCAACGCGCATGGTTCGGCCTCCTCGCCCAAGGGTGAGGAGCGAGCATCCCACGGCGCTCGGACGCGCGGCTCCGGGTGGGACGAGAGGACGCGATTGTTGAATAATCGGTCCCAACGCGGGCCTGGGAGGCTGAGATCGTCGGGGCAGGCAAACGGTTACCCGGAAGGGCTTGGATCCTGATGTGGGCCGCCCGGTGAGCGCCGCGTCGCCGCACGACGACCTGCGCCGGGAGGTCATCCGAGTGCTCGATGCCTCCGAGGAGGCCGAGATCGTGCTGCGCGTCACGGGGGGTCTCGCCGTGTGGCTGCGCTGTCCCTCGGCCGTCCGGCCCCCGCTGGCGCGCGACTTCAAGGACCTCGATCTCGTCGGGCAAGCGGGCGAGGCGCGACCCATAGCGGATCTGCTGGGATCTCTCGGCTACGTGCCCGACAAGGAGTTCAACCAGCTCCACGGCCACCAGCGCCTCTATTTCTGGGATCCCGTCAACGAGCGGCAGCTCGACGTCTTTATCGAGCGCATGACCATGAGCCACGAGCTAGACCTCTCTGGGCGCCTCGATATCGATGACAGGACCATCACGCTGGCGGACCTCCTCCTTACCAAGCTCCAGGTTGTCGAGACCAACGAGAAGGACCTCAAAGACGCCGTCGCGATACTTGCCGACCATCCCCTCGACCCGCGCGGCATCGACCCCGCGAGGATCGAGGCGGTCCTCGCGCGCGATTGGGGGTGGTGGCGCACCGCCATGGAAACGCTCGACAAGGTCGTCGCCTATGCCGCGCGCCTGGATCATTTTGCGGACGCCGCCACGGTCCGGCGGCGCGCCGAAGAGCTTCGCCGCCGCGTCGATGAGTCGCCGAAATCCTTCAAGTGGCGAGCGCGCGCCAAGGTGGGCGAGCGCGTCCGCTGGTATGAGCTTCCAGAGGAGATCCAAGGTTGATGCGCCTCTACTATGCGAGCGACGTCCACGGCTCAGAGAAGCTGTGGCGCAAGTTCGTGAACGCTGCTTCGTTCTACGGGGCGGATGTACTGATCATGGGCGGTGACCTCACGGGCAAGGTCATGGTTCCGCTCGTAGAACGTAAGCCGGAAGTGTGGACCGGGCGCGTCTTCGGCAAGGAACAGAAGGCCAAAGGGGAGGACAAGGTCGCCGAGCTCGAGAGGCGCATACGACTCAACGGCTTCTATCCGATCCGCTGCAGCGAGGACGAGTTTCATAGATTGCAGGAAGATGAGAGCCATCGAGACGACGTCTTCAGGCGATCGATGAGCGCGGAGCTCGAGCGCTGGATGGGCATCGCGCGCGATAAGCTCGCAGGCTCGAACGTCCGCTGCTTCGTCATGCCGGGCAACGACGACGAGTGGGACATCGACGACGTCTTGGATCGAGCACCTGCACCGGTGAAGAGCGTGGAGGGGCGCGTCGTGAGTTTCGACGGCATCGACATGATCTCGTCGGCATGGGCCAACCCCACCCCCTGGGATTCGCCCCGCGAGCTTGACGAGGCGGCTCTCTTGGAGCGTCTCGAGAAGCTCGCCGTAGAGCTCGATCCTGAGCGACCGGCGATCTTCAACCTCCACTGTCCCCCGTTTGACTCGACGCTCGATCTCGCGCCGGAGTTGACCGACGATCTGCGCGTGGTGACCGAAGGGGGCGAGCCCAAGCTGGTTCCGGTCGGCTCATCCGCGGTGAGAACGCTCATCGAGCGACATCAACCGCTACTTTCGCTCCACGGCCACATCCACGAGTCACGAGGAGCGGTCGAGATCGGCGCGAGCTTGTGCATCAATCCGGGCAGCGCCTACGCAGAGGGCGTGCTCGACGGAGTGACGGTTGACGTGAGCGGCGGTCGCGTCGAGGGGTACCAGCTAGTGAGCGGGTGACCGTACGAAGAAAGGAGTCGTTGGATGAGCAGGTCGGTTCCGGCGGAACAAAATAGGGGCTCTGAGACGTTCCAGCGCAAGGCCACGGGGTTGGTTCGCGAGGCCGGCACTCTCGACGTCCTCGTTTACAACATGAACTTCGTGTCCCTGGGTCTCATGGCGTCGCTCGTATTCTTGTTCTCCACGGCGTTCTATCCCGGCGCCAACTTGTACCTGACGGCCCTCCTGATCTTCCTTCTCGTGATTCCCACGAGCCTCGTATTCGCCTTCTTCGCGAGTGCCATGCCGCGCTCGGGCGGCGACTACGTTTATGTGAGCCGGGTCCTTCATCCTGCTCTCGGAATGATGTCGAGCTGGAACAACACGGTGTGGTGGTTCATCTATGGGGGGGTGCCCTCGGCGTTCTTCGCCCAGTTCGGCCTCGGCCCCTTCTTCTCGACGGTTGGCCAGATGGCCGGTGTGCAGTGGATGCAGGACCTGGGAACCTGGTTCGCGTCCGACTGGGGGACGTTTTTGGCCGGCACCGGGCTGATCGTCGCGCTCGTGGCGGTCTTCTCGCGGAGCATGCGTCTGTACTTCCGGCTTCAGAACGCCTTCTTCTTCGTGTCGCTGCTGAGCTTCCTGCTCATCGCGCTGGTGTGGCTCGTGCGTTCGAGGAGTGGGATCGTGGCCGATCTCGGTCAAGGTCTGGGCCAGGACGCGCTGCGGGGGTTGGGGGAGTCGGCCGCGAGCGCCGGCTTCGCATCGGGGGGTCCGTTCAGCCTCAAATGGACGCTGCTCGCGGGGACGTGGGTCTACATCAATCTCGTGTTCAATCAGTCGTCTGCCTATATCGGTGGGGAGGTCAAGAGGGCGTCGCGCCTGCAACTATGGTCGATGCCGATCGCCGCCGTACTTTCTACCGCTGTGCTTCTGATATTGCTGGCCCTTGCCGACAAGGCGCTCGGGCTCGGGACGATCGGCAGGCTCGCCGCCAGCCAGGGACTGTTGTTCAGTCAGATCGCCGCCTTCGGCACGGGCAATGTTCTTCTTGCGTTTCTGATCATGGCAACGTTCATCTTCCAGTCCTACACCTGGTTGCCTGGACAGATCACGAATGCAAGCCGCAACTTCCTCGCGTACTCGCTCGACGGACTGATGCCCAAGGCCTTGGGGGAGGTTCATCCTCGCTATCACACGCCGGTCAACGCCCTCATGCTCGTGGGCGCGGGCTCGATAGCGGCGCTTGCGGCATTCGTGTGGGTTCCCAACTTCGCGACCCTCGTCGGCATCTTCGGGTTCATCCTCGGCTTCATCGTCGTGTCGTTCGCCGCGATCCTCTTCCCATATCGGCTGCCCGACGTCTTCGAGGCTTCGCCCGTCAACGGGCGCGTTGCCGGAGTGCCGTGGATGAGCATCGTTGGGACCGTCTCGGTGGTGGCCTTGGTCATCATGGCGTGGACGTTTCTCACCGATCCCAGCGCGGGCCTGAACGGACACCCGGGCCTCATCTGGATGAACGTCGTCATCTTCTTCAGTGGGCTCGTAATCTATGCGGTCGGCAAGGCGGCCCAGGCGCGTCGAGGCGTCGACGTCTCGAGGCGCTTCGCGGAGATCCCCGTGGAGTAGCCGCCGACGGGAGGGCTGAGAGTGGCAGGGTTCAGATCCGCGGAAGGGTCGACGATCGCTGCGCGATCTGCACCCCGAGGCCTCTACCGCAACGAGTCCGACTTCTTTCGCTGCTGCCGGCGCATCTTGGCGCGCGTGCCGCAGCCCTGCATGCTGCACCAGCGCCGGCTGGCGTTCTTGCTCATGTCGAGGAAGACCCAGCCGCAGCCATCATCGTGGCATTGCTTGACTCGTGCGAGGTCACCGGACGACAAGAGCTCCAGCGCGGCCACGCCGACAGCCCACAGGACCCGGTGCCACGGCTCGCTCTTCGACCAGCTCCATCCGAAGCCATGGTCGGTGGGGACCAGCTCTCCGTGACTGACGGCGTCGGCGAAGACTGCATTCAGCGCCTGTAGATCGTCGCGGCGGGCGGTCTCGTGCGCGGCGATGGCCGTGAAGATGCGGTAGAGAGCTTCACGGATCTCCGTGGCTCGCTCCAGCGCCTGCTGCGCCTTGCGCGGATGGCGCCGAGCCCGGGCCACGAGAGCGTTTGTTACTCGGGCGGAGATAAGGCCCAGCCTGTGCGCCCAGTGCGTCATGACCTCGTGGTCCGCCAGGAGGTCGACCCGCTGCGGGGCCAGCCGCCAGTCGACCGTGTTGACGAAGTCGAGGGCGAGGTGCCCTCCGTGAAGACTGGTGGCGTGGATGTCGCGGATCTGCTCATCGGTGGCCACAGGGCCCTGATCCTACCACCAAAACGCACTTGACTAGTAGGGCCCCCAGGGGTACGTTGCTACTGGCAAAACGAGTTTCACCGGTAGGAGGGAGGCATCATGGAGCTCTTCGGCCTCGCGGCCACGGTGGCCGTTGTCGGCCTCGTCGTCGTCCTTGCGGCCCTGTTCGGGGTCGACAGCCGAGACGGCAACGACTGGGTGGAGCATCGGAGCAGATAGAGGAGGAAGGATGCATCCTGCGGTGCTGTACGAGATGACGCAGCGGCACATAGGCGAGCTGACCGCGGAGGCAGAGACCTGGCGAAGAGCTCGAGAGGCCGGCGCCGGCCGCCCGCGACGGGCGCGGGTCTCGAGGGTGATCGTCCAGCTCATCGCCGGCGCCAAAGGGGCGATCTAGCTCGACATGGTCGAGGTTGCGGCCCGCCGCAGAGCTCGAGAGGGAGGATCTGAATGGATCGGCAACGCGTTGGTGGGTGGCTCGAGCGTTACATCGAGGCATGGAGGACGTATGACCGGGACCGCATAGCCGAGCTCTTCAGCGACGACGTCGAGTACCGGTATCACGCCTACGACGATGATCCGGTGCGAGGTAAGAGCGCCCTCGTCGACGGCTGGTTGGACGACCGCGACGAGCCGAACAGCTGGGAGGCGACATATGAGCCGGTGGCGGTCGACGGCGACGTCGCGGTTGTGACGGGCACCAGCAGGTACCTCGATTCCGACGGAAGCGTCGATCGCGTGTACCACAATTGCTTCGTCATGCGCTTCGATGGAGCGGGCAGATGCCGGGAGTTCACCGAGTGGTACATGGAGCGACCGCGTTAGCCGGCGGCGGCTATCCTCGCCGCCTGCTCCGTGGAGAGGCCCCGCTCGACCTTGGTAATCGATGACCAAGAAGGCTTCGGTGGAGGCGATCGCGCGCGAGTAGCGAAGCGCCCCGCCGATACGAGGGTACTCTTCATCGTGTCTCGCGTTGTGTTGCATGTCGATCTCGATGAGTTCGTGGCGGCCGTCGAAGTGTTGCGCCACCCGGAGTTGTCCGGCACGCCCGTCGTCGTCGGGGGCCGCGGCGATCTGACGAAGCGCGGGGTGGTGTCGACGGCCAACTACGAGGCGCGTCGGTATGGGATCCACTCGGCCATGCCGCTGCGCATCGCCGTTCGTAAGTGCCCCGAGGCCGTGTTCCTGCCGGTCGACCGGGAGGCATATGAGGCCGCATCCGAAGACGTGATGCGCGTGCTCGAAGGCTTCACCGACGCACTCGAGGTATGGGGTTGGGACGAGGCGTTCCTGGAGGTTCGGAGCGATGCCGAGGTGGTCGCCCGCAACATCCAGAGCGCGGTCTCGACGAAGACGGGCCTGGCCTGCTCGGTTGGGATCGGCGACAACAAGCTGCGGGCCAAGATCGCCTCCGCCCTTGCCAAACCTGCCGGCGTCTACCGGCTGGGCGCCGAGCAGTGGTTCGAGGTGATGGGCGACCGACGGACCGAGCAGCTTTGGGGGATCGGGAGGAAGACCGCGCGGAGGCTCGCGGACGTCGGCATCGAGACGGTGCACCAGCTCGCCGCGGGAGACGTAGAGATGCTCGCGTCGGCCTTCGGTCCCCGCACCGGTCCATGGCTCACAGCACTGGCGCGCGGCGAGGATCCATCGCCGGTCAACTCGACTCCCCGGCGCGCCAAGTCACGTAGCCTCGAGCGGACCTTCGATGAGGACGTCGAGGATCTCTCGGTGATCGCTGCCGAAGTGCAGCGCATGGCGCGTGAGCTCGTGCTCCATGTCGCCGCGTCGAGCCGTCTCGTCTCCGGTGTCGTAATCAAGGTGAGACTCGCCCCCTTCATCACGCGTAGCCGCAGCATGCGTTTGGCCCAGCCCTCCTCCGCTGCGGACACGATCGTCGCGGCCGCCGCCGCTGCGCTCGCACGCTTCGAGCTCGACAGGCCCGTTCGCCTTGTAGGAGTGAAGGTCGACCTTCTGTGACGAACGACCTGACCCTGTTGATCGACGCGTCGAGTCTCATCTACCGGGCCTATTTCTCCACGCCCGACACGGTCCGGGCACCCGATGGAAGGCTCGTCAACGCGGCCCACGGATTCCTCGGCATGATCGCGCGCCTCGTCCACGACCACAACCCACGCCACATCTGTTGTGCGGCCGACGAGGACTGGAGGCCTGAGTGGCGTGTGGAGCTCATCGACACCTACAAGACGCACCGCACGTTGCCGTCCAGCATCCAGCAGCAAGCAGATCGGGAGCTTGAGAGGCAGGTTCCGATCATCTTCGGACTGCTACAGCTCTGCGGCATCGAGGTGATCGGGCACCCCGGCTACGAGGCGGAGGATGTCATCGGAACGCTCGCCGCGCGCGCCTCCGGTCCCGTTGCCATCGTCTCGGGCGACCGCGACCTCTTCCAACTGGTGCGAGATCCAGATGTCTTCGTGCTCTTTCCCCGGCGCGGAGTGAGTCTCGTCGACAGGGTCGACGAGACATACATCGAAGAGCGTTTCGGCATCCCCGGCCGCTCGTACCGAGACTTCGCTGTGCTGCGAGGTGACTCGTCCGACGGCTTACCGGGCGTGCGCGGCATCGGCGACAAGATCGCGGCTTCCCTGCTCAGGAGGTACGGAAGCCTGAGCGGCATCATGTCGGCCGCAGAGGCGCACGGAGAGGGGATCGCGCTGAGCCGGGTGCAGCGCGACCTCGACTACATCAAGCGAGCCCTGCAGGTGGTCACCATCCCGACGGACCTCCCGCTGCCGCAAGTGGATCTAAGGCGGCCGCTCGGAGACCCCGAAGAAGCGGCCTATCCATTTGCCCAACGCCTCGGGCTCTCGAATGCCGTGACGCGCCTCATCGCATCGCTCAGGTCCGAGAGGTCCGGCATATAGGGGCCCACCCGTGCACCGGAGCACGGCACCGGGATGCGACGCCCTGTTCTTGGAGGGGCTCACCCTTCGGGCCCGAGCGAATCCAAACGGTAACCCGAGGGGTACGTCCGGTGTTTGATCTGCGTGCGGAGGCGAGGTCGGCGACGCTGCGGGAGCAGCCGGAGCAGCCGAGCCCGAGCGCGCAGCGAGCCAACGATGACGCGCCGGGCGACCGGTGACGGTTGGGGGAACCCAAACGCCCTGAGGAGCCGGTCGTCGAGGAGCGCATAGATCGAGTGAGTCGCAAGCCCCCGAACAAGATGCGGGAACCAGTCAAGAAACATGTTGCGGGTGGCGACGCCGACTCGCTGCGTCGCGTCCGTGGATGAGAAGTGCTCTCGCTCGTAGTCACGGTTGAAGCTATCGAGAGCGGCGTAGGTCTGAGGGATGTCCGTGATGTTCATCCTGCGCCCGATCGCCCGCCAGCAGTGGAGGTTGGCGAGTCGTTCATGGTCGACCATGCGGCGCCATCCAAAACACTCGTTCCAGCGAACGGGCTCCAAGACGAAGGTCGAGAGCACGTACAGATAGTCCTCGTTGGAGATGGAGAAGCGCCGATGGATCTGATTCATGCGACGCAACGCGGCGCGCCCCGAAGGGCTGTCGTAGCCGTCTTCGAGCATCGTGCTGATGATGAGGTCGGTGTCGTCGTAACGCTTCTGTGCCGAGCGGTAGAACTCCCCGGTGGAATCCAGGAGCTTCCCGATGCTCGGAACCGCGAACGTCCGGAACAGCGCGAGCTCGAGTGCACGCGTCGTATCCCACGGAAACTCGTAACAGACGTCGAGATAAACGATCCTCTTGTGATCCTCTTCGGGATCTAGGCGCAAGATCTCCTCAAGGTGTCTTGAGTGACGCACCTAGTGCCTCCATAGATGCCACGGCTTGCGCTCGATCGCCCGACCCTGCGTGGGTCCCCCCGATCCCATGTGCGTCAAGGCTACTACGCGGGGATCGGGGCGCCGGGTTCAGTCGGCCGCGCCACGTGCCGACAACTATGTGACGTGCCCATAGGGGCGTCCTACGAGATGACTGCTCGGTGACCCACATTGCTTGTACGTCGGGACGATTGTGTCGGATGTTGAGGACCGCCGCCCGCGGGTGATACGCGGGGGCGCCGTGGCGC
Source organism: Actinomycetota bacterium (assembly GCA_046262355.1). Lineage (GTDB taxonomy): Bacteria > Actinomycetota > CADDZG01 > CADDZG01 > WHSQ01 > DATADD01. The sequence continues at coordinate 6,608 of JBHEMX010000051.1, read as the reverse complement.
TGCTCGCCTGCGCCTTGGTCGTTGCGACCCTCGCGCCGGGTGTGGCTCCACACGTCGACGCTGCAAGCCGATACCGCAAGCGCACGGTCAGGCTCGGCCCGGGGTTGACGCTCACTCGCATGCTCGATCGGCGCGGCCCCAACCGTGTGCGGATCTTGAAGGTCGATCCGTCGACCACGCTGACGACGGATGTCGCGCTCGCTCGCGACAAGCTGCCCGGGCTCGAACGGACCAGCTCCATGGCGCGCCGTCGAGGCGCCGTGGCGGCCGTAAACGGTGACTACACGATCCATCCCTTCGATGCGGGCGCGGGTCGACCGATCAACGCGTTCGCACGCAACGGCTCACTCAAGACGTCGCCGCTCATCTGGGGACGCAACTTTGCCGTCTCGCAGGACGAGGACAACTTCTACTTCGATCACGCCCCGCTCAAGGTGAGCCTCTCTCAGAGAGACTCGGGCGAGCTGTGGAGCATCCAGGCATGGAACGAACGCGGGCCCACGCGCGATGTCCTGTCCGTATCCACGCCGGCCGGGGGACTCTCGTTCCGCCCCTTGACCCATGCGTGCTCTGCTCGCCTCCTCCCCAGGGGGCGCATGAGCTGGGGAGAGGGAAAGGTCGGCGTTCGACGTACCTACGAGGTGGATCGAGTCAGGTGTTCGGCGGATCGCTTGAGAAGGGGCGGCGGCCTGGTAGTCAGCGCGGGACGGGGCGCCCCGGCCGGCCAGACGATCCGAGCGTCGCTCTCGAGGGGAGAGGTCGTCGACCTCACCTGGTCGATGGGCACCTGGGCCGGTGTCCTCGACACGATCGGAGGAAACCCTCTCCTTGTGGCCGAGGGTTTGATCGCGGCCGAAACGTGCACCGGTTCTTACTTCTGCTATCGCAATCCCCGCACCGGCATAGGCATCACGTCGAGTGGGAAGCTGCTGCTGGTCACCGTCGATGGGCGCCGCCCGGGATGGTCGACCGGCATGACTCCAATCGGCTTCGCGCGGCTTTTCCGTTTCCTCGGTGCGCGTTGGGCGCTCAATCTCGACGGAGGGGGATCGACCACGATGTGGGTCAAGGACAAGATCGTCAATCGGCCCTCCGATCCCGGGGGAGAGCGCGCCGTGGGCTCATCCATCTTGGTGCTGCCGGTACGGGACCCATCCGAGCCGAGACCTCTCGACCCACCGTCGAAGCCGGTGCGGTCCGGCCTCGTGACCGGTGCGCTCGCCTCGATGGTGCCTTCGATCGCATCGGGCGACGGTCGCGAGGACCCAGCTCGTCTCACTTCGCTGGACCCCGCCTCGACGGGGGGCATGCTCGACGCCCTCGCCCGGGGCGCATTCGGTCCCATGGGCCCAACGCTTCCTCGCTCCGTCCGGCCGGTGCTGCAACGGTTCCGGGATCGCTACGGAGGCCCTATCGGTCGTCCCCTGCGACCGCTGCGCCTACCCTCCTGGCTCGGTCCCGCCGCGCCCGTCGGCGCGCCGGAGGGCCGGCGCTGAGCCTCTGGAAACAATGAGGGGGCACGGCGCACGAGACCACGACGGGCCGCCTCTCAGGTCTCTCATCCCGAGCGCTTGAGCTTCCCGTGTCGCTTCGCGTGGCGCTCACCGGCGCGAAAGATCAGGAGCCCTGCGGGTATCGAGATCACCCCGATCGCGATCAGCGGCCACAGGTCGTGCCACAGCGAGCCCACGCTTGCGCCGCGCAGTATCGCGTCCCGGATGCCGTCGAGGGCGTAGGTCGCCGGTGAGATAGTCGAGAGTAGCTGCATGGGCTCGGGCAGCACCTCGACGCTGTAGTAGATCCCCGACACGACCAGCAACAGACCCTGCGCGATGAACCCGAGCTGGGTGCCCTTCTCCGGTGAGATCAAGGGCAACACCGCGGTCATCATCCCGATCCCGATGAACGAGACGGATGCGACGGCCAGAACGACCAGCGCAGCCGCATAGTTGGCGTGCGGCATCTCGAGATCGAAGAAGAATGCGATCGACCCGAACAGAAGGGCGGCGCGCGCGACCCCGTAGGCGACTGCGAAGATCCCCATGCCTCCGAGGTGCACCGAACGGGACAGCGGCGCCATGAACGTGTACTCGATCGTTCCCTCCCAGCGCTCCCACGCGACGGTCTCGGTGAGGATCTCGAAGATGAGGCCGAGATACGCCCAGATCACCGCACCGATGAGCAGCACCGTGGTCTGCCGGTTCACATCTAGCCGCCCGCCTGCCGCTTCTACGCCCTTGGCGATGAAGACGACGGTTAGCGTGTTGGCTATCGTCCAGATGAAGAAGGCGATCTCCCACCACACATAGCGCTTTACGAGGTAAGCATTGCGCTCGACGATGCCGGCGAGACCGACCAGCTCGGCGCGCATCATGGCCCCTCCTCTCAATCCGTGTCCTCTCCCACCCTGTCGGCGTCCTCCTGCTCGAACGTGCGGCCCGTGGCGGAGAAGAACGCGTCCTCGAGCGTCTGAGCCTCGTAGCGGCGTAGGAGCTCGCCCACGGGCCCCAGCACGAGGAGCTCGCCCCGGTCGAGGATGCCGACGCGCTCGGCGAGCGCCTCCGCCTCCGCGAGGTCGTGGGTGCACAACAGGATGGTGACGTCGTGGGTGGCACGCAACTCGCGGATGAAGTCCTGGACCTCGAGCTTCGAGCGAGGATCCAACCCGGTGGTCGGCTCGTCGAGCAGCAGCAGCACGGGAGACGTCAGCAAGGCGCGGGCGAGCGCGACCTTCTGCTGCATCCCGCGCGACAGGTTCTCCATCGATTCGTTGCGCCTCTCGATGGGGAACCCAACGCGCCCGAGGATCTCTGGGATGCGGGAACGGGTCTCGGCCGCCGTCATCCCGTAGAAGCGGGCCGCGTAGCTGAGGTTCTCCGCCGAGGACATCTTCTTGAAGAACGAGGCCTCGACCGAAACTCGATTGACCAGGCGGCGGACCGCCCGGGGCTGCGTGAAGACGTCGTGTCCGAAGACGCGGGCGCTGCCGCCGTCATGCAACAGCAGCGTGGAGAGCAGCCGCACGAGTGTCGACTTTCCGGAGCCGTTCTGTCCCAGGATCGCGACGCACTCACCCTGGTCGATCGAGAACGTCACATCCTTGAGGGCAGCCACCGGTTGCTTGCGTGCGAGCCGTCCGGCTTTCTTGTCTCGTCGCCGGAACTCCTTCGTGAGCGAGTCCACCTCGACTGCCGGCGCGGTTGAGGTCCAGCGCGGTGCTCGCTGTGTGATTTGACTCGTGGTGCTGGTGCCGCTCGACACGGGGGATGCTCCTTCTGACGTGTGGTTCGGGCGCGACATGAGAGAGCGCCCTCAGGAGGGGCGCGAGGCGCGCGATCGAAGAGTCAACCGAGAAGCAGCATCACGATCACTCTAATTCGAAGGAGGTGGAAAGGGCAAGCGTCGGCCCACCCGGTTCGGTAGCGTGGCGATCATGGCCACGCGACGCCACTGGCGCCCCGGCGGCGCTTGGCACGAGTGCAGACATCGTTCATCATGGAGCGACGAAACGGCGTCGAAGGGGAAGGCGACGTAGAGATGGCAACGATCTGGGGTGGATCTCATCGACGTTCGAGGCGCGTGATGGTGCTCGTCGCGCTGTTATCGATGACCATAGCTGCTGCCTGTAGTGGCGGGAGTGACGACCAGCAAGCCACAGGCGCTACGAAGCAGCCGGAGAAGGTGTCAAAGAAGGACGGTTCTTCGACCGGGAAGGGGTCGTCGCCCAAGGACAAGACATTCCGCGTCTCCGGCGGCAAAGTCACGCTTCGAAAGGTTGGGTTCGAGAGGCTGCGCATCTCGAACGTCGCCACGAGCAAAGGCTGGAGAAGTCGCATCGACGACAACAACGATGACAGCGTCGGCGTTGACTTCTTCAAGGCCGGCCGCAACTTGGAGCTCACCGCCGAGCTGGATGTCGGCCGCCTGCGGGTTGAAGCCTGCGAGGACGTCTCTCAGACAGGGACGGATGTCACGGTCGCGGAGGCTGGAACGGTGACGCTGCAACGATTGGTGGATGAGGACCTCCGGGTCGCGCGCGTCACGACGCGTGGAGCGTGGCGGTCGCGGATCACGGACAACAACTCCGAGGATGTGGAGGTCGTCTTTACCTCCAAGAGCACCAGGATCGACTTCGATGCGCAATTCGATGATGGCCGCATCGAGGCCTCCTTCTGTCGGACGCTGAACTGACAAGGTCGCCGGCGCACTAGATACAACGGGCGCCGTGGACGCCGCGGACGTACTTTTGGCGCCGCTACCGTCGCTCAGCGGGGTGGAGGGCTCATGGCCGGGCGCGCGCCCTGCAGGCTGAGCATGCCGCCCGCAACCGCTTCGTTGATCGCGCCGACGCTCCGGGCGGTTGCCGGATCGGCGCGCCTGGGGATCTCAGCGCGTGAGTCGGCGGGCGAACAGCGCGACCAAGGCGAGATCTTCCGGCTCCAGCGTGTGGGCGATCCGCACCAACTCGGCCACCTCGTCGTCCTCCTCGGACGGGAGCGAGAGGAGGTCGACCGGCTCGGACGGCGGGGGAGCAGCCGGCGCGGCCTCAGGCTGCACGGGCGCAGCCCAATGGAAGTGTGAAGGCCTCGGCGCGCTGCGGTCTTGCGGTCGCATGCCTTCCTCGGCCTCCTGCAGGAGCTGGTGCGCCTCGATCCCCAACGCCTGCGCGATACGCCGGAGCGTCTGGGTCGAGGGCATCTTCTTTCCCGACTCGATCTCCGAGAGATAGGGGTAGGAGAGCTCGGTCTCCTTCTCCAGCTCCCGTCGATTGAGCCCCTGCTCGCTGCGGATGCGCTTGATCGCAGCGCCGAGGCGCCTCATCGATTGCTGCTCGTCGTTTTCCTGTCGCACGTCTGCCTCACTATAGAAGGAGTTAGTTAACGCTGTCAGCCTGACGACAAGTGGGCACGGCGGTTGACGGAGTGATGCCATCAGCATATAGTTATGCTGCCAGCCACAACTAGGAGGGGACGGAAACATGGACCAGGGAGACAGAAGGGCTCGGGCCTACCGAGCCGGCGCTCGCATCGCCCGCGAGCGCATGGCGACCGAGGCGCCCCTCGACGCCGAGGCGCTCGCCGCGGTCGAGGCAAGCGACGTCGTCGTCGTTCGGGGCACGTACGACCATGTCGAGCTGGTGCTCGACGCCTTGGCCATGCCGCATACGACCGCCGATCCCGGCGGCTTGACGAACGTTCGACTTCGACCGGAGCAGCTGCTCGTGGTCAATTGTCCCGGTCAGCTCCCGCGCCGCGACATCGGGCGCATCGCCGAGTTCGTCGGGCAAGGGGGGAGCCTCTTCACGACCGACTGGGCCCTCAAGCACGTCGTCGAGGCGGCCTTCCCCGGGACGATCTCCTACAACTCACGCCCAACCGCCGACGATGTCGTGCGGGTCGAGATCAAGGATCACGACAACCCGTTCCTCACCGGCGTCATGGACGGGCGCGACGACCCACAGTGGTGGCTCGAGGGCTCGAGCTATCCCATCCAGATCCACGACCCCGGGCGCGTGGAGGTGCTGATCTCATCCCGCGAGCTCGAGGCGAGGTACGGAGAGTCGCCGGTGGCGGTGCTGTTCCGCCACGGTGAGGGCGAAGTCCTGCACATGATCTCGCACAACTACCTGCAGCGCACCGAGCTGCGCTCCGAACGTCATGCCTCGGCGGGGGCGGCTTGGGCGGCCGAGAAGGGGGTTGCGGTCGACGAGCCGCTGGCCGCCGACCTGGCGAACATCTCGCTGGGAGAAGTTGAGTCCGCGGGCGTCTCCGCCCGCCTGTTCGCCAACGTTGTTGCGCAGAAGAAGCGCAGAGGTGAAGGGAAGAAGTGATGCACATGCGACGAGAGGAAAGCTTGGTACGCGATCTGCTGGAGCAGATGCACCCAGACAGGCCTCGTACACATGGCGGATTGACGCTGGTGCCCTTCTTCGCGGCGCTGCTGGCAAAGGGCTACTCGCTCGCCGCGGAGGCGTTCTCGCTAGGGCTCGTGTCGATCGAGGAGATCGGCGGCGGACCGAACATCACCGCGGGAACAAGGCGGAGCTTCCGGTTCCTCTGCTAGACGGCGAGCATCTCCAGGGAGCGCGACAGAGCCGCATCATGAATGTCACCGCTCTCCTCGCGCCCAGATCACGGGTGACGCTTCCAGTGTCGTGTGTCGAGCAGGGACGGTGGCACTTTGTCGACGATTGGGGGCGTTCGCTCCGGCACCCGAGCACGCGTTCCCCCGGCTGCGTCGGACGCAGGCGCAGCAAACGGTCGCCGCGGCGCGATCAGGCGCGGAGCGGCGTCCGAGTCAGCAAGCGGAATGGAGAGATTGTCGCCGCGCTTCACGCGACTTGAGGTTCTACGGGCGATCTTTTTGAAAAATCTTTCCAACCGGCCCCCAAACGAGCGAAACCTGTCGTACCCGCTCGTCATGATGAACTTATGGATACGACGGTAGCGCAGGACATCGCAGACGCTTTGGCGCTGATCGAACGCGCGAACGCGAAGCTCCGGCCCGGCGAGCTGAGCCGTCCCGAAGCACGCTCGCTGATACACGCATACAGCCGGGTTCTGAAGCTCGGGGGTTTCGGCGTCGCGACCCTCTCTCCTTGTATCGGG
>JBHEMX010000050.1:0-24791 GCA_046262355.1 Actinomycetota bacterium | reverse complement strand
AGAAGGCTCATGACAACCAGCGGGATCCTGATGCTTCTTCCCTTCCTCTGGTTCCAGACGGTAATCGCCGCTCTAATGATGCTCGGAGCGCTCCTGCGCATGAGGCTGCCGTACTCCGTTACGGGATGGCAGCCGAGACACTTGACGTTCCTCGCCGTCGGCTCGGCCGCGTTACTTACGCGCTGGGCGAGCCTCCCCGAGAAGGGAGCCGGATGGACAGGGTTCTTTCTCGTGGCGGTGTTCGGCCTCGCCTGGATCGGCATCGGCGTGAGCGAACGTGATCTTCTCCGCTGAGGTCTCTCGTTTCTGCGCGACCATCGCAAGACTTGCGCTCGCGATTGCCGGAACCTTCCGGGACTCTAGGATCTACAGACGTGCCTATTGGGCGAAAGAGCAGTGTGCTTATCGCCACTGTGGTCCTCGGTACCGTGGCGATCACTGGGCCTTGTGACGCTCTTCATAATCCATGAGCCCCCACCTCCTTAATCGCCCATCCGACGTCACATTACTCAGTTCTCTGGTGACTTTGATGGCACGAATTACATGAGGATCGAGGCCAGCGACGGTCAAGAATACGGCCTCCATATCGATCCCAATCGATCCCAACGTTAACTATGGGTTTGACCTGGATGAGCATCTCGATAAGCTCCAGGAACATGAATCGATCCGTAATCATCGAGTGGGAGGGAACGCTGCTGTCGCAACGGCAATCGGCGAGGACTAACGTAGAACGGGTGGAGCCGAAGCACGTTCCACGCTCGACAGCCTCCTACTCGAAGTCGACGCCCCCGCCATCTCGCCATCTCGTTCGTGTCCAAGACACTCGCCCTGACGTGGAACGTCAACGCCCAGGTCGCCGTGGCAAAGGCCGTGGCGCTGCAATGGAACCAGCGCTTCGCGGTAGGCGAGACGGTCCGTGCCGTGTGGACGATCCTTCCCAAGCCCTCGGGGACGCCGCTCCCGCCTCCCAAGACCATTCCGGCTCCGAAAGAAGAACCTTTCGACAGGCCGGTGGACCCGATGAAGTTCTACCGCCAGCTTCTCTTAGACGGCCCGCAGCGCACGTCATTGGGCTTGGCTCGATCGCCCCATCGCAGGAGTCGTCGCGGCGGGCGAACCACCGGGAGAGGCGCCAGTCATCAACCTCAAGCACACGCCCCACGCGTCTCTTGGACCAGCCTTGCTCGATCGCGTAATCGACGAGATCAAGCAGTCCGGCCTTGATGTCGGAGTCGACTCGGGCGGGGACCCGGCCTCATTGACGCAGAAAATAGCCAACTGCTGGTCGGCTCAGGCGTCGCGCCGAACCTAACGGGGCTCTTGAACACCTCCGGCATCCTCACCAGGGCGCGCGGCGCGGACTCGAACCTCGACGCGGTGCTCAAGGCGAAGGCAGACCTCCGCGTCGGTGCCAGCTTCACCGAGCCCGACGGTCTCGTGATTCATCCCACCAACCTCGCCACGATCCAGCTGGCCAAGGACAGCCAGGGCCGCTACATAACAAATGATCCTGCCGCAGCAGGACCGGAAACGTTGTTCGGTATGAGGCTGATCCCGACCACAAAGATCACGGCCAACACCGCGCTCATGGGGAACTACGCCGAGGCCGCGCGCCTCTACGTGCGTCAATCTCCAGTCGTCGAGATTGCGCCCCTGGGCGGCGGTACGACCGAGTTCATAGCCAACCAAACCCTCGCCCGCTGCGAGGAGCGGCTGGCCCTCGCGGTGCCGCGTCCTACCTCTCTGATAAGCATCACAGGCCTCAACTAATGCCGCGCTACAGGGTCGCAAAGGGCCGTGAGCTGTCCCACAGCGAGCGAGTCGACGTGGTGGTGCCGACCTTCCCCAAACCGACAACTCACGTCGGCTACGAGGCCCGCATGCTTCAGGAGGGCGACGAAGTCGAGCTCCCCGAGGCCGAGGGCCAGCGTCTGGTCGAAGTCGGCGTGCTCGAAGCGCCCAAGGCATCGCGCAGGCGTTCTAAGAAGTGATTGAATCCCCGGTCGTCAACGTCACCGCCCCCGAGTGATTTTCTGGTAGTCCTTTGCGGCTCGGATGGCAGAGCGAAGGTGAGGCGAGGCGAGTTCTGGTTTCTCGCCGCTCGAGCCTCACCTGTGCCGGGGGCCCCCAGCACACTTCACCCCTGCGCTCCGCGGGGCCATTAGAAAGGCGCCCATGGTGGGGTAGGCGGCCGGACTTTCGGGTCCGGCCGCCTACCGAAGGCTGTCTAGCGGGCTTCTAACCTCAGCCGAGGTGCTCTAGCTCGAACACAAACTTGATGTCTTCGCCCTGCTCAACGATGGTGACCTCACCGCCTACGTCGTCGTACTTGCCGGTACCTCCGGTGACGGAGAGCTCGAAGTCAACGGTTCCTGTTTCCTTGAACGTCACCGAGCCCGCTGCGTTGATCTCATCTCCTCGCACCGTGGCCGTAAGGGTCCCGTGAAAACGAACCAGTTCCTGCCCCACGAACGTCAATACGGCCTGTCCATCCTCGTACCCAACTTTCTTGCCGTGCTGGTAGAAATCGGCCGAGAACGCGACCTCATCCCCTTGACTGAAACCTTCGGGCGCGTTGTCTATCTCGGTCTCGGTTGCGTTGCGCTCGACCAACACGAGCCTCTTATCGCCATCGTTGTCACCGTTGGCTACGGCGGGTGCTGAGGACACAAGGCTCCGCCACGAGACCTTCTTCGCCTTATTATTCGAAGCCCCCGCCCATGTCATGGTGGCCACAACGCTCAGCAGTACGCCGATGGCCACGATTGCCATGAGTCTTCTCATGGCCCCCCCTTAGCTCGTGCCACCTCACCCTTGGGGTGGCGACTCCTTACATACTTATCCAGGAAGGGGGAGGGTGCAAGTGCCACCCAGAGTGGAGCGCGCGCTCAGAAGTATCCCGGCGACCTACTGAGGCACTCTCGACCACGAAGGGTAAAATCCCACTTGTCCTCGGTCACTGACATAGCGTTTGGGTAGTGGTAATCGCCTCGTTGCCTTGGGCCAAGCCGTCCGTTGTCATCAATGCGCTCTTGCCCGAGTGGACCGACGGCGCCGCCTGTCGGGATCTCGAGCCCGAAGAGGCCGACAGGCTGTTCTTCCCGGAGCGCGGCCACAGCGCTACCGCGGCGCGGGCTCTCTGTCGCAGCTGCGTGGTAAAGGCCGAGTGCCTAGCGTTCGCTCTCAAGGACGAGGACGCCTTCTTCGCGGGGGTTTGGGGCGGGCGGCACCACCCCAAAGGAGCGCCGCGCGCTACAGCGTGACCGGTCGCGGCGAAGCAAGAGAAAAGGGTTTGGTCCGCGTTTGGTCCGCGTTTGGTCCGCGTTAGTACCGAAAACAGCCGTCACTAGACGCGCGGGTGGCGCGACTCCGGTTCATGGTTGACACCGTGGCTCGGGTAGCTGGCTGCTCGAACGTGCGCAGAGATACTCAGCAGATCGTCGCCCTGAACTCAGCCGCCCAAGAGCTGGCCGTTCTATTACTCGAGGATCACATCGAAGCTTTGTGCGCCGACGGTGTTAATGGTGCGGACGTTGCCGGAGAACTGGCCTCGCTGCTCCGAGGGACGCTGAAGCTGTAGCGGCTCCAACACGATCTCTCGCCACACGCCGCTCGAGCGCAGAGGGAACTGACAGAACGACTAGACCGCCCGATGGCGCGGCTAGGCATCAACTACTTGCTCGTAGTGGTCGGGGAGGGTTCTCCGTTGACGGAATGACTGGCCCTCGACCACAAGCTCATGTGTCGCGCTCTGGGGCTAACAACGGGCCGGCCACGACCGCGGGCCATTCCTATGGATCGCGATTTTGACGTCACGATCGTCGGAACGATGATCCCGGGAAGCGGAGCCTCCCCAGATGATGCCTACCGCACTCCTACTGTCACCGACAGTGATTGTCCGCGACACCAACCGTCGGTATACTTGCGTGGCAAGCTTCTCTACGCCATTGAGGCGGGCCGGACAAAGCACAATGAGATCGCAGACGCGGTGCGCGCCGATCCCACGTGCAGGCTGGAAAGGCTCGTCACCCTGGGAAGTGGAAAGGTCCGATAACTTCTTACAGTGACGGCCGACGACATCTTCAGGTTGGCGACGCCTTGATGCGCCCGGCGACCCACCGCACATCCGGCCTCCTGCTCTCGGAGCACGAGTTCCAGGTGCCGCTCGACCATTCGCAGCCGGAACGGGCGAAGCTAACCGTCTTCGGGCGCGAAGTGGTCTCACTGGCCCGCGAGCGCGACGAGCTACCGTGGCTCGTCTTCTTCCAGGGCGGTCCGGGTCACGAGGCGCCGCGCCCACTTGGAGCACGCGACCCCACATGGCTCGAGCGAGCGCTCGAGGACTACCGCGTGCTCCTGCTCGATCAGCGCGGCACCGGCCGCTCGACCCCAGTGGGCCAACTCACCGGGATGGCACCCGACGCGCAGGCCGACTACCTGAGCCACTTCCGCGCCGACGCCATCGTCCGAGACGCCGAGCTCATCCGCCGGGAGCTCGGCGTCGAGCGCTGGAGCGTTCTCGGGCAGAGCTTCGGCGGCTTCTGTGTCGTGAGCTACCTCTCGTTCGCACCCGATGCGCTGGCGGCGGCGTTGGTGACCGGCGGACTTCCGCCGCTCGAGCGCCACACCGACGACGTCTACCGGGCGACTTACCGGCGTGTTCTCAACAAGAACCGCGCCTACTATGCACGCTATCCAGAAGACCTCGAACGGGTGCGCGCGATCCTCGAGCGCCTCGACGCGGAGGATGTCCGATTGCCGTCCGGCGACCGGTTGACGGTGCGCCGGTTCCGTCAGCTCGGGAACTTGCTCGGTGCGAGCGACGGCTTCGAGAAGCTCCACTACCTCCTCGAGTTGCCGTTCGGCTCCCCGGCGTCCCTCCACGACCTCGAGTCGGCCTCCCCGTTCGCCCGTAATCCTCTCTACGCCGTGATCCACGAGGCTTGCTATGCGTCCGGCTGCGCGACGCGCTGGGCCGCAGCGCGCGTTCTGCCCGATGAGTTCCGCGACGATCCGACTCTGTTTACCGGCGAACACGTCTTTCCGTGGATGCTCGAGGACTTCGGGGTGCTCCGCCCGCTTGCCGACGCGGCGCACGTGCTCGCCGAACGCGAGTGGCCACAGCTCTACGATCCCGCTCGTCTGGGCGTGAGCGACGTGCCCGCCGCTGCCGCCGTCTACGCCGAGGACATGTACGTCGAGCGCGCTTACTCAGAGGAGACCGCAGCGACGATCCGCGGGCTCCGTCCCTGGATCACCAATGAATACGAGCATGATGGGCTGCGTGCCGACGGCGCCCGCATCCTCGGCCGCCTGCTCGATCTCGCGCTCGACCGCGTCTGAGCTTCCTGGCGGGGCCCGAGCTAAACGTGCTTCAGGACCCGTCCACCCTGCATGACGAATGCGACATCCTCGAGGCAGGAGACGTTGCTCGTCGCGTCGTCATCGACCGCGACCAGATCGGCGAGCTTGCCCACCTCGATCGATCCGAGCTCCCTCTCCCGTCCCATGAGCTCCGCCGAAACGATCGTGGCCGCCCGGATCGCCTGCAGCGGCCTCATCCCATAGCGAACCATGTACGCGAACTGGCGGGCGTTCAGGCCGTGTGGATAGACGCCGCTGTCGGTTCCGAACGCCATGCGGACCCCTCGCTTCACGCACTTCTCGAAGGCCTCTCGCTGCACGGTCGTCGTCTCCGCGTTCTTGCGCAGAGTTGCCGCCGACCAGCCGCGGCGTCGTCCTTCCTCCTCGATCCAGTCCCCGCAATAGACGTCGGCAACCAGGTAGGTCTCGTGCTCGGCCATCAGCTCGATCGCCTCGTCGTCCATGAGCGAGCCATGCTCGATCGAGTGCACCCCGGCTCTGACCGCGCGCTTGATGCCCTCGGCGCCGTGCGCATGAGCCGCGACGTGCTTGCCGTATAGCGCAGCCTCCTCGACGGCCGCGCGGATCTCGGCCTCGCTGAACTCCGGCGCGCCGGGACTCGTTCCCTCCGTCAGCACCGCGCCGGTGGCGATGACCTTGATGAAGTCGGCGCCGCGCTGTACCAACTCGCGCACCACGCGCCGCACCTCATCGGTCGAGTTCGCAACCCCGAAGCGCAACTCCCCCGGAACCACGACATCCGGGGCGAACCCCGAGACGTCCCCGCCCCCGCCCGAGACGGTCACGTACGCACCGGCGCACATCATGCGCGGCCCCGTCACGTCGCCGGCTCGGATCGCATCCCGCAGGGCTACGTCCACCAACGCACGGAAGGTCCCGATGTCTCGCACCGAGGTGAACCCGGCCATGACGGTTGCTCGTGCGTTGTGCACACCCGAAAAGGCTTCCTGCGCGCCGGAGCGCGCGACGAGATGGGCGTATCCGTGACCGGAGTCCACTTCGCCCACGAGGTGCGTATGCATGTCCATGAGCCCCGGGAGGACCATCCGACCGGAGAGATCGAGCGTCTCGGCAGCTTCCGGCGCGGCAGCCGCATCCACCACATCGTGGATGCGATCGCCCCTCACCACGATGGCCCGATCTTTTTCTACTCGCTCGTTGACAACGTCGACGAGGCGACCGGCGCGCACCACCGTGAGGTTCTTGACCATCTCGTCCGGGAGGATAGCCGCCGGTCGCGCGATCCCGGATGTGCTCCCAACCGGAACGAGGCTCGGGCAACCCCGCCGATGGCGGCGCTGTGCCCGCTGAGGAGCGCCGCGTGCAGCGCGCTCCGGTCTCCTCAGCGAAGCGACGTCACCGAATAGCCCAGCATCGCGACCACGGCAACCACGAAACCTATGAAAACGCCTTCCACGATCGACCTCCTTGGACGGCCCGACCCATCCCCCACCTTCTGTAACGACGGAAGTGGTCAGGCGTTACACCCCCGCGGCATCTATCTAGTTCGAGCCCCCGGTGCCCTCCGGATCGCCGGCGCCCGCAGGTCCGGGCATCGCCCGCAGACTCCCGAGGTCTGTGGAAAGCTAGGCCTCGTCCCGGCCCACCACGACGTGGGTCGTCACCGAGCCCGACAGGTTGCGCGGCTTGTGGGCGGCGCGCCAGCCGAAACGCTGCGCCAGTGCCTCGGCCGCGGGCTTCAAGGCCGTCGTGGACCAGAACACCGTCGTGTGGTCGTAGCGTGCCGCCGCACGATTGACGGCCAGCACGGGGAACCCGAGATCTGTCAGCCGGTCGACCATGCGGTCGTCTGCCTTGTGCGTGGCGGTCGCGTTGAGGACCTGCACGGTCACTCCGGCGGTGATCAGCTTGACGTCCTTGCGCTCCTGGGCCCCAGGGCCCTCCGCCGCGTCCGAGACTCCGCCGGCTCCAGCCGCGCCGGACCCCGCGTTCTCGGCGGGGCGCGCCGGCGAAGCTGCCGAGCGCGCGTCCTCCAACTCACCCGACTCATCGATGCGCGTCTGGGTCAGCGACGCAACGACGATGCCGGTAGCGACGAGCGCAGCGCACAGCAGAGCACCCCAGATGACCCGCGCGCGCCCCCGGCGCGAAAGACGCAGTCGGGTCCGCAAAGAAGGCCGCGCCAAACGGCCCTCGTTTCCGTACCAATCGGAGGCACCCAAAATGAAGCCCACCCTTCTCCCAGGGGTTTCATTCCCCGCAGCGGCCCGCTCATGCATGCTCGCGCACTCGGGAGTTTGCCTCGGCCCCGCCCGGTCGAGGCATGCTGGGGCACAGGGACACCGAGCCGGGAGGTTGCGATGCGCAGGGACGAGGATCCAAACCGCTCGAACGAGCGCGAGGGTGACGAAGACGAGACCCCGCCCACGGGTCAAGAGATCGAGGGCGAGCGCGGAGACGATCAGGAGGCGATGGAGCCCGATCTCGGATCTGCGGGGTGATCCTTCCGGCGGCATCGTCAGGCCCAATAACCACATCTTGAACATCGCGCGCATCTGCCACCGACCGAATCGCAGGGTGCTCGATGGGTAGGTACAGAGGTGACAGACCGAGACGGAAAGGAAGTGGTCACCTGTGACGACCGTCCGAGAGACCATCGAGGTCGACGTTCCGATCTCTACGGCGTACGACCAGTGGACGCAGTTCGAGGACTTCCCCCGCTTCATGGCCGGCATCGACCAGGTCAAGCAGCTCGACGACACCCGGCTTCACTGGGTCGCCGACATCGGCGGACAACAGCGCGAGTGGGACGCCAAGATCGTCGAGCAGGAGCCGGATCGCCGCGTCGCATGGAGCGCGACCGAGGGCACGGCGAATGCCGGCGCCGTCGAGTTCGTTCCTCTCAGCGACAGCCGCACCGAGATCCACCTCGAGCTCGACTATGCGCCTGAGGGCCTGGTCGAGAAGGCCGGGGCCGCCACCGGAACCGTGCAGCGCCGGGCGAAGAAAGACCTTGAGAGCTTCAAGGACTTCATCGAGAGCAGAGGCGCCGAGACCGGCGCATGGCGGGGCCGCGTCGAAGGCGGACAGCCGCGCTAAGCCAAACCGCAAAGCAACGCGAACGCCCCCGGCTCCGGGGGCGTTCGTCGTTTCGCGGCTCGGCGCCGGGTGTAGTCGGCAGCCTGCATGGGCACCCTTCCGGCATGAAGTCCCAAGTCGCGGGCGAGCAGACGTTCCTCAGCGTGCTCGCCGCAACGGTGGACACGATGGAGAAAAGCGGCCTCGCCCATGTGCTCATAGGCGGCATCGCCTCGGCGTTGCTCGGCAGGCCCAGGGCGACGCGCGACATAGACCTCTTCGTCAAGGCGGAAGAGATCGAGCAAGCGGTTGCGGCGCTCGCCGAAGCGGGATTCGAGACGAAAGAGCCAGAGCTCGATTGGCTGCACAAGGCCGACAAGGACGGCGTTCAGATCGACATCATCTTCAAGAGCAGCGGCGACATCTATCTCGACGATGAGATGCAACAGCGCGCCCTCAAGATGGATCTCAAGGGCCAGGAGCTTCGGGTCCTTCCGGCCGAGGACCTACTCGTGATGAAGGCACTCAGCCATGAAGAGGAGACGCCACAGTACTGGCACGACGCGCTGGCGATCATCTCGTCGAACGAGTTGGATTGGGACTATCTGCTGCGGCGCGCACGCAATGGAGCTCGAAGGATCCTGAGTCTGCTCATCTACGCTCAGTCGACGGACCTGATCGTGCCTGATGAAGCGATCCATCGCCTCTACCGCGATATCTACGACCAACCCATCGCGTAACGCATGGCCCATCACGAACCCGAGCAGTATCTCGTCTCCCGGCTACAAGACGCCTTCGCGCGCGACCCTAGGGTCGCGGAGTTGAGCATCGCGGTCGACGTCAGCGGCCGAGACATATATCTGTCGGGGAGCGTCTCGACGGCAGAGCGCAGCGACGTCGTGGCCGAGGTGGCGAAAGAGCTGTGTCCCGAGCATTCGATCCACAACGACCTCACGGTGGCTCAGGTGCTGGACGAGCCCGCCGTCGAGGATCTCGATTGATCCGCATCGCGGCGGTCGGCGATGTTCATTTCGGAACGGACTCGAGCGGCAGCCTTCGCCCATCACTCGAGCTGCTTGCCGAGCGTGCGGATGTCCTGCTCCTGGCGGGAGACCTCACCCGCCACGGAGAGGCCAAAGAGGCCACGGTCCTCGCGGAGGAGTTAGGGGACGTGGAAGTACCGGTCGTCGCCGTTCTGGGCAACCACGACTACCACCTCGGCGCGCAGCATGACATCCGCACGGCGCTCGGCGGCGCAGGCGTGGACGTGCTCGAAGGCGACGCCACGATCATCGAGGTGCGAGGGACGCGGCTCGCGGTTGCGGGCACCAAGGGTTTCGGGGGAGGGTTCGCCGGGGCCTGTGGCAGCGACTTCGGCGAGCCCGAGATGAAGGCCTTCGTGCGCCATACCAAGAAGCTCGCCGGTGGCCTCGAGCAGGTGCTGCGGTCGCTCGAGGCCGACGTCCGTGTCGCGCTGCTGCACTATTCGCCCGTCGAGGCGACGCTGCGCGGAGAGCGACTCGAGATCTATCCCTTCCTCGGAAGCTACTTGCTCGCCGAGGCGATCGACCGAGCGGGAGCCGACCTCGTGCTCCACGGCCACGCTCACGGCGGCAGTGAGAAGGGCGTCACGCCCGGTGGAGTCCGGGTGCGCAACGTTGCGCTGCCCGTGATCAACCATGCCTACAACATCTATTGCTTCAGCGGTCGCCACGAAGTCGGTTGCGAGCCCCTGCGCGCCGACGGCCGGCGTGATTGACTGGCATCTATGGCGCGCCGGTCCATCCACGATGTGCTTGCCGACGCGCAGGCACAGCTCGACCGCCTCGAGCCACAACAAGCTCACGCTGAGGCTCGGCGTGGCGCGATCCTCATCGACACGCGTTCAGAGGATCTGCGCGAGCGAGACGGAAGCATCCCCGGGGCGCTACCTCTCCCCCTCAGCGTGCTCGAGTGGCGCGTCGATCCGGCCTCCGAGCATCGAGACCCGCGCGTGGGTGGTGGCCTCGACGAGCGCCTCATCCTGATCTGCGCGCACGGCTACTCATCGAGTCTCGCTGCGGTGCGGCTGCGGGCGCTCGGGTTCGAGCGGGCTACCGACGTGGTCGGCGGCTTCGACGGGTGGGTCCGGGCGGGACTGCCCGTTGCTCCGGCTCTCTGACACGACCGCCGTGACGCGGCGACGTGGCACAGGGAGAGCCGTGGAGCTTCGCCGGTCGCTCCGTGCGGACGGCCGCTCGCGGGGCTCTCGGCGGATCGCGCCGCGAACCGTTCGCGCGGTCCGATCCAAGCACGGATGACGCCATCGGACGCGCGTCGTCATTAGGCTTCCACATCGTGAGAGCCATGGGTGGGCGACGGCGCTGGACCCTGCGAGGCGAGGATGTCATCCACATCACCCGCGATCGCCACGGGATACCCCACGTGAGGGCGCACACGGACGCGGACCTCGTGCGCGGGCTCGGGCACTGTCACGGGCTCGATCGGGGCGTGCAGATGTTGCTCGTGCGGGTGCTGGGTCAGGGTCGGGCCTGCGAGTTGCTGCGAGACGACGATGAGCTCCTTGCGTTCGACAGGTTCTTTCGTCGTTTGAACTTCGACGGCGACGCGGCGGCCGAGGTCCTCAAGCTGGCGCCCCGGCACAGAGCGCTGGTGGAGGCGTACTGCGACGGCGTGGATCGAGCCCTGAGGGCGCGCCTCGGCCCCCGCTTGCTGCTCGGCGGCCACCGCCCCGAGCCGTGGACGGTGGCCGACTGCATCCTCTTGACGCGCGTGCTGGGCTACGTCGGCCTCGCTCAGAGCCAGGGAGACATGGAGCGCGTCGTCCTGGAGCTCATCCAGGGCGGCGTCCCGCTCGATCACCTCGCGGAGTGGCTGCCGGGTCTTCTCGACGACGTCGACGCGGCATCGCTGGGCGCGGTCAGACTCGGGGAGCGCATCATCCCGCCGAACGTCCCGTGGGGAAACGTGCTCCCGTCGACCGCAGCGTCGAACTGCTGGGCGGTGGCGCCGCGCAGAAGCTCGAGCGGACACGCGCTCCTCGCCAACGACCCTCACCTCGAGGTCAACCGGCTCCCTGCGCTGTGGTACGAGGTCGTCTTGGAGCGCGGCGACCACTATTGCATCGGGGCCACGATGCCGGGTCTGCCGGTACCCGTGATCGGCCGCACGAACGATCTCGCGTGGGGGATCACGTATTCGTGCATGGACGCGCACGACTCGTGGATCGAAGACTGCCGGGCGGGGCGCTACCGGCGGGTGGTCGACGGCAGCGACCGGTGGGAGCCGTTCCGGGCGCGCACCGAGGTGATCAGGCGCAGGCGCGGTCCCGACGTCGTCCAGACCTTCTACGAGAACGAACACGGGGTCCTCGACGGCGATCCGTACCGGTCCGGTCTCTACCTCGCGGCGCGCTGGAGCGCGGCAAGCGACAGCGGTGCCGCCTCGCTCGCAGGCGGACTCGACCTCTTGCACATCGGCGACGCCGAAGCTGCCATGCACGCGGTGGGCAGGATCGAGAGCGCGCTTAACTGGGTAATCGCCGATCGAGCGGGAAACATCGCCTACCAGATGTCGGGCTTGCTGCCGCAGCGGCGCTCGGGGTCGACCGGGATGCTGCCCCTCGAGGGATGGGACCCCGACAACGATTGGAGAGGGTTCAGCGCGCCGCATGAGCTTCCGCGCGCGCTCAACCCCCGCGAAGGCTTCCTCGTGAGCGCCAACGAAGACGTCAATCACCTGGGGCGAGCACATCCCATCAATCTGCCGATGGGCTCACATCGAGCCGAGCGCATCGCGGAGCTGCTACGCGCCCGCGATGGGTGGACGGTGCGCCACTTCGAAGACATGCAGCTCGACGTCGTCTCCAGGCAGGCGGCCGAGTTCATGAAGGTGCTGAGGCCGCTGCTCCCGAGAGGTGGGGAGGCCGAGGCTCTTCGCCGATGGGACTGCAGCTACCGTCCCGAGTCGCACGAAGCCACGCTATTCGAGGTCTTCTACCAAAGGCTGATATGCGAGGTCTTCGGCGAGGTGCTCGGCCGCGATGTCGTTCACTACATGCTGCGCGACACGGGTGTGGTCGCCGGCTACTTCGCGAACTTCGATCGCATACTGCTAGATCGCAACAGCGTGTGGTACGGCGATCGCGACAGGGACGAGGTCTTCGAGCGCGTTGCAGAGGAGGCGCTTCTATCGCCGGTCAAGACATGGGAGCAGCATCAACGCTTCCATCTCCGCCACCTCTTGTTCGGCGGCCGGTTCCCGTCATGGGTTGGATTCGATCGCGGTCCTTTTCCGCTCAGGGGCACGCGCGCGACGATCGCCCAGGGACAGAGCTTCGCCGCGTCGGGCCGCCACGTCAGCGTCGCGGCATCTTTGCGGTTCGCCACCGACATGGGAGAGGATGCGGCGCACACCGCGCTGCCGGGTGGCGCGTCGGAACGTCGCTCTTCGCCGTGGTACGCATCGGGGATCGCCGAATGGCTCGATGGACGGCTGAAGAGGGTACAGGCGCGTGTCTAGGGGAGCTGGGAAGCGACGATCTTGCCGGCCGGCGACCTGGGGAGCTTGTCGAGTATCGCGATCTTCTCCGGGCGCTTGTAGGCGATCAGATGCTTCCTGCAGTGCGCCTTGACCTCGACCTCCCCGAGACCGTTAGACACGACGATCGCCGCCTTGACGGAGTGCGAGCCCCAGCGGTTCGGCGCCGGATAGACCTTGACCTCGACGATCTCCGGAAGCTGAGCGATGACCTCCTCCACTTCGATGGGAAGCACCTTGTTGCCGAACACGTTGATGATCTCCGACGCGCGCCCGTGGAGGTTGATGTTGCCTTGCTCGTCCTGGTGCGCGAGGTCTCCGGTGTCGAACCACTCGTCCTGCAGCCGTGATGTGTCGAGGCCGCCGGGACCGAGATATCCCGACATCATCGAGCCGGAGCGGATCCACAGCCGTCCGACCCCTCCCTCGCCCACGACGCCGTCCTCATCCGATCGGATCGCGGTTGCGACACCATGCATCGCGGGTCCGACGTTGATCACGTCCGCGGGGTCGTGATCCGCGCGCGCCACGGCGATCCCCCCCGTTTCGGTGGTGCCGTAGAGCGGACGGACCGTGAGGCCCCAACGCCGCCTGACGTTCTCGGCCGTCCGCTTGGGCAGGGGTGCGCCGGCCGACGTCACGCAACGACGTGGCACGGGGAGCGAGTCGCCACCCTCGAACATCAGGAGGTCGAGCACCGCCGGGACGGCGGGGTAGACGGAAACGGGCTGCTCGCGCAGCGCACGGATCGCCGTGGCGGCGTTGAAACGAGGCATCGTGGCGATGGTCGCTCCGGACAGCAGCGGCACCATGACGCACATCCCGTAGCCGTAGGCGTGGCTCATCGGGATCGAGCACAACACGAGATCGTCGGCCTCGATGCCCAGGGTCTCTATGTAGTGCTCGGCCTCTGCGACCGCCGCCGCCCCCGGGCGCACGGCCAGCTTCGGCTCGCCGGTCGTCCCCGAGGTCGGGTGCAGCGGTACGCCGTCGAGTCCAAAGTCGCCCCGAGCAGCGTCCTCGGGAAGCGAGGCGAGGATGCCACCTGCCCAGACCGAGAGAGAGAAAGCGGCCGTTGTGAAGCCGGCCTCATGCAGCTCTGCTTCCTCCAGGGTGTTCGCCACGGCGAAGCGCGCGCCGAAGCGCGTCGCCGTCCGCCGTAGCTCGGCGGGGGGAGTGTCGGCGTGCAGTAGCAACGGTGAGCCCCCGAGAGCCAGCACCGCGTTCAGTGCCGCAAAGAACGCAGGCCCGTTGGATACCGCGAGCGCAACGCGATCCCCCGCGCCCACGCCGAGACGCCCCAGTCGCGTGACCAAGCGGGCGCTCACGCCCTTCAGCTCCGCCGGTCCCACCACGACCGACGTCTCCAGGTCGGCGATCGAGCCCATGAAGCCGTCGAACGCCGACAGGATCGGTTCGGGGCTCAGGCGCTCGTTCATCGCACGAGGGTGGCGCGCGCCGAGTCGTGCATCCGCTCGAGTGCAGAGTCCACGTCTGCGAAGCTGTGTGCGGTGGAGAGGTACATCGGCTCGAACATGTTCGGGTGCAGATAGACGCCGGAGCTCTGCAGATGGTGTTGGAGCTGAACGTAGCGATCGAAGTTGCCGTGACGCCGCAGCGTGCGGTATTCATCGATCCCGTCTATCCAGACATCGGTGAGAAACAGGGAGATCATCGGTCCGACGTTGTGCGCGATGTGCGGCACGTCGAGCTCGGTCATGATCTCTCTCATGCCGGCGACGAGAGCGTTCGCCGTCTCATGCAGCGCCGTGTACATGATCTCTCTGTTCTCGAGGATCTCATCGAGCACGGCCTCGGCCGCCGCCATGACGACGGCGTTGCCGGAGAAGACGCCACCGTGGAAGAGGGTCCCGTCGACGATCGGACGCATGATCTCTTCCGAGGCTCCGAACGCCGCCACCGGGTAGCCGCCGCCGAGCGCCTTGGAGACCACCGTGATGTCCGGACGCACGTCGTAGTGCTCCTGCGCACCCCCCGCCGCGACCCGCATGCCGGTGATGACCTCGTCGAAGATGAGCACCGCGCCGTGCTCGTGAGCGGCTTCCCGAGCGCCGAGCAGGAACCCGGGATGGGGAGGTATCACGCCGGCGTTGCCCATGATCGCCTCCATGAGCACGCCCGCAACCTCGCCGCGGTGGGCATCGAGGACGCGATGCAGTGCATCGAGGTCGTTCCAGCGCACCACGATCACGTCCTCGAGGGAACCACCCATCCCCGATGTGCCGGCGAGCGCGGGTCCGTGGTCGCCTTCGGGAAGCTCGGACAGCTGCGCGTGGTAACGGTTGAAGACCGCGTCGCTCCATCCGTGATAGTGGCCCTCGAACATGACGAGCTTGCGCCGCCCGGTGTAGGCGCGCGCCAGGCGCGTCGCGGAGGCCACCGCCTCGGTTCCGGAGTTGGCGAAGCGCAGCAGCTCGATGCTTGGGAAGAGCAGCTTGAGCTTCTCGGCGACCCGCACGGTAACGGCCGTGGGAAAGCCGAGCTGGCTGCCGTGATCGGCTATCTGGCGCGTCACCGCGTCCACGACGCGCCGAGGCCTGTGCCCCAGGATCAGCGGCCCATAGGCCATGTTGAGGTCGAGGTACTCGCGGCCCTCGAGGTCCCAAACCCGCGCGCCCTCGCCCCGCTCGGCCACCAAGGGCACGTGATAGGGCAGCACGCGCATCGTGCTGCTGTCGCCGCCGGCGATGCTGGCGCGCGCCCTTTCCATGAAGAGAGCAGACGCCGTCGCCGGCGCCAGGACCCTTCTGTCGACACTCATGAGTCTCTCCCTCCCATGGGATACCAGTTTCTACCAGAAACACCCATATTTATCCTGCACTCGGCCCCCGGGTGTCAAGAGCCGCGCCTACGCAGTTCAGGCGATCCGTGCCACTCTTGAGTTCGGGCCCGACCGTGCGAGAGGAGAGGTGAGCGGTCACATGGACAAGGTCTCTGGGTGACGTGGGCGCCTCCATGCAGTGGCGCGAGCCACGAGATCCCGCCAACCGAGCCTTCGGACACATGATCGAGTTCGGCAAGCGGCGCGACGCCGGCACCGGGTACATGTCCTTCTCGGATCGCGTCGGGCCCTGCGTTCTCGTGCTCCACGAGTTCTTCGGCCTGCAGCGCTCGTTCAAGGATCTCGCCGACTCGATCAACCAAGAGGGCTTCACGGTTCTCGTCCCCGACCTCTACGACGGGGTGGTCGTCGACACCGTCGCTGAGGCGCGTGCCCTGGCGGCATCGCTCGACACCGATCGCACGATGCGGCGACTCAGAGCCGCCGTCGAGCACCTCACCGGGAACTGGCATCCACGCATCGGGGCGGTGGGCTTCTCACTCGGCGCAGATTTCGCCTGGGCGCTCGCAGAAGAGGACCTGCTCGAGGCCACCGTTCTCTACTACGGGGTCCCCAACACGGACGGACCACCGGTTCGTTCGCCAGTGCTCGGACACTACGCGCAGAACGACGAATGGGCGCCCCTCGAGGAGGCGCGCGCCGCGTTCAGTGCGCTGGACGCCGCCGGCGTCGGCGCGGAGCTACACGACTATCCCGGCACCGGACACTGGTTCGCCAACCGGGCCGTCGCCGATGCTTTCGACGCGGATGGGGCCGATCTCGCGCGACGCCGTACCGTGGACTTCCTTCTCCACCACCTCTCGTAGGGCGGATCCCGGCAGCTCACACAAGCCTCCGATCCGTCGCCCAGCGGGTGAGCTCGTGGCGGCTGGACAGTTGCAGCTTCCGGAGCACCGCCGAGACGTGCGATTCGACCGTCTTTGCCGAGATGTGCAACCGGCGGGCGATCTCCTTGTATGCGCGCGCGACGTGGCGCAGGACCTCTCTCTCCCGCTGGGTGCGCTGGTCCAGCTCCGGATCGAGCGACGGGGGGATGTCTCCGGCGTGGCTATGGCCCCTCCCGGTGATCGTCCTGGGCATGGTCACGCTCGCCGTGGCGATCCGGAGGTTGCAGCGGGTCACGCGGAGCGAGCCCGACGATCACGTCGAGACGCCCGCTCCGGAGGAGGCGGATCTCAGGTGAGTCCACTCGTGCCCCGCCGCGTAGGCCACCGATGCATCCGAGCGTCCCTGCAGCGCCGCCGGCCGGGTGGCTGGTCGCCGCACTTCCGCGCAGGAGCACTAGTACGAGGGTGGGGTGATGATCCACAGCACCTCGGTCTTCGTGTCGCCGGGATTGCGGTTCCAGTGGGGCAGTCTGCTCTCGAACGTGAGGCTGTCCCCCTCCTCGAGGACATAGCTCTCGTCCTCGATGCGGAACTCGAGGCGCCCTTGCAGCACGATCACGCACTCCTCGTCGGAGTCGTGCGCGTACGGCTTCTTGCCGGATCCCGCACCGGGCTCGATGACGCTCAGTATGACCTGGAGGCGCTTGGCGGCCTGCGGCGTGAGCAGGAAGTCCTGCCACTTGCGGCGTGGATGCATGAGTTGCGCCCGGTCGTCCGCCCGCACCACGACGCCCTTCAGCTTGCGCCCGTCGAAGAGAGCCCCGATCGATGTGCCGAGTGCCTCCGCGATGCGCCGTAACGAGGCGACGCTGGGGTTCGCCACGCCGCGCTCCACCTGCGAGATGAAGCTCTCGGAGACCGATGCCCTCTCCGCAAGCTGCTTCAGCGACAGTGCCCGCTCCGCGCGCAGTCTCCTTACGCTTCGTCCGAGACGAAGCTCCTCCTGCTCCATCAGCGCCTCCCCTCGAGGGCGCGCCGAGCCTCGCGCCGCAGCAGCACCTGAGCGGCGACGATCGCCGTCAGGGTGATCGTCAGGGTCCCGACCGCCACCACGTTGATCTTCGGCGTCAGTCCGAAGCGGAGCTGCGAAAAGATCTCGACCGGCAGGGTAGTGGAGCCGGGCCCCGAGACGAACGACGACAGGATCACGTCGTCGAAGGAGAAGGTGAAGGCGAGCAGCGCCCCGGCCAAGACCGCGGGGAAGAGCTGTGGCAGCGTCACCTGTCGGAAGCTGCCCCAGCGACCGGCACCGAGATCGGCGGACGCCTCCTCGAGGGACCGATCCATGCCCGCGAGGCGCGCACGCACAATGAGCGTCACGAGAGACGTGTTGAAGACGGCGTGAGTGGCGACGATCGCCGTCGGTCCGAGCGGGAAGTTGATGGTCACGAAGAACAACAACGAGGCGATCGCGATCACTATCTCGGGCACGATCAGCGCCATGTACATGAGAGCGTCGAAGGCCGTCCTCGTCCTGCGCCCGACGTTTCGCAGACCCATCGCGGCGGCGGTTCCGAGGACGGTCGCTACGACGCCGTTTCCTGCCGCCGTGAGCACGGACAACCGGAACGCCCTGCGAAGGGTCTCGTCTCGCCAGGCCTCCAAGAACCATCGGGTGGAGAAACCGTGCCATACCTGTGCCAGGCGATTCTCGTTGAACGCGTAGACCACCACGACAAGGATCGGGAGGTAAAGGAAGAGATAGACCAGCGCCGCATGGAACCTGAATGCCCCTCGAGCGACGCGATCCGACGTCGAGGCGGCATCGCTCGGGAGATGCGCCGAGGACGACAGCGCGCTCACAGCACCGCTCCCAGGTTCTCCTCGGCGCGCCGCCCAAGAACCCGAAGATAGCCGGCGATCACGAGCAACAGGACCACGATGAGGCCCATCGAGATGGCCGCGCCGAAGGGCCAGTCGACGGCAGTGAGTATCTGATTGGCAACGAGGCTCCCGACAAGGAATGACTTGGCGCCTCCGAGGATCTCGGGCACGACGTACTCACCCATCATCGGGATGAACGTCAGCAGACAGCCGGTCATCACGCCGGGAAGCGTCATCGGAAGCGTCACGCGCCGGAACGTCCCCCATCTGCCGACGCCGAGATCCCGGCTCGCCTCGACGAGTCTTCGATCCATCTTCTCGAGAGCAACATAGAGTGGAAAGACCATCAGAGGTAGGTAGTCGTAGACGACGCCTATCCACACGGCGGTCGGCGTGTAGAGGATGTTCAGGGGGTTCGACAGGAGCCTCACCTGTTGGAGAAACTGAGACAGCGGGCCTTGCTCGCCGAGGATGATGACCCACGCGTACGTGCGGATCAGCAGGCTGGTCCAGAAGGGCACGACGACGAGCAAGAGCAACAGGGTTCGGTGTTTGCGCACCTTCGTTGCCAAGAAGTAGGCGAAAGGATAGCCGATGAGCAGACACCCGAGCGTGCCGCTGAGAGCCATCACGAAGGTGTCCCGGTAGATCCGAAGGTAGATAGGATCCCACAACCGCTGGAACTGGGCGGTCCCGACGCCGAAGCGGACGACGAAGAACCTATCCGGATCGTTCGTCGCGAACGCGTACAGCACCACGAAGCCGAGCGGAACGACGAAGAAGGTCAGATACCAGATCCACGCCGGCACGACCAGCAGGCGCGGCTCACCAACCGCTCGTTTGGAGCGTGTGACGGCACTCATGTGGAGACCCGGCTCAAGCTGCCTTGAACTTGGTCCACGCCTCGTTGCGCAGCGCCAGCCACTCGGGCGTGGCCTGTGCCACCTCGAGCTTCTCTTGCACCTCTGCGGCCGGATACACGGCGGGGTCGTTGGCAAGCGCGGACGGCAGGAACTCCTCTTCGCCCTCGACCACAGCGCCGTAGTAGTGGTACTCGGTGTCCAGAGCCTGGACCTTCGGCTGCAGCTGCCAGTTGATGAACGCATGCGCGGCCGCCGCGTGAGGCGCCTCCGAAACCACGGCCCAGTTGTCGGTCCAGACCTCGCTGCCCTCGGCGGGCACGACGTAGCGTGCGTCCTTGGCGTCAAGGGCCACGTAGCCGATCTCGCCGTTCCACGTGAGACTCACGTAAACCTCGCCGCTGATCATGATCTCGCGCATGCTCGATGTGATCTTGCGAACGTGTGGTTTGAGATCGACGAGGACATCTGTCGCCTCCGCGATCTCCTGTGCATCCGTGCTGTTGTAAGAATAGCCCAGCATCTTGAGAGCTGCGCCGACGACCTCGGGTGGCGAGTCCAACACCGTGTAGCGCCCCGAATACTTCGGCGCCAACTTGAAGAAGTCCTCCCATGAAGCCATCTCTTCCGTGACGTACTTGCTCCGGTATCCATAACCGGTGGTTCCGTAGTCCTTCGGGATGCTGAAGCGGTTGCCGGGGTCGAAGGGGAGGTCGAGGAATTGGTCCTCTATCAGCTTAATGTTCGGGATCTGCGCGTGGTCGAGCTCGAACAGCAGGTTCTTCTGAATCATCGTGTCGACCATGTAACCCGTCGGCACGACGATGTCATAGCCCCGGGCCCCCGCCTGGAGCTTGGCGAGCGCATCCTCGTTGGAGGCGTAGTTGTCTTCGGTGATCTTGATGTCGAACTCGTTCTCGAACATCGGATATGTCTTGGGGTTGACGTAGTCGGCCCAGTTGTAGATCGACAGTTCGTCCTCCAGCTCCTTCGACACCTTGTCGTTCGAAGCCTTGTCGTCGGAGCTCGAGGGGCCCACCTCGGTCTCTCCACAGGCTGCAAGGAAGGCCGCTGCAGCCCCCGCCGCTATCACTCCTCGGCGAGACACTCGGCGCGCCGACCACCCCCTCATGAGCTCTTCATCCTTCACTGTTTCCCCTTTCCCCCGCTCAGGCGCGGGCGCTACCGGCCTCGATCGACCGGCGGTCGTCTTCGGCTGCGATCGCTGCGAGGTCGTCGATGAGAACGAGAGCATCGGCCTCGCTCCACCCGAGCTCGACCCTCTCCCCAACGCGCCACTTCTCCGCGACCTCGTCCTGACCGCGCTGATGCTGCATCACGATCTCGGCGCCGCCGGATAGCTCCACGTGGTACTGCACGATGTCGCCGAGGTAGGTATGGCGAGCGAGCGAGCCGGCGACGCGATTCGCGACCGAGCGCCCCTGAAACGGCGCGATGCACTCCGGTCGAACCGACACCACCACCTCGCGCCTTGAGCGCGCTAACTCGCTGGGCGCGCACGTAAGCAGCAAGCCCTCGTGCGTCCGAACCGCGACCGGTCCGTGGTCGCTCTCGACCACGCCTTCGAAGAAGTTCGTCTGACCGATGAAGTCGGCCACGAAGCGGGTTCGAGGCCGCTCGTAGATCTCGCTCGGCGTACCCTCCTGCAGGAGCTTGCCGTCGTTCATCACGGCGATCCGGTCCGACAGCGCGAGTGCCTCCTCCTGGTCGTGCGTCACGTACAGGAACGTGATGCCGACGCGCTCCTGGAGCTTCTTGAGCTCCTGCTGCATCGCCTTGCGCAGCTTGAGATCGAGCGCGGCCAGCGGCTCGTCGAGGAGCAGGACGGCGGGCTCGTTGATGAGCGCTCGAGCGAGGGCGACCCGCTGTTGCTGACCGCCCGAGAGCTCTCGAGGATAGCGGCGCCGGAGTTGCTCGAGCCGAACGGTCTCGAGCGCCTCGTCGAGACGTGAAGCGAGCTCGCTCTTGGGCAGCCGCTTCTGCTTGAGCCCATAGGACACGTTGTCCTTGACGTTGAGGTGCGGGAAGAGCGCATAGTGCTGGAAGACGGTGTTCACGCGGCGCCGGTTCGGGGGGATGTGGGTGATGTCCTCGCGGGCGAGGAGCATGCGTCCGGAGTCCGGTGACTCGAAGCCCGCGACGAGTCGCAGGGTCGTGGTCTTGCCGCATCCGGAGGGGCCGAGGAGCGAGTAGAACTGGCCGCGCGGGATCTCGAGCGAGAGGTTGTCGACGGCCACGACGTCGCCGTAGGCCTTCGACACCCCCTCGAGCAGGAGGTCGGGCGCCGCGTCATGTAGTGTCACTTAAGTAGTCTGCAATTGTGCTTCAGAACGCGCAAGCGATGCAAGCCCCCTGCGCCGGCGCACCCGGTTCTAGGAGAAGGCGGCGCGCGCGGCCTCGACGGCGGCGCCGATCCCGGCGTCATCGATGTCGAGGTGGGTGACGGCTCGGACGCGCCTTGCATCGAGTGCGCCCATGCGCACGCCGTGGCGCTCGAGCCTCTCGACGAACCTCGGCGCGTCGGCGACGTCGAAGATGACGATGTTCGTCTCGATCGCGCCCGGATCGAGGTCTACCTCAGGGACCTCCGCGAGCCGCTCCCCCAGCAAGCGCGCGCGCTCGTGGTCTTCGGCGAGGCGGTCGACGTGATGATCGAGGGCGTGGAGACAGCCCGCGGCGACGATCCCACCCTGCCGCAGCGCTCCACCCATCATCTGCTTGAAGCGCCAGGCCTCGTCGATGAGCTCGCGCGATCCGGCGAGCACCGCTCCGAGCGGAGCGCCGAGACCCTTGGTGAAGTCGATCCATGCGGTGTCGAAGCCGCTTGCCCAGCGCGCCGGCTCGATGCCCGACGCGATCACCGCATTGAACAAGCGCGCGCCGTCGAGATGGGCCCGCATGTCGTGGGCGCGCGCCACCTCGAGCACGCCGGCGATCGTTTCCGGCGGCCACACGCGCCCGCCGCCGAGGTTGGTGGTCTGCTCCACCGACACGAGGCGCGAGCGCGGACCGTAGCGGTCGCCTGCGGGGCGTATGGCGCGTTCTAGCTGCTCCGGACCGAAGATGCCACCGTCGCCGTCCAGTGGCGAGAGCACTGCACCCGAGAGCACGGCCGGGCCTCCCGCCTCGTCCATGAGCGGGTGAGCCCTCCGATCCAGCAGCGCCTCGTCGCCGCCCGGGCGGATGTGGAGGCGGAATGAGATCTCGTTGCACATCGTGCCGCTCGGAAGGAACACGGCCGCCTCGTGGCCGAGAAGGTGCGCAACGCGTTCGGTCAGCGCGTTGATCGTGGGGTCGTCGAAGTTCTGATCGTCCCCCACCTCGGCGTGCGCTATCGCTTGGCGCATAGCCTGGGTCGGTCGCGTCTGCGTGTCGCTGAGGAGGTTGACGAGCGGTGCGCTCACGTTAGGGGGTCCGCTCCCACCTGTGCTTCTTGAGCTCGTCGAGCAGCTCGCGCGGCAAGGCCTTAACGTCGCTACCGCTGATGTTGGACTCGACGTTGCGCCGCCTTCTCATGCCCGGGATCACCGTCGACGTGGCCGGGTTGCTCAGTATGAAGCGCAATGCCATCTCGGCCGGAGCCGACCAGTCGCCCATGCCCCACATCCCGAGGCCAACCTCGCCGACGTTCCACCCCGCGCGTCCGAACCTGCGATGTGCCATAGAGTTCCTCTCTACCAGAGACCCGGAATGAAGCGGCGGGTGACGGCGCGCCGATAGTCCTCGTAACCCGGGTAGCGCTCGATGAGCCAGACCTCCTCGAGGCGCGCCTTGGTGTCGAGCACGCCCGCGAGCAGAGCCGTGGGGACCAGCGCTGCGGGGCCGGCCGCCAGCGACCACCCGACGGATCCGAGGATCAGTCCGCCGTAGATCGGGTGTCTGACGAGCCCGAACACGGAGCCCTCCTCGAGCGGCGCGCCGGGGCGCGGCCTGGGGAAGGGCGTGAGCGAACTCCCCAGGGACACGGTCGCGGCCGCGAGCTGAGCCACGGCCAGGGCACCGAGCAGACCGGCCCCGGCCCACCGCACCCGCGCCGTTCTTCGCCCCCAGCGACTTCCCGACAGGGGGCTCAGGGCGACCGCGGCGAGTGCGGCGACCTGCAGCGCGACCCACCCCTCACCGCGCGCGCCGAGCGTCGGCACAGCGGAGGCGTGGCCGGAAGATCGCATGCCGGGAAGCATCCCGCGCCCAGCCGACGATGAGAAGCCTCGATGCCATCCAACTGGCGGCGGCGACGCAGCTGGGAACCTCCGTCGAGCTCATCACCTACGACCGGCGCATGCAGACCGCCGCGCGTGCCGTGGACTACAGACAAGCGCTCCTGCGTGACAGCGCAACGCGGGCGACGCCCTCACGGCCGCCTCGGCGCGCCGAGCGCCGCCAGCGCGCCCTCGATCTCTGCCGAGTCCAGCACGTCTTCGGCGCGCCTCCAACGGGCCTTCGCGTAGTCCCAGAAGTCGAAGTCGATGTCGGAGATCGCCGCCTGGATCGAGCCCCACAACGTCCACCCCACGTCGGACATCAACGCGTGCACGTCCATGCGCGCGAGGCGCGCTTTCGACGCGTCGCCGAAATAGGCCTCGCACAGGACCGCTCTGAGGTCGGGCCCGAAGCCGCATTCGAGGGCGGTATTGCCGAGCTCGAAGCTGGGCTCGTTGTTCCCGCTGTACTCGTAATCGACTATGCGCAGAGCCTCACCGTCGTCGATGTAGTTCTCGGCGAGGAGATCATTGTTGCATGGGGCCGAAGGAAGCGGAGATCGCTGCAGCGCCGCCTCGATCCTCTCTACGACCGGCAGCGCCCGTTCGTAGCCGTCCGGGATGCGGATGCCTCGCTCGCGCACGACCGACCGATAGAACTCGACCAGCCTGAACATGTCGAAGTCCTTGAGGAAACGGCGGGCGGAGTGCAGGCGGCGCAGCGACTCCCCCATCCGGCGGGCCATGTCGGGCGTGCGCAGGCGCTCGGGGGACATCGTGGCGCCGTCGATGAACTCGAGCACTATGACCCCGAGCTTCTCCACGTAGTACGCCACGCCGGCGCCGACGCCGGTCTCGGCAGCGGCCTCCGTGTTGTGGCGCTCGTTGGCGCGGTCGATCGAGAGGAGCTCGGTCGAGCGGCCGGGGATGCGCACCACGTAGGAGCGTCCTTGGACATCGACGCGGTAGTTCGAGTTCGTGAGCCCTCCAGAAAGCGGCGAGATCCGCACGTCCTGCTCGCGCCACTCCTCTATCGAGGAGACGACGTCATCCAGCAGCGCGTTCGCGTCGCTCATGTCTTTGCGGCGCGCCGCCCTGCGCCACAGCGGACAGCGCGTAATAAGTCTCGTACACCGACTGGGCCCTGCGGCGGGACTCGTCCCAGTCCCACGAC
>JBHEMX010000049.1:0-42462 GCA_046262355.1 Actinomycetota bacterium | reverse complement strand
CCGAAGCGGTCCGACAGGCCGGCCGCGATCTGGCCCGGCGCCAGCACCCGCAGCCGGGCCGCCGCCAGCTCGATCGCCAACGGGATCCCATCCAGACGCCGGCAGATCTCGGCCACCGCCACGGCGTTGTCGTCATCGATCCGAAAGTCCGCGGCCACCTGCCGGGCCCGCACCTCGAACAACCGCGCCGCATCCGCAGCGGCGACCGTGCTGGCGGACTCAGCATCGGGGTCGGGCACGCGTAGCGGGGCGACCGCGAACGTCGCTTCACCCTCGACGACCAGCGGCACACGGCTGGTGGCCAACACGTGCAGCTGCGGACACGCCGACGACAACCCGGCGACCAGCTCTGCGCACGCCTCCACCAGGTGCTCGCAGTTGTCGAGCACGACCAGCAGGTGCCGTGCACGGAGCTGCTCGGCGAGCGTGTCGACCAGCGCCTGGTCGGGCCGCTCGTGGACGCCCGCCGCCCCACCAACGGCCGCGGCGACCATCCGGGCGTCGCTCACCCCTTGCAGGTCCACCCAGCAGGCCCCATCGGAAAACCGCGACGTCACGTCCCCGGTGACCTCCACCGCAAGCCGCGTCTTGCCGCAGCCGCCGGTACCGGTCAACGTCACCACCCGGGCGTCCGCGACCAGGTCGGCCACCTTCGCACGTTCACCCTTGCGGCCGACGAACGCCGCGACCCCAACAGGCAGCCCGCTCTGCATCTCCATGGACCCCACCTTGCCCCGATCGTACGAGAACGCCATCACATGCGCCCGTGCACATCAAAGACGACCGTGGCGAGCAAAGATCACTCCGGCAGGACTATCTGGTTGGCCACTCCCAGCACCCCTCCGGATGAAGAGGTGGGACCTAATCCCCGCTCTTCGCGTCTCCATATCACGGGGCACAGAACAGTCCGTATCTCCGAAGGATCTCCGAGAAATCTCCGAAGGATCTCCGAGAACTCCGTTCCAAGCTGACCTACTGGGATCACGTGGAAGGTTGATCCTCGGCTGTTGAGGTCTCGCTTCTCAACCTCTGAGCGATTTCAACTGCCGGTCTGACGCCGCCGAACCTGCGCCACAAGGTTGCGTAGCCCGGGAGACCGTTGTCCGAACGGAAGTCTTTCTGTGTGGGCCACCGCCCGTTCTGCCCTTCGAAGCGGGCGATAGCCGGCGAGCATGCTTTCAGTGCTCCATGCGCGTCGCTGGCGGCCCTTGCTGAGTCCCTCGAGAGCCATGTCGTGAAAGGCAGGGTTCTCTTGATGCCTGGTCTTGGTGTCGCGAC
Organism: Actinomycetota bacterium; assembly: GCA_046262355.1. Classification (GTDB taxonomy): domain Bacteria; phylum Actinomycetota; class CADDZG01; order CADDZG01; family WHSQ01; genus DATADD01. The sequence goes on along the minus strand of JBHEMX010000049.1, from coordinate 41,184 downwards.
GGTGAATCTGTCGGGTGGAGAGGGCTTGGCGGGCGTCGCTCCATGGGATCGAGGCAGCCGGAATGCCCAGCTGTAGGGGGGATCGATGGTTCGCATTAAGGGAAGTTGGGTCCACTGCTTCGAACCTCCCATAATGCGAACCACGCGGCACAGCATCTTGTGGCTGACGGTCGGCTCTACACCACGGGTTGGGTTCGCATTAGGGGATGTTGGGCTGCCTTTCCTTCCTGTGCGAACCGACAGGGGGGTCGGTTATGCCTTGTTGGCTGCTGGCGAGGGTGAGAAGGGTTTCGACGAGCCGTTCGTGGCGTTGGTTGACGGCGAGCAGCGTGCTGCCGAACTTATGGAGTGATTCGTTCGCCTCGGGATCGTCGAGGGAGGACGGGCTCTAGCCTCGACCGACCCACAGGGCGATGCCCAACAGGATAACCACGAGGGCCGACGTTGCAGCGAAGCGCCAGGCCCGCTCGCGCAACCACAGCACGAGCAGCGCCAAGACCCGTAGGGCTGGTGCAATCGCGAGGAGAGCAATGCCCCCAAGCATGAGACGATCGCCAGTGTCGAGCGTCGAGAAGAGACGATCGGGCGTGGCTGCCCGCGCGGTCACTTGACCCGACGCCGTCCAGACGATCAGGCCGACACTCATGAGCGCCGCGGCGACGCCTAGACTCGTGCGCAACAAGATCTGGATGAAGCGCCGACGTTCTCGACGTAGGCGCTCAGCCAACGCCCACTCCGAGAGCTCGCCAGGTCATTTGCAGCGTCACGAATAACAGGATCGCGGCAAGCGTCAGCTGAACGGGCCGATCGCCGGTTCGTCTGTGGAGGCGGACCCCTGCCAAGCTGCCAACGATGGTGCCGAGGATCAGAGGCGTTGTCGCCGCAGGATGGACCTCGCCTCGCCCGAGGTAGACGAGGAAACTCGATACGGCTGTAACACCGATCATAAAGTTGGAGGTTGCGGCCGCCACCTTGATAGGGACCCCCATGACGAGATTCATGGCGGGCACCTTGATGAACCCGCCGCCGACGCCCAGCAGTCCCGACATGATCCCGGCGCCATAGGACACGCTCATCCCCAAAGGCACGCGCTCAACGTGGTATACGACCTTTCGGTTGGCTTCCGTGTCGAAGTAGCGGGCGTCGAGCGCACCGGAGCTCGGCGGGATCGGCTCTCGGTCCTGTTCTCTTTCGTCCGGCGACAGGGCATGGTGCTCGGTTCGTCCCTTGGCCACGAGGAATGCCGTTGCAGCCATGGCGGTCGCGAACAGACCCGCAAGCACCCGTTCGGGCAGCAGGATCCCCAGGAGACCCCCACTGATGCCACCTATCGTCGTTGCGACCTCGAGCGTCATCGCGAGTCGCATGTTGGTGAGCCCTTCGCCGACGTAGGCACCACCGGTGGTGGTGGACGTCGCGATGACGGCTGCCAGTGACGCGGCAACGGCGGTCGGAAAATCGAATCCGAAGACAAGCACGAGCGTCGGCACGATTATCACGCCGCCGCCGATCCCTGTGATTGCGCCGAGCGTCCCCGAGATAATGCCGAGCAAGGCTATGGCGACAAGCTCCAGGAGGGTCACGTGCACAGCTAACGTGATACCTCAGGCGCGACCTGCGCCTTTGCGTCAGGGTCAGGCCACGCTCCTGGCTGGGCTGCGTCGCGACGCGTCCATCCCGGCTTCGTGGACTGAGGCGCCGACGACCTCAGCCCGGCGAGGCGATGGGCAGGCGTGGCCCAGGTTGGCTACTCCGAGTCAGGCCCCCCTTATACTGGTTTCAACACCACGGCGATGGAGCTCGCCCAAACCGTCCTCCAGGACTGATAGCTCCTGCTCACGAGGCAGGGGCTTTTGTGTTTCAAAGGCACAACCTGGAGGAACGATGAGGCTGGGAAGGCTGCGCTCCGATTCGCCGGAAGTCGGCTACAACGAACTCCTCCGAGACCTCAAGCATCCCGGCTGCCCCGTGTACCTCATCGCCTTCCTGGCGCCCCAGCCGCCCTGGACAGCTTGCGCGCCCGAGGGGCGCGTGGTCGATCACGACTCGCGTTTGCTTGCCGATGCCAAAGGAACCGAGATCGGGACCGGCGGATGAGCCGAGGGATCGAAAGCCTTGGCGCGATCGAGATCCTCGACTCGAGGGGACGGCCCACCTTGCAAGTAACGATCCGCCTCGAGGGCGGCGGCCTAGGCGTTGCGGGGGTGCCATCGGGGGCTTCCACAGGTACCTCGGAGGCGGTGGAGATGAGGGACCGGGACCCCGACCGGTACGGAGGCTTCGGGGTGCAGCGCGCGGTGATGGCGGTCGAAGGCGAGATCGCCGAGGCGCTGGTAGGCAAGACATGGGGTTCGCTCGCTGAACTCGACCGGGCGCTGATCGAGCTGGACGGCACCGAGAACAAGCTCCGCCTGGGAGCAAACGCGATCGTGGGAGCCTCGATCGCAGCCGCCCGGGCGTTAGCAGCCTCGGAGGGCGTTCCCATGCACCGCTTTCTGATGCCCTCGGACGTCGTGCCCCGTCTGCCCGTGCCGCACTTCAACGTGATCAACGGTGGGGCGCACGCCGAGAACCCATTGGACTTCCAAGAGTTCATGGTCGCACCGCTCGGAGCGCCGACCTACCGCGACGCGCTGCGCGCGGGAGCGGAGGTTTACGCGGCCCTTCGCGCTGCCCTCCGAGAGCAGGGTCTCGCGACCGGGCTCGGCGATGAGGGCGGGTTCGCTCCCGATCTCGCCAAACCCGAGGAGGCGCTCGACCTCCTCGTCGAAGCGATCGACTCGGCCGGTTACGAGCCGGGCAGAGACGGGGTCGCGATCGCACTCGATCCCGCGGCGTTGGGGCTGCGGGAGGAGACCGGCGGCTATCGCGTTGCAGGACAGACGCTTTCCACGTCCGAGCTTGTCGCCCATCTCGAGGAACTCGCCGCTCGCTACCCGATCTGGTCGATCGAGGACGGGCTCGGCGAGGACGATTGGGATGGCTGGGTCGAGCTCACGCGCCGCCTCGGTGCTCGAATCCAGATCGTCGGCGACGACATTTTTGTTACCAACCCGGCCATCATCGAGCGAGCCATCGGGGCTGGAGTCGCCAACGCCGCGCTGATTAAGGTGAACCAGATCGGCACGGTGACCGAGACGCTCGAGGCCATGGCGGTGTGCCGCGCGGCCGGGTACGCGCAGATGATCTCGCACCGATCGGGTGAGACGCCGGATCCGTTCATCGCCGATCTCGCTTTTGCGTCCGGTTGCGGGCAGATGAAATCCGGCGCACCCGCGCGCGGGGAGCGGGCGGCCAAGTACAACCGACTGATCGAGATCGAGCTGGACGAGCCCGAGGCCCCGTACGGGCTCGCCCCGCCCGGTCGGGCCGAGGGGTGAGCGATGCCGTACCACGGCATCCTCTTCGACCGCTCCGACACCCGCCCGCGAGTGGGAGCACAGCAGGAGCCTCCTTTTCTTTCCGATTTGAATCTCGACCAGGTGCTCGAATCGATGATCGCCGGGCGCGAGGAGTATCACCTGGAGCCCTTCTTCTACGCGTCGTTGCACGACGTAGACGCGGTGCGCTATCGCCACGAGGTCTTGCGCGACCTCGAGCAAACAGCCCTGTACGAGGCCGTGACGGTCTTCGCGCAGTCGATGCGGGCGATGCGCGAGCGCCTCGCCCAAGCCAAGAAGCTCCGCTACCGTTACCAGAACGAGCGACTCTTTGTCGACGCGGTCGCGACCTACTGCGAGGCGGTGGCATCCCTGGCTGGCGGGCTTGCCCAGGCGAACGTGAAGTCGCGCGGTTTCCAGGAGTTCAGGGGCCACCTCACGGGCTACACGGACTCGGACGCATTCACCTCGCTCGCGGCCGAGACCCGCCGGGTGACCAAGGCCTTGGCGGAGGTCAAGTACGGCGTGCACATCAAGGGAAACCGGGTCACGGTCAGGCGCTACGACGGCGAGGCCGACTACGGCGCGGAGGTGGAGGAGACCTTCGCCAAGTTCAAGCAGGGGGCCGTCAAGGATTACCTCGTCACCCTCCCGGACCCGCTGGACCTGAACCACGTCGAGGCTCAGGTCCTGGATCTCGTTGCACGACTGTTTCCCAAAGTCTTCGGAGAGTTGGACGATTTCAACGCCCGACACCGGGGTTATCTCGACGACACCATCAAAGATTTCGACCGGGAGATCCAGTTCTACCTCGCGTATCTCGAGTTCATCGAGCCGCTAAAAGCCGCGGAGCTGGAATTCTGCTATCCGCGCGTCTCCGCCCGTTCCAAGGAGATCCGGGTGGTTGAAGGCTTTGACCTCGCCTTGGGCAAAAAGCTCGTCGGCGAGAACTCATCCGTGGTGTGCAACGACTTCTTCCTGCAGGGCTCCGAACGCATATTGGTCGTCACCGGCCCCAACCAGGGAGGCAAGACCACCTTCGCCCGCATGTTCGGCCAGCTCCATCACCTCGCCAGCCTCGGTCTCCCGGTCCCGGGAAGAGAAGCGAGGCTCTTTCTTGCCGACCGACTGTTCTCTCACTTCGAACGGGAGGAGGACATCAGCACGCTCAGGGGAAAGCTCGAAGACGAGCTCGTGAGGTTGCGAGACATCCTTGAGCGAGCGACTAAAGACAGCGTCGTCGTCGTCAATGAGAGCCTCACGTCCACGACCCTCGGCGATTCGCTGTATCTCGGTCAAGAGGTTCTCAAGCAGATCATCGACTTGGACCTGCCGTGCGTGTGGGTGACGTTCGTCGACGAGCTTGCGTCGGTGGGCGAGGCCACGGTGAGCATGGTCGCCATGGTCGATCCCGACAACCCCGCGGTGCGGACCTACGAGATCGTCAGAAAGCCGGCCGACGGACTCGCCTACGCCGCGGCCATCGCCGCCAAGTACGGCCTGACGTACCAATCCGTCAAGGAGCGGATCGGATCATGAAGGCGTTTCTCATGTTCGAAGATCGCGATTTCGACCTCGAGCGTGAGCTACCGCCCAACGCAGACGCCCTCATCCAGGACCTCGAGCTCAACACGCTGTTTGAAGCCATGGCCGCAGGCGACGAGTTCTTGTTCGACGTGGCCAGGAAGGCAGCTCTCTCGAGCGTGAGGGACCCACAGGCGATCCTGTATCGCCAGCACATCCTGGCCGATTGCCTGGAGCACGCCTCCATCGTCAGGGACGTATATGCGCTCGCGGTGGAGTCGATCGAGGGAGAGCGCAAGGCCTACTGGGGCGGCCTGTCCAAATGGTCTTCGCCGGACACGATCCTGCACCGATCCGTGGCGGTGCTGGAGCACTTCGTGGGCATGCTCAGAAAAGTCAGACGAGTCGCCGACGAGCATGGGGGCAAGTTCCGCTCGGAGGGCTTCGCGCGCTTCTTCGCGATGCTCGAGGAGGAGCTCGACGACGGCTACTTCCAAAGGATCGAGGACCACCTCAGACAACTAAAGTTCCGCAACGGAGCGCTCATCAGCGCGGAGCTCGGCCGAGCCAACAAGGGGATCCGCTACCTCCTGCGCCGGAGCCCCGAGCAGCACGGCTGGCTAGAGCGAATCTTCGCCCGGGACCGGCGGCCCGCCTACAGCTTCCAGATCGCGGACCGGGACGAGGCCGGCGCCAGGGCCTTGGAGGAGCTGCGAGGGCGGGGGATCAACTCGGTTGCCAACGCGCTTGCCCAGTCGACCGATCACATCCTCAGCTTCTTCGTGATGCTCCGTTCCGAGCTGGCCTTCTACATCGGGTGTCTGAACCTGCACGCGCGGCTTGGCGATAAGGGCGAGCCGACCTGCTTCCCGGTCCCGTCACGCCCGGAGGAGCCGGCGCTCTCGTTCCGAGGTCTTTACGACGCTTGCCTGACGCTCCACGTTCAGACGCGGGTCGTCGGCAACGACGTGAGCGCGGACGGCAAACGGCTCGTGATGATCACCGGCGCCAACCAAGGGGGGAAGTCCACTTTTCTTCGAAGCGTAGGTCTTGCGCAAGTGATGGTGCAGTGCGGCATGTTCGTACCGGCGGAGCGCTTCAGTGCCAATGTTTGCGACGGAGTCTTTACGCACTACAGGCGCGAAGAGGATGCGGCCATGGAGAGCGGGAAGCTCGATGAAGAGCTCAAAAGGATGAGCGACATCGCCGACTTGATAACGCCAAACTCATTATTGCTGTGCAACGAGTCATTTGCCTCGACGAATGAGAGGGAAGGCTCTGAGATAGCGCGACAAGTGATTCGGGCGCTGCTGGAAGCGAGCATCAAGGTCTTCGTCGTTACTCACCTATTCGATCTGGCAAGAGGGTTTTACGACGAGAGTATGGAGACCGCCCTTTTCCTGCGGGCTGAAAGACGGGCAGATGGCCGGCGAACCTTTCGACTGGTCAAAGGAGAGCCACTCCCTACCAGCCATGGAGCAGACGTTTACGGTCGACTATTCGGCGTAGCTCCTCCGGCGGCACCGGCGGCACCGGCGGCACGCTCGGACGTGGGACGGTGACGAGCGATGCCGAGTCCGAATGGGCCCGATGAAGCGCGGCCTTCGATCGGCCGTAACAATCGGCTGACCTTTACGAGGCTCCCGCCTGCCTCGCACGTTGGCGAGTATCTCTCGGCACTCGGGAGCTACACCCTTTTTGTTGGCAGGCGGAAGCCCGCGCCAGAGCCTACGACCGGGTTCCTGCGATCAATCGGTCCCCCATATACTTGGAGTGAACCAGGGCGATGGAGCTCGCCCAAACCGTCTTCGGGACTGACGGCTCCTGCGAAGAGCAGGAGCCGTTTTGTTGCACCCAGGAGTCGCATGAGACTACGAAGACGGGGACAATCCACCTTCTACCAGCCGCTCCTCACGCGCCTCCTGCGCGATCTGAAGAGCCGGGGGCGCTCCGCCTCAAGCGCGGGCGAACGGAGGTCGTCGCTGACGACCCGCGCGGAGTTGTTCAGGGACGCTCATCGCGCAAGGGCCTCCCCCATCCCACGCTCCACGTCCGATCGAGCGAGCAACGGCATGCAACAGACCACAAGAGAAGGAGGAGTGCGATGAGCTGCTATGTGTGTGCGAGTCGAGACCTAAGTGCGGCGCCTGCCGTGGCGCTTTGCAAGCACTGCAACGCCGGACTCTGCTTGGACCAACTCAGAGTCACGGCCGCGAACCCGCGCGCCGGAGGGACGTTCCTCGACTGTGTCCACGACACCTGGACGGCGGTTTCCGAAGCGCGCGTAGGCCCTCGGAGCTAGGGGCGCGGGTGGTCGGTCAACGCCTCCGACCGGCTGCGGTCGCGATCATGGTCGCGACGCTATTGGGGGTTGTGGCCGTGGCGGCGCGCCACGGCATCGTCGCTGCCGGCGAGCCCGGGCAAGTAGCCGCGTGGACGGTGCCCGACACCTTCTATTACGTTCTGGCTGCCTATTACGTTCTGGCTGCCGTCGAGGTGCTGGCGCTAGGCGCGCTCGTCGTCCTGATTGGGCTTCGCCGGCTCCCGGAAGACGATCAATTGGAGCGCTTCCGCCCCCAGGCTCCGTGGTGGAGCAAGGCCCTTTCGCTCGTGCTCGTGGTGGCGCTCTTTGCCACCGTTACGTTGGCTGTCGCCCGCGTCGATACAAGCGCTCCATCCGGTCGGGCAACAACCAACGTCGATGAACCGGGACCTCCCTCGGCGCCGGCGGAGCGGTCGCGACCGGAGGGGTCAACTATGCCCGGAGCGCTCCTCGTCGGGCTCGTGCTCACAGTCCTGGTCGGTTCGCTCGTGGCAGCGGCGATGATGCTTCGGCGTGAGTCGTCGCGCGAAACGACCCGGCGCAGATTCGCGAAGCAGGTCGAGGCGGGCCTGCGCGATCTCGATGAGATCCCCGATCCGCGCGCGGCCGTGATCGCTTGCTATGGACGCATGCAACGGGTGCTGGAGTCGGCCGGTGTGGCCCGGCGCCGATCGGATACTGCGCTGGAGTTACTCGGTCGGGCGCTGGTGACACAAGGGGTTCCGCGACCCAGCATCACTCGCCTTACGGACCTCTTCCAGCGCGCGAGGTTCAGCAGCCACCCGATCGATGAAGGCATGCGCCAGATCGCCATTGGCGCCCTGCACGACATCCGCAGCCGGCTGGAGTCCGTCGCATGAGGATCAGTACGGGGCGGATCGTGGCTGCCGCGTTGATCGTGGTGACTGCGACCGTGGTCGGGGCGATCCTGTCCGAACGCAAGGGGCTTGTTTTCGAGCTCGCCCTCGTTGGGCTCTTCGGCCTTCTCCTCTTGGAGGCGAGCGCGCAGCTAAAGACCCTTGCTCCAGGAGAAGACCCGCTCTTCGACCGACCCTTGGCGCAACGATCCTGGGTGCCGGAGCGACCCCCGGACCTGGTCGACCTCGAACGAACATTGGGCTGGCAGGCATACGAGCGGCGTGACTTCGAGCACCGGGTGCGTCCCTTGCTGTCGCGCCTGGTCGCGGCCCGGTTGCAGGAGCGCCGGGGCATCGACCCCGCCGAGCGCCCCGAGGCGCTCGCTGCGATCAGCCCGCGGCTCGCCGACGTCCTGGCCGAAACCGGTGACGAGCCCCAATTGCCGGAGCGAATCGACGGGGCTTTGATCGACCGGTTGCTCGACGACGTCGAGGCGATCTAGATGACCACCTCCTTGCAACAGACACGGCGGCTGTGCACGGAGATCCTCGATGAGCTCGAGAGAGCGGTCGTGGGAAAGCGTGAGGTGCTCGAGGATGTGCTCGCCGCGATCCTGTCCGGAGGCCACGTTCTGTTCGATGACTACCCCGGGCTCGCCAAGACACTCATCGCGCGGTCGCTAGCCACCGTGCTGGATCTTGAGTTCAGCCGCATCCAGTTCACTCCGGATCTGCTGCCGTCCGACGTCACCGGCTCCTACATCTACGACCAGCGCAGGGCGGCCTTTGAGTTCCGGCGCGGGCCGCTATTCGCGAACCTGGTGTTGGGAGATGAGATCAATCGCGCCCCCCCGAAGACGCAGGCCGCGTTGCTGGAGGCGATGCAGGAGTCCCAAGTCACCGTGGAGGACTCGACCCACGCACTGGAGCCACCGTTCATCGTCGTGGCGACGCAGAACCCCATCGAGTTCGAGGGCACATACCCGCTGCCCGAGGCACAGCTCGACCGCTTCATGGTGAGGCTGCGCGTCGGCTATCCCTCGCACGAGCAGCAGTGGGACATATTCGAGCGCCGGCTGGGGCGAGGCGAGGACGAGGTCAAGCTCATGGGGGTCGTCGACGCCGCGACCGTGATCGACATGCAATCCTCGCTCGAAGGCGTTCAGGTAACGCACGCGGTCGGCAATTACATCATCGATGTGGTGGAGGCGACGCGCGCGCACAGCGACGTGCAGGTTGGAGCCAGCCCGCGCGCGGCTCTGGCTCTGCTCAAGATGGCGCGCGCTCGGGCTCTGCTCAGCGAGCGAGACTTCGTCACCCCCGACGACGTCAAACGAGCGGCCGCCCCGGTCCTGTCGCATCGCATCACGCTTCGTCCCGAGGTGTGGGTGCGGCGCGTGGCGGGAAGCGACGTGGTTGCCGCAGTGCTCGCGGACGTAGCGACGCCCGCGGCGGAGCAACCGTGACCGAGTCGAGGCCGGCGGCGACGCCCAAGCTGCGACGCACGGTGGCGCTCGGCTCCTTGTTGCTGTTCGCGGCCGTGACCCTCGGGCGCGTCGAGTTGGTCGCGCTCGCGGCTCCGCTTCTGGCGCTGGCCGCGGCCGGAGTCGCGGCCACAAAGACGCCCCGGTTCTCAGCGTCGCTGCGGTTGTCGAGCGACCGCTGCCTCCAAGGAGATGCCTTTACAGCAACCGTGGTCGTCGAGGCGTCGGAGGGGTGCGAGGACCTCGACATCGGTGTGATGGTTCCGTCCGCTTTCGAGCTCGAAGGGTCTTCCGGGCGCGCCGCGCTCAGCCTCCGGACCGGAGAAAGACATTCGTTCGAGCTCAAGTTGAGGGCGCGACGCTGGGGGGCGCACCGGCTCGGCGTCATCGTGGCAAGGGGCTACGGCCCCGGCCGGCTGCTCGAGTTCCGCTCGGTCCACGACGTCCGCCGGATCGTGCGCGTCTACCCCGCGATGGAGACGGTTCGTTCTGCGATCGCGCCCCCCAAGACCCAGGTCTTCGCCGGTAACTACGTCGCCCCGGTGACGGGTGCTGGGATCGAGTTCGCCGACGTGCGGGAGTTCAACCGCGGCGACCGAATTCGACAGGTCAACTGGCGAGTGAGCTCACGACGCCCGGACATCTACGTCAACGTCAACCATCCCGAGCGCAACTCCGACATCGTCATCTTCCTGGACTCGTTCGCCGATGTCGGACCCCCGGCCAGGAGCAGCCTCGACCTCACGGTCAGGGCTGCGGCCATGCTTGCCCGCCGCTACCTGTCGCATCGCGACCGCGTCGGGCTCGTGAGCTTCGGCGGGATGCTCAAGTGGCTGACCGGCTCGATGGGGGAGAGGCAGTTCTACCGGATCATCGAGTACCTGCTCGACGCGCAGACATCGCTGTCGTACGCGTGGAAGGGCATCGATGTCCTGCCCACTCGCACGCTCCCCCCGCTGTCGTTGGTCGTCGCCCTGTCGCCGTTGATCGACGAGCGGACCCTGGCGGCACTGGACGACCTTCGGGCCAGGGGCTTCGCGGTGGCAGCCATAGATACCCTCGCCGAGGACGACGTGGCACCCGGACCCGGCATAGAAGGGCGCATCGCCCACCGAGCGTGGCGCTTGCAGCGCGCCGCGGTCCGCTTCGAGCTGGCGCGCGCCGGCATCCCGGTGACCCAGTGGACCGGCCGGGAGCCCTTCGAGGCGGCACTCGTCCGGTTCCCGCGCTCGCCGCACCAGATGATCGGAGCGCGACCATGAGGGCGGCCGCGCTAATCGCCGTGGCGGTGCTGTGCGTGGTTCTCGGTGGGTACCCCGTGGTCCTGGCGGGACCAGGCCAGGTGCTTGTGGGATTGGCTGTGTTCGCGACCACGGGCGCGCTGGCGAGCGTGGCGTGGCCGCGCGCCGGGATCGCCGATCGTCTCATCGGGTTCGCGTCGTTCACGTTTCTCTTCGAGTACGCAATCGCCCTGGTGATCGCCGGAAGGGCCGTGGATGTGATGTCCGCGCTGATCGGCGCCGCGTTGCTGACACTCGGAGAGACCATCGATATTGCTCTGGCCGTCTCAGGAGCCGAGGCCGATGCGCGCTGGCTGGCACGGCGCGTGCTTCGCCTCGTGCTCATGGCCGTCGCCGGGGCCATGATCGCGGCCTTCGTCGTGCTGGCCGGTTCCTACGCCGCAGGCGCCGGCGTCGTCCTGTTCTCGGCTGGTGTTCTAGCCGGCGCTGCGGTGCTCTACATCATCGTTCGCCAGGCACGCCGCATGACAATGGTCGACAGCTCAACCTCGGGGCCCCGATGACGCTCCCGCGCGCGGATCGACTCACCGAAGAGGCGCTACTGCGCGCGCTGGGCGCGCTGGAAGCCGCGGCCGCGACCGTCGGTGTCGAGGGGGCGCCCGCCAGGATCGAAGGGATCGGCCGGCGCGTGCGATCGAGTCTGCTCGAACTCGCGATCGTGGGGGAGTTCAAACGCGGCAAGTCCTCGCTGATCAATGCGCTGATAGGGGACGACGTCTTGCCCGTCGACGTGCTGCCGCTGACCACGGTGCCGACGATCCTCGAGCGAGGAGAGCGCGGCTGCAAGGTGTGCTTCGCAGACGGCAGGGTCGAGGAGCACGCCACGGACGAGCTCGCCGAGTTCGTCACCGAGGCCGGCAACCCCGGCAACGAGCGCGGCGTCGATCACGTGACCGTGCGTCTGACAAGCCGTCTCCTCGACCAAGGCGTCAGGCTCGTCGATACCCCCGGCGTCGGATCCGTGTTCGAACACAATACGCGCTCGGCGACCGCGTATCTGCCCAACATCGACGTCGCCATCCTGGTCACGTCCGCCGACCCGCCGATCTCCGAAGGCGAGATCCGTTTCCTCGACGACGTCTTGGACCACGCGGTGCGACTGTTCGTCGTGCTCAACAAAGCCGACTACCTCGATCGAGACCAGCTCGCGCGCACCATCGCCTTTACCGATGAGGTCGTCCGCAAGAGGCTTCCGAACTGGCCGGGACCGGCGTTTGCGCTCTCGGCGCGCCCGGAGGTGGGAGAGCCCGAGCGACTGGAGGCGTTCGCAGGCGAGCTCGGGCGCTTCCTGGCTCGCGAGCGGTCCGCGACGGTGCTCGAATCGGCGTGGCGTTCGGTGAGCCGGGAGATCGTGGCGTGCCGGAGCTCGCTCGAACTCGAAAGGGCCGCCGCCGCGATGTCGCTCGATGATCTACGTCAACGCATCGCATCCTTCGACACGATCGCGGCGCGGCTAGGCGATGAGGCCGCGCAAGACGGAGCACTGCTGGCTTCCTCGGTCAGCAGGGCGCTGCGCGACTTCGACGAGTTTGTGGCGTTGCGGCTCCCGGGCCTGAAGACGCTCGTGGACCAGGTCACGGTCGAGACTGCCGGTGGGCATGCAACCCTGAGCCCGGGCCGTCTCCTCGATCTGCTCCAAGCAGAGCGCCCGGGGCTGCTGAGGTCGGCGGCCACAAAAACGATCGAAGAGGCCCGTACCAGGGTGGTCAATTCGTTCGAGCGCGCCGTCCAGCCGGTGGTCGAGCGTGCCCGCGCACGGATGTCGGTGCTCCACGACGCGGCGGCACAGGAATTCGGACTCGCCCTTGGCGGCTTCGAGCCTCCTGAGATTGAACTCGGTCTCGGTCGCGTCACCTTCGACTACCAGCGCATCCCGCCGAGCGGAGAGGCACTGGCGATCGCAAGCTGGCGCCTGCTCGGGTCCGTTCGGGCCCGTAAGCGCGCGCTTGGAAAGGCGCGCCGACAGGCGGGGGAGGAGCTCGGCATGCTGTTCGGTCGGCTGCGCGGAGAGGTTGTCGGGCAGTTGACCGAGACGGCGCGGGCGCTCGCCGGGGAGCTGCACCGCTACCACGACGAGGTGGCGACAGCTCTGACGAACGCCATCGAGAGAGGAGCGCTCCTGATCGCGACGGGTGAGAGCGAACAGCACGAGCGCACCGATGCCCTCCACGCGCAGTCGTCGCTCTCGACGAGCTCGAGGCATCGCTCGGCTCGGTGGACGCGCGATGACCACCATCTATCTCGTGAGACACGGGCGAACCGCGCTGAACCCCGAGGGTAGGTTCAGGGGTCGTCACGACGTCCCCCTAGATGACGTCGGACTCAAGGAGGCGGCAGTGGCCGCCGACGCTCTCTCCGCGGTGAAACTGGCTGCCGCCTATTCCAGTCCGTTGGCGCGGGCGCACGACACAGCCGATGTGATCGCGCAGCGCTGCGGTATCGAGGTGATCGTGATGCCGGCGCTGACCGATCTCGACTACGGAGCCTGGCAAGGGCTCACCCAAGCCGAGGCGCGGTCACGCGATCCACGGGAATACGAAACCTTTAAAAGCGATCCGCTGCGCGCCGGGCCGCCCGGCGGCGAGAGCATCGCGGCGTTGAAGACGCGCGTGCTCCGCTGCCTAGAACAGATCGCGACGCAATCTGCGGCCGCACCGGTTGCTGCGGTCACCCACGAGGTTCCGATGCGCGCTGTGCTAGCCGAGACGAGCGACGGCGGGGACCGCTTCTGGGACCATGACGTCGCGACCGGCGCCATGTTTGCTCTCGCGATCCGGCGAGACGATGGATGGTCCATCCGTCCGTGGCCGCCGTTGTGAAGAGCACACCCCGCGGCCGACGATCCGAGGCGCTGCGGGACCCTGAGATTGCTATGAGCACTCCCCGACCGAGCTCAATCGAGCCAGCGGACGGTCGCGTTGAGTTTGCATCGTTACTTGACGTTCCATTGTCGGAGGCGGAAGTGAAGCAGCTGTGGTGGTTCCGGACTGAAGGAAGCATCATGGCACTCGGCACGCGCCGGGTGTTGTGGAGAAACCGGGCCTTTGTGCTCGCCATGCGTGGACTCATACCGCTCTTGAGGTCGAGCTCATCCGTGGACGACCGTTCGGCACCTCGATCTTGAATGAGGCCTTGCTGGTCGCGTCGTCGCGCAACTCCGTTGGAGGACTGTGTTGCCGAGGCGGATCTTCCAACACCGGTTGCGGGCACGCGCTTACTGCTTTACCTGTGGGCTAAGCGCGTGAACATGCCCACGCGGAAAGCCAAGAAGTCTTCGGCGAAGTCGGCAGCCCTCAGGTTTGTGTTGATCGTCGGCGTCATGAGCTTCTTCGCGGACCTTACCTACGAGGGCGCACGGGCCGTGATAGGGCCCTACCTCGCCGTTCTCGGCGCGAGTGCTCTGGCGGTCGGCGTTGTCACCGGGTTCGGCGAGTTGTTGGGATACGGCTTGCGCTTGGTCTCGGGGCGTCTCAGCGAGAAGACCCAACAGTTCTGGCCCATCACCATTGGCGGCTACGTCCTCCAGATGTCCGTAGTCCCGTTGTTGGCACTCGCGGGAAGTTGGCCAGTCGCTGCGTTGCTAATCATTCTCGAGAGGGTCGGCAAAGCGATCCGTAATCCGCCTCGCGACGTCATGCTCTCGCACGCCGCGAGTGCGATCGGATACGGGAAGGCGTTTGGCATGCACGAGGCGCTGGATCAGTTTGGAGCTCTGTTCGGGCCTCTTGCGATCGCCGCCGTCCTTGCGGTCACGCATGGCGGTTACCGTTTCGCTTTTGCGGCTCTTGCCATTCCGGCCGCGCTAATGCTCACGATGCTCTTCGTAGCCCATCGCCTCTATCCGCGGCCGGAGGAGCTCGAAACGAATCCGCCGGACATCAGGACGCAGGGCCTTCCGCGCGTCTTCTGGATATACCTGACCGGCGCGGCGCTCGTCGCTGCCGGGTTCGCCGACTTCCCACTGATCGCCTACCACTTTCGTGACGCAGGCACGGTTCCGCTCGAATGGGTTCCAATCCTCTACGCGATTGCTATGGGGGTCAGTGGGACGGGGTCGCTTCTGTTCGGCCGGCTTTTTGATCGTTTCGGGATCGGCATCTTGGTCCCATTGACGGTCATCTCCGCCATATTTGCTCCGCTGGTCTTCCTCGGAGGGTTCTCCGCTGCCGTGATCGGCGTGTCACTGTGGGGCCTTGGGATGGGTGTGCACGAGTCGATCGTTCCCGCCGCGGTTGCACTGATGGTGCCGGTGGAGCGGCGGGGATCGGCCTACGGGATCTTCACCGCCACCTACGGGGTTGCCTGGTTCTTGGGCAGCGCGGCGATCGGAGGCCTCTTGGCAGTCTCGATACCGGCTGTCATCGCGTTCTCGGTCCTTGCCGAGATTGCTGCGATCCCGCTTTTTCTGCGAACCCGACGACTATTCAACGTCAACCTAGCGAGGGCGTAGGAGCCGGTTCGGTCGAGGGCAGGTGGGCCTTTTCGTTGTTCAGCTCGGTGATGGAGCGAGCAATTCTAGTTCCTTGGGTTGAATTCGCCACTCACCTGACGCGCTGTCTTGCTCTCCCTTTCCCGTTGCCGGATGTCATTCGAAGTCCTCAAACGTGTGCCCCCACGCCCACCACGAAGCGAAGGTAGCGAAGTCCATGGCGATCTCTTCGTCCACGCGGTCCAGGTAGTCCTCGAGTAGTTCCGGCGCCCGCTCGCCCAGAACAACCCCGAGGAGACCGGGATTCTTGCGCTCGGCAACCACGAGCGGGCCGACCCTCGACTTTTCGAAGCGCGCGAAGTTCGGGTAGTGGCCAGGCCTCCCTTCGCTGGCGAGGCTAGCCACGAGATCGAAACGGCACAAGGAGTCGAGCGCGATCTCTTCAGAAAGAAACTCTTCCATCCACACCGATGCTCGCTCAATCTCAGCGCGTGCGAGCTCGAAGAAGCGCTGCAGCGAATGTTGGGGGCCCGGACGGAAGTAGGGATGATCCGTCATAAGAGCCTCCTTCCTTCCCCGGCCGGGTACGACGGTACTAACGAGGGCGGATACCGCGTCCCAGTTGTGCTCCCAGACGGCGAGGGCACCGAGCAAGTAGAAACGTGCCAATACCTGGTCGGTGATCGTGTCGTCGTCCGGAGGTTTCCGCGAGGGTTCCTCGCACTCCAGGAGGTAAAGCGAGCGAAGGTCGCGCCTTGCCGCGTCCCAGAGCCGGGATACGGAAGAGCACAGGCCGATCGATCCCATGATTGCGACGCGGTCGGCACAGCCGCGGATCGAAGTTGTCGCGCCGGGCTCGCCTGTGAGCCACGCACGACGGGCGTCGATGACCCAGCCGTGGCTTTGCAGCGCAAGCATGGCGGGCTGCAAAGAGCCCGCAAGGACCTGAGACTTGAGATCATCCACCGAGGATCCGCGTTCTGCGGTCGCCGCGATGAGGAGCACCGTCGCGTAAAAAGCGTCGAGCTCGGCGCGCGCGGCCCGGTGAAAGGTGCCCCCGTCGAACACCCAGCAATCTCCGGGGCTCAAGCCCTCCCTGTCTCTCCCGATTGGCTGAGGGGGTTCCCGCGCGATCAGGTGAGGGGGTTCGACGGCGCCGGCGCGGATCAGCAGGGCAGATCCGTCTGGGACGCCAGGGAGCGTCTCGATGATCAGGTCGAGCTGCGGGTCGATGAAGTTCTGGGCCAGATCGCTCAAGCGTTTCCTGCATCCATCGACCTGTGATCGTCTGAGACCGTAGACGCACAGTCCGGCCGGCGATTGGCCGCCGACCATGTTGCCGAGGGCAGCCAGCCGTATGAGTGCTTCTCGGTCGAAGGTTCCGTCTTCGGCGCTGAGGAAGAACAAGAAGGGCGACGACCCGACAGCTGCGCGTGTATCGCCGAGACGGGCGATCTCGTGGGCGATGTGGACCAATGATGGAGGTCCGGTCCGATGTCGCCTCACCTCGGGCATCGACGCTCACCTCCTTGCCCTGTGGGAGAACGAAAGCTCCCACCTCTTATCTGGTAGGAGCCATCAGCCCATCGGGGGCAGTCTGGCGAGCTCCATCGCGATCTCGCACCAAATCGTACTCCGGTTGTGTCATCTCGGGATGAGACTCGTCGGGTGAGGGGGCAGGTGCTGGAGGCCGTCTGGAGGCTTGGCGATCGTGAATCCTAGATAGAGGCGATGGAGCGCCGCCTGCAAAGCGCCTTGTGCTGATGGCTCCTACCGGTTTGGTAGGAGCCTTTCTTGTTGGCGAAGGAGACCTGAGATGGCAATGAAAGCGAGCCAACCGGGCGGCACCGATCCGCTCGACGGTGCCGATCAGCGCTTCCTCGGACATCTTTTCAACGGCGTATACGAGTCGCTGCTGCCCTCCGTGCTTCGATCGTTCGGCTTCGAAGTCCTGGCGGGGGATTATGACGAGAGTGGCCGGGCAAACCGTCCGGTGGTCCGCGAGAAGACCTTGTTCGGTCACGTCGAGGCCCGCAGGATCACGACCTTCGACTACCTTCTCGCTCGCGGCGAAGACGTGTTCATCGTCGAGGCGACCGGGTGGCGAGCGGCAGGAGGGATAGCTCCGAGCTGGCGAGCGGATACCCCTCGTCGGATCGAGGGCCGTGCCGGAGCCGACGTGGTGCGACGTCTGGTCCACCTCGATCTTCGGCGCCACGAATGTCTCATCAATCGAACTGTGAGCCCGCAGCAGCCGACGCGGCGGATGTTGCTGTGGTGGGATGTCGACGACTCGCAGATGGAGCGTATGCGCGACGGTGAGCCGTTTTACGTCTCACGCCGCAAGACGAACGACGCTCTGATAGTTGGATCGCTGAAGGAGTTGCTGGAAAGCTTCTTCCAGGGAGTCGTGGAGCACGATCCCGCGCGCAGGCTCGTGAGCAGGTATGACGAGCTCTCCGGTTCGCTATGGCAGGCGCTGCAGCGAGGGGATCTCTCTCTACTCGATCAATGATGCACTCGAGAGCAATACCAATCACCACAGGCCCAGCACGAGCCTCTCTCCGCTCGCGATAAAGTCGGCGTCAGCGATGGGTCCCGCCGCGACCGTGACGTCGCATCGCCGCACCGGCTAATGGGCTCTACGAGCTTGTTGACTCGGAGGCGTCACGTTGCTCGAGCAATTGCGAGGTCGGCGCAAATCGATCGTCCCCGCGGCGGCGGTGCCTTATTACCCTGAGTCAATCGGCGCTCTCGACGTCTCCTTGGCTGAGGCCAAGCAACTTTGGTGGTTCCTCCAAGGGTCCATCATGAATGCCGACATACGACACCACCTGTGGCGCAGTTGAGGTTTGTGTAGTCGTCACGCTTGGTTATTCGCCGTTGCCGAGATCGAAGTGCGTGGAGGAAAGCCGTTCGCGACTACCAACCCTGTACGAGGATCTCACTCACCGCGCGGCTCGCATCGCCGAGCGTCCTTGGCGACGTCGTCGTGCCGGCGTGGCCCTGCGGCCGCGAGACTATTGTTTCACCTGCAACTATCTCGCGCTTGGCAGTGCGGACCCCTATTTCGCGTCTTACCGACAACGAATTAACCCACCGGGCGCGAACACCCGATCTGCTGCGGAGGACCGAGCGCCTGTGGCGATGGCGCGCCTGCCGCGCCTGCCTTGGCGGCGAAGGGCTGCCGTGTCGACCGCACTTGCTTGCCGCCGAACTTCCCGAACCGACCGACCTTGGAGTGCGCCTTACGGAGCTGCACCGCCGGCTTTATCGGTTTGGCCGGTCGATGACGTGGGGCGGGCCGCGTGCCACTGACCTCGAGTCGATAGCGTGGATCGAGGCACTTGGTTTCTTCGCCGGCTGGTCGGTACCAAATCCTCACTACTGCGTGAGAAGGACGCTCTTACGGGTGCCCAGTAGATCCGCTGAGCTTGATCACGAGCAGGCGCAGCAGCCGAGGCCGGGCTGAGGCATCGAGTTCTGCATCCTTCATCTGGGCCGCGATACGGGCCAGCTGGGTCCGATGAATCTCTGCGAAGGTGCGCGTCAATTCGCTATTGATGCGTAAGGCAGGCAGGCGAATGAAGTGTGGGTGGCAAACGCCGAAGGAAAGCTCGAACGAGACCCGGCGCGCGGGATCAGAAAGTCGCTGTGCGACCAGTTCGATCGTTGCATCGGCGCGGGTTGCCATGGCGGCGCACACGGGGCAGCGCGGACCGTTGGTAGTTCCCGTTCCCCGGGATTCACCCGCGGCCTTCTGCGCGATCGCGTAGAGCAGTTTCGCTGCCGGCAATCCTGCATGCCCACGGAGATCGTCGAGCACTCGGTTCCAGTGATAGCCGCACAGCCCTCTCGCGTCGACGATCCTGCGAATCGTGTCGGAGTCGCGGATGTTGGCCGTCGCCAGCCAAAAGACCAGAGAATCTTCCGTTTCCCGAGCCAGAGCGCACGCGGCGCAGTCTTGCTCAGTGAGCACGAGGTCGAGATCGGCCCCCTCCCACCCCTCGGGATCGCCGAATTTCTTCACCTGCCTACCGCGGCCTCATTCGTCCGTCGATCCTCCCTTTGCCGCCGCGGGCGGATCGGTGGATTCTTCTTGGCTCTCATGAGTGAACACCGGCGCGTAGAACCTTTGTGCGATGGCGGTCGGCACGATGGCCGTGAGGACCACTACCGTGACCAGCACCGAGAACTGGCCCTTGTTGATGATCCCGGCGGTGAGGCCGTAGCTCGACGCGATCGTCCCAAAGGTGAGCCCCGTGCTCATCAGCAGCGTCGTATAGGTCGCGTGCTCACTCACGTAACGGCGCGCCGCTGGGTAGACGCCGATGAATTTGAGTACCACTTTCACGACCAAGAACGCGGCCAGGAGCCCGATGTTGGCCCACACTGCCCCGAGCGACACGTTCATGCCGGAGTTGATGAAGAAGAACGGCGTCAGGAACGCGAACGCTACAACCCGCAGGCGCTGCTGCTCGAGCCTGTGACGCTGGAAGATCCGGGCCACCGCGAGGCCGAGCAGGAAGGCGGGCAGCACCGCATGGTTCTGGGCCCGTCCGCCCAGATGCATCAGCAGGAACAGCGCGGCGAATGCACCCTTCAGCTCCGGCTCGATGTCCGAAGGCTGTCAGGAACTTGACCCACTCGGTCGGCTCGATGTGCAGGGTGTTGCCGACCACGATCCCGATCGCGATCTCGACGATGGCGATCGACAGCCCAGCTCGATGGAGACTACGCTCGCCACCAGGATGACGACAGAAAGCACCATCGCTACGTAGAGCGGGTCCACGTATTCAGGCCTCCTTACGACAAAGGGCTCCCGGCATCGAGATGCCAGGAGCCATTAGCTGCAGCGAGCTTTTCGGGCTGTCCGCCCGGGCGGGTTCCATCACCCTTCGTGCTTTCCGAGATGGTAAGCCCGAAAGCCTGGGGAGTCACGCCTTCCCGTCTTGCGGATGGGGCGCGCATAATTGGGAGATGTATGAGCGTTTGCTGATCGCGTACGACGGCTCCGAAGGGGCCAGGAAGGCCTTGGAGGTCGGGCTGGGGATGGCGCGCGACGACCGCGCCGCAGTCACGGTGCTGGCGATCGAGGCGCACCTGCCCCACTATGGCGCGACCGTGGGTGAGGTGAACGAGGAGCTCGAGCGCGAGGAGTCTGAGTCCAAGGCGCTACTCGAGGAAGCCCGCGCTCTTGCCGCCACTCACGACGTCCCGATCGAAACCGAGATCCGCGCCGGCCACGCGGCCCAGACCATCGTCGCGGTCGCCAAAGAGAACGATGCCGATCTCATCGTGATCGGCCACAGCGGTCATTCTGGGGTATGGGGATCGTTGCTCGGTACGACCGCGGAACGGGTCAGTCGCCATTCGGATCGCTCCGTTCTCATCGTGAGATAACTGGGGAAGAGACCTACTTCAGTAGCAGATAGGTGGCACCTGCACCGAGGAAGCTCAGAGGCCCCGATAGGGCGATGTTCCACGCGCAGTAGCGCCACGCGCTGTCCTCGATCAATCGAACGGTTTCGTAGGTTAACGTCGAGAAAGTCGTGTAGCCGCCACAGAAGCCGGTTCCAGCCCATGTCAGTGTGCTTTTGGGCAGCGACCCGCTCAGGACGGCGCCAACTATCGCTCCCAGCAAGACGCTGCCACTAACGTTGATGATCAGTGTGCTCAGAGGAAAGGGAGTTCGTTGCCGTTGGGCGATGACCCCTTCAAGCGAGTAACGTGCAAATGCTCCCAGCGCGCCTCCGATGGCGACACCGAGCGCGGTCAAGAGTCTGGATCCTTGCCCGCCACATACTTGCGGATCTCGACCCGCTCGGTCGTGACCATCCCTTCCTCGATCATGTGATCGATTTCGTCGAGGAACCCGTCGATCTTTTCTGCGGTGTCGACGAGCTCGATGACGAGCGGCAGGTCCTCCGAGAGCCGCAGTATGCGGGCGGTATGCAAGTGCGAGTGCGCGCCGAAGCCCTCGATACCGCGGAGCACGGTCGCTCCCGCCATGTGCATCTTGCGCGCGGCCTGGACGATCTCCTCGTAGAGGGGTTTGTGCTTCCACTTGTCCGACTCGCCGATGTAGATGCGAACGAGTTTCCCTTTACCCTCGAGCTTCATCCAGGCCTCCTCGTCGAGAGAATTCCAACCGACCCAGCCACATCCCATAGACGCCGGCCATCTGGCCGACGATCAAGGTCAGGATCCAATAGGTGAGTCCGGTTGCTGCATGGCCCGAGTCCAGCAGCCTGATCCCGTCGAGCGCCATCGTCGAGAAGGTCGTGTAGGCGCCGAAGAACCCGATCCCGACCAGCGGTCTCATGTATGGCTTCGGGACCATTCGCTCGGTCAAAACCACCCCGGCGATCCCCAAACCGAACGCACCCGACATGTTGACGACGAAGGTGGCGAGAGGAAAGCCAGATGCGGAGGTGGGAAGAAGGAGACCGACGCCCCAGCGGGACAGGGCGCCCACGGCACCGCCGATCAACACCGCGATCGAGCGCATTGACCTGGTCCCACCCTTCCATGCACGCCACCTCATTCGGGGTAGGAGCCATCAGCGCTACGGCGGTTGAGGCGAGCTCCATCGCCTGATCCAGGCCATGGTATCCGGACGATTACTGGACGTCACACAGTCAAGCTATCGATCCGTCCCCGCTGCCGTCTCGTGGTCGCGGAGGGCTTGACGAGCGAGTCGGCGCGAGCGAGGGGGGCCCGTTCGGGCGATCGATTCGAGCTCTCGGAGCGCCGACTCTGTCCCGATGCTTGCCAGGGCATGGATGGCTTCGCCTGCGAGATATGGGTCGCGGCGCTGTCGTGCCGCCTCCGCCAGCGGTTCGACCGCGGCGTCGGTGCCTATGCTTGAAAGAATCTGTGCGGCGAGGAGCTGGCGATCGGCGAGGCGATGCTTGAGCGCATTGACAAGGCGCTGCTCGTACGTGCGCTCCTCGGAGATATCGGCACCGCAGCGGGGGCAGATCCTCTCCAGCTCGTCGACCTCGTGGAAGCACTCGGGGCAGAACCAGGTCACCACCGTTCCATCATCCGTCACACAAACCTTGAGGACGCCCTCGATTATCTGGCAACTATCGTGTGCCGGACTTCCTTCCGATGGTCGGCCGCGGACGACGCCAGGACGGCCGCAACGATGATGGACGCTACAAGCGTCGAAGGGGTGCTACCCCCCGGGGAACTCCGAGAAATCTCCGAAGGGCCCTCGAAAGGCATGGAAGTTGGTTGACGGAGGCGCCCAGAACGCTCGTCGGGGTGTTCTGGTTCGGCGGTGGGCGCGCTCGTGACTGATGATCACAGGCAGCCGGATGTCGACGTCAAGGGGTTGCCGCATGCGCGCACATGTGCAGCCGCCATCAGACGGAAGCACGGACGGCGTTCGAATCCACGAGTCCCCGTGCTCGCTCTGCTCAAGAGTCGGCGCGTATCAACCGACCAGAATTGTGAGCACAGGTGCTCGTCGTCGCGCCCGTGACTTCGCGGGGGGCGACCGGCCTGAGCGGTCTGATAGGCATGGCCGGAAGGGAGTGGACAGCTGGACGTACCTAAGCCCCGCGATGAGCCCCGGCGGCTCGATGCGCTGCACAGGTATCGGATCTTGGACACGCCTGTCGACCCTGCACTCGAGCGCATCACGCGTCTAGCCGCCGCAATCTTCAAGGTCCCGATCGCGCTTGTATCCCTCGTCGACGATGACCGCCAGTGGTTCAAGTCGTGCGTCGGAGTCGACGATGATCAGACGAGCAGGAATGTCTCGTTCTGTGCCCACGCGATCCTCTCTGATGAGGTCATGGTCGTGCCAGACGCGCTCGCAGATCCTCGTTTCGCTGACAACCCTCTTGTTACTGGAGGCCCCGGCATCCGCTTCTACGCAGGCGCTCCCCTGAAAACCTCAGACGGCTTCAATCTGGGAACGGTCTGCGTTGTAGATACCCAGCCTCGGGAGTTGAACGGAAAAGAGATTGCCGCTCTGTCGCAACTCGCTGCGGTTGCCATGGATTTGCTCGAGCTACGTCTGGCACAAGCACAGATGCTTGCCGAGGCGGAGGAACGCGAGCGAGCCGAGGAAGAGCTCAGGCGAAAGAGCGGACTGGTGCGGCTTCTACGGGCGGTGGCAGTTGCGGCCAACCAGGCGCGGACTCTAGACGAGGGGCTTCGTGTCGCCGTCGCCGAGGTCTGTGGCTTCACTGGATGGCCCGTGGGTCACGCCTTTCTGCCTTCAGACACAGACACCGGCGAGCTGGTGTCTACGGACATTTGGCATCTCCACGAGCCGGAGCGCTTCGAAAGGTTCCGGCATGAGACCGAGGCGAGCCGCTTCCGGCCGGGTTCAGGGTTTGCCGCCACGGTGTATCTCTCCGCCCGGTCCATCTGGGTCGCCGATGTGAGCAAGGACGGTGAGTTCGCGAGGTCGAAGGCGGCGGAGCAGGTCGGTCTGAAGGGTGCCCTCGCCTTTCCGATCTTGATGCGCGAGGAGGTGGCCGGCGTGCTCGAGTTCTTCTCCGAGCGCGAAGCTGAGCCCGATGAGCCGCTGTTGGACGTTATGGCGCATGTCGGCACGCAACTCGGCCGCGTCGCAGAGCGCGAGCGCTCGGAAAAGGAACGCGATGCGTTAATCGCTCAGCAAAGCGACCTTGCCCAGCAGCTGCGCCTGCTGCTGGAGTCGACGCCCGGAGGGATCTACGGAATCGATGTCGAAGGACGCTGCACGTTCATCAACCGTGCCGCTGCGGACATGCTCGGATACCCGCCCGAAGATGTGCTAGGTGAGCAGATGCACGAGCTCATCCATCACAGCCATCCGGACGGCTCCCCTTACGCTGTCGAAGACTGTCCTATCTACCGGGCTTTTCGGGACGGCAGCGGTTGCTGCATCGAGAACGAGGTGCTATTTCGGCGCGACGGCAGTTCCTTTTCTGCTGAGTATTCGGCCGATCCCATCGTCGAGCAAGATGTGATCTGCGGCGCAGTCGCGACCCTCGTCGACATCACCGAGCGCAAACAAGCGGAAGCAGCGCTCAAAGCGGCGAGAGATGAGGCTGAACGGGCGGACCGCGCCAAGAGCGAGTTCCTTTCGCGGATGAGCCACGAGCTGCGCACGCCTATGAACGCGATATTGGGATTTGCCCAGCTCCTCGAGTTGGATGATCTCACCCCGGAGCAACTGGACGCCGTCGGACACATTCTCAAGGCGGGCAATCATTTGCTTGGCCTCATCAACGAAGTGCTCGACATCGCTCGCATAGAGGCTGGCCGGATGTCTCTTTCGATAGAGCCGGTCGAAGTGGCAGAAGTCGTGAACGAAGTCATAGATCTGATCCGCCCGATGTCGACCGAACGAGACATCCGCGTCAGCACGGAGCTCGGTCAGGTGCAGGACGTCCACGTGCTCGCGGATCGGCAGCGTTTCAAGCAGGTCTTGTTGAACCTTGTCTCCAACGCCGTCAAGTACAACCGGGCGTCCGGGACAGTCCTCGTTTTCTTCGAGGACGTCGGAGAGGGACAGCTAAGCATCAAGGTGCACGATACGGGGTGGGGCATCGCCCCAGAGAGGACGGAAGATCTGTTCAAGCCCTTCGAGCGCCTTGGCGTGCACGGAACCGGGGTGGAAGGAAGCGGCCTCGGTCTCGCGATTTCCAAACGCCTGGCAGAAGTCATGGGCGGCGAGGTCGGAGTTGACAGCGTGGTCGGAGAGGGAAGTACGTTTTGGGTGCAGTTGCCTCTCGGCAAAGGCGCGCCACAACCCGCGGAAGATAGCGATGAAGCACGGCTAGAAGAGCCGGCACTGCAACAGAGCGGCACGGTGCTCTACATCGAAGACAACCTCTCTAACCTGAACCTCATGCAGCGCATCTTGGCCCGTCATCCCCAAGTCAAGCTCATTAGCGCCATGCAGGGCAGCCTTGGCGTGGAGCTGGCGCGCAAGCACTGCCCCGATTTAATTCTCTTGGACCTGCATCTTCCCGACATGGACGGCAGCGACGTTCTCAAACAACTGCGGGAGATGCGGGACGTCAACGACCCTGAGATCGTCATCCTGAGCGCCGATGCCACCCCCAGCCAAATCGACAGGCTCCTGCAAGCCGGTGCCGATGACTATCTGACTAAGCCCTTCGATCTCCGCCGCTTCATGGAGGTTCTCGATCGCTCGCTAGGGGCGGAAATAGGATTCCGGTGACGAGAATGCCCCAGGCAACATTGGGATGTTCCTTTCATAGCCGCTACCCGCCGGCGCGAACGACGTAGGTTGCGGGGCTCCGGTGGAGCACCAGCGTCAGGATCGCGGTGTCGCCCGACTTGGAGAGACCTCGCAGGCGTAAGGATCCGACCGTGGAGCCTTCCTCTTAGTGAGGCTGTCCGCGCTGGTGTCGCCGGGGAGAGGTGGTCTCACCATGGATAGCTGAGCTGAGCTAGCGCCGCCATTGAGTGCCATCTCGAGCGAGCCACTCACCTCCGTACCCTTCACGTGGTGCGCCGGTTCACACCGCGCCTCATTCAAGGTCAGAAGGCGAGTCCAGCGGATCGGCGAGCCGGGGAGTCGCGCGTTCTCGTCCGTGATCTCCCGCATCCACTACCTGCAGCTGGCGCGCGCCGACAACTTGAGCCGGAGCAGTTCGCCGCCTCTCCTTGGCGCTTGTCGAAGAGGCCGAGCTGTGTCATCTGACGTCTCTAGGGTGAAAATGAACCGTTCCGAATCACCATAGTCGCCTCTCCACGCGGCCGGCTCGAGCATGACCTCGTGACCGAGCTGCTCCAACTGTCGAACGAGTCTCTTGGTGCACTGCTCGTCTGAGTGAGGTGACGGGTGCTCGAAATGATCGATGCCCAGTTCCATCGCCTCGGATTCAGCGCGCTCGCGCAGGGCCAGAAATGCGAACGACTGCCGACATAGCCTGGGCTGGTCTCCTTCCTTTCGCTGTGCAAGCGGCCGCAGCAGCGGAGGTTGACGGGGCCAGTCGAGGGCCGGAGACTGGCAGTCGTGGCTAGTAGGCGGCTTTCCCCTCGTTGGGAAACGATCATTGCCGTTGTCTTCGTCATTGTGTGGATCGTCGTGGCGAACCTCACGTTGGATGCCTTCGTCGACCCTAAGGGCGAACATGCACGCGGCCATTTCGGATCGGCCCAAAGCGCACTCCCGCACCTGGGGGTGCTGGCGGTCATGTTCTGGGCCCTTCCACGCCGACGCGCCTGGGTGCGGGGCCTTCTGGGGATAGCAGCGCTAGTGGTCCTCGTCGGCTGTGGCATCACGCTCGCCGGGAACCTGAAGGTGATCGACGCCGCAAGTGCGCAGGGATGGACGGAAGCGGAGGCCGAGGCCGTAGAGGAGACCCTGCCCGGCGTGCAGGAAGGTCACGACCAAACCTCCAGCGGCATGTGGACCGTCGTCTGGGGGGCCGTGGCCTTCGCCGCGATCCTGATGGCGACGAAAGCGCTCGGTCTCGCTGCGGGGATTTCGTCGATCGTTCTGAGCGTGATCTTTCCGCCCTGGATCGCACCCGGCTTCGGTCTGGTCGTTGTGGCGATAGCGCTGCTGCGCGAACGGGAACGCCGTGAGCGATCGCAGCCAGTCGGTGCCGTCCATGCCACATGACCTTGGGTAAGCGCGACCGAGGCGGCCGGCGCGTAGCCGTTGCGTTCGCTAACCCTGTCCACGCGACTGAGTGGCTGTTGCCCGGACGCCAGGCATGCGGGACCGAATCCTCAAGAATGACCCGGTCCCGGGCCGGCCGGGGCACGCATCCTTCCGTCGTGCTGGGACAAGGACGGTCGCCATCACGCTTCGTTTCGCTCGACCCTGTCGCCTTCCTCGGAGATCCGGCCAGTTTCGTGACCACGCGGCGAGCGGCGCGTGTCCTCGCAGTGCTGTTCATCTCGAATTCCGAATGTCGGTGGCAAGCCTGGGGCCGGAATGAGCAGCAGCGCAGCACCCTGCCCCAACCGCCCCCAAATAGTTTGTTTTGGCGCCATTTACTTCTAGTTGGACACGACGCAGGCTGTCTACGCGCTGGCCTTACCCAGAGGGGGTGCCGTCGGCGGACCTCTGATCCGGGCGCGCGTCGCCCCCTACCTGCAGCAGAAATCCTTTTCGGCCCATGGCCCCCGCCCTTCGTTCGCGGCGAAGAGTGCAATTGCAAGACCGGCTGCGAGGTCGGCCCACCACCAGCCGAAGAGCACGTTGGTCCCCAACCCCACCAGCAAAAACGGGGAAAGGTACGTGCACGGCGTCGTCTGCGTGGAGTCAGCCTAGAGCGCGCGGCTGTCGAACTCTCGGGCGACGACGCGCTCCGCCACGCGAGGAGAGACATCACTACAAGTGAGATCGCGGCGAGGGCGATTCCGGCAACGGTCTCGTCGGGGCGGGATTGAAAGACGATGTCGCCGGCGGAGCGGATGCCGACGTAGATCGCCAATGCGAAGCCCGCAATCGTTACCAATCGGACGGCGCGCCGTTCCGCCTGCTCGGCAGTATGAGTGCCCGACCGTTCGCTGCGCAGTCGCCAGATCAGGATCGATCCGGATGAGGCCTCGACGATGGAATCCAGCGCGAAGCCGACCAGCGCCACGGAGCCGGTGGCCACGCCGGCGGATAGCCCGACTATGGCTTCGAGCGAGTTCCACCCCACGGTGAAGCACTCGAGGAGAAGCCTGCGGCTCGTTCTACGGCGCGCCGATGGATCGCCATCGCCACGCCACCCAGGTGTATCGATCCGCTCCAGGTCGTTAAGATGCTCGTATGAGCAAACGTTCGGATGTCCTCCCGGACGCCTGCGACATACGCATGGTCGACCCGACCGGGTCGCGGCCGTGAAGAACCGGCTGCCCTCCGACCAACGTATCGCCGACCTAGTGCACCTTTGCGTAAGTCCCGTCGCCCCAGAACGGCCCTGCATCGGCGATGGCTGCGTTGCTTGTCGCGCACGTACCCTACGGGTACGCACGACTCCTCGCGCCTTGCCCTCACCGCGCAGTGCCGCCCTGGTTGCTGACGTTACTTCCGCGCAGGAGCACTAGAGATCGTCTTCGAGCTCATGAGCGACGGCAACCGTCTGCGACTGCTCGCAGCTCTGCTCGAGGCCGGCGAGCTGTATTTGTGCGATCTGGCCGCGGCGGCCGATATGTCGGAGTCGGCCGCGTCACACGCACTTCGACTCCTGCGGCTCAACAACGTCGTCAAGGTGCGGCGGGCCGGTCGCATGTCCTACTACTCGCTCCAAGATTCTCACTTTCGCCTGGTGCTCGACCTTGCCCTGCAGCACTTGGAACATTCCCGTGCGTGAAGTCCATGATCACGGCACTGACCTGCAGGACGCGCAGCGAAGAGCACTGTGGATCTCTCTCGGCATCAACGCCGTCTACATGGTCGTCGAAGTCATCGGTGGTATCGAGTTCAACTCCCTCGCCTTACTCGCGGACGCGGGCCACATGTTGTCCGACGTCGGGGGGCTCGGAATCGCCCTTATCGCCCAGAGCCTCGTGAGCCGGCCCGCGTCTGCCCGCCATACCTTCGGGCTCCAGCGTGCCGAGGTCTTGGGTGCGCTCGCCAACGGCGTCGGTCTGGTGGCCGTCGTCGGCTGGATCGCGCTGGAGGCGATAAGGCGCTTGATGGATCCTGAGCCCGTCGCCGGCAGGGGCCTGCTGCTGGTCGCCGCCTTCGGTCTCGCCATCAATCTCTGGAGCGCCGTGCTTCTGGCCCGATCCCGCGGCCGCAGTCTCAACATGAAAGCCGCCTTCCTGCATATGGTTGCTGATGCCGCCGGTTCTGTGGCGGTGATAGCCGCGGCGATCGCGGTTATCGGTTGGAACGCAAACTGGCTCGATCCGATTGCCTCGCTGGCGATCGGGGCGCTGATCCTGTGGGCGACGTGGGGGCTGCTGCGCGAAACCGTCCACGTGTTGATGGAAGGAGCTCCGCGCTGCTTGCGCGCCCAAGAAGTCGAAACCGCGCTCGCCTCCCAGGAAGAAGTCGAGTCCGTTCACCACCTACACCTGTGGACCCTCGCTTCCGACGTCCCCGCCCTATCGGCACACGTCGTCATATCCGGCGAGGTGAGCCTTCACGACGCGCAAAGCAGGGGAGACGAGGTCAAGCGGATGTTGCTCGACCGTTTTGGGATCGAACACGCGACCCTCGAGCTTGAATGCCATCCCTGTGAGCCCACCGAGCGAGTTACGGCGCGGGAGTCGAGCTGACCGAGGAGCGCACCGCAGCGAGCGTTCGGTGGAGGACGCATGCCGAGTGGCGGTCCCCGACCCGACCACATGCCCTCCACGGCCAGCACCATGCTGGTTCGGATGCAGCCATGCGCACGCGTCATCGGTGGACGAGGGCTATGCAGTAGTCGGGCGTGCCGGAGGGTTAGTAGGGACTGGTGAAGGACCGTCGCCGCTCTGGTGCCGTGGGCGGTCAAGGGGTTGAGGAGTCGGGGCTTGCCTTGCTCGTGGACGGCTTGCGCGCCCCGGCCTGGTCTGACATCGTGGGATCGCTCGGCGCTTCTTCACCTCCAGCCCGAGGTGCCGGGCGCTAAGAGAAGCGCCGGAGAGGGGACAGGAGCTGAGCACGATCCGGGTGGCCAATGCGCCGGTGAGCTTCGGCGTATTCGAGTTGTCTGTGGGAGCTTCCGGCTTGCCGGACGCGGAGGAGGTGCTCGACTCGGTCGCCCGCTCCGGCTACGAAGGGATAGACCTCGGGCCACCTGGATTCCTCGGGACCGGATCTCAGCTCCACGGGCACCTGCAGGCCAAGAACCTGGATCTCGCCGGAGGTTGGGTGGAACTGCGATTCAGCGATCCGGAACGACTCGAGGAGGACCTCGGATCACTGGAGGAGAGCCTCGACCTATTCGAGGCCGGCTCGTCGAAGGACAAAGCGTGGTGGCCGAAGCCGACGCTTGCCGACGCGGGATCCCCCGAGCGCAGGGCCAACCCCGGAAGAGGCAAGGACATGGCCGAGATCCGACTCGACGATGTGGGTTGGAAGCGGCTCGCCCTGGGCGTCACGGAGGCAGCGGAGCGCTGTCGCGCGCGTGGTCTGGAGCCAACCTTTCACCATCACGCCTGCACCTACGTCGAAGCCCCGCTCGAGATCGAGACCTTCCTGGAGCTCACGGACGTCGGGCTCTGCCTCGACAGCGGCCACCTGCTCCTGGGTGGCGGCGATCCGGTGCAAGCTTTTCGTGACTGGTACGAGCGCATCAACCACGTCCACGTAAAGGATGCCCGCCTCGAGGTCCTCGACGCGGTGGTCGCTGAAGGCGCGGGCATGGAAGCGGTTTGGGAGCGCGATGCCTTCTGTGAGCTGGGACGTGGAGATGCCGGTGTCGAGGACTTCCTCGACGCGGTGGCGGCCAGTGACTTCAGCGGGTGGCTCGTCGTCGAGCAGGACCGCTTGGTGTCGTCGGCGGACTCGGTCGCCGAGATCACTGCCGCCCAAGCTCGGAACAGGGAGTTTCTGCACCGCCATGCTCTGTAACGCAACGGAGCACAGATGGCCCACCCTATGTTTCCGTCCGAGGTGGTCCACATCGTGACCAACCTCTTCCTGCCGCGTGGAAAGGCATCGGATGGCACGGACCCCGTGGTCATCACCGCCGGACAAGCGGGATGGACCTACACTGGGCTACGCGTCATCGAGCTCGTACCCGGAGGTGAGCGGATGCTCGCCACCGAGGATACCGAGATGGCGGTGCTGCCGCTCGAGGGAGGCTGCGTCGTCGAGTGTGAAGGTCATCGCTTCGATCTCGAGGGTCGCGAGCACGTGTTCGCTCGCGTGACCGACTTCGCATACGTTCCGATGGACTGCGAGCTGCGCATCACGAGTGCGAGCGGAGGCCGCTTCGCCCTTCCCAACGCGCGCGCCACCCGAAGGCTCGACCCCGCCTATGGTCCCGCGGAGGAAGTACCGGTCGAGACCCGAGGGGCGGGACGGGCAACGCGCCAGATCAACAACTTCATGGAGCCTGAGGCGTTCCCGGCCGACAAGCTCATCGCCGTCGAGCTGCTCACGCCCGACGGCAACTGGTCGTCTTATCCTCCGCACAAGCACGACGAACGCGGTCCCGACGAGGCGGAGCTCGAGGAGATCTACTACTTCGAGATCGCTCGCGTGCTCGATGGGAGCGAGCGCCGCCACGAGCTGGGGGCCGGCTTCGCGCTCCATCGTCTTTACACGAGCGACGGGTCGATCGACCTCACCGAGGCGGTCGGACACGGAGACATCGTGCTGACGCCGCGCGGCTACCACGGGCCGTCGGCTGCGGCCCCCGGTTACGACCTGTACTGCCTCAACGTGCTCGCCGGCCCGGCCGACGAGCGGAGCATGGCGTTTTCCGACGATCCCACCTACCGCCGGGTCCGAGAAGAGTGGGGCGCACAAGCCAAGGACGAGCGCGTTCCGATGACGACCGCGGCGAAGGATCCTGCACTTCGGGGAGCTGGGGAGTGAGCGAGACGACTCGACGTCTCACCATGGCGCAGGCACTCATCGAGTTCCTCGCGGTCCAGCACGTTGAGCGCGACGGAAGCGAGCAGCGGTTCTTTGCCGGGTGCTTCGGGATCTTCGGACACGGCAACGTGGCGGGCATAGGTCAGGCTCTGCAACAGGCGGGCGACCGGCTCCGCTATTACCAAGCGCGTAATGAACAGGCGATGGTCCACACGGCGTCGGGGTTCGCTCGCATGAAGAATCGCCTGTCTACTTTCGTCTGCACGAGCTCGATCGGACCCGGCGCAACCAACCTCATCACAGGGGCCGCTGGTGCGACGATCAATCGTCTACCCGTCCTGCTCTTGCCCGGAGACGTCTTCGCGTCGCGCGGTCCCGAGCCCGTGCTGCAGCAGCTCGAGATCGTCGGCTCGCCGGATATCTCCGTCAACGACTGCTTCAGGCCGGTATCTAGGTTCTGGGACCGCATCAATCGCCCGGAACAGCTCATCTCTTCGCTGTTTGAGGCCATGCGGGTGCTGACGGATCCCGCCGAGACCGGTGCGGTAACGATCGCTTTGCCGCAAGACGTCCAGACGGAAAGCTTCGAGTATCCCGCCGAGCTCTTTAACAGGCGCGTGTGGCACATCGCGCGTCCGATCCCGGAGCCGGACGTGCTGGCGGGCGCGGTGGGCCTCGTCAGATCGGCGCACCGACCTCTGATCGTGGCAGGGGGCGGTGTGATCTACGCGGAGGCCACAGGGGCGCTAGAGGCGCTGGCCGGCGCCACGGGGATCCCCGTAGCGGAGACCCAGGCGGGCAAGGGCTCGATGCCCTACGGAGATCCCTTGGCGCTGGGAGCGATAGGGGTCACCGGCACCGCCGCGGCGAACGCGACAGCGCGCGAGGCCGACCTGGTCATCGGCGTCGGCACGCGCTGGACCGACTTCACGACTGCCTCTCATACGGCCTTCGCCAACCCCGCCGTGCGCTTCATCAACATCAACGTGGCGCGACCCGACGCGATCAAGCTGGCAGGCGTGCCCGTCGTTGCCGACGCCCGCGTGGCACTGGCGGCCCTGGGTGGCGCGCTGACCGGCTTCCGCGTTGACGACGACTACAGGCAAGTGATCGCCGCTCGAGTCCAAGCCTGGGATGCAGAGGTCGAGCGCATCTATCACCTGGACAACGTGCCGCTTCCGAGCCAGGGAGAGGTCATAGGCGCCGTGAACGACATCGCCGGACCGCGCGACGTGGTCGTGTGCGCAGCAGGCAGCATGCCGGGCGATCTCCACAAGCTCTGGCGAACGCACGACGCAAAGGGGTACCACGTCGAATACGGGTACTCGTGCATGGGTTACGAGATCGCAGGAGGCCTTGGCGTGAAGATGGCGGCACCGGAGCGCGAGGTCTTCGTGATGGTCGGCGACGGCTCGTATCTCATGATGTGCGAAGAGCTCGTGACCGCCATCCAGGAACACACGAAGCTGATCGTTGTCCTGGTCCAGAACCACGGTTTCGCCTCGATCGGCGAGCTCTCTAAGTCGATCGGATCGGCCGGCTTCGGGACCCGTTATCGCTATCGGGCTCCGAGCGGCGAGCTCGACGGCGACAAACTGCCGGTGGATCTCGCCGCGAACGCCGCCAGTCTTGGCGCTGTGGTGATCGGCGCAAAGACGATGCACGAGCTGCGCGACGCGCTCAAGCAGGCGGTGCAGTCCAAGACGACCACCGTGGTACACGTCGAGACGGATCCGGATGTAGCGGTGCCGAGCTATGGCTCGTGGTGGGACGTCGCGGTCGCAGAGGTTTCCGAATCTGACGCCGTGGCGCGAGCTCGACGTCAGTACGAGAAAGCCAGAAGCGACGAACGGTCGTACCTATGAGGGGAAGGAGTCCGTGGCCGTTGAGGAGCATCGATCACCGGATCGATGGGCGCGCCGTAGAGAAGCGGAAGCGCTGCAGCGAGGTTCATGACCCGGCAACCGGGACCCAGAGAGCGTGCGTCGCGTTCGCCGAGGGGCCCGATGTAGACAAGGCCCTCGAGGCCGCGCGCGTGCAGACCTCAGCACGCGCGCCCCGCTGAGGGCGGTTCGCGCGTGCCGCTGGAGGCCGTCGTTATGGGGCGCGTCGGTGCCGACCTCTATCCCTCCCAGTTGAGCACGCCGCTGTCCGAGGTCAGGACCTATACGCGCTTCGCGGGCGGTTTCGCGGTGAACGTTGCGACGGGGCTTGCTCGCCTGGGCGTGTCCACTGCGGTCGTGAGCAAGATCGGCAGGGAGGGACACGGGGACTTCATTCGCAACTTTCTCGCCGCAGAGGGTGTCGACGTGAGATGGCTGCGCACCGATCCCGAGAACCTGACTCCCGTAGTCTTCTGCGAGGTGTGGCCGCCCGATCACTTCCCGATCCTCTTCTACAGGCGCCCGACCGCCCCCGATTGGGAGATCACCACCGACGACTTCGATCTCGAGGAGTTGTCGCAAACCGCACTGGTATGCGTGTCCGGGACGGGGTTGGCGCGCGAGCCGAGCCGGTATGCGACGCTGGCGGCCGTTCGCGCACACGGCGGGATCACCATGTTCGACCTCGACTGGCGGCCGAGCCTGTGGCGGGACCCCTCTGAGTATCCGAAGATGGCGAGCGCTGCGATCGAGGGCGCAGAGGTCGTCGTGGGTAACGAGGAAGAGCTGTGTGCCGCGGTTGCGGTGCAAGATCCGGACGAGGCGGCGCGCCGGCTGCTCGAGGGTGGCGTCGACACGATCGTCGTCAAACGAGGGGCCAAGGGGGTGACGGCGTTCCGGGAGGATCGCGTATTCGAAGTGCCCGGGATAGAGGCCGATGTCGTCAACGGGCTGGGCGCAGGCGACGCGTTCGCGGCTGCACTGGCACATGGCCTCCTGCGACACATACCGCTGGAGGAGACGCTGCGGCGCGCCAACGCTGCAGGCGCCATGGTGGCGGAACAACTCCCCTGCAGTGAGGCGATGCCCAACGTGGAGGAGCTCGAGTCGTTTCTCCGAGCAAGGGGTTGATGCGATGAGTCGGGTGCACGTCGGAATAGTTGGGTTGGGCCGAATGGGCCGCTTCCATGCAGAGAACCTCGCAGGGCGGGTGCGGGCGGCCGAGCTGGTCCGAGTCGTGGACGAGGTCGAGGACACAGCACGGGGAGTGGGTGACAAGCTCGGGGTCGAGTGGTCGTCATCCTTCAAGGATCTGCTCGACGATCCAGAGATCGAAGCCGTGGTGATCGCCACGCCCACGCCTCTTCACGCCGACATGATCCGGCAAGCGGCCCAGTCGGGAAAGCACATCTTCTGTGAGAAGCCCGTGTCCTTCGAGCTCGATCCGACGGTGCAGGCGATCGAGGCAACCCGTGCCGCGGGTGTCAAGCTTCAGATGGGGTTCCATCGCCGGTTCGACCCGGATTGGACGGCTGCGGTCGACCGGATCAAGAAGGGCGACCTCGGGGACGTGTACCTCTTCAGGACGTCGCTACGGGACATGAGACCGCCGAACATCGACTACATCAAGTCCTCGGGAGGCTTCTTCATCGACGTGACGATCCACGACTTCGATACTGCTCGATGGATGGTCGGCGAGATCGATGAGGTCACGTCGTTTGGGTCTACGGTTGCCGACCCGGCCATCGCCGAGACGGGCGATATCGATACTGCATTGATCTGCTTGCGCTTTGACTCGGGCGCGTTGGGCGTGATCGACAACAGTCGCGTGGCGGGCTACGGATATGAGTGCTCGACCGAGGTCATGGGCTCGAAGGCGACCGCCCGCATCGGCCACCATCGGCGTGCCCACCTGCAGTGGTTGACACCAGGGCAGGCAGCCGAGGACTGGGTCAAGGACTTTACCGAACGCTATCCGGATGCATACAGGCTGGAGTTGGAAGACTTCGTTGTTGGGATCAGGGAAGAACGCCCCGTTGCAGTGACGGGCGAGGATGCGCTGGCTGCCTTCGTGCTGTGTCAGGCTGCCGCTGAGTCCTTTCGTGAGGGACGTACGGTGAAGCTCACGCATCGGGAGCGCGATGGCCAAGTGCTCTACGAAGCGGTTCGATGACGAGCCGCGCGCTGGGTATCGGCTTCATCGGGTACGGGTGGATGGGCCGCACACATGCCCACGCTCTTAGGACGATCGCTCGAGTCGCCCCGGTGGGGCGGGACATCCGGCTGGTCGCGATCGCCGGCCGCGACAAGGAGAAGGCCTCTGCAGCGCGCACTGCTCTGGGTTTCGAGAGGGCCACGACCGACTGGTCGGAGGTCGTCGACGACCCCGAGGTGAATGTTGTCGTGAACCTCGCGCCGACCGATGCCCACGCAGCTCCGTGCATCAGCGCACTGGGCGCCGGGAAGGCGGTGCTGTGCGAAAAGCCGTTGGCCGGTGATCGGGATGCGGCCCGCGCGATGCGCGACGCGGCAGCTTCTTCGTCGCATCCTGCCGCGTGCGGCTTCAACTACCGATTCGTCCCGGCCGTTCGCCTGGCCCGAGAAGTCATCTCGTCGGGCCGCATCGGCGAGATCCGCCACTTCCGGGCGGCGTACTTCCAGGACTGGGCTGCGTCTCCCAGCGTCCCCCGGTCGTGGCGCTTCACGGGAACGACGCGAGGTAACGGCGCCGTGGGCGATTTCTCGCACATCGTTGATCTGTGTCGCTATCTCGCCGGCGAACCCACTTGCGCGGTTGCCCGGACGCAGCTATTCATAGGGGAACGTCCAGACCCCGGCGATGCCTCGCGGCGTCTGCCCGTGCAATCCGAGGACTGGTATGCGGCCGTTTTGCAACTCGCCTCCGGCGCGTGCGCGACGCTCGAGGGATCGCGTTGCGCGAGTGGATGGAAGGGCAGGCAGATCGTGGAGGTCTACGGGTCGGAAGGGGCGCTGTGGTGGGATCTCGAGGACCTCAACCGGCTCCACGTTTTCGTCGCGGCCGACGAGAGAGCCGGGCTCGGGGGCTTTCGCGACGTGCTCGTGACTCAGCCGGACCATCCCTTCATGGAGTTGTGGTGGGCTCCCGGCCACATCCTCGGCTGGGAGCACACCTTCGTCCACCAGTGGCGTGAGTTTCTCGCCTCTCTCGTCCAGGGCGCCGAGCTCTCGTCCCACCAAGCATCGTTCGAGGATGGCTTCCGCGCGGCCGTCGTCTGCGACGCTATATCCGACGCGGCAGAATCAGGCTCGGCCGTCGCCGTACAGGGGGTGGGAGCCGGGTCCAACTGACAACGGATGCATGAGAATGACGACGTTGAAGAGTCGACATGTAGGGGGGAATCATGAGACGACAAACACTGGTGATCCTTCTGGCCGTCGTGGCCCTGGTGGCTGCTGCCTGCGATGGAGAGGGAGAGGAACAGGCCACGGGAAACGGGGGAGCGGCAGCCCAGGAGGGCGGACTCAACTTCGCCGTCGTGGTGCATGACGAACCGGCCGGCACGTTTTGGGGAGTGGTGAAGAACGGCGCCGAGCAGGCGGCCGAGGACCTTGGGGCGTCCGTGACCGTTCAGGGCAGCGGCGAGCCTCAGGAGCAGGCAGACCAGGTTGAGGCGGCGATCGCTCAAGGCGTGGACGGGATCGCCGTATCCCTTGCGAACCCCGACGCTATGAGGGGGCCCCTGCAGAGTGCTGCCGAGGAGGGCATCCCCGTCGTGACCCTTAACTCGGGGCTCAACGACTGGCAGGAGCTCGGCGCGATCACGCACGTCGGGCAGGACGAGATCATCGCCGGCCGGGGGGCGGGGGAGCGTCTCAATGAAGCGGGCGTTACCAAGGTCTTGTGCGCCATCCATGAGGTCGGCAACGTCGCCCTGGACGAGCGCTGCGCGGGCGTCGAGGAGACGTTCGAGGGTGAGGTCGTTCGAGAGCAGATCGACATCAACGATCCCGTCGCCAGCCAGTCGACGATCAACTCGGCCCTCGAGTCCGACGCGGATATCGACGGCGTGATGACGTTGAACCCCGACATGGCGACGACCGCGGCCTTGCCTGCCATCCAGGAGGTCGGGCGTGACATCAGCCTCGCCACGTTCGACCTCGGCACCGAGGTTCTTCAGGGGATCATCGATGGAAACATCCTGTTCGCCATCGACCAACAACAGTACATGCAGGGCTATCTGCCGATCGTGTTTCTGACGCTCAACGTCGAGAACCTGAATACCGCAGGCGGCGGTCAGCCGGTGCTCACGGGCCCGGGGTTCGTGACCGAGGAGAACGCCGAGCAGGTCCTCGAGCTGACGGAGCAAGGTACGAGGTAAGGGGCTCGCTCGATGATGTTGAGGAACGCGGGGAGGATGCGATGGTCGACCAGCCGGCAGCAGCAACCGTCGTTGGGGGCGAACGCATCGCCAGACCGAGCGTATTCAAGCGGGCGCTGTCTCGTCCCGAGTTCGGCTCGCTGGTCGGAGCGATCGTCGTCTTGGTTTTCTTCAGCTGGAGGGCCGATGCGTTCCTAACCGCTCGGGGGATGGCCAACGTCCTGGATCCTTCCGCGACCCTTGGGATCATGGCCGTCGCCGTCGCCCTCCTCATGATCGGGGGCGAGTTCGATCTCTCCGCCGGCGTCATGGTGGGGGCCACCGGGACGATGTTCGCGATGCTCACAGCCAACGCGGGCTTGAACATCTGGCTCGCGATGGCGATCACTCTCGCTTTCGCCGTACTGATCGGGCTCTTCAACGGTTTCATGGTCTTGAAGACACGCCTTCCGAGCTTCATCGTGACCCTGGGAACCCTGTTCATGATCTTGGGAGCAAACGTGGGGCTTACGCGCCTCATAACCAACACGGTGATCGTAAGCGGCGTCGGCAGTGTCCCGGGGTTCGACGTTCCCTTCAGTATCTTCGCCTCGAGCCCTATTGGACAGTTCCGAATCACCGTCCTCTGGTGGATCGTCATCACAGCCCTCGCGACGTGGGTGCTCTTGCGAACGCGGTTCGGCAACTGGATCTTCGGCGTTGGCGGTGACGCCGCTGCGGCTCGCAGCGTGGGTGTGCCCGTTGCTCTGACCAAGGTGACGTTGTTCGTGTGCGTGTCCGCGTCGGCCTGGCTCGTTGGGATGATGAACACGTTCCGTCTGTCCTCGGCGAGCGTATCGACAGGCATCGGGCAGGAGTTCGAGTTCATCATCGCCGCAGTCATCGGGGGATGCCTGCTGACCGGTGGCTACGGTTCGGCGATCGGCGCCGCCATCGGTGCGCTCGTCTTCGGCATGGTGAGGCAGGGCATCGTGCTCTCCGGCTGGGACAGCGACTGGTTCTTCTTGTTCCTCGGAGTGATGCTCCTCATAGCGGCGCTCATCAACCAGGTGGTTCGCAAGAAGGCAGAGGAGGCGCGCTCATGACCGCCGACATCGAAGTCGATTCGGCCTCGAAGCACTTCGGACAGGTGACGGCGCTGGATGACTTCTCCGCCACCGTCAAGAGTGGCGAGGTCACTTGCGTGCTCGGCGATAACGGAGCGGGTAAGTCTACGTTGATCAAGATCCTCTCCGGCGTGTTCCTTCCGGACGAGGGTGAGGTTCGCCTCGATGGGCAGACCGTCCGCTTCACGTCGCCGCGGGACGCGCTGAGACAAGGGATCGCCACCGTGTATCAGGATCTGGCGATGATCCCCCTGATGTCCGTGTGGCGGAACTTCTTCCTCGGCACCGAGCCGACGCGCGGGGTTGTGCCCTTTCGCAACCTCAACACGTCGTGGGCAAAGCAGACGGTGGTGGAAGAGATGGCCAAGATGGGGATCCACATCCGCGATCCCGAGCAGCGCGTCGGCACGCTTTCGGGTGGCGAGCGCCAGTCCC
Source organism: Actinomycetota bacterium (assembly GCA_046262355.1). GTDB lineage: Bacteria > Actinomycetota > CADDZG01 > CADDZG01 > WHSQ01 > DATADD01. The sequence goes on along the minus strand of JBHEMX010000049.1, from coordinate 1,642 downwards.
TTGCGATCGCCAGAGCCGTCTACGTAGGGGCCCGCGTGCTGATACTCGATGAACCGACCGCCGCCCTTGGCGTCAAGCAAGCAGGCGTCGTCCTGCGCTACATCGTCATGGCGAAGAGGCGGGGGCTGGCGGTGATCTTCATCACCCACAACCCGAACCACGCTTACCCGGTGGGGGATCACTTCATCATCCTGCGGCGCGGACGGATGGAGGGCGACTTCCGAAAGGAGGAGCTTCCTATGGACCGCCTCATGCAGATGATGGCCGGAGGAGAGGACCTTTCGAATCTGGTCGAGGAGCTAGAGCAACTCGCCACCGAAACCGGTGAGGCGGACCTTGCGGCTACCGCGCACGGCATCAAGGATGAGGTCGAGGGGCTTCGCCGGCTGGGAGGCACGGACCACCGTGACGAAACGAGCGCATGACCGCCTCTGCGACGGAGCGAGAGGTGGCGAGCACTATGGTCGCGGCCGTCTTTCAGGGGGACGGCGTCCTGTCGATCATCGAGCGACCGGTTCCCTCCATCGCCCCTGCGGACGTCTTGATCGAGGTAGAGGCATGCGGGGTTTGCGGCACCGACGTGCACGTCCTCGAGGTGCCGCCGGCGCATCCTGCGCTTCCCGGAGTGATCATGGGTCACGAGTTTGTCGGGATCGTCCGCGCGTTGGGGCCGGACGCCATCGGAGTTGAGCTTGGCCAGAGGGTAGCGGTCGCCGCGAATCTGAGCTGCGGAAGCTGCTCGGCGTGCAAGAGAGGGAACCCCAACCACTGCGAGCACTTCACGACGATGGGGATCTTTCGGGACGGGGGCCTGGCGCGTTTCGTCGCGGCTCCGGCGAGCGCCTGCCACGTTGTGAGCAAGGACATCCCGCGCGAGATAGCCGCCCTCACCGAGCCCCTTTCCTGCGTCGTAAACGGGGTAGAGCAGGCGCGCCTGCTTCCTGGTGAGGCGGTGGCGGTGATCGGAGCGGGACCGGTCGGACTTCTGTTCCTGTCGTTGTTCAGGGCCGCCGGAGCCGGTCTCGTCGTCGTGGTGGAACCTACGGAGTTGCGGCGTGATGTGGCCAAACGGATGGGAGCCGACGTGTGTCTCGATCCCTCGCAGGGTGACCCGGTGAGCTCGGTGCGCGATGTGACATCCGGAGCAGGGGCCGATGTCGTCGTAGACGCCGTCGGCGATCAGTTCAATCAGGCGCTGTCTGCCGTTCGGGTGGGCGGGCGAGTGCTGCTGTTCGGTATGAACTCGAGGGCGCGACCGAGTATCCACCAATACGACATCACACGGAACGAGCTGACCGTGCTTGGTGCTTACGTCGGCTCGAACGTGTTTCCCAAGGCCGCGCGAATCCTCGCCTCGGGCCTAGTTGATCTCAGCCCCATGATCAGTCATCGCGTGTCTCTGGAGGAGCTGCCGTCTGCGCTCGATGCCGTCCGCCAAGGAAGAGCGGTGAAAGTGGTCGTCGACCTCATGGCGGGTCGTGACCGGGCGCAAATGCCAGGTTGAACGGCGACGCGACTGCTCCCGTTCGAGAGCAGGCATGCCCGCTGCACCATCGATCTTGCAGGCGAAAGACCTCAGGAACCCTCGGCACTGATGCGTGCCGTCTTCAGGGATGGTTCTCACGCTTGGGATGGCCTTGAC
>JBHEMX010000048.1:0-26315 GCA_046262355.1 Actinomycetota bacterium | reverse complement strand
CGACATCGGCGCGCAGAGACACCGTGCACCTGCCGACCTATTGGCCGTGGGCGGCCCGTTTTTCGGCGGCACTGGTCGCCCTGCGCGCGATCTCTCTGCCGCTGCGGACCTAAATCAGCGGCAAACTCCCCAACCTCTCGGGCCCGCGGCTTTAGTTCCGAACGCGCTCGGAGCCTTCTCTTAACGCGTTGATCGAGTTGGCGCCCACGTCCGTCGCCGTTACGGCGACCAACACGGCCAGCCTTCCGTCATCGCGCCCCGTCACGCGTCATCTGGCGTGGATTCTCGGGCCTGGTCGGTGGATCCGGGCTAAGGTAGCGACCTGCCTGTAACCGCCACCCGTAGCGGCTTGAGTAGCCACCCGCGTACTGTCCCTCTCTTCGTCGGCGCGCGCGGCCCCCCTTGAGCCGAAGAGTGATCATTGATCGCTCGTACGCGGCAACGGCACCAAGTACCTTGGCGGATAAGGCGTTCTTGGCGGGCTCACGCTGGAGAAGGTCCTCGGCTCCTGCGCGCCGCATGTTCGAGGGCGGTCGGAGACCAGCTTGGTCACGCTCACACGCCGGGCGAGGTGGCCGCGCTAGATCCGCCACGAGATCACGGCGATCCCCATGTCGGCGAGATGAAGGTGAGAGCTACCGGGCGGATGCTATCCGTAGCCGTCCAGGTCCAGCCGCCCAGCCGCCCCGAAGCGCGTTGAGGTGATTCAACGCCGGATGGCTCATCCGGAGGATAGGAAGCGACCCCCCCTGGGCTCAACATGAACCACGTAGGAAGTCGGGGGACGACGACTCGGCGCAACGGCGACCGCGCGAGGCCCACCGGGGAAAGGTAAAGGGGGGCTCGTGCGAATCGTCACCTTCCACCAGCGCCTGCGGGCGATCAGGTTCGAGCACGGCGCAGCCGCGGTCGAGTATGCCCTCCTCCTAACTCTGATCGCGGTGATCCTCGGCGTGGGGGCATGGGCCCTCGGAATCGCTATCGCTGACCGCCTGTCGTGGCTGGGCTCCGTGATCGAGGGAGGCTCGTGATGTCTCAGGCGAAAGCAAGTGTGCGTTCACAGCTCTATCTCAGCAACAGACCACACCACATCCCCGTGAAGGAGGTGAAACCAACAATGCTTACCCGTCTTTACGTGGAGATGCAGAACCGTCTGTATGAGCTCCGCAACGAGGAAGGCGCGACCGCGGCGGAGTACGCGCTGCTGGTGGCGTTGATCGCGGTCGCGATCATCGTCGGCGCTCAGGCCCTCGGCACGAGCATCAACGAGAAGCTGCAGGGCGTCGCGGACACCATTAGCGGCGCTTGATCGACTGAGATCGCAAGGCCACCGGCTCCACTCTTGTTGAGGAAGCCGGTGGCCTCTTGCCCGCAGTCACGACTCATCACGATCACAGGAGAACCACGGAATCACATGAAGAGCTTAAGGAAGCGAACAGATACCCTCACCAGCGAGCGGGGAGCCGCCGCAGTCGAGTTTGCCTTGATAGCAACGGTCCTCGTCATGTTGCTGTTCGGCATCCTCGAGTACGGCAGGCTATTCGGCGAGCTCGAGGTCTTGGAATCGGCCGCCCGTGAAGGAGCGCGAGCGGCGTCGGTGCACTGTGGCAACGCTGAAGGTTGCACGGCGGCGGACATCCAAACCGCAGTAACGACGGCCGCAGCCGGCTACGCGCTCGACGCCGTGCCCACCGCCGATCTCGACTGCAGCGACCCGGCCAACTTCGGTAAGCCCGTGGCGGTCGGTTGGGCTCAGACCTTCGACCTCGATATCCCCTTCGTGACGTTGCCCACGATCACCCGCTCCATCTCGGGGGTCTTCCGATGCGAGTGAGGTTGGCGCATCTGAGGAGAGACGACCGCGGGGCCAGCACGGCGATCGTTGCTCTTTGCCTCGTCGCGCTCGTCGGCATGGTGGTTCTGACGATCGACGTGGGCGGTCTCATGACCATGCGACGGGGGATGGTGAACGCGGCCGACGCCGCCGCTCTCGCCGCAGCGCAGTCGTGCGCCGGCACGAACCCCGGCGAGGCGCCGGCACAGGCTGATGCGCTGGCGATCGCCAACGTAGGCGGCGCGACCAGCACCAAGTTCCAAGTCGACGGCGCTTGCGGCGGAGCATCGGGACAGGTGACGGTCGGGTACCAAGCTCCCCAGCAGCTGTTCTTCGCTCCCGTGCTCGGTTTCCCCGACAGCGCCGACGTCCATGCAGAGGCGACCGCGATGTGGGGCGCGGCGGGGGGCGGCAACACCACGCCGGTGATGCTCGACATGTCGCGCCTGCGCGGCGATTGCAAGGTGCCCGAGACGCCGGTGGGCACGCAGTGCGTGCTCTGGTACGACAGCGATCTCGTGAGCGGTCAGTGGGGGCTCATGAACCTCGACAAGTGGAACGTTGCCCCGGGCGATCACTGCACGAGCGCCGGGACGAGCGCCCGACGTTATTGGATCCTGCACGGCTACCCCACGACGCTCACGATGGCCGAACCCGGTCCCACATATGTGTGCGCCGACTCTGGTGCGGGGGATCCCGTGTGGACGAACGCTCTTGCCAAGGAGGTAGGGAAGATCAAGCTCTTCCCCGTCAACGACCCCAGCCGGCAGCTCGTGGTATCGGGAAAGGTGGACAAGTACGCGATCTCGGGTTTCAGCGCGCTCCTCATCAAAGAGCTGCTGAAGGGCACCGATCCGGGGGCCGCCGACTCGACCTCGACTTCGACGAGCAGGGGCAAATGCACAGCCGACGTGAGCTTTCCACCCAACACGGTGAACCTCGACAGCCTCGGCTACATCAAAGGTTGTCCCACAGTATCTCCCGACACGATCACCAACCTGAAGCTTAAGAAGGGCGGAACCACTTACAAGCTGTGTGCAGTCGGTGTAGCGGAGCCCTGCTACTCCTATAACCCCGCCATTCACTTGGTCACCTGGTCGGGGGTTGCCACGAGCGGCGTGAACGTCACCTTCGACTGGTCGAAGTCGATGACCACCACGACGCCCGGCAAGTGCGGTCCGCCCCCGGACGGCACTCCCTCGAACGCGTTCTGTCTCATAACGGAATGGCGCGGTTACCAGACCACGGCGGGACCGTTGAGCAGCAGCGCGGTCGACCTCGGGGTCAAGGCGGTTCGACTGTCTTACTGATGCACGAAGCGCCGCTATCGAGCGGTCACCCAGACACCAGACACAACGACAGAGACTGGATCGAAGGAGGAAACGTGAAGTCGAGAGCAGCTTCAGGAGTGCTGGCGGTCGTGCTCGCGTGCGCGGCGACGCTGGCGGTGTTCATGTACCTGAGTGGGGTCAAGCGTAAGGCGGCGGCAGGAGCCGACATGGTCTCCGTGGTCGTTGCTCGCAACGACGTGCCCGCGGAGTCGAGCCTCGACGAGGAGCTGGCCGGAGGCTCGTTCGCGCTGACCGAGGTCGCAGAAGACTCCCTCGTCAAGAGCGCGGCGACGGACCTGTCTCAGCTCGAGGGTCACAGGACCGCGTCCGCGATCCTGGAAGGCGAGCAGGTCTCCCTGGCGCGCCTGGACGGCAGCAAGGAGCTGCCCGGCGGCCGTCTCGGCATCCCCGCGGGGATGCAGGCGGTCGACATCCCGCTCGAGGCTCCCAGGGCCTTGTCCGGCGAGCTGCGCAGTGGCGACCACGTCACCGTCTACGCCACCTTTCAGGACTTCGGCGCCGACAATCGCCTCGACGGCACCGTGACGCTGGTACCCGACGCGAGCGTGCTGCGGGTCTCCGGAGAGGCGGGTTCCTCCGCCGTGGGACTAGGCGCCGGCACCACTACGGAGCTCTCGGTGACCATGGCTCTTCGTCCCGCAGAGGCACAGAAGGTCGTGTTCGCGAAGGAGAACGGCAGCGTATGGCTGTCCTTGCTGCCGCCTGATCAAAAGGGGTCGCGTCTGCGCCCCGCGACGCAGAACGAGGTGATCAGATGATCGCCAACGTCCTCGCGGTGGGCGCCCCGCCCCTGTTTCGCGACCAGGTGGCCGACGCCCTCAGCGCGTCGCCGCAACCGGTCGAGTGGTTAGCAAGCGCGGCCGATCTCTCGAGCTTCTTCGAACGGGCGCAGCCACCCGCCGTCCTGGTCATCTCGCCGGAGATCTCGGATCACGAGGCGCTATCGCTGGCCGAGAGCGTCGGCCGCAGATCGCCCTCGACGGCCATGGTGCTGGTGCGCGGCCACGAGCTGAACGGCCTTCTGCCGGAGGTGATGCGCGCAGGCGTGCGTGACGTAGTCGATCTGTCGCGCGGAGACGACCTCACCGCTGCGCTGGAGCGCGCATTGACCTGGTCCTCCAGCCTCCGATCGCTGCACGTAGAAGAGCGCAAGCAGGGCCCGGACCACCGCGGGCGGATCGTGTCGATCTTCTCCTCCAAGGGCGGGACCGGCAAGACCTTCGTCGCCAGCAACTTCGCCGCGGCGATAGCGGCGCGATTGCAGCAAGACGTGGCGTTGGTGGACCTCGACCTCGGCATGGGCGATGTGCTGTCCTACTACGGACGGGAGCCCACGCGGCCGCTGGCCGACCTGATCGCTCTCGGCGACGGGGTCGACAGGGCTACGATCATGGCTACCGGGACGCGCCTCGGCGAGCACTTGCTCGGCTTCGGCAGCGTGTCCGATCCCGCCGCAGAGCGAATCCGAGGCGAGGCGATAACGAACCTGTTGCACGCCCTTCAGGCGTCGTTCAAGTTCGTCGTCGTCGACCTCGGCCCCGATTACTCGGACCACAGTCTGGCCGCGTTCGATGCATCCGACGAGATCTTGCTCGTGACGGGCCTGGATGTCGTCGGCATCAAGCACCTGTCCAAGGCCCTGGACACGCTGCTGTCGATCGGGCTGCCGAGGGAGCGCTTCCGCATCGTGCTCAACCGGGCGGACAGCAACGTGGGCCTCGAGGCGCGCGATCTCGAGCGCGTCCTGAAGGTCGAGGTCGACGCTTCGATCCCGTCCAGCCGTCTCGTCCCCATGGCGTTGAACATGGGAACGCCCGTCTATCTGAGTGAACCCAAATCCGACGTCGCCAAGAGCATCGGGGCCCTCGCCGACGGATTCGTCGGCGCCCAGGCCTCGAAGGGCGTCTCGTCGGACAAGCGTCGTCTGTTCCGACGCCGATAGGTCTGGAGGAAAGAACCATGTCGCTCGCAGAGAGACTCGCCCGTGCCGAACGCCCCGACCGGATGGCCGAGGTAAGGGGCCGCTTGCAGCAACGCCTGGTCGAGGTGCTCGGTCCGCGCCTGTACGACAGCTCGACCTCCGAGAAGGAGCTCGAGGGGCTCGTGAACCGGCGCCTCAGGGAGCTGCTCGAGGAAGAGCAGGTGCCGCTCTCGGTGCAGGAGAAAGCCCAGGTGATCCGTCAGGTCGGCGACGGCGTGCTGGGGCTCGGTCCCCTCGAGGCGCTGGTCGGAGATCCCGACGTATCCGAGATCATGGTCAACGGAGCCGACCACATCTTCGTGGAACGCGCCGGAAAGCTGTACGAGACCGGCGAGTCATTCCACGACGAGGAGCAGCTCCGGCGAACGATCGACAAGATCGTCGCGCGGGTCGGACGCAGGGTCGACGAGGCCTCGCCTTACGTCGACGCTCGCCTGCCCGACGGGTCCCGGGTCAACGCGATCATCCCGCCTCTGGCGGTCGATGGCCCCACCCTCACGATCCGTAAGTTCTCGGCCGAGCCGCTGGAAGTCGCCGACCTGGTCTCCTCCGGAACCTTCAGCGCACGCGTCGCCGAGTTTCTCGAGGCCTGTGTGAGGGGCCGAGTGAACGTGCTGGTCTCGGGAGGGACCGGGGCGGGCAAGACGACGACGCTCAACGTGTTGTCGTCGTTCATCCCCGCCGACGAGCGCATCCTCACGATCGAGGACGCGGCCGAGCTGAGGCTGCAGCAGCCGCACATCGTCAGGCTCGAGGCGCGCCCACCGAACATCGAGGGTCGAGGAGAGGTGACGATTCGTCACCTGGTGCGCAACGCCCTGAGGATGCGCCCGGACCGCATCGTGGTCGGCGAGGTCCGCGGCGGTGAAGCCCTGGACATGCTGCAGGCGATGAACACCGGCCACGACGGATCGATCTCGACAGTTCACGCGAACTCACCACGAGACGTGCTCTCGCGGCTGGAGACGATGGTGCTGATGGCGGGCACGGAGCTGACCGTGCGAGCGGTGCGCGAGCAGGTGTCGTCCGCGATCGAGCTCATCGTGCATCAGGCCCGAATGAAGGACGGTACCCGTCGCATCACCCACGTGTCCGAGGTCGTGGGTATGGAGGGAGATGTCATCACATCCCAAGAGATCTTCTCTTTCGACTTTCGCGCGGGGACAAGCTCCGGAGGGCGGCTGCAAGGAGAGCTCAAGGCCACGGGCATCCGGCCCAAGCTGCTCGACAAGCTGCTGGACAGAGACGTCTCGGTACCCGCGTCGCTGTTCCTCCCCGAGGGTGGCTACTCATGGTCGGTATGAGGAGAGGGCTCACCGCGATGCTCGCCGGCACGCTTTTGTGCGGCCTTGTGGCAGGTCCCGCGCTGGCCGGATCCGAGGTTCGCATCCGCCGGGTCGACGCACGAGCGAGCCTCGTCGAGGCGACCGTTTCGGTAACGAATGACGGCCTGCCGAGCTCCGGGATCGAGGTGGAGGAGGACGGGCGACCGGTGTCGTGGGCAAACGTGCGCTCGCTGGCCGATTCGGGCAAACGCGTGGAGGTCGTGCTGGCGATCGACAGCTCCGGCAGCATGCAGGGAGCCGGGCTGAAGTCCGCCTCCACGGCCGCGTCGGAGTTCGTGGAGGGCTTGCCCTCGGCCATCGAGGTGGGCGTGCTCGCGTTCTCCTCCCGGCCGCACGCCGTGCTTCCGGTGGGAGGCGACCATGTGGCCGCTCGCGCCGAGCTCTCCCGGCTCGAGGCCCGCGGAGAGACCGCTCTGTACGACGCGGTCCGAGCGGCGGCGGCGATGTTCTCACCTGAGGGACAGCACGAGATCGTGCTTCTCTCCGACGGCGGTGACACCGCCAGCAGAACCAGCCTACGAGCCGCGATCGAGGCCGCCTCGGACGCCTCCGCGCCGGTGTACGCGGTGGGGCTACGCACCTCGGAGACGGATGTCGGCTCCCTCCGGCGGCTTGCTGCCGGGAGCGGCGGGCGTTATCAGCCGGCGGCCACGGCCCAGCTCGGCGAGATCTACCGCAGCCTCGCCCGCGAGCTGTCCCGACAGTACGTGGTTTCCTATCGTACGCACGCAACTCCGGGCCAGCCCGTGCGCGTCACGGTGATCGCGGCCGGCGGCAGAGACAGCGATGTCTTGACCATCCCCCAAGGAAAGTCCGCCGACCAAGGCGCGGACAGAGTCGACTCCGGCGCGACCACGCGCGGCCCGGCCCCCATCCCTGCCTGGCAGCTCGGCATGGTATTGACGCTTTGCTTCATCGCCGTGCTCGGGCTGTCGAGGATGTTTTTGGGAGGCGGCGAGCGTAGGAGAAGCGTTGCCCGCCTCAAGACGGCGACACGACCGGTGGCTTCTCCCCTCCCTTCGACCATGGGCGAGAAGGTGGGCTCTCGCTGGATCCCGGCGGCGGCCACGCGGCTCGGAGAGCGCATAGCGGAGGGGTCTGCATGGGCGGCTCGACTCGACGTCAGGCTGGAGCGGGCCGGCACGGCGCTACGAGCGGGGGAGTTCGTGGCCGGCGTGGGTCTTGCGGCGCTGGGGGGATACGTGCTCGGTGTGGTCCTTTCCTCCAGGCCGTCGGTAGGGCTGCTGTGCGCCGTCCTTGCCGCGCTCGCGCCGCACGTGACTCTCCGAAGGGCCGTTCACCGCCGCTCCCAGAAGATGCACGCGCAGCTGCCCGACGTACTGGCCGTGCTGGCAAGCTCGCTGCGAGCGGGCCACAGCTTCCTGCAGTCGCTCGACATGGCTGCGCGCGAGATCCAGGAGCCGGCGGCCTCCGAGTTCGGCCGCTTGATCGCGGAGATTCGGCTGGGACGACCGCCTGGAGAGGCCCTGACCGCGATGGCGGACAGAGTCGACAACGAAGACTTCAAGTGGGCCATGCTCGCGGTGAACGTGCAGCGGGAGACCGGCGGCAACCTCGCCGAGGTCCTCGACACCGTTGCCGAGACGCTGAGGGAGCGTCAGGTCGTCAGACGCCAGGTGAAGGCCCTGTCGGCGGAAGGCCGACTGTCGATGTTCATCCTGGGAGGCCTGCCGGTGGTTCTGGCTCTCTACATGCTGCTGGTGAATCCCGACTACATCGGCCTGCTCTTTGCCACTCCTCTCGGCTTGCTCATGTCGGTGACGGGATGCTGCTTGCTGGCCATCGGGTTCGCGTGGATGAGAAAGGTCGTGAAGATAGATGTCTAGCCTTTACGTGATTGCCCTCCTTACTTTCGGCGCGGTTATCTCCACCTGGTGGACAGTGTCCTCGCCGTCCGGGCGCAAGAGGGCGGTGGAGCTGCTGGAGTCACAGGTGAGCGCCGTCGCCGGACCAACACCGGGAAGGGGAGCAGACGGTAAATCTTCCCGTTCCTTGCTCGAGCGCGCGTTCCTGCCCCTGCTGAGACGCACAGAGACGCTGGCGCGACGTATCACGCCCGGGGATATGCGCGCTCGGGTAGCGCACAAGCTGGCGCTCGCGGGCAGCCCCGGCAACTGGGACGCCGACAAGATGATCGCGGTGAGACTGCTGGGGGGCGTCGGCGCGCCGCTGGCGATCTTGATGCTGTCGTTGTCCGGCGGGGGGACGAGCACCCTCGTCCTAGTGGCGCTGAGCGCGTTCGTCGGTGCCCAAGGTCCCGACATGTGGCTCTCCCGTAAGGCCCAGAGCCGCCAGGCCGAGATCAGAGCGAGCCTGCCGGACACCATCGATCTGCTCACCATCAGTGTCGAGGCGGGGCTCGGATTCGATGCCGCGCTCAGCCAGGTCGTACACAAGGTCGCGGGTGAGCTGTCGGCGGAGATAACCAGGACGATGCAGGAGATGCAGGTGGGCGCGTCGCGCGCGGAGGCGTTCCGCAATCTGGCCGCCCGAAGCGACGTGGAGGAGCTCAAGTCGTTTGTGATCGCCCTGACGCAGGCCGACGCCTTCGGCATCAGCGCGTCCAAAGTGCTGCGCGCGCAGTCGAAGGAGATGCGGACCAAGCGTCGTCAACGCGCCGAGGAGCAGGCGATGAAGCTTCCCGTGAAGCTGTTGTTCCCGCTCATCTTTTGCGTGCTGCCGACCCTGTTCATCGTGATTCTCGGTCCGGGAATCATCCGCATGATCGCGAGCTTCACCCAGCTCTAGTCTTTGGCCGTTGTGGTCCTCTGCATGCGGATGTGGCATGTAGACGTCCATATTGGCGGCATCCAGGCTCATCTCGCAGCTCGAGCGGCCGATTAAGGGGAGATGACAGGGATCCCCCATCAGGACGCCCAAAGGTTTTCGCCCGGAGTCCGGCCCCGCTCGTTCACCGCAGGAGCCGCTGCCGCGGGAGCCCTCGTCACGCTGACCGTCCTGGTCGTACCCGGCGTCCACTTCGCCTATCGCGGCCCCGAGCTTCAAGTCGCGCTCGACACGGCGGAGGCCTCGATCGCGCTGCTGGTCGCGTACCTCGTCTTCGGCCGTTTCCGCGAGCGCGGCATGTGGTCGGACCTGCTGCTGGTTTTTGGGTTCGCCGTGTTGGGGTCGACCAACCTCTTGTTCGCCATCGGTCCAGAGGTGGTGCACGCCACCGGTCCAGGGTTGGGCACGTGGGCGCCACTCGCGGGCCGTCTCCTGGGGAGCGCCGCGATAGCCGCCGCGAGCCTGCCCTCTCTTCGCCGCGTGGCCCGACCGGAGGCAGCGGTGGTCCCGCTGGTGGGCGGCGTTGCCGGCAGTCTCGCCGTCATAGCGGCAAGCGTCTCAGCGCTGTCGTCGCGCCTGCCGGAGGGAATCGAGGTCACGTTGCGACCCGAACAATCGGGACACCCTCATTTTGAAGGACACCCCGCTCTGCTGGGGGCGCAGATCATGCTGCTGCTGCTGTTCGGAGTCGCATCGATGGGCTTTACCGCGCGCGCGGAGCATCATCAAGACGACCTCGTGCGGTGGCTGGGCGCGGGGTGCGCGCTGGCCGCCTTCTCGCGCCTCAACTACTTCCTGTTTCCCTCGCTCTATACGGATTACGTCTACACGGGAGATCTTCTCCGTCTCGGCTTCTACCTGTTCATCTTGGAGGGGGCGGTGCGAGAGATCCGCGCGTACTGGCGCAGCCGGGCGATCGCGGCCGTGCTCGAGGAGAGGAGGTGGCTGGCGCGCGACCTTCACGACGGCCTCGCGCAGGAGCTGGTGTTCATCGCGGGGCAGACCCGGCTCCTTCAACGAGAAAAGGCTGCCGACCCCCGACCCGTGCTGGAGAGGTTGGCAGGTGGCGTGGAGCGCGCCGTCGAGGAAGCGAGGCGTGCAATCGCTGCCCTCACGAGGCCGATAGACGAGCCGTTCGGACGGGTGGTAGCGGAGGCCGCAGAAACCTTGGGGATGCGAGAAGACGTCGAGCTTCGCCTCGAGCTCGAGCCTGGGGTCGAGATCTCACCCGCTGTGCGTGAACAGTTGTTGCGCATAACGCGTGAAGCTATCGCCAACGCCACCCGCCACGCCGATCCCCGCGTCGTGACCGTGGCCCTGTCCGGCTCGGGAGGCATTCGACTGAGCGTCAGCGACGACGGGCGAGGGTTCGATCCGGCAGCCGAGGGCGGTTGTAACGGTTTCGGGCTCACGTGGATGCGGGAACGCGCCGAAGCTCTGGGAGGTAGCTTCCGAGTGCACTCGGAGCGGAACAAGGGCACGACAATCGAGGTGGTGCTGCCATGACGCAACCGTTACGTGTGCTGATCGCCGACGATCATCCGCCGACGCGCGCGGGCATCCGGGCCGCGCTCGAGGAGGACGGTTTCGAGGTCTGCGCCGAGGTGGGAAACACTTCGGCAGCGGTCGCTGCGGCCGAGACGACGAGTCCGGACATCTGCCTCGTCGACGTCTACATGCCGGGCGGAGGGGGCATCGTCGCCGCCACGGCGATCCGCTCCAAGATGCCGCGCACCGCGGTCGTCATGCTCACGGTATCGCGCGACGACAGCGACCTGTTCGACGCTCTGCGGGCAGGCGTCGCCGGATATCTGTTGAAAGACACGGATCCCGAGCGCCTTCCACACGCCTTGAGGGGTGTGCTGGCGGGTGAGGCGGCTCTGCCGCGACAGCTGGTTGCGCGCCTGTTGGAGGAGTTCCGTGAACGTGACGGCCGCCGTCGCCTGCCCTTGACCGGACGGCGGCCCGTGGAGCTCACGGGTCGCGAGTTCGAGGTCTTGAACCTGATGCGCCAGGGGCTGGGGACGGCGGAGATGGCCCGGCGGCTGTTCGTGTCGCAGGTGACGGTGCGCACGCACGTGTCCGCGCTCTTGAAGAAGCTCGGGGTACCGGACCGGGAGTCGGCACTGCGTTTGCTGGAGCGACAAAGCTAGATCTCGGCCACGCCCTCCTTCGTCCCGAAGCAGTCATCGTTCAATGCGTCGGGCGGTCGGCGGCGGCGAGAGGCGTTGAGAGAAACCAACGCGATAGCCGGTTGTGGCCGCGCAATACGTACTTCACGCTGAACTTCAGTTGACGCAGAGGTCGGACGATCAGCGGGTGGGGGCCTCACACTCGGCTTCTGGTCCAACAGCAACCCCTGATGGTGAGCCTCAACTTGCGCAACGCTAAGGGAGTGGCGTTCGATCCCTCGGGCTATTCCGGCTTCCGCACCTGGTTGCTTAACGCGACCGCGACGAACATGGCGTACATGCTCTCGGCTCAGCTCGCCGCGATGGAACTGAACGTCTACAACAGCAAGGTGAGCGTCAGCTCGCTCGTGTACGCACCGGGAACGAGCAGCGCCAACGCGGCCGGCTTCGCCACCGTGAGCAGTGTGATGTCCGAGGCGGACTCCGAGCTCGGGCTCCACGGCCTGACCAAGGACGGCTCGCCTTACCGGGCCTACCAAGAGGCGCTCAAGAACGCGCTCGACCGAGCGAACAACAACCTAACGTTCGCCCAGCCGTCGCCCTGCGCCTTCTCCTTCGCTCCCTGATCCGGAGCGCGGTACCGTCCAACATGGGGCGCTCTCTCGGGGGGCGCCTCACCGCGTTGGGCCTGGGCCTACGTATGCGGTGTTGGGCAAGCTCAACGCCGGATCCCTCCTCCGGGCCATAGGAACGACGTCGTCGAAACCTCACCATTTGTTCTCGTGAGCCGGAACCGGCCCCTGCGCGCGTAGTGCGAGGGCCGGTCGGCGCCACCGACAGGCGGACACGGGCGGAGGCCCGACGATACGGAGGTAGGCGAGTGAGCTACGGAGCAGGCGGGTCGAGTTTCTCCAGGATGTGGGCAAAGCGCACCAGCGCACTGAGCGCGCTGGTCGCAATCGCGTTGATGGTGGGGATGCTTCCCGCGTACGCTTCGACGGTTTCTTCGGCGGGGTTCTCCGGCGGCGCCGGCACGGCGAGCGTGGGCGGCACCCTCTACGCCAAGAGCGGCGGCGCGCTGACGCTCACGGTGACCACCTCTGACGACACGAAATGCGTGGAGGTCTCCGGAGCTCATTCGGCCAGGCAGACGTCGAACCCTGCCAAGTCGTCGTGGACATTCTCGTTCACGGCCGGGGCCGGAGACGGAGTTCGGTCCGTGACCGCAGCGGCCTCCTCGAACTTCAACGCCAACGGCTGCACCGGGCAGTCGCAGAGTCCGAGAAGCGCTTCCTACACCTTGGACAACACCGGCCCGGTCGTTACCGGCAGCCTCTCGCCGGCGCCCAACGCCGCGGGCTGGAACCGGACTAACGTCACGATCAACTGGACCGCCGCCGACGCGGGCTCCGGCGTCAAGACCGGCCCCATTCCGGCGTCGGACTCCGTGAACACGCCGGGCACGACGACCAAGTCCTCGAGTGCGACCGACGAGCTCGGCAACACCGGGAGCGGCGCGGTCACGGTCAAGCTGGACAAGGGCGCACCCACGATCTCGGGTAGCCGCAGCCCGGCCGCCAACTCCTTTGGCTGGAACAACTCCGACGTCACCGTGGGCTTCACCTGCTCCGATCCCGACTCGGGGATCAAGAGCTGCACCGGGTCCACGACTAAGTCCTCCGAGGGCGCCAACCAGGCGGTAGTGGGAACCGCGGTCGACAACGCCGACAACAGCGCGTCGACGACGGTCGACGTGAGCATCGACAAGACCACTCCCACGCTCAACGGCGCTCCCACGACGACCCCCAACACGGCGGGCTGGTACAAGAACAACGTCACTATCGACTGGAGCGCATCCGATGCCTTGTCGGGCATCGACCCGGCTACCGACCCGGCCGACAGCGTTATCTCCGGTGAGGGCACCGGGCTCACCGCGAGCGCGTCGGTCAAGGACAAGGCCGGCAACCAGACCGGCGCGACCAGCACCGCGGTCAAGATCGACAAGACCGCCCCCAACACGACCACCTCGGCGCCCTCCGGATGGACCAACTCGGGTGTCACGCTGGCGCTCAGCGCCGGAGACAACCTCTCCGGCGTCGATTCGACCAAGTACCGGCTCGACGGCGGAACGGTTCAAACGGGAACCAGCGTCTCCATCTCAAACGAGGGTCTCCATGGCGTGGACTTCTGGAGCGTCGACCGGGCCGGCAACGTCGAGTCCGCCAAGACAGTCGAGGTCAAGATAGACAAAACTGCCCCCATGATCACTCACCACCTCGCGCCCGCCGTGAACGACGCCGGGTGGAACAACAGCGCCGTAACCGTCACTTTCGTCTGCGGCGACGCGCTGTCCGGAGTGGCCAGCTGCAGCTCGCCTCGAGAGGTGACCGGCGAGGGCAAGAACCAGGTCGTGAACGGTACCGCGAGGGACAACGCCGGTAACGAGGCGACGGACGCGGCCACCGTGAGCATCGACAAGAGCGCGCCCACGATCAGCGCGGCGCGCGACCGCGCCCCCAACGCGTTGGGGTGGTACAGGGCGGATGTCTTCGTGAGCTTCACGTGTGTCGACCAGGCCGCGCTGTCGGGAGTGCTTTCCTGCTCCGGCTCGCAGACCGTCGGCGAGGGCCGCAACCAGTCGGTCACGGGTACGGCGGAGGACAAAGCCGGTAACCGGGCGAGTGTGTCCGAGACCGGCATCAACGTCGACAAGACGGCTCCCACTCTTTCGGGCAAGGCTTTCACCGAGCCCAACGAGCATGGTTGGTACTCCGGCGACGTGATCGTCGGATGGAGCTGCGACGACGCTCTCTCGGGGATCAGCAGTGGCTGCCCGGAGAGCTCCCGGATCACCGGGGAGGGCGCATCGCTGTCGGCGAGCGCATCCGTGAGCGACGACGCCGGCAATCCGAAGACGACGACGGTAGACGGCGTCAGAATCGATCGGAACGCGCCGACCACGTCCGCGGACGTCGCAGCGCCGCTCGCGTCGGGTTGGTACGCCGGCGACGTCAGGGTGTCGCTGTCCGCGGTCGATGTCCTATCCGGCATCGACAAGACCTACTACAGCATCGATGGAGGCAACGCAGAGCTCTACTCGGGCCCCTTCCACCACGCCCTCAGGGGCGAGCACACCATCGCCTTCTGGAGCGTGGACAAGGCCGGCAACGTCGAGGACAAGGATGCTCCCGGTCACTCGATTACGCTGAAGATCGATGGCATCGCGCCGACGATCAGCGGCTCACGGGCCCCAGGGGCCAATGCCTTCGGTTGGAACAACACCGACGTCACCGTCAGCTTCTTCTGCTCCGATGGAGAATCGGGTCTCGCGGTGGACTGCCCCGCGCCGACGACGCGGAGTGCCGAGGGTGCTGATCAGAGCGTGACGGGGAGCGTCAGCGACATCGCCGGCAACTCCTCGAGCGCTACCGTCGGTGACATCAACATCGACAAGAAGAAGCCGTCCCTCAGCGGAAAGGCGGCGACCGAGCCGAACGAGTACGGCTGGTACAAGAGCGACGTCACGGTCCAGTGGACCGCGGACGACGAGCTCTCGGGCGTCGCCCCCGCCAGCGTGCCGGCCGACAGCACTGTCGGGGGCGAGGGCAAAAGCCTTTCCGCAGGTCCCGTCTCGGTCCTGGACAAGGCCGGCAACGAGGCATCGGCATCGCTCGGCGGCCTCAACGTCGACAGAACCGCCCCGGCGATAACCGGAGCAGTCACCTACGAGGACGGGACGCGCCGCGGCCCCAACGCCGCCGGCTGGTACAACACCGCGGTGCGCGTGCGCTTCAAGTGCAGCGATGCCCTGTCCGGGCTCGCACGCTGCCCCGAGGACACCATCCTGCTGAGCGACGGCGCGGGTCAGCGCGTCGCGGGAGAGGCCATCGACGTGGCCGGCAATCTGGCCTCGAGCGAGGTCACGGGCATCAACATCGACAGCAAGGCGCCGCAGACCGCCGCCGAGCTGGTCTGCACCTCGAGGAACGACTGGTGCCGCGGGGACTCCGCCACGGTCCGGCTGTCTGCTTCGGACCAGGCGGGGCTGTCCGGCGTCAAGGAGATCCATTACTCGGTGAACGGCGGCAACTACGTGGTGGCCGAGGGAAACGCGGTCTCGGTCCGGGTCCCACTCGACAACCGTAGTGGCACGGCCAACGTGGCGTACTTCGCCGTAGACGCGGCCGGAAACGCCGAGCTCGAGGGTTCCTCGGCCATCAAGTACGACAACATCGCTCCCACTCTCACGCCCCAGGTGACGCCAAAGCCCAACGCCGCGGGATGGAACAACTCGGACGCGACCGTCCGCTTCAGCGCCTCGGACGACGAGGGCGGGTCGGGGATCGACGCGGCTTCCGTGACCCCGGACGTCTTGGTCGACCAGGAGACCGCGGGTCGGCTCGTCGGGGGCTCGGCCGAGGACCGGGCGGGCAACGCCTCGACCGCCTCGGTCGAGGTCAAGCTCGACAAGACCAAGCCGTCGATCACGGGTGCGGCTCTGCAGCAGGCCAACGACAACGGCTGGCACCGGGGGCCGGTCACGGTCCACTTCGAGTGCGACGACGAGCTCTCGGGCATCGTCGACTGCACCGACGACGTGGTGCTGTCGGACGACGACAAAGACCAGTCTGCGCACGGCAAGGCTCTGGACCGAGCCGGCAACGAGGCCGGCGCGAAGGTCGACGGCATCAACATCGACTCGGTGGCGCCGGAAACGCACGCAGACGTGGCCGAGCCTCTCAAGAGCGGGTGGTACTCGGGACCGGTCGAGGTCACGCTGCGGGCCGCCGACTCGTTGTCGGGCGTAGACAACACCTACTACGGCGTGGACGCAGGCGCCGCTCAGCTCTACTCGGGTCCCTTCGACCACGCCCTCGAGGGCGAGCACACCATCGTCTTCTGGAGCGTGGACAAGGCCGGCAACGCCGAGGAGCGGCATGCCCTCGAGCTGCGCGTCGACGACGTCAAGCCGAACATCTCGGGGAGCCGCACCCCTGCGGCGAACAGTTACGGGTGGAACAACGAACGCGTTGACGTCCACTTCGTCTGCGACGACGAGCACTCGGGCATCGCCGGGTGCACCCCGGACACGCCCCTCACCAACGAGGGCGCGGGCCAAGAGGTGTCCGGAGAGGCGCTCGACAACGCAGGAAACAGGGCGAACGCGCTGGTGAAGGACATCAACATCGACCTCAGCAAGCCGACGCTCGAGGGCGTCGCGGACCGTAATCCCAACGCGGCCGGCTGGTACAACGACGACGTAAGCATCGCATGGAGGGCGCACGACGCGCTCTCGGGGATCGATCCCTCGAGCGTGCCCGACGACAGCACCATCGACGGCGAGGGCGACAACCTCTCCGCAGGTCCCGTCTCGGTCCTCGACAAGGCGGGGAACAGCCGGAGCGCGTCGATAAGCGGCATCAACATCGACCGCACGGCGCCGACGATCAGCGGCCGTCCGACCACGCCTGCGAATTCCGCGGGGTGGTACAAGGCGACCGTCACGGTGCAGTTCACCTGCGCCGACAACCTCTCCGGTGTGGCGTCGTGTCCCAGCGCTGAGGTCTTGAGCGGCGACGGCGCGGATCAGAGCGTCACGAGCGGCCCGGCCCGAGACTTGGCTGACAACACTCGAGCCGGCAAGACCATCGGCGGGATCAACATCGACGGTCGGGCCCCGGTGACCACGGCGGACACCCAGTGCACCAAGGTGAACGAGTGGTGCACCGGCAGCTCGGCGTCCATCGTGCTCAGCGCGACGGACCAGGCTGGGCTGTCCGGGGTCAAGGAGATTCACTACCGGGTGAACGGGGGCGAGGAACAGGTCGCGCAGGGGTCTACGAAGACGGTCAACGTGGCCCTGGACGGGAGCGGAGAGGCGTCGGTGCGCTTCTACGCCGTCGACGTGGCCGGCAACGCGGAAGCGCCGAACGCCGTTGCGTTGACCTACGACAACATCGCTCCGGCGATGACCCACAGCGTAAGCCCCAAGCCCAACGCCGCCGACTGGAACAACAGCAACGTGACCGTGCACTTCGACGCAAAGGACAACGACGGCGGCTCTGGGATCGACGCAAGCCGCACCACTTCGGACGTCCTCGTTGACCAGGAAACCAGCGGCGCGGGGCGGAGCGTGGTGGGCGAGGCGTACGACTTAGCCGGCAACCGTAGCAGCGATGCGGTGACGGTCAAGCTCGACAAGACCAAGCCCTCGATCAGCGGCGCGCCGACGACACAACCCAACTGGAACGGTTGGTACGGGGGTTCCGTAACGGTCAAGTTCAATTGCAGCGACGGGTTGTCGGGCATCCCTTCGGGCACCTGCCCGCAGGATGTCATCTTGACGTCCAACGGCGTCAACGAGGTGACCAGATCGGTGGTCGACGCGGCCGGCAACGCAGCGAGCGTCACCGTGAGCGGCATCAAGATCGACGCGGTCGCTCCATCGCTCCAGGTCGCCGGGCTGAACGACGGCGACACCTATACCTTGGGCGCGGTGCCCCGTGCATCATGCAACGCCTCGGACGCCCATTCGGGGCTCGCGGAGGCGTGCAAGCTCGAGGTCGCCGGCGGCCTGGCGAACGGCGTGGGCACCTTCAACTACACGGCGACGGCCGTCGACAAGGCCGGCAAGCGCGCCGAGGTGCGCGGCAGCTACAAGGTGGTCTACAGGTGGGACGGCTACTTGCAGCCGATCAACGACACCGCGCACCAGGTCGGAACCTCGACCAGCATCTTCAAGGCGGGCAGCACGGTGCCGGTCAAGTTCCAGCTGAAGAGGTCCGACGGCTCAGTCGTCCAGGCCAACTCGGCGCCGGCGTGGCTGACGCCGGCCAAGGGCAGCGCGACCACGGCCGCGGTGGACGAGAGCGTCTACTCGGCGGCGACAACCAGCGGCGACACCTACCGCTGGGACGCCACTGCACAGCAGTACATCTACAACTGGAGCACGAAGGGGTTCACGGCCGGGTACTACTACCGGGTCGGCGTCAAGCTCGACGACGGCCAGACCTACTACGTGAACATCGGCGTGCGCTAAGGGGCAAGCATAGAAGGTTCGAGGCCCCCTTCAAGGGGGCCCCGGCGCGTCCGCACCGGCCCAGCGGTCCCAGGCTGCCGCGCGACCCTGGCGTGGAAGTGCGGGGGACTTCACGGGCCCGGCCTGAGCGACGCTCGCGGCCGGAGGCTACTTCTCATGTGAAGCAGGTCCCTGTGTGAACCAGGACCTCGTCGCAGGACGCATCGTCTTCATCCGGTCTGGACAGGACAACGGTATCCGGGAGCGCGTCGGCGAGGGCATGCTGAGTCGACTGAGGTAAACGGGGTCGCGTCCCAGTGCCTTCGGCGCGCAATCTTTGCACCTCGAGGTCTGCGGCCTGCGTTGGGGCGAAAGCCATTGACAGCAGCCGCTTAACGACCGACACTCGATTTAGATCGGGAACTCTCGCGTGGAGAGCTAAGTAGATACTCGATACCTTCTACCCGCGGCACTCGTGAGCGCGCGTTCTACTTCGTATTCAGGGGCCGCTCGATCGAGGGAATCGTCACGCGGGCGGACATTCAGCGGCCACCCGTTGGAATGTTGACCTTCGGACTCATTCTGGCAATCGAGGCCGGTCTGAACGAGCTCATATTGCAGACTTACGGCGATGAGTGGGCGGAACTCTTGTCCGATGCTCGTCGCGCGCGCGGAGAAGAGGTGCTCGGAATGCGCCGTCGGGCTAATGCTGACTTGGCCCTCCTTGATTGTGTGACGCTTGAAGATCGAATCTGCATACTTCGAAAATCTCTCCAGATGAAAGCTCTCCTGGGATTTGCCAGCGGGGAGGAAGTACGGGGAGGGGGGAAACTCTGAAGAGGTTTCGGGACACACTGGCGCACGGTGGCTCCATGCTCGACCATGTGCCTGACCCTCATAGAGTGCTCGACCTAGTTTACGAGGTCAGAGACTTCGCGCACAAAGTGTCGATGCCGGGCCGCGAACGGTGCTAGATAGATAGCGCTATACTTTGATGGCCATCTAGAGAGGGGTTAGGGACAGGTCCGAAGCCCCCGGCAACCTGCCGCTCGGCAAGGTGCCCTTTTAATCCGGCGGGCAGGGTTCGAGTCCCTGGCGGTCCACGCGAAACCATCCCGCTGCTCCCCCCTCGAGGTCGTCTTCGTGAACCTCTCCACGTACCCGAAGGCGGAGTGCCTCGTAGCCGATGACCTCACCCGTAGGGCGAGCAGCTCAATCATTGCCTTCTTCTCCTCGAGGCTCATGTAGGCCATACGCCGGTGCACAAATCTCGACGAGCTCGAGCAGGCAGCGCTGGCGAGCGGACTCTGTAGCCGCATCCGCACGCCATGCATCTAGAGGCGAGCGCGGTGACGGCGGAGTCGAGCTCCTCGCCCAACATCGATGTTGCTTCCGTATCGCCCCACTGTCGAGACCGCTCTTTAGACCATCGACCTACGCGACCCGCACGCTCACCGAAGCCTCGCCCCTCATCACCGAAGCCGACACTTTGGTCAGCTTCTTCCATTTAGCTCCCGGGCGTCGAGCTCACGCAAAAAAATGGTGGCGCCCGACGACTCGAGGGTCTCGCGGGCACGGTCGAGCGTCCCGGTCGGGTCCTGGCCCAGTCTGCGCTCGGCCTCGGCGAGGTCGACGAGACAGCGCCCGTGGTCGACACGCCGCTCCAGCGACTCCAATCGGTCGGCGGCGTCGGCAAGCAACTGGCGAGCTCGCGCCGAGTCCGGATCGAGGAGGCCGTCGCACCATGTCAGAAACGCGCGTGTGGGGACGCTCTTCTCCGCAATCGCCGACAGCCGCTTTCGAAACGGTTCGGCCTCCTCGCCTCGCTCCGCCTTCACCAGCGAGCGGACGCAGTCGAGAAGGAGGAGCTGGCCCGCCCAGGCCTCCAGTCGATCTGCGGACCGACGAGCGCCCTCCAGGAGCACGGCCGTAGCGCGGGCCTCGTCGCCCTTCGCTCGAGCGATGTACGCCTCGATCAGCGGAACCCAGCCCTCGTGGTACGTCTCGGTCATGTGCTCCACGACGGGGCGAAGCTCAACCAGCAGGCGTTCGGCCTCCTCGAGCTCCGACCTGAGGACGAGCAGGAACGAGAGCATGAGCAAGCTGTAGCCGATCCGGGGCAGCTCCCCCGTGGAGCGCGCCGCCTCGAGCCCCTCGCGGGCGGGCGTCTCAGCCTCCTCGAGCCTACCCATGTCGACCAGGTAGTCGGAGAGGTTGCCCTGCATCCAGGCGACCTGTTCAATGTGCCCCGCGCGACGCGCGAGGTCCAGACCCTCGCGCACGAGCGCCTCCGCCCGACGGTAGTCGCCGGCGACGACCTCCAGGCCCTCGGACACCACCAGTAGTGCCCGCAGGAGGAACGGAAGGTCACCCGACCGTCGGGCGAGCTCCAGGGCCGAATCGAGGAGCGCCATCCCCTCCGCGGCCCGCAAAGACTTGTAGAGGAGCATCCCGAGCGAAAGCATCGCCCGCCCGTGGACGACGCGGTCTCCGACGTGTTCGGCGATGGCCATCGCGCGCCGGAGTTGCGGCTCGGCATCGGCGTCCCTGCCCAACCGATGGTGGTACCAGCCGAGATAAACGAGCGCGAGCGCGAGGTCGCGGCTGTCGCCGAACGGTTCAAGGTGTTCGAGTGCCCGTCCCGCCCACCGGAGCACTCCCTCCTCGTCGCCTGACTGGAACGCGACGTGAGCGAGCCAGGACTCGATCCGGCCCGCGTCTGCGTCGCGCTCAAGCGACCCGTAGAGCGCCAGCGCGTGCTCGAACGCCGTGGCGACCGTGGGGTAGGGATCGACCGCTTCGGCTGCTCTCGCGTACGACTCCCACGTTGCAGCTCGCTCCTCCATCGGAAGATCCGCCCGATCGGCGAGGTCGGCGACCAACCGGTACCAGCGAGCCCCCTCGCGCAGCTGCCAGACCGCCTGCGCCCGTTCGGCGGCCGCGCGAGCCCACCGCAGGGTCTCCGCCTCGAGGTCGACGAGGTCGGGCTCGCCGAGCTCGGACCGGTACCGCAGCGCCTCCGCGTAGTGGGTCGCGAGGAGCTCGGCGATCTCCTGCCGCCGTTCGCCCGCGTGCTCCTCCGCCCACCGCGCCACCTCGATGTGCTTGACCGCCCGGAGTGACTTCGGGAGCCCCTCGTACGCCACGTCGCGGATCAGGACGTGGTGGAACGCGAATTCGCTCTCGCCGGAGAACGCCGGAGCGTCGCGCGAGACGAGGATCCCCTTGACCCGAAGCGTCCCGAGGAGATCCTTGGTCTCTCGGCGGCTCCTGTCGGAGAGGCGCTGTACCGTACCCATCCAGAACGTCCGACCGACCACGGCGGCATCCTGGATCACCGCTTTTTCGTCGGGCGGGAGCGAGTCGAGTCGTGTTGCGATCAGGGCCTGGATGGAGCGGGGGACGTCGATCTCCTGGGGTGTGCCGACGAGCTCCCAGCGCCCGACGCCCTTCGACCGAAGCACGCCTCGGTCGATCAGCACGCGGACGAGCTCTTCGGTGAACAGAGGATTGCCCTCGCTCCGGTCGACCACCAGACGCGCGAGCGTGGGGGGCAGCCGCATAGAGAGGAGATCCTCGAGCATCACCTCGGTTTCCTCGGGCGCGAGCGGGTCGAGGTAGATCACCGAATAGTTCCGCTTCCCTCCTCCCCAGCCGGGTCTTAACTCCAACAGCTCGGGCCGAGCCAGCGTGACGAGGAGCAGGCGTCCCTCGGCCCAGTCGGCGACATGATCGACGAAGTCGAGGACGCCGTCGTCCGCCCAATGGACGTCCTCCAGCTGCAGGACGAGGGGAGCTCGGGACGCGACCCTCTCCAGGAACGCCCGCCAGGCGTCGAACAACTCCTCCCGGCTGAAGGAATGCTCCAAGCCCGAGCCGACCAACACCTCGATGAGCGGCGTGAGGTCCGGCTTCCCGAACAGCGCTTGCACGGTCCGCGCCGACTTCTGCGCCACGACGACGGGCGCATCGTCCTCGAGCACCCCGCACTCGGCCTTCACGGCCTCAGCGAGGGCCGAGTACGAGAGGTTCCCGTACGCCAGGCACCGGCCCTTCCGCCACGACACCGGATCCGGCAGCGTCTCGAGCCGTCTCGACAGCTCGGAGACGAGACGGGACTTTCCCACTCCCGCCGGGCCGAGGATCGTGACGAGCGCCGGACGACCTTCCGCCGCCACGCGGTGGAACGTCTGCACGAGCAGAGCAAGCTCCTCGTCACGCCCGATCAGCCTCGCTCGCACGTCGGACGCGGCTCGTTCGCCTCGCGGATGCGCCTTCGCGCCGAGCGCGCGCCACGCCGGCACGGCTTCGACCTTCCCCTTCAGTGTGAACGGCGGCAGGTCTCGGAACTCGATCGCCGTCTTCGCGGCCGCGTGGGCACCCGGTCCGACGACGACCTGTCCCGGTTCGGACACGGCCTGAAGGCGCGCCGCGGTGTTCACGGCGTCGCCGGTCAGCATCCGGTCCCGCGGACCGGTCACTCGGTCCAGCTCCACGAGGACGTCACCGGCTTCGATGCCGATCCGGAGGGAAAGCTCTGCCCTGCCCTCGGCGGCCAAGTCCCGATTCAGGTCCGACAAGGCGGACTGCATGTCGAGGGCGGCCCGGACGGCCCGCTCCGCGTCGTCCTCGTGGGCGGCGGGGACCCCGAACACCGCCAGGACCGCGTCGCCGACGAACTTCTCGGGGACGCCGCCGTAGCGCTCGATCTCGCGAACCAGCCGCTCGAACGCCCGGCCGACCACAGACCGGACGACCTCGGGATCCTCCCGCTCCGCCAGCGCGGTCGAGCCGACCAGATCGGCGAACAGCGCGGCGGCGAACTTGCGCTCGCTCCTCGCGGTGCCGGGGTCCATCGGCGGCGGTGCGGACGGTTCGGAAGGAGGCGACGCGGAAGCCGCCGACACGGTCGAGGGGACAGGACCGGCGATGGGACGAGGTGCGAGATCGAGATCGCGATCCTGGTGCAGGATCGCCTGCTCCAGCCGCTGGAGCTCAGGCATCGGGTCGATCCCGAGCTCCTCGGCAAGCATCGCTCTTCCCTCGCGGGAGACCTGAAGCGCCTCCGCCTGTCGACCCGCCCGGTACAACGCGAGCATGAGTTGCGCACGCGGGCGCTCGCGGAGGGGGTGCTCGCTCATCAAGGCTCGCAGCTCGCCGACGACGCCGTGGCGGCCGAGCGCGAGGTCCGCCTCGATGCGGTCCTCGACCGCGCTCAGACGGAGCTCCTCGATCCTCGCTATGTCGGGCTGCGCGAACGCCTCGTACGCGAGGTCGGCGAGCGGTGGCCCACGGAACAAGGCGATGGCTTCCCGAAGCAGACTCGCGGCCAGTTCCGGTTCGCCGCGGGCGAGCACACGGCGTCCCTCCGCCGCGCCCTCCTCGAACCGGTGGAGATCGACCTCGTCTGCGTCGACGTGGAGGACGTAGCCCTGTCCCTCTGTCCTCAGCAGCTCCTCGGCCGATCGGAAGTCAGGTTCGCGAAGCGCCTTCCGTAGCCTCGACACGTAGACCTGGATCGTGTGCGCCGCTCCGATCGGCGCGCCACCAACCCACAACGCGTCGATCAGTCGATCCGAGGAGACGACCCGGTTCGCGTCCAACACCAGAACCGCCAGGAGAGCCCTCTGTTTCGGGCCGCCGAGCGCGAGCGTCCTCCCCTCGTGCACGACCTCGAACGGCCCGAGGATGCGGAAGTCCATCTGCCCCGCCGACCCTACCCGAGGTCGTTCCCGCGGGTCCAGAGCAGATCGAGTTGTGAGCGAACTGTGACGGATCGGTGAGCGCCGCCATTCATGCTCGTCTCGACCGGACGCCTCGACGAATCGAAGCGTGGACAGGATGTGAAAGGAGGCCCCACGATGATCGGGCCGCGCGGAACGAGCGGAGGACCAGGCCCGTACGGGCGCTCTCGCAGGGTTGCGGATGCTAGCCGGGCCCAGGGCGGAAGGGAGGGCAGCTCGGCGATGCCTGGGTCTCCGCGCATCGACGAAGAGCGTCTCGCCCGTTTTGCCGAGTCGTTCTCGGGTGAGCTCTTCCGGCCCGGCGACAACGGCTACGACCAGGCCCGAAGAATCTTCAACGGCCTGGTCGACAGGCATCCGGCGTTGATCGCCCGCTGCAGGGGCAGCGCCGACGTCGTGAACACGCTCGTGCTCGCTCGTGAGAGCGACCGGGACGTGTCCGTGCGCGGCGGCGGCCACAATGTATCCGGCCGTGCCGTGACGGATGGCGGCGTGATGATCGACCTGACGCCGATGAAGGCCGTGCACGTCGACCCCCAGGCTCGGACTGCGCGAGCCGGAGGTGGGGTGACGTGGCAGGAGTTCAACGACGTCACCGCCGAGCACGGCCTCGCAACCACCGGCGGGGTCATCTCCACGACCGGCGTCGCCGGTCTCACCCTGGGAGGGGGGCTGGGGTGGTTGATGGGGACCCATGGTCTCTCGGTGGACAACCTCTTGTCGGTCGAGCTCGTGACCGCGGCCGGTGACGTGGTGCTCGTGACCGCGGATGAATATCCCGACCTGTTCTGGGCTCTTCGCGGCGGTGGAGGGAACTTCGGCGTGGCGACGTCGTTCGAGTTCCGGCTTCACCCGCTCCGACAGGTCTACGGCGGTCTGGTGGCTCATCCGTTCGACGCGGCGCGGGATGCGCTCAGCTTTTTCCGCCAGTTCGCGG
The DNA here is from genome assembly GCA_046262355.1 of Actinomycetota bacterium. GTDB lineage: Bacteria > Actinomycetota > CADDZG01 > CADDZG01 > WHSQ01 > DATADD01. The sequence goes on along the minus strand of JBHEMX010000048.1, from coordinate 1,163 downwards.
GCTCGGTTCCGGACGCGCTTTCGGTCATGCCGTTGCTGGTGCACGCGCCGGATGGATCGGGAGTGCCCCTCGTGGCGTTCGCCGTCTGTCACACCGGACCGCCCGACCGGGCACAGGCGGACCTCGAGCCCCTGCTGTCGTTCGGCTCGCCGGCGCTCGTCCAGTTGGGGCCGATGTCGTATCCCGCGGTCAATACCATGCTCGACGAGGGCTTCCCGGCCGGAGCGTTGTACTACTGGAAGTCGAGTTTCATGGCCGATCTGGACGAGAACGTGATCGACACGCTGATCGACCGTTTCGCAACCTGTCCGTCGCCGATGACGGGCATCGCCATCGAGCACTTCCACGGTGCCGTCACACGCGTGGCAGTGGAGGCTACCGCCGTGCCGCACCGCGAACCCGGGTTCGACCTCCTCATCGCATCCGGTTGGACGGACCCGAGTGCGACGACCGCGAACGTCGATTGGACCCGAGAGACGTATGCGGCCGTCGAGCCGCACTTGGCGCGCCGACGGTATGTCAACTACCTGGATCACGACGACGCGAGTGATGCGGTGCGCGCTGCGTACGGACCGAACTTCGACCGTCTCTCTCAGGTGAAGCGGATGTACGACCCCAACAACGTGTTCCGGCTGAACCACAACATCGAACCTGCAGCGACCGTCTAAAGCACCTTCGCCGCGGCCCGAGCCCTGGATCAGACGGTCTCCGCGGTCTCCAAGTCGGTCAGCAGACTTGAGGATGGAACAGCAGGACGGAGGACATTATGTCGAGTCCGACATCACTCGTGGTTCGCTCGCGGCCTCTCCACGGGACGCGGACGGGAATCTACCGGCCCACCGGGGATCGTCCGGCGCACGGTTTTGAAGTCCGGTTTTGGATCGCCCGCCACGAGCAGGGGGCGCCTGCCGATCCGTCGCGCCCGCCCGCCGGACGCCCGAGTGCCATCGGCGCGTCGGGCTCTCAGGTGTCGCTTTCCATAAACCGGACGACTTCCGGTCACCGAACACAACCTTAGGGTTCTAACGAGGCTTCGCCTCAGACCGACAAGTTGTACCCTGCCGGTCCAGTCTCTCTGCTCACCATGAGGCGAACCCTCGTTACGAAACGCTGAGTAGGGCCCCGGTGCCGGGAACCCGGGTGCGGTAGAACCGACCCGTTCA
>JBHEMX010000047.1:0-3770 GCA_046262355.1 Actinomycetota bacterium | reverse complement strand
GAGCGTGCTCGAGTCGGACAGATCCGTCATGAGCCAGGCCGCGGCCACGTTGGTCATCCACAGCCCGATGTTCGAAGCGAGAGCGGCGATCCAGAGGCTGCGGAACAGCGGCTCCCTCAGCGCTCCCAGCGCGGTCGTCGGCGAGAGCTGCCGGGTTTCGGAGGCGGTCTCGGCGGCCCCCTGCGACGGGGGCGGCGCGCCCGATGCGCTGGGATGATCCTGGCTTTGTTCGTCGGCCATAGTCGGCGAGATTCCTCGAGATCCCTCGACCGCCACCATATCCCGGAGCTCGCCGGCCGTCCGTTCCGCCGGATCGAGTTCATAGCGGTATTGCGCCGACTCGGCCGTTCTCGCCGCGGCCGGTGCCTCCACGGTCCTTTCGGTCCCAGCGGCGCCGGCGCTCACGCGCACGTCGAATGGGTAAATCTCGACGACGTGGCTCGATGCCCCGACATCTGACTTGTGGTGGCGGAAGGAGTTCCGTCGGTGACCGTCCGCCACGTCGGACGTTGTGTCACTCTGGCACAGGAGGTACTTGCGATGCCGCAGGCGGTTTGGACCGGTCAGCTCACCTTCGGCCTAGTGAACATCCCGGTCAAGCTCTACAGCGCGACCGCGCCCCAGAACGTGCGGTTCCATCAGTTCGACGCCCAGACCGGGCGAAGGATCCGCTACCGGCGCGTCGCCACCGGGCCGGAGCCCGAGCAAGTCTCGTCACCACCTGAGCGATCCCTGCCACCCGCGGACGAGGGGCAACCAGAGCCCCCGCCGCGCCGAGCCGAGGGGGAGCCGCCGAGCCGCGAACTGGACATCGAGCCACCCAGCAGGGACAACCGCAGCGAGCGGCCCAGCGCATCCGACGATGAGCCCGAGGTCCCGTGGGAGGAGATCGTAAAGGGGTTCGAGATCGAGCCCGGGCGAGTGGTCACCGTGTCCCCCGAAGAGCTCGTGTCGGTCGCGCCGGAACGGTCACGGGTGCTGGAGGTGGAGCAGTTCGTCGATCTTCGGGAGATCGATCCCGTCCACTTCGACAAGAGCTACTACCTCGTTCCCCAGGCCGGGATGGGGGCAGAGCGCCCTTACTGGCTTCTCTATCGGGGCATGGAGGCTGCATCCGAGGTGGCCGTCGGGCGATTCGTGATGCGGACGAGGGAGTACCTCGCCGCCGTGCGACCCGCCGAGCACATCCTGATGCTCGAGACGCTCTTCTACGCCGACGAGGTGCGCGACCCGAAGGAGGTCTGGAACCCTCCGGCCGAGGAGCCGCCGGAGCGGGAGCTGCAGGTAGCTCGACAGCTTGTCGAGGCGTTGGCCGGGGAGTGGGAGCCCGCCCGGCACCGCGACGAGTACCGAGAGCGCCTCCTCGACCTGCTTCGGAGCAAAGCCGGCCGGGCGCAGGTACTGCCGGAGCCTGAAGAGAGGACGGCGACTCCGGCCCTCGATCTCATGGAGGCGCTCAAGGCGAGCGTTGAGGCTGCGAAGCAGGCTCGAGCGGACCAGCGGAGGCGGACAGGTTAGCCGAGCGCACCGAGCCCGAGCGCTGCAGGAGCGAGGCCATCGACCCGACAGGTTCGCTCGCTCCGGCCGGACGGCGCCACCCCGGTCCTCGTTTGCGCGGCTACATGAGCCGCGGTTACGGCGAGGGTCTTCGCCCTGAGAGCTCCGCTCAGAGTTTGGCGTGAGGAAACTGTGGTGAGCGGCCCTGGAAGGTAAGGATCTTGAGGTTCTGGATCACCGCCTGGCGGATCTCGATCGCCCGGCGGATCGTCTCGTTCGAGTCCCACGCGTCCGGACCCGCCATCACCGTGGGCAGGTGCGGGAGCAGCGCCTCGCTGATCTCCCAGGTGGCCGAATCCCATAGGAACGACGGGCTGTGGTCGACGGCGTAGTAATGGACATCCTCTCCGACCGTGAACATCGGAGCCGCGTACGAGGTGGGGCGCGCCCAACCGAAGCCCATGCCCTCGTCGCAGGACACGTCGACGAAGAGGCTGCCGGGCGCGAACCGCCCCAGTTCCTCGTAGGTGACGAACATGAGGGGAGCATCGGTGTCCTGTAGCACGCAGTTGACGATGATGTCGTGCTCCGCGAGGAGGTTGACGAGCTCCACCGACGTCGGCGGTGTGATCGCCAGGAGCCGGCTGCGGTCTTGGGCTGAACGCTCGAAATGGACCAAGCGCACCGAGTGGATGGGGGAGGCAACGGCGGAGATGTCGCGGTTCGTCAGGACGGTGACCTCGCGTACCCCGAGTGCGTGCAGCGCAGTGACCGCTCCTCGAGCCGTCGCACTGAAGCTGATCACCGCGGCTCGGAGGCGGCGACCGTATTGGCCCGTCCGGCCGAGCAGCTGCAGGGAATGAAGCACCGAGCACCGCTGTAGGTGCATTCCATCATCCGTGCTTTGCGGAGACTTGCCAAGTCGGTTCTTGCCACGGAAACGCCGCGATCGGACGACCCTGTGTCGTCCGGGGCCTCCGGTCCGGCTGGAGGCCCACCTCCCCGGCGGTCTGACCCCGTGCCGGGACGAGTCCGAGAGGTTACCGCCCCCCGGACCGACGGCCACCGCGTTGGCGCCTGATCCACGGGGATGTCCTACGCCTCGGGTCCGGGGCCCTTCAAGAAGTCGAGCAACAGAGCTTGCACGAGTTCACCTTGATCGCGGTGGGCCCAATGTCGCGCGCCTGAAACGATCTCGATGTGCCCGTTTGGAACGTACGAGCGTGGTGGCTGCGCGAGATCCACTGGAAAGTAACGGTCGAGGCCCCCCCATATGACGAGCACGGGGGCATCGATGACGCCGAGCGACCACCCCAGCCGGAAGGGGTTCTCGCGCAAGAAAGCCCGGTAGTAATTGAGGGCACCCGTGAGCGCTCCTCGTTGCGCCATTGCCCTGATGTATTCTTCGGTGCCGACATCGCCGGTGCCCCCGAGGTCTCGCTCGAAGCTTCGCCGCAACGCAGCATAGTTGCGAGCTCGCAGCATCACCTCTGGAACGATGGGGAGCTGGAACAACAGCATCTGCGAGTTCGCGCGCCAGAAGCGCCAAGTCCGAAGCGCCTCGACCCATCGAGATGGATGGGGGACATTCATGATCACAAGCCGCTTCAACATCTCGGGGTAGTGCATGGCGAACAACCACGCCGCCAGTCCACCCCAGCTTTGTCCCACGACGGATGCACGCTCGTGTCCGCCCGCGCGGATGATGGCCGCGACGTCCTCGGCAAGCACGGCACCTCTGTAGGCGCTCACGCTGCGAGGTTTATCCGACAGGTTGTAGCCCCGGAGATCGGGGGCCATGGCTTGGTAGCCGGCAGCCGCCAAGGCAACGATGTAGCGACGCCACGTGGACCACGACTCCGGGATGCCGTGCAACAGCACGACGGGCGGTCCGGATCCTCTCTCGGCGTAGTGCAAACGCGTTCCCGCGGAGACCACGTAGCGGTGACTCTCCAGACCGTCATCCCACTCTGGATCCACCGCGCCGCTCCGATCACTCACGTAGCCGATATCGAGCTGGTGACCGACTACCTCGATCCGACCGTACGCATCCGAGTTGTAGCCGTTCGCCTAGCGTTGCTGTGCACAGCGGACGCAGAGGATCGCCCACGTCAGCGCCTCGAGTCGTTCTGGTGCGATCGCGCCACCACAACGGTCACAGGAGCCGTAGCTGTCCTCGGCGAGCTTGGCCAGCGCCCGTTGCACGTCCGCAAGCACCGCCTGCAGCTGGTCGTGGGCCGCGACCTGCACCAACCGGTCGACCGCCATGCTGG
>JBHEMX010000046.1:0-26009 GCA_046262355.1 Actinomycetota bacterium | reverse complement strand
TGAACGGGTCGGTTCTACCGCACCCGGGTTCCCGGCACCGGGGCCCTACTCAGCGTTTCGTAACGAGGGTTCGCCTCATGGTGAGCAGAGAGACTGGACCGGCAGGGTACAACTTGTCGGTCTGAGGCGAAGCCTCGTTAGTCATTGGCGCCATTCTATTCGCTGTCTTCTGGGGGATGGCTCTCTTCGACGTTCACGGTCCCTGGGTGATAACGCTCGGCCTACATGGTCTATCGATCGTGTCGATCGCGCTCGAGCTCATCCTTCATCAGCGTTTACCAGATACTCGGACGTCCCTCCTCTCGTGGATCGGCGTCGTTCTCACAATCATCGGAACATTCGCTTCGTTCGTCGCACTCGCGCTGGGCCTGACGCTCGTTGCGATCTCCCTCTGGATCAACCTCGGGTGGCGCATCACTCCTGTGACCCTCGTCGCGGGATCGATCGCGCTCGCAACCTCCTATGCCCTCGGAGCACGCGTCGGCACGGAGGGAGCGCCGGATCCGTCCGCTCCGGCCGCCGTCCTCTTCGGAACTGCGGCTTTCCTGATTCCGATTGGTCTCATTCTCGTAGCAAAAGGAGACCGTACGCCCTCCTGAAGGTCGGCCGTGCGCCTCCTCCTGATAGAGGTGGCTTCACCTTCGCTGCAAGCAAGCTACGCTCATACGGGAAGTAGCCAAGCAGTTCGTTCCATGGTCCTAGACCTCGGCGAACTTTTGCCCTCCGTTTGCTGCGCCTCTTGCAAGCAGCACACTCGTCACTTTTTCTGCTAACACATTGCAGAAGTGGTTTCGCTGCGCGGGTGCCGCGCTGCTCGCCCTCCTACTGCCGATCGCGATGGTGATGGGTGCGCCCTCTGCCACAGCGCCCGGCCCGTTATTGATGTATTCCTTGCGTCGGTCCTGTTGGCATCCCCCGCCAGCGGAAAGGAACCATCCATGAAGCTTTGCGCCCGGCCCGCGCCAAGTCTCTTCGTGATGCGCGCCCGTCTTGACCCGGGGGTCTGGTCACCATTTGGTCACCATGCGACGCGCGAATCGGTGACATTCGTTGACAGTCATGACAGCCGAAAAGCGGGACGTGAGCAGGGCCAACATGCGAAAGCGCAGGTAGGGCGTTCACGCGGCAGCGATCTCATAATTCGTTGGTCGCTGGTTCGAGTCCAGCCGGCCCCACTTCATCGAAGCCCCTATCGGACCCTGAAGAGATCATCACTTGGGCTCGGTCGATCCAGGGAGGATCTCGTCATGCTGGTGGAGCTTTCGATGGTTGAGCAGCGCTACGACGCCGTGCGAGAGATCCTCGACGGCGCCTCCGTCACCGACACGCGACCCGCTACGGGGTCGACCGCAGGACCCTTCACCGCTGGCTCGTGCGCTACGCCAACGACGGCCTCGCCGCCCTCGCCGACAAGAGCTCGAAGCCTGATCGCTGTCCCCACCAGATCTCACCCGAGGTCGAAGCCCGCATCGTCGAGATGCGGCGCAGTCATCCAGGCTGGGGTCCACGAACGATCCTCAACAAACTTCGTCGTGAGCTCGAAGCTCCGCCGTCACGATCGGCGATCTATCGCTGCTTGGTTCGTCACGGGTTGATCCAGCCCAAACCCAGACGCCGCCGACGCGACGACTACAAGCGCTGGGAGAGAGCCCGGTTCGATGGAGCTGTGGCAGGCCGACATCATGGGCAATGTGTTCCTCACCAACGGGACCGGGGTCTCGGTCGTGACCGGCATCGACGACCCCTCGCGCTTCTGCGTGATGGCAAAGGTCGTGGCGCGAGCGACCGCGCGACCCGTGTGTGACGCGCTCCTCGAGGCTTTGAATCGCCACGGGATCCCCGAGCAGATCCTGACCGATAACGGCAAGGTCTTCACCGGAAGACTCGGGAGAAGGCCCGCCACGGTGCTGTTCGACCGCATCTGCCTGAACAATGGGATCCGCCACATCCTCACCGCTCCCTATTCGCCGACCACCACCGGCAAGGTCGAGCGTCTGCACAAGACGTTGCGAAAGGACTTCTTCTCCGACAAGAGCTTCGAGACGATAGAAGAGATGCAGGCTGCGCTCGATGTCTGGGTCGCCGACTACAACAAAGAGCGCGAGCACCAGTCGCTGGGTGACGTGCCGCCGATCCGACGCTTCGAGCTCGCCTCGCAGCCGAGCTTCGATGTGATCGACGGTGACGTCCCGGCAGAAGAGGAACCAACGCTTCGCAAGAAGATCGCCGGACGTCGCGTGGATCGCGCCGGTCGCATCAGCATCCTCAAACACCGCTATCACGTAGGCCGTCACCTCGCCGGTGAAGCAGTCTCGATCGAGTCCGCAGACGGTCTGCTTCACATCTCGCACAACGGCGTCGTGGTCGCCACCCACGCCCGCCGTCACCTGATCGATGACGACGACAAGATGGATCGGCGACCCCAGCGCGCTCGCCGGCCGGCGCAGCCGACCAAGGGCCCGCAGGTCTTGCGCATCGTCGACCAGCACGGCTCGATCAGCTTCGCCGGCACCGGCTACCGCGTCGGCAACAGATTCATGGGAGCAACCGTAGAGGTGCGCCTGGTCGCGGATACCGTCCAGATCTCTCTTGACGGAGCCCTCCTGAGGACCCATCGTGCCCGTTACGACAAGACCAAGGAGTTTGGAGCCCTTGCTCAGCCCAACGGCAAGCCTAGAAAGGCGGTGGCGAGTGAGACATAGCTACCGGAACCGATGTGAGACACGGGTGGTGAGACTTCACACGAAGCCCCTGCACGTGCCGACTGAGATTCCAGCTGCCGTCGACCATCCTCGGCGGCCGGACAGCAACGGGCGCTGCTCCTCTCACGCGACGGGCGTCTGTGCTCCGGTGCGCAGCAGCAACTCGATGTCCGCCGGTGGCGCGGGGCGCGCGAAGTAGTACCCCTGCGCCCGCCCGCAGCCGAGCGCCTGCGCTTCCGCTGCCTGCGGTCTCCACGCCCTCCGCCACCACCTCGAGGCGGAGCGCACCGGCCATCGCTGCGATCGCCCGCACGATCGCGCAGTGGTCCGCCCCCGCGCCGAGGTGCTTCACGAAGGACCGGTCGATCTTGAGCACGTCGATCGGGAACCTCTGGAGGTGGCTCAGCGACGAATAGCCCGTCCCAAAGTCGTCGAGCAGGATCTTCACCCCCAGCGACCTCAGCTCGCGCAGCGACGCGGCCGGCACGCTCGAGTCCTCCATCAGCGCGGTCTCGGTGACCTCGATCGCGAGGTCGCCGGTGCTCAGGCCCGTCTCCGCCAGCACCTGTCTGACGAACCCGGGCAGCTCACCCTGGGTGAGCTGCCGGGCGCTCACGTTGACGCTCACCGGCAGCGGCGCCCGGTCGCCGAAGCACGCGCGCCAGCGGTACGCCTGCTCGCACGCCTCCCTCAGGGTCCAGGCACCGATCTGCAGGATCAGGGGGCTCTCCTCCGCGATCGGGATGAACTCTCCCGGCGGCAGGAGTCCACGCTTGGGGTGCTGCCATCGCACGAGCGCTTCGACTGACTCGATGCGGCCGCCGTCGATCGTCACGATCGGCTGGTAATGGAGCCGCAACTGTCCCGCTTCCAGCGCCTTGCGCAGCTCGCGCTCCGTCGCGACGCGTTCGAGGGCCAGGTTGCGAAGGACTTCGTCGAAGATCTCCCAGTTCCCCGGCCCGCGCTGCTTCGCCCGGTACATGGCGATGTCAGCGTCGCGCAGCAGGCTCTCCGCGTCGCGAGTCGTGCCGCTCGAGACCACGATGCCGATGCTCGCGGTCATTACATGCTCCATGTGCTCGAGGACGAAGGGGCTGAGCAGCGCCCGCTGGACTCGCTGCGCGATTGGTACCGCATCGCCTTCGGAAGCGAGGTCCTCGCAGAGCACGACGAACTCGTCGCCGCCAAAGCGCGCCAGCGTGAACTCCTGCTCGCCGAAGCGCGCCATCGTGTCGCTCGCTCTCAAGGCGGCCTGCAGGCGGTCGGAGACCGACTTGAGGAGTTGGTCCCCGACATCGTGCCCGAGGGTGTCGTTGACGTCCTTGAACCTGTCGAGATCCAGGAACAGGAGCGCGACGAATGAGCTGTGACGCTCGGCGCGCGCGAGCGCGAGCTCGAGACGATCGCGGAAGAGAATTCGGTTCGCTAGCCCCGTCAGTGCATCGTGCGTCGCCTGGTGAGCGATCTGCTCCTGCGCGCGGATTCGCTCCATCACCCGGCCAAGCTGCCTGCCGATCTGTGCCATCACGTCGAGCTGCGCTGAGTCGGGCCGGACCGCTGCCGGCGTGAAGAACTCCAGAACCGCCTGCGTCTCGCCGTTCTCGTGGATCGGGAGCGCGAAGGCGCCGCGAACTCCAAGGTTCTTTCTGGTGAAGTTCGGATCGATTGTGACGTCGGTGATCCACGCCGCCCTGCCGGTGGCGAGCACGCGCCCGGGAAGGCCAACCCCCGTGGAGAATGCCATCTGTTCGGTCACTCTGCGAAACGCGGTGAACTTACCCGCCTGATCGATGTGCCAGATAGCGGTCGGTAGGAGGTCCCCGGACGATGAGTCTCTCACGTACGCGTGTCCCAGGGGCCAGCTCGTGTGCGCGCAGATAGCATCGACGGCACCCTGAAGCGCGCGCTCCACGGTCGAGCTCTCGTTCGACGCGGAGACCACCGCCTCGAGCAGCACGAGCTCCTGCTGCTTGTCATACAACTCTCGGGTCGCCCGCTCCGCGATCTCCTCCACCTCTCGGCGCGCAAGCCGCTCGCGTCGCAGCCGCTTCTCGATCGCCGCGATGCTCGCCTCCGCGGATGCACGTCGCTCGCCCAGCGAGTCCGGCGTCATGGCATGAACGCGATCTCGAGCACGCACCGGTCGTCCCCGCGCTTCATGCAGGACGGCTGCTCGATCGTCAGCTGCTCGCCGTAGTGGTCCGCGGCTCCGAAGAGGAGCCCCTCCGCAAAGGAGCACAACCTGCGCGCGGATCGATAACCCATCACGAGGAGCCCATCGCGGACGTCGAAGTCGAACTCCGGGACGTCGGCGCCCGGGTAGAGCTTCCGCACCTCCGGATGGATGATGTCGTTGAGGGTGAGAACGAACGACTGCGTGGACTCGTGCGGCGCGAACAGCTGCGGGTATTGGTCCACGAACAGCGGCAACGCGTTGCGCCCGAACCATAGGACCACGTCGTCGGCCGGCATGGCCAGCGCGTCAGAAGCCGCGCTCACGAGCTTCACGAGATCAACGTCCGGATAGCTGCCGAGCGAGGTGTAGGCGCCTTCCAGCCCACTCGCATCCAGGAGCGCGTCCCAAGTGTCTTCGCCGAAGTCCCGGGCAACGAGCTCCTCGAGCAGGTTGAAGACGACGCCCTTCACAGGGTCCGCCCGACAGGCCGAGAGCGACGATCGCTCCGCACCGGCAGCGAGTGGATGGTTCGGCTCATCAAGTGGTATATCGGCAGATTCGCCTGGATACTGTAGCCTGTTCGGATGTGAGCGCGCCACCGGTCGGGTGTCGGAGGCGCGTCCGGGCCCGGATGACGACGTAGTGGACTGACGGCCGTCAAGCTGAGCAGTTCGCGATGTCCTCGGCGGTGAGGCTACTCGCCGAACAGGTGGCGCCCTCGTCGTCGTCACGACGTATACGCTGCTGCGGCTGGAAGCCGACGCCTACCGAACGGTGTCATGGGCTGGCCTGATCCTCGACGAGGCGCACTACGTCAAGAACCACCAAGCCAAGACCTACCGCGCGTTCGCGAGCTGGCGGTGCCGTTCAAGCTGGCGATCACCGGCACGCCAATGGAGAACAACCTGATGTAGTCGGACTTGTTCGACCGGCGCAGCGAGGGCTCTCGCCGCGCTCTTGGAGGATGCGCTGGGCGCGCTCGATCCGGGCGTCCGGAGCGATCGTCCGCCGACGCCCTCCGGAAGCCTCGTGGCGAGCGCGACGTAGATGCCCGTCAGCGCCGCCGCGTGGGCGATGAAGATCGGATTCGGCTCGCGGCGCTCGCCGCCACGAGGAGCCGGGGCGCCCCGCATCAGCGCATCGCCACGCCGCGTCGGCCACAGATGAAATGGAGCAGAGCCACGCTCCCGGTAAGGACGGGTGCGACCGACCCCAGGACGAGGTCGTGAAGGCGAGCGGTGCGGTAGCGAAGCGGGGGAGCTGGAACCTCTTCGAGAAGAGGCTTGAGCTGGGTCTGGGTTACGACCCGATGCTCGGAGAGATGCGAAGGAGACGAAGGTCGATATCCGAGAGAGAGGCGATCCGATCCGAGCGGGCCTCTCAATCGCGCCACGAGGCAGATCTCCCTGCACACTCGACCATCAGACCGACCACATTCGGGGTAGAAGAGTCGGGCGCGGATGACGTGGCCGAACCTGGCGGCGGAGCGCGCGAGAGCCATCGAGGCGCTCGTGGTGGGCGCCGGCGATCGGCGCCAGCGTAGTGAGGAACGGCGCGCGCGAGACGACGCGCTCGGTGTGGTAGGGGTGCAGCCGCACCTGCTCCCACTCGTCGGCGGTCAGCGGCCCGGGTTTCTGCCAGATCCGTGGATGCACCGCCACCCGTCCGAGGTCGTGGACCAGCCCAGCCCGCAGCATCGATCCGGCAGTGCCGTGCCGCCGCGCTCGCCAGCTCCGCCACGCCGGCCGATTGGCCGCTCAGGTAGGGCGAGATCAGATCGGCGAAGTCGCCGATCGCCGCCAGCGCTCGATCGAGCGCCTCGCCCTCCAGCCCGCGCGTGGGCTTCGGCTCGCACGCGAGGGTCTCCTCCCAGGCCGACTCCCCGATCGAGCGCGAGGATCTCGCCGGCGCCGTCCACGAGGCAGGCGGCGATCTCGGGGTCGAACGCGTGCCCCGCCCGCGCGCCCCTTGACTTGGATTCGCCACCGTCCCTGTGCTGGATCCGTCGGTGTTTAGCAGGTAGTTGTGGCCCGACGGCTCGGGATATCCCCGAGGAGAGGCTGCGGGCGGGGGTGCCGGGCCCCACCATCAACCGCCAGCAACTAATAGGGAGCGCGATTTACGCGGTTGAGGAGCCGTGGCCTGATCGGAGATGCGCGACTGCTACGCGAGGACCTCACTTGACTGAGCAGTCTGGTCACCATTTGGTCACTACGCGACGCGCGAGTCATTGATATCCCTTGACACTCCTTGACAGCCGAAAACGGGGTCTGGGCAGGAGAAACGCGCGAATGCGCAGGTAGAGCGTTTCCGAAGCAACGATCTCATAATGCGTTGGTCGCTGGTTCGAGTCCAGCCGGCCCCACCGTAGAATGTCGTGCTCCGGGTGATGCTTGACACTCCGGCGTCACCTGATCGTTTACGCGGTTCCGCCTGATGGTTTACAGGTGTTTCGGCTGAGGCAGCCTGACGAGCCCCCAAGACGAATCAGCGGCGATGTCGGCCACTCGGAACGATGCCATCACCAAGCGGAGGGGTCCGCCTCGCGGCTTTCGGCAGCTTCATCGATCGAGGAGAAACGCAAGCCGGTCGCGTCGGGCGATGTTGAGGCCGGCAAGCTCGAGCGAAGCCTTGCCGTTGTCGGCGCGCCGGCACGAATCGGTGAAGCGCTCTAAAAGCGGTAGCACACCACGAGCAGTCGTACGTAGCGTTCGGCCCACTCGGGGCTTTTCGATACCACTCGCCCCTGGGTCACGAACGAAAACGACATGATGGGTCGCGCGCTGTCGGCGCGAGCGTAGACGGCGCCCGACCTCCATAGGCGCTTTCCTGCGGCGTCCTGCGTTGATTGTTAGGGCTTGGATGCACGTTCCGTCCGCTCTCCACCCATGAGGATGCGACGCAGTATCTTGCCGGAGGGAGACTTCGGGATCTCCGAAATGAACTCAAGCCGGCGGATCTTCTTGTAGGGGGCCACGCGCGCGGCAACGAATGCCCTGATGTCCTCCGCAGTGGCGTCGCCCATGCGCACGACAAAAGCCATCGGCACCTCCCCGGCTTCTTCATCGGGAAAGGGGATCACAGCAGCATCGACCACGGCCGGATGAGCCGTCAAGACGGCTTCCAGTTCCGCCGGAGCGACCTGATAACCCTTGTACTTGATGAGCTCCTTGAGCCGGTCCACAACGTAGAAGTAGCCATCGCCGTCGGCGTGGACGATGTCTCCCGTGTGCAGCCACCCCTGGCTATCGATCGTTTGGGTCGTGGCGTCCGGGTTATCGAGGTAGCCTTTCATCACTTGCGGTCCTCTGATCCAAAGCTCGCCCGCCTCGTCCGATCCCAGCTCGTCGCCGTTTTCCGTATCTACGACCCTGCACTCGGTGTTGGGGATCGGTGGGCCGATAGAACCGGGCTTGTTCTTGCCCGGCTTGTCTGGAATGAGGTGAGTCACGGGGCTCGCCTCGGTGAGGCCATATCCCTGTATGACGCTACAGCCAAGTCGCTCAGCACAGGCTTCGGCCAGGTCCCCCCCGAGCGGGGCGGCGCCGGACAGGATGACGTTGAGCCTCGAAAGGTCGTACTGGTCGACGATCGGGTGCTTGGCGAGAGCTAGCACTATTGGCGGCACTAGGTGTGCACGGGTTACCCCATGGTCCTGCATGATCTGCAGGAAAGTCTCCAGTTCGAAGCGGGGCACCGTGACTATCGTCGCTCCGCTGCGCACGGCAAAGTTCATGGTGACGACCATGCCGTAGATATGAAAGAACGGGAGCACGCCCACTACAACGTCGCTCTCGGCGACGGAATGGACCTGAAGACCCTGAGAGATGTTGGCTACGAGATTGTAGTGCGTCAGCATGACGCCCTTCGGGAAACCCGTCGTGCCGCTCGAGTAAGGCAGGGCGACGACATCTTCGCGCGAGTCGATGTCGACCTGAGACACCTGAGGAGCATCCTGCAGTAGCGATGCGAAGGGTGTGGCCTTTCCGCCACCTCCGATCACAAAGACCTCCCGCACCTCGGAGTCACGGCTTGCCTCGAGGGCTCGATCGAGACCCTGAGGGATGGTCAGGACGTACTTCGCGCCCGCATCCTTGAGCTGAAAGGCAAGCTCGCCCGCGGTATAGAGAGGGTTGATCGTGGTACTGATGCCCCCGAGGGATGCGATGGCGTAGAAGGCGACCGCATAGTCGGGAAGGTTAGGACAGAAGATGGCTAAGACGTCCCCCTTGGAGAATCCCCGGGCTGCCAGGCCGGCTCTCACGATCTGCACCCGCCGGGCAAGTTGCCTGTAGCTCACGCTCCGCCCTGTGGCGCCGTCCACCAGGGCGGGCTTGTCTCCCAACTCTGCGGCGCGCTCGAGCACGAAGGAGGTCAGCGAAACCTCGGGAATACTCACGTCTGGATGCGGGCTGCGAAAGGTCATGTGATCCTCCCAATCTCGGGGAGCACGACGCAGAGGAAGCCTCGGCCCCACCGCCTCGGCAGGAACATACTTACCAGATAGAGCTCAATGGTAAGCGACCAGGGAAGAGGTCAGCACGGTGTTGAGGTTACCAGATACGAACTACGCCAAGTGCGGCAACTTCAACATCGCTTACCAAGTGATCGGGGACCCGCCGCCGGACCTCGTCTATGTCGGCGATTGGGGAACGCATGTCGAGGGCCAATGGGAGCAGCCTTCATTCGCACGGTTCCTCAAGCAGCTGGCGTCGTTCAGTCGGCTCGTCATGTTCGATCAGCGAGGCACGGGAGTTTCAGACCCCCTGCCTTTCGGAAGGCCGCCGACCCTCGAAGAATCGATGGACGACCTCCTCGCGGTACTCAACACCGTTGGCTCCAATCAGGCAGTGCTGCTCAGCCAAGGTTCGGGGGCTCCGATGTGCTGCTTGTTCTCCGCGGTCCACCGGGATCGCGTCGCGGCTTTGATCCTCGTGAACGCGTTCGCTCGTCTGGCGCGCGCTGCCGACCACCCATGGGGCATTCCAGCCCACGCTTGGGACAGGATCATGGCGGTGCTCGAGGACGGCTGGGGCAGAGGCGGTGGGGTAGAGATCTTGGCTCCGAGTCGCGCCGACGATGAGGAGTTTCGCCGCTGGTTCGGGCGTTACCGAAGGCTGGGGGCGAGCCCCCGCCGAGCCGTCGAGGGCTTCCGTGTCATGCTCGAGACCGATGTTCGCCATGTGCTTCCCAACATCACTGCTCCCACACTCATTATTCACCGAATCGGGGACCGCCATGTGATCGTCGGACATGGACGTGATCTTGCGCGCCGTATCCCGGACGCCAGGTACTTGGAGTTGCCCGGCGTCGATCACTTCCCGTGGCTTGGCGACTCAGATCTCATCATCGAGGAGACGCGATCGTTCCTTTCTGGCGAACCGTCTGTGCTGGACGTCACGCGTGTCCTGGCGACGATCATGTTCACCGACATCGTCGAATCGACTGAACTTGCCGCAGAGCTAGGAGACGTCGGGTGGCGCCGATTCCTCGACGACCACGACGAGATGGTGCGTCGCCAGCTCGCCCGCTTTCAGGGTCGCGAGATCGAGACGACTGGAGACGGATTCCTGGCGGCTTCACCGGTCCAACCCGCGCCATCCACTGCGGAGCCGCAATTCGGGACGCAGCTTCGTCTCTCAAGCTCAGCGTGCGGGTAGGGATGCACACGGGCGAGGTCGAGCCTCGCGGCGACCATCTGAGCGGCATCGCCGTCCACACCGCGGCGCGCGTGGGCGCCATAGCGGCGCCGGGAGAGGTCCTGGTGACGAGCACGGTCAGAGACCTCGTGGCGGGGTCGGGCTTCGAGTTCGCCGCACGCGGTGCCCGCCGCCTCAAGGGGGTGCCGGGGGAGTGGCTTCTGTACGCGGTTGGGAACTCAGCGATCACGCCCAGATGACATACCCCTCGAGTAGCCTTGTCGCGGCACGGCCCTCAGCGCGGATCCCTCCAGCGCGATCCGTCCAGAGGGGCCGACCCGCGGCGACGAAGAGATAAGCAGGGGCCGTCCCCACGACGCTCTCCGCCGTCTCGGGATCGGGGTGAACAAGGCTCCCGCGGCGGTTCTCAACCACAAGGTCCCCGACGTACCCATGCGGGTCACTCAGCTCCAGTCGCACCCGACTCCCATCCGGCAACGTCGCCTTCTTGACCGCACCCCAGCCGGTGAACTCGATCGCCTGGCTCACGCATTGGGCGAGGGCCGTTGATTCCGCATCGAGGTCCAAAGGGCGGCCGAGCGCGTCCCGCAGGTCGAGCAGGTGGATGTAGCCGTCCAAGAGGCGGTTGTAGGCCAGCTCGCGTTGCGTCTTGACCCCTGGCGGCGCAGGCATCGTCAGGTCTTGCCGCCAACCCTTTCCCTCGAGGTTCTGGAAGCGCTCCACTTGTGTGTTCGTGGCCTGCTCCAGCTCGTCGAGGATCTCCTCGGGCGCCCAGTTCTGCCTGCGCGCCACCAGATCGGCCGCAAGGGCATGGATACCCTGATGATGCGTGGACCACCCGTCCGGAACAGGCGGTTGTGGGAGCCCTTCGAACAGGCTCGTTGCGGAGGCGACATGAGAGACGAGCTGACGTACGTCCCACTCGCTGCACGGAGTAGGCCTTTTCCAGTCCTCGACCTGGAGACCGCGGAGAAGTCCGAGCATGGCGACATAGACCTCCCCCAGAGCCGCCACTACGGGATCCATGCCTTACGACCTTAGTGAGAATTTGATTGACAAGGCATCCGGGGTGGTCTCACGGCCTTCGTGTCGGGAGAGTCACCTCCGAGTCTTCTTCTGCACCATATGCCCCGGAGCATCGACGCGATCTTTCACTCCTACGGCAACCACCCGTTTCGAGATCCGATCTGAGCACCACCTGGGTAGACGAGAGAGCCAGTGACATGCGACCGGATAAAGGCCGCGTACGCGCAGGAGTACCCCAGGCTATGGCTTCGCCGAGAACAAGGGCAATGGCTCGGCCGAGCACGAGGATGCTCTGGATCGGATGGGGCGTGGACGCGCGTTGGTCCCGCGCGGCCTCACCAATGAGTTGGTGAGGCCGCAGTTGGGCGCTGAGGTTGAGTATGCCCCCTTTGGTCGCCTCCGCTTCGGTGAGACAAACAGGTACCTGCGATTGGCCGATGAGTCTTGCAGTCGCGGTGAGTCGACAAGGACGAGACAGCAAGTACACCTTTCGGAAGGAGGCGTCATGACCGAACCTAAGACTCACGCCCTGGACGTGCCGGGCGCCGTGCTCCACTACGATGTCCGGAGCAACGATTCCGGAACTGTGCCGGTCCTGCTTTTGATCGGGTCGCCGATGGGCGCCGCCGGATTCGTCACCCTGGCCGGACATTTCCCCGACCGCACGGTCGTGACCTACGACCCCCGTGGGGTGGAGCGCAGCGAACGAACCGACGACGCTGCGCAATCCACGCCCGATGAGCACGCGGACGACCTGCACCGGCTGATCTCGGTGCTGGACGCCGGACCGGTGGATATCTTCGCCAGCAGCGGTGGCGCCGTTAACGCGCTGGCCCTGGTGGCCCGACATCCAGAGCAGGTCCGGACGCTCGTCGCCCACGAGCCGCCGGCCGCCCAGGTGTTACCGGACCGCGACCAGGTGCTGGCCGCGTGCCTGGACATCCACCAGACGTACCAGCGCAGTGGCATCGGTCCCGCGATGGCGAAATTCATCATGCTCGTCAGTCACAAGGGCCCGATCGCGGCCGATCTTGCCGACCAGCCGGCTCCGAATCCTGCCGATTTCGGGCTGCCGACCGAGGACGACGGCTCCCGAAACGATCCGCTCATGGAGCAGAACCTCATTTCGTGTACCCACTATCAGCACGATTTCGACGCCGTCCGCGCGGCATCGACCCGCATCGTCATCGCCACCGGAGCCGAATCCGAGGGCGAAATAGCCAACCGCGCCGCGGTGGCCGTGGCCGAACGGCTCGGGACGACACCTGTCACGTTCCCCAGCAACCACGGGGGATTCCTCGGCGGTGAATACGGCCAGACCGGCGATCCCGACGCCTTCGCCGGCACCCTGCGCCGGGTCCTCACCGCCAAGGCCTGAGCCTGGCCCAAGCGATCCTTGTGAATCGAGCATGAATACGTTCGTCCGACGGAGTCGATGGCACTACGAGATAGGAGCCTGTCATGTCGACAACATCCCCCTACAACGTGATCGGGTCGGGGTTGCTCCAGTCAAGCTCGAAGGGAACTGTGGCCTTCGAGGGGGAGGCTTATGGATCAGAGGTCTCGATGTACTTGATCGAGTACCGCGAGGTGGGTGACGGCCCTAGTCTCCACAAGCATCCGTATGCCGAAACGTGGGTCGTTCGCAGCGGCAACGCTCGCTTCACGGTCGGCGACGAGGTCATCGATAGTACCTCCGGAGCGATCCTGGTTGGTCCGGCAGAGGTTCCCCACATGTTCAAGAACGAGGGTCCAGGAAATCGCGACATCATCTGCACACATCCTTCATCTCGATTCATCCAGGAGGACTTGGCAGACACCGATTGAGCAACCGCGAAACTCACGCCGAAGGCGTGACTCACAGCCCACAAACAGATCTCTACAGGCCCGATGAGTTCTCGGAAGCAAGCGGGTCTGATCAAGGATGTGATGGATTACTGCATGGGAGGCAGCGATGAGGAAGCTGAGCGTGAATGCATTTCTCACCCTCGACGGCGTCATGCAGGCGCCGGGTGGTCCTGAGGAGGACCCTTCGGGCGGGTTCGCTTACGGCGGATGGTCGGTCAACTACTGGGACGAGGAGATGGGCCGCATCATGGACAACGTGATGGGGAAGCCGTTCGGTCTCGTTCTCGGACGCAAGACCTACGAGATCTTTGCCGCGCACTGGCCCCACGTCGCGGACGACCCGGCTGCGAAGGCGCTCAACGACGCGACGAAGTACGTGGCGTCGCGCACGGTCGATTCCCTCGATTGGGTGAACTCCGTCCTGAGGGCATCGCCGCGCTCAAACAGCAGGATGGACCCGAGCTGCAGGTCCACGGAAGCTCCGATCTGATCCAGACGCTGCTACGCCACAACCTCATCGACGAGTTCCGCTTGTGGGTGTTTCCCGTAGTGGTCGGTGCAGACGGCACGATGCCGGGTGGGTTGGAACTCGTTGACAGCAAGGTCTCGACGACAGGTGTCTCGATCGGCGCGTACGAGCCGGCCGGCGATATCCCGATCGGCTCCTTCGCTCTCGAGGAGCCGACGGGACCCGAGATCGAGCGCAGGCGAAACCTCGAGGGCTAAGGGAACCGCCTCCAGCACGTGAATAGCGTTACGAACGGTGCGGGGCCCCAGTGCCTTTGACCATCAGGTCTGAGAGCCAGGATCGGAGCTGCATCCGCTCGATGCTACTCAGGTGAAGCGAGCCGGAAGATGGAAGCACGTGGCGACGAAGCAGCATCTCGTACGATACGAGGCACGCGTGCTGAGCGTGCAGATGGAGCCCGCCGGATGCTTCCCAGCGACCACTCAGCCCCTCCCCGGTCACGGCGGCGGTGAAAAGCCTCCCTCGGGGTTCCATCGCCCGGCGTCGTGCTCTCAATCCGGGTGAGACTGCTGGATGCGAAGCAATCAGCGCTTTATCTGAAGCCCGGGGGACGTCTGAGGATCGATGTCGCGGAGGCTGTTGAAGTAGTTGCCGATCGCCGACACGACCGCCGCCAGCGGCACCGCCAAGAGCGCGCCGACGATCCCTCCGACAATGCCTCCTGCCGCCAGGGAGAGAATTACCACGACCGGATGAAGCTTCACCGCCCTTCCCATGATGAGGGGTTGGAGCAAGTGGTTATCGGCCTGCTGGATCACGAGGATGGCGATCGCCACTACCAGTGCGTCGGTGAGTCCTCCGGAGACGAGGGCCACTAGGGTCGCAACCGTCCCGGCCACGAGCGCGCCAACGACGGGGAAGAAGGCCGCGAAGAACTGCAGCAGCACGAGCGGCGCCAGCAGGGGAGTCCCGAGAATGAACAGGACGATGCCGATCGCCGTACCCTCTATGAGGCCGACGATGGCGATCCCGTGCAGGTACGCTCCCATGGTAGCCAGGGCGCGCTCTCCGATGTTGCGCAGGTGTCCCCTCGCTGGCTCGTCGAACTGGCCGGTGAACCAGCTCCACATGGCGTGTCCGTCCTTCAGGAAGAAGAAGAGCAGAAAGGCAGTCAGTAACGCGCCAGTTATGAATTCCCCGACCTTGATGGCTCCGCTGACGAGGCCGCTCGCGATCTTCTCTCGATTCTGTCCCAGCTGCTCGGCGGCTCGGTCGATGAAGGAATCGATCTGCTTCTGAGACAGCTGGAGCGGGCCCCTAGCCAGATACTCGAGGGCGCGGTCGGCCCCGCCTCTGACTGCTGTCCCCATCTCGCCGATCTCTGTGCTCACTTGCGGCGCCAGCACGCCCATTAGCACAGTAAGCACAATCAGGACGCCGACGAGCACGACGACGGTGGCACGCCCACGCTTCCAACCCCTCTTTCTGAGCCGCTCGACGAGTGGGGAAAGCAGCGTCGTGAGAAAAAGTGCCACTACCACGGGCAGCACGATCAGCCGCAGATAGATGAGCACGTATCCGAGCACTACGACAACTGCGATTATCACAAGGAGGCGCCATGAGTAGGCTGCCAGGGTTTGCATAGCCTCGGGCACCTTTGGGGCTTGCCGAATGTGGTCGGACGGGGCGTGAGGGCCCTCGTCTGCCTCGGCTCGCTCGTCTGCCGTCAAGTCAGTGTCCCTTCCATGAGTCTTGCGGCCCAAGCTTAGAACCTGGAAACCTGGCGCCCTGCCTGTGTGGACTGTGGCGGAGCGCAGGGAGCTCGACGTCCCTCGCCTCACCGGAGCGTAATAAGAGCACGACGATCTCAAACACTCGGCCAGACTCAGCAGAGGGACGACAGGGTGACGAAGCTGCACCTCCTTCTATCTCGCATCACCACGACGAAGCCGAGTTTGCTAGGTGGCGTGTTAGCGCACGTACGCCCCCGCCAAGAGTGTGCTACTGGTGCAGAGGGGAAGCGGAAGTACGGCGGGAGCGGCAATACTCATCGGTCTCATGATCCGTTGGCGCTGATCGAGTCCAGCCGGTCCACCACATCCTGTTCCGATGAGCCAGTCGCGGCCCACTTCGCGACAGGGCAGAGTCTTTAGACACAGAGCCGGCGCACGCGCTCGTAAGTAGGTCCAAGTTGCTTCGGCCGCCTCAGTAGTACCGATGAGCAGTTCAGCCATACTCCTTCTAGAGCAGAGCTCGTGGGGATGGAGCCGTCAGCGCGGCGGGTCCTCCCCGATGAGCCCGTCCACCGATTCTCGGATGAGGTCGGCATGGCCGGTGTGGCGCGAGTATTCCTCGATCAGGTCGATCAGCACACGCCGCAAGCTGGGTGACTCGCCGCGGTCGTTGGTGATTCCCTTGACCAGCTGATCGAGGCCGTCCTGCCAGAGCGACATGAGTTGCTCTGGCGTATCCTCCGCGGCCGAGTCCCACTCCCAGTTGGGCTCGGAGTCCCAGTCCACCGAATCCCACGGAGGCCCGAGGTCTCGCCCGTGAAGTCGCCGGGAGAAGTAGTCCTCCTCGACGAGGGCGAGGTGCTTGAGCAGCCCACCCAAGGTGATCGTCGATGCGCCGAAGGTGGCTCGCATACCGGCGGCGTCGAGTCCGCCGCACTTCCACGCCAGGGTTAGGCGCTGGCGGTCGAGCGAGCCCAGGAGCGTCGCGGTCTCGTCGCCCGCAAGAGGAGGTTCAGGAAGGATCTCGGAGTCGGCGATCCGACGACCGTATCAGGGCGTTCGTTCAGAGACGACGAGCAACGCACGCCCACCGAAGGATCCTGAGACAGCGAGGCGGCTTGGGCGAGCGTTAAGAAACGTCACCTGAGGCGGCTTTGGCTGACCGAGGCAGCGCCCACTACGTGTGTGAATGGTATTGCCGCGGCGAACGGCGAAACCCCGGCTCGGAGGGCAGGATCGGCGCGTCCCGGGGGAGCCCTTCACGGTCGGCGCGCTGCCATCGTCCGCGACGAGCGTCCGCTCGCAGGCGCTCCGTGCGACGCTCCGGGCACGACCCTGGCTACCACCCAATGATGCTTACCGAGACGGCGGATTCGCTCGAACCCTTGGCTCTCGAACATCGACACCGTGCCGTTGTGAAGAAACGATGCGGAAACCGCCCTGCCTTCGATGTCTTCGGGATGGCTCTCTACCGTTCCTCCCCCGAGCCGCGCGATCTCGTGCAGAGCACCTTCGAGCGCGGCGGACGCGACGCCTATGCGCCGGTGCTTGCTGTCGACGAAGAAGCACGTGATCCGCCAATCCGGAAGGGCGCTCAGACCTTGGAGATAGGCGCGCCGGCGCTTGATACGTGGCAGCTCATCCGTCGGCCCAAACTGGCACCAGCCCACGCAGGTGGAGCCGTCGTACACGAGGGCGGCGTGAGCCCGGCCTTCCCGGACCCGGTGTTCCTTCTCGGATCGGTTCTGCGCTGCGGTCTTCGTGTGCCCTACGCCCTCGGCGTGGAAGGCCATGCACCAGCAGCCACCCCAGACACCGTTGTGGCTCTCGACAAGCCGCGCGAAGTCCGGCCAGGTCGCTTGGTCCAAAGGTCTCACACGAAAACTTGTCATGGTCTACGCCGTCGTGGTCGAGGAAACGCGGCGCCCACGGGCGGGCGTCCTTCGACGTGCCGGACGACCACCATAGGCCAAACTCTGCGTGTAACTTCAGCACATGGCCGCGCCGCCGCCTGGGGAGGCGTCAAGATGCATCCCTAGACGGGCCCGCTTCAGAGTGGGAAGCCCCGGCGACCCGACTTCTTGCGGGAGTGGAGCCGCCGAGGCAGAAGCCGGGCAGCAGGGTTCATGGCGGGTTCGAGCCCGGAGAGGCGTTTGTCACGCGTCGCAGGGCCCTACGTAGTCGCCTAGGTCACTGGACAGCGGTGTCTGTACCTAGGAGTGGATGTCTGCAACCTGTACCGCGGCATCTATCTCGAGGAACACGGTCGAGGACGACACGATCCCTTGTCGAACCTCATCCCCGTGCGCCAGCGCCATCAATCCACTAGTGCTCAGGCTGGCGTGTCCGGGTTGATGTTGCCTCTTCCGTTGGGTCTCTCGCACCCACGGAAAGGCCCCTGAGTCCCCAATGTCGGCCGGTGACCGGTAACAAGCCTGGGGCTACACCTGGGACATCCTCCTCGACGGTCCCGAGTGAATGGAGAGCGCATCCTGCGCCCGGCGTGCGGATCCGGACATCCACCATCCGGAGCGTGGCGGCTCATTCAACAACGCGCGCGTGGTCTGTGCGCGGTGCCCGGTGACCGAGGAGTGTCTGTCCTACGCTCTCGAGGACCAGGACAGCTCTACGACGTGCCCGGGGGGGTGCGGGGTCAACCCAGCGAAGCAAGCAGCTCCTCGGCACGATGAGGGCTGAGCACGTCACCCCGTTCCCGCCACATCGCGAGCGCTTCCTCGAGGACCGCGCGCGCCTCGTCGGTCCTGCCCGCGAGGATCAGGACCTCCGCCAGTCCCACCCGCGACTGCGCCCGGATGGTGTTGTAGTCGGAGTCTTTGCCGAGCTCTGTCGCTTCGCGCACCAGGCGCTCACCCTCCACGAGTTGCCCGCGGTGAGCAAGGATGAGGCCGTGGACCGTCCGGCCTTCGACCTGGGTCGAGAGATCGTCGGAGGCGCCGAGCTCCATCCCCCGAGTAGCCATCTCCCACGCTTCGTCGAAACGACCCTCCCGACAGAGCACATGGCCAAGTGTCGTAAGCGTGGTCGAGAGGAAGCTCGCTTCCCCCATGCCGGCGAGCACCTCGTACCCCTCACGCAACACCGACTCCGCGCGCTCGAGCTCGCCGTCGGCGAAGTAGAGACCGGCCTCGCTGTGGGCGGTCAACGCCCACAGCCAGACCATCCCCATCTCCTTGATCGCGGCCCTGCTCCTACGGTTCAGGGCCTTGCCTTCCTCGACCTCTCCCGCGTACGCCATGTTGGACCCGAGCGCTCGGCCGATAGTCGCCGTCAGCCGGGGCTGTCCCGCCACCTCGACCAGGAGATGGCGCAGGCGCTCGACCGCTTCTCCATGGGGGACGGGTCCCAGGCCGAGGGCGGTGACGAGATACGGGATCGTCTCAGCCTCTTCCCACACGTCGCCCGCGGCATGAGCGTGCTCCATCGCGAGCTCGGAGCAACGCAGCATCTCGCTCCCGTGGCAGCCATGGTTCGCGATGTTTGCCATCGCTCGGTAGGCCCTTGCGAGTGAAACGTGATCGCCGACGGACTCCAGCCGCGGGATCAGGTTGCGCAGGAGCCGCTCGTGCGTGTCCACCTGACCCTCGGGATCGGTAGCGAGGTCGTAGACACTCTCGAGGACCGCGCGACGACCCCGGATCGAGATGTGCTCGCCGGACAGGTCGCCGACGTCGCGCAGGCGCGCCCGAGCGAGGGCGAAGTCACCAGCAGACTCCTCCGCCTCCGCGAGTTCGAGTTGCAGTCGAATGGTCGAGGTCCGGTCGCCCGTCAGCTCGATGGCTCTTTCGAGCAGCTTGCGGGCCGAGCCGATGTCACCCCGAGTGAAGGCTCGGTGCGCCGCCTTCGCCAAACGCTCCGAGGCCCGGTCCCCAAGCGTGCGGAGCGACTCCGGGCCGTGGCCGAGGTCTCGCCCGTACGCATAGGCCTGCTCGAGGTGGTAGCCGACGATCTCCTCGTACTCCGCGACACGCACTCCCACTGTTGACTCGAGCCAATCGGCGAACCGCTCGTGGAGCGCGGCGCGCTCCTGCTTGGGGAGCGCGTCGTAGGCCACGTCCCGGATCAGGATGTGCCGGAAGCGGAATCCGTCTTCGCCGGGGAACTCGGCGCGTTCGGGGCGGATCAGTTCCTTGCGTACGAGGCTCATGAGGGTGGTAGGGACCGCAGGCTGCTGGGGGCCGGGCGAGAGCTGAACGACCGCGCCTCGGTAGAACACCTGCCCGACGACCGATGCGCGCTCGATCACCTGACGTTCCTCGTAGCGGAGGCTATCGAGTCTGCTCGCCAGCAGGGCGTGCACCGTCGGAGGGACCGTGACGGTAGAGATGTCCCCCGACGCGACCCACGAGCCGTTCGAGCGCTGGATCTTGTTCTCTTCGAGCAGCATCGCGAGCATCTGCTCGACGAAGAGCGGGTTGCCCTCGGCGCCGGCCGTGATCCTCTGCTTGACATCGTCCGCCAGGTCGATCTCGCCCAACAGGTGCACGAGCATCTCTGACACCTCGTCGTCGCCCAACGGCTCCAGCAGGATCGACGTCGCGTTCAGCTTTCCTCCCGACCACCCCGGGCGCTTGTCGAGCAGCTCGGGGCGAGCGATGCACAGCAGCAGGAGCGGTGCATCACGTGCCCAATCGGCGACGTGCTCGATCAGGTCGAGGAAAGTGGGCTCGCCCCAATGGATGTCGTCGAAGATCACGACCGTCTTGCGGCGACCAGGGGCCGCTCCCGCGCCAACGTCTCGAAGAGGCGGCGCACCGCCCAGAAGATCTCGTCTGTCGTCGCCGCGCCGGACGTGAAGCCCATCATTTGAGCCAGTGGCTCGGTCAGCGCAGGACGGTCCTCGACCTCGAGGACCAGCTTCTCGAGCTTCGTCACGACATCGCCGGGACCGTCGCCCTCGTCGATCCCTGCGGCGCGCTTCACGGCCTCCCGCAGCGCGTGGAACGTGATGCCCTCGCCGTAGCTAAGGCACCGACCCTCGGCGATCAACGCTTCGGGTGAGACCGCCGTGAGGAACTCCGACGTAAGTCTCGACTTTCCCACGCCGGCCGAACCGAGAACGGTGAACAGGTGACAGCTCCGCTCTTCCACCGCGCGCTCGTATGCGTTGTGAAGAAGACGGCTCTCGCGATTCTTCGCGCTGCTCGCCTTTCTCCCCGGATGCACGCCGGCGCCGACGCCGCGTCCGCGGAGGCAACGGCGTTCGATCGGGGCGCTCGCGGGTCATCGGCACAGGTAGCCGAGCCACGGTGTCGAGCCCGCGCTCGTTCTTGCCGTCCGGGGACAGGTCCACCCAGCTTGTCGTTGTACTAACCACGAGCACACGGATTACCGGGTGGATGGTGTTCTTCGCCTCCACACTGAGGTGATCGATGAGCTTTCTGAGCAGGCTCTTCACCTTGGGAGCCGGTGCCGTCTCGAGTTGTCGGGCGAGCTTCTTGGCTGCGGCTTGCGTGACCTTGACCGATGGCTTGGCCGGAGCGGAGGCGAGAGCGTCGCTGAGTTCCCGTCGGCGGCCTTCGAGGCCGTTGAGCTGAGCCTTGACGTGTACGAGCCGCTCTCCGCAGAGCTGAGGATCCATGGCCCGGACTCGAAGGCGCGCAGGTAATCGGTCGACGCTTGCGCGGCGTCTCGGAGTTGGCCCTCCACGGCCGTCAGCTCGCGCTTCTGTTTGGGTCGTGCTCGGTCCCACCGCGCGCCTTGGGGGGCCACGGGAGGCTCATCGTCTGGGCCCACGCGCACCTGCCGTCGAACTCGAGTTGCTGGTTGTCCGCGATCCGCTGGTTCTGGGTCTTCGTGCTACTCCTTGTGCATGTTCCTTGTACGACGTGTCGACGAGGATCATCGGTAGACGACGTCGTCGACCGGTTCAGGTTCGAGGTGGACCGCACCGTCGATCGGGTACAGGTTCATGCTGGTGCCGATCGGCGGGTCAGGCCGGCTGCTGCGCTGGCGAGAAGAACTCCGTGAGTGCTTCAGCGAGGGCCTCGGGGTGGGTCAGCGGGGCGGCGTGCCCGGCGCCGGGGATCTCTCGTATCCGTGCGTTGGGGACGTGGTCGGCCACGTGCCGCGCACTCATGCCGAAGAAGGGCTTGGTGTCCGACCCGAGCAATAGCAGCACCGGAGCCGAGATCGCGCCCAGCACGGCCGGGTCTTCAGAGGCGCGGCTTGCATCTTCCATCTCCTGCTGGAGGAGGTTGAGCATGTTCGGGACGTAGCGCCCCGCGGCCTGGAAGTAGCCGGCGTCCTCGGCCACGGCGATCTCTTCGTCGTTGAAGGGGAAGCGGGCGAACGTGCGCAGTGCATCCGTCAACCTGCCTTCGGCGGCCAACTCGCCCGTGCGGGCGACGGTGTCGCCGACGAACGCTTGCTCGTGCTCGTCCATCAGGCTCAGCATCCCAGGCTCGACGGGGGCCACCGCGTCCACCGCGTCGGGATGCGCCGATGCGGCGGCGAGTGCCAGGTTGCCGCCGCCGGACCAGCCCACCAGTCGGGTCGGTCCTCCGATGCTGTCGATGTAGGCGAGGATGTCGTCGACCCGCCGACCGGGGCTGAGGTCGGGGTGATCACCGCTGAGGCCACGTCCCCGCGAGCTCGGCAGATGGCAGGTGAACCGTTCGGTCAGGTGCCCGACCACCGCCTGCCAGTCGAGGTCGCCATCGCCGATGACTCCTTGCACGAACACCAGCGGGGGTCCTTGGCCGTGCACGGTCCCACCGATGGTGACGCCGTCGGTGGTGGTCACGTAGTGGGTGCGTTGGTTGCTCATGGGCTCCCTCCTGGGTCTCGTGCCCTCATGCCTGCAACGATGACGCAGGAGACGTCGGAGAACGTCACCCGACCGGGTAATGTTTCGGCGGCCGGGGGTGGTACTACAGGTCGCGGCGGGCGACTTCCGCGGCGAGATCGGCGCGCCCGTCGACGTTGAGCTTGGCGTAGACGTGGGTCAGGTGCTTCTTGACCGTATTGACGCTCATGAACAGGCGCTCACCGATCTCGGCGTTGGTGCAGCCCTGCGCCACGAGGCCCACCACGTCGCGTTCGGCGGGAGTCAGCGACGCCCAGCCGATCTGCGGGCGTTGACGCTCGCCCCGCCCGCGGCGGGCATAGGCGACCGCGTCGGCCAGCGACAGCTCGCCGCCGGCGTCCCAGGACGCCGTCGCGTCGGTGGGGCTCAGAGCGGCTCGTGCAGTGCTGCGGGCACGATCTAAGCGGTCGGCTTGCAAGGGGAAGCGGGCGATGCCCGTGTCGGTGTGGAACCGTTGCGACGCGGCGAGCAGGCGCAGCGACCGCTCGGGCTCGTCGAGGGCTACGGCCAGGTCGGCGATCGTCTCCAGCGCCGCGGCGGCCCCGACCCGGTCCCCGTAGTCGTCGAGGACCTCCAGGCCGTCATGGGCCAGGTCCCACGCCTTCCCGAGTTCCTCGTCCTCCTTCTTGGCCAGCTCCGCGAGGCCGAGCAACGACCGACCCAGCGGGAACGGGAGCCGTGGAGCGGTGGAGAGCGCGCGACTGGCCTCCAGATGTGCTCGCGCCTCGTCGTCGCGCTCGCCTGCGTCTGCGAGGACGCCCAGCAGCCACTCGCCGATGGCCTCGTCCCAACGGCTGCCGCCACCACGGCCGATCCGCACGAGCTCGCCAGCCGCGGCCCGAGCGGTATCCAGATCGCCGGATGCGTAGGCCGACAATGCGAGCCACGGGCACAACCACATCTCGAAGTTCGACGCCCTCAGGCCTCGTGCACGCAACACCGCTTGCGCCTCGGACAGCCAACCCTGCGCCCGACCATGATCGCCCCGCAGGATGTCGGCCGCTCCGAGGCCGGCGAGCCCGATCGTCTCCCACCCGGGGCGTCCGACCTGCCGGCTCAGGTCGATAGCACGTCCAGCATGTCGGCGTGATCGGTCAAGCCGACCGGAGAACACCGGCCACAGCCCAAGGACCCCGTGGGCGGCCGGCAGTTGGAAGGCGACCTCGGCGTTCTCGCAGACCTCGATCGCCTGCTCGAGCAGACGGGACCCGGCGTCGATCGTGCGGCTGCGAAGCAGCGTCCATCCGGCGAGCGACAGCACCCAGCCGAGGGTCGCAGCGTCACCGCACCGCTCGGCGTGCTCGACCGCTTCCTCGACATCGGCGTCCACCTGCTCGATGGTCGACAGCCCCGACACGGCCCCCGCCTGGGCCCGAACGATCAAACCGAGCGCGAGGGAACCGCCCACATCAGTGGCGCGTGCCGCGTCGACCGCTTCGCTCGCCGACCGATGGGCGCTGGCCGGCTCGCGCCCGCCGAGGGCCAGGAGCGCCGAGGTGGTCAGCCCCCGCACGCGCTCATCCTCATGGGCGCCCGGGCCCTCGACCGCGTTGTGCAGGCGTCGGTGCACCTCTACGGACAGGCCGTGCTCGAACCAGAAGCGGACGATCGGCTCGGTGATGTCCACCAGCGCTCGGTGGTCTCCGGACTCCGCCGCCCAGTCCATCGCGGCGCGCAGGTCGTCGAGGTCGGCCGCGAGCCGCGTCATCCAGGCCCCGGGCTCTCCACCGGTGAGACCCGCCTGCGCCCGTCCGGCCAGCGCGACGTGGAAGGCCAGATGGCGATCACGCACCCGGGCGGGATCGTCGAGCTCGGACAGTCGGTGTCGGGCATACATCCGGATCGTCACCAACAGCCGGTAGCGGGCCCTCCCGTGACGCTCGACGACCTCCAACATCGACTGCTCGGCCAGTGCGGTGATCAAGTCGAGCACGTCGTCGCCGTCGACGCCGTCCCCGGCCACGACCGCCTCCGCAGCATCGAGCTCGAACGAGCCGGCGAACACCGAGAGCGTCGCCAAGGCCAACCGCGGCGCGTCATTGAGCAGGTTGTAGCTCCAGTCCAGCGACGCCTCGAGCGTCTGTTGACGTGCCGGCGCACCCCGCAGGCCGCCGGTCAGCAGCCCGAAGCGGTCCGACAGGCCGGCCGCGATCTGGCCCGGCGCCAGCACCCGCAGCCGGGCCGCCGCCAGCTCGATCGCCAACGGGATCCCGTCCAAACGCCGGCAGATCTCGGCCACGGCCACGGCGTTGCCGTCATCGATCCGGAACTCCGC
Organism: Actinomycetota bacterium; assembly: GCA_046262355.1. Classification (GTDB taxonomy): domain Bacteria; phylum Actinomycetota; class CADDZG01; order CADDZG01; family WHSQ01; genus DATADD01. The sequence goes on along the minus strand of JBHEMX010000046.1, from coordinate 1,294 downwards.
GGCCACCTGCCGGGCCCGCACCTCGAACAACCGCGCCGCGTCCGCGACGGCGACCGTGCTGGCGGAATCGGCATCGGGGCCGGGCACCGGCAGCGGGGCGACCTCGAACGTCGCTTCACCCTCGACGACCAGCGGCACACGGCTGGTGGCCAACACGTGCAGCTGCGGACACGCCGAGGACAACCCGGCGACCAGCTCCGCGCACGCCTCCACCAGGTGCTCGCAGTTGTCGAGCACGACCAGCAGGTGCCGTGCACGGAGCTGCTCGGCGAGCGTGTCGACCAGCACCTGGCCGGGTCGCTCGTGGACGCCCACCGCCGCACCGACGGCCGCAGCGACCATCCCGGCGTCGCTCACCCCTTGCAGGTCCACCCAGCAGGCCCCATCGGAAAACCGCGACGCCACGTCCCCGGTGACCTCCACAGCAAGCCGCGTCTTGCCGCAGCCGCCGGTACCGGTCAACGTCACCACCCGCGCGTCCGCGACCAGGTCGGCCACCTTCGCGCGTTGACCCTCGCGGCCGACGAACGCCGCGACCCCAACAGGCAGCCTGCTCTGCATCTCCATAGACGCCACCTCGCCCCGATCGTACGAGCCAAACGCGGGTTCCTGACCGATCAGCCGGTGACGCTGGAGACGTCCGGTGGCGCAGCGCGCTCGGCCGCGGCGTTCTGCCCGTTCCGCGTGGAGCTGGGACGGGCCAACGGGGCGGAGCTTCGCGACAGCACCAACGCCCAGAAGCTGCCGAGAACATCCGCCCGGAACCGTCCTCCGCAGTCGCCGGCGTCGTCTCCGAAGTTCTGGGCGCAGTAGCTTCCGCGAGCACGGACACGCGCCTGCAGCTCCACACCGCGACCGAGTCGGCGTGTGGGGTCACCATCGGTGCGATCTGTCGCGCCAAACCCGCTACCAGTGATCGTTCTGGCGCGTGCTTTGGTGGCGAGCGGGTCGGCGAAGCGGCCGATCCGCAACCGGCGTCGAGCGGACGGCGACCGTGACGCGGGCCCGCAGCCCGGCCGCACAGCACAGCATCCCTGGGGTTCCACGACCCAAAGCTCGATGGCGTAGCGTGCGCGCGTGGCGGGAACCTCGATGGCGCAGCGGGTCGTCCGGGTGGAGTCCCACTCGGCCGAAGGGGCGTCGGGGAACAAGGTCGAGCGAGTGTTCCTCGACGACGGTACCGAGCTGGTCCGAAAGCGGGTTTCTCCTGAGTGGGACTGGATCTCACGGGCGACCGGAGACGACGGACGCGCGTTGAAGATGTGGGACGCCAGCCTCTTCGATCGGATACTAC
>JBHEMX010000045.1:0-34338 GCA_046262355.1 Actinomycetota bacterium | reverse complement strand
CCTGCGGGAAGGTGCGGCCCCCTCGGCCGACGTTCTAGGTTCCCTCGGATGAGGGTCGTTTTCGTTTGCACCGGCAACATCTGTCGCTCGCCGATGGCCGAAGCCTTGCTCCGCCAAGAGCTCGAGCAAAGGGGTTGCAGCGACATCACGGTCTCGAGTGTCGGCACCTGGGCCTACTTCGGCAACCCGGCCATGCCCGAAGGTGTTGAGGCGATGAAACTGATGGGCATCGACATGACGCAGCACCGTTCGCGACCGGTCGATCAGGACGAACTGCGCGATGCCTCTCTGATCGTCGTGATGACGAGCGTTCACGTTCGTGAGTTGAAGACGCTGATCCCCGAGGTCATGGACAAGGTCCTTCTTCTGAAAGAGCTGGGAGAGATCGAGCTCGCGCCGGGGGCCGGCTCGTCGCGCGAAGAACGCGTGCTCGCTCTCCTTCGTGGAACGAAGCCAAAGTCGAGGCGGTCGCTCGACGTGGACGACCCGATCGGCAAGCCGATAGGGGCCTACCAGCGCACGGTCGAGGGGCTGCAGGAAGGCGTAGCGGTGCTGGCGGACACCCTCTGCCCGTAAGGGACCTCGGCGTTAGCCCAGGGCGCGAAAACGGCTTCGACGGCCCCCACGCTCATACACTCGGGGCATGAGGATCGCCCTCGGCGCAGACCACGCCGGATATTCCCTGAAAGTGGCCATCGCCAAGCATCTCGCCGATGGCGGTCACGAGGTCATCGACTTCGGCACGGATTCAGAGGAATCGATCGACTATCCGCCGATCTGCGCCGCGGTGGGGCGCTCCGTCGTGTCCGGGGACGCAGACCTCGGGATCGTGCTCGGCGGCAGCGGCCAGGGCGAGCAGATCGCCGCGAACAAGGTCCATGGGTTGAGGGCGGCGCTCTGCACGAGTGAGTTTCTGGCCAAGCTCGCCCGCGAGCACAACGATGCGAACGTCCTGGCTCTTGGGGGCCGGGTGGTCGCGGACGCCTACGCGGTGGCGATCGTCGACACGTTTTTGACCACGAAGTTCGAAGGCGGCCGCCACGAGCGCCGCGTGAAACAGATCACCGACATCGAGAAAGAGGAGTGCGGATGAGCAACCCCATCTGGAGTGACTGGGCCGGCCTCGAGAAGCAGGATCGAGAGGTCGCGGACGCGATTCTTGATGAGGTCGATCGACAGAATACGAAGATCGAGCTGATCGCTTCGGAGAACTTCTCTTCTCCGCCGGTACTGGCCGCGCTCGGGACGCCGCTCAGCAACAAGTACGCCGAGGGGTATCCGGGCAAGCGCTATTACGGGGGCTGCGAGTTCGTCGATGTTGCCGAGAACCTTGCCATCGAACGGGCGAAGGCGTTGTTCGGTGCCGAGCACGTGAACGTCCAGCCGCATGCGGGTGCTGCAGCGAATGCAGCGGCGTACTTCGCCTTCCTCGAGCCCGGCGACACGTTCATGGGGATGAGCCTTGCGCACGGCGGTCACCTGACGCACGGGTCGCCTGTCAACTTCACCGGAAAGATGTTCAAGATCGTTTCCTACGGCGTTCGCAAGGAAGACGAGCTGATCGACTACGACGAGCTCCGCGACATGGCTAAGAAAGAGAAGCCGAAGATGATCGTCGGTGGAGCTACTGCGTACTCCCGTATCTGGGACTTCGCCACGATGCGTGAGATCGCAGACGAGGTCGGTGCGATCTTTTTGGTCGACGCGGCCCACTTCATCGGTCTCGTGGCCGGGGGAGCACACGACAATCCCGTCGAGCATGCGCACGTCGTCACTTGCACCACGCACAAGACGCTGAGGGGGCCGCGCGGGGCAATGATCATGTGCAAGGAGGAGTTCGCGCAGCGCATCGACAAGAGCGTGTTCCCCGGCTGGCAGGGTGGCCCTCTGATGCACTCGATAGCCGCCAAGGCCGTGGCCTTCGCGGAAGCTCTTACCAAGGAATTCAAGGTCTACAGCCATGAGGTGGTCCACAATGCACGTGTGGTGGCCGACACGCTGCAGGAGGAGGGCATGCGCATCGTCTCGGGTGGTACCGACAATCACCTCATGTTGGTGGACCTGAGGCCGATCGAGACCACCGGCAGGGATGCGGAGATGCGCCTCGACGACGTCGGCATCACGGTCAACAAGAATGCGATCCCCTATGACCCGGAAAAGCCGTTCGTGGCATCGGGGATCAGGGTCGGCACACCGGCCGTGACGACATGCGGGATGGGCCGCGACGACGTCGCGGAGGTCGCGCTGCTCATCGCCCACACGCTCAAGGATCACTCGCAAGGAGCCCAGGACGAGGTGCGCAAACGCGTGCTCGAGCTCACCGATCGCTTTCAGCCCTATCCCGATGTGGCGTGACGTGCCGCGATGAGCGTCGTTCCCTATCTGCTCGTCGGCCTCTGTGCGTTCGTCATCACGTTCATCGTGACTCCGATGGTGCGGGCGCTCGTGATCCGCGTCGGCATCATCGACCAGCCGAGCGATCGCAAGGTGCATGCCGATCCGACGCCGACGCTCGGGGGAGCAGCGCTATTCGCCGGCGTGGTCGGCGCCGGCGCGGTCGCCTATCTCATGCCCGACTTCCGGGAGGTCTTCGAGCTCTCCTCTGAGGCTCTCGGCATCGGAGCCGCCGGGGTCGTCGTGTTCGCCCTCGGTGCGGTGGACGATCTCAGGAACCTGCCTGCGCCGGTGAAGCTCGCAGGGCAAGTATTCGCGTCGGGGATCATGTTCCTTGCCGGCGTGAAGATGCAGTTCATCCTGCTTCCCACTCAGATCATCTCGCTCGGCGACGACGTCTCCGTGCTCGTTACGGTCCTGTGGCTGGTCGCGATGATGAACGCGGTCAACCTCGTGGACGGGCTCGACGGTCTCGCGGCAGGGATCGTTGCGATCGCGTCGGCCTCCTTCTTCGTCTTCACATTCGATATCGCGGGTCAGAACCTGCTCGGCGAGGCGCCCACGGCACCGCTTGCGGCGATCATCGTCGCAGGTGCCGCGCTCGGCTTCTTGCGCTATAACTTCCATCCCGCGACGATCTTCATGGGCGACTCGGGAGCGATGCTGCTGGGGCTGCTCATGGGTGCCACCACCGTCGTCGGCGTCGGCAAGTGGCCGCTCGATCCCGGCTCGCCGTCGGACGTGTTCATCGCCTACGTGCCGCTTCTGATCCCGCTCATGGTGCTGGCGCTTCCGATCGTGGACACGCTCTTCGCGATAGTGCGCAGAGCTCGGGCGCGCCGCAGCGTGTGGCAGGCCGACAAGCAGCACATCCACCACCGTCTGATGGACCTCGGCCACGGACACAGACATGCGGTGATCGTGATGTACGTGTGGTCGGCGCTGGCGGCGGGGGCGGGGCTCGGCTTCAGCCTGCTCGAGCCGTCCGACGTGATCTTCGCCCTGCCGATAGCCGTCGGGGCCATCGTGCTCTACACGCTCTTCCCCGTCCTGACGAAGGCGATCGGCGACCGCCTCACTCCGTAGCGGCGCGCCGGGACGGCGCCGTCGGGCGCGCCGGATGGGGCCGGGCGAGGTTGTTGCGCTGAGACACGCCCGGCGTGCTCGATCGCAAGGAGAACGACATCTCGGTTCCCTCGGGGTCTTCGGCGGGCCCTTCTCCGGCTCCCGGGGCGGGCGCCGGGCGAGGTTGTGTGCTGACACACACCCGGCGCCCGATCGCAAGGAGAACGCACCCGGTCACCCGGTCAAGTGCAGGCGTCCGTCGGGCGGCCCTCGTAACTGGGGTCCGCGGGAGCTCCGGCCTTCGGTTGCGCTCCTGCTGGGCTTTGTGAAAGAATTCACAAGCGCGGCCATGGGGTAGACTCCCGCCTTCCACCGCCCGAAATGGGTGGAAAGTGGATAGCCCGAGGTCCGGGCACCGAGGAATGAACCGACAAAGGGCGATTCCGCTTGAGCAGACAGCCACCGCCGGCCACAAGGTCCCAAACTCAGTCGTCCGGCGCGGCCATGGGCAAGGGCATGTCCCAGGCTTCCTACGGGCTCTCGGTGGCCCTCGGGTTCGTGTTCGTCGTCCTGGTGTTCTGGTTCGCCGGGCGCTGGATCGACGGCGTTATCGGCACCGAGCCTTGGGCGCAGGTCATCGGGGCCATCGCCGGCTGGGTCGCCGGCGTCTTCGTCGTGTACTACGCAACACGGAGGGGACTGGAGTGATCGAGCTTCGCATGGTCCACCGCATGATCCGCATGGGGCTGTTCGCGGCGCCGGCCGTGGTCGCGATCCTGTGGGCTTGGGGAGGCGCGGAGGCAGCCGTCTCGAGCGCCGTGGGCCTTGTCATGGCACTCGCAAACCTGTGGCTCGCCGGGCGCATCATCGGCGGCGTCGCCGACAACAACCCCCAGCTGCTGCTCGCCGCGGCGATGGTCGCGTTCGGGGCGGGGCTCGGGCTCCTCACGGGCAGCACGCTCGCGCTGCAAGCCCTGGACCTCGTCTCCTTCCCCGTTGCGGGGCTGACGCTCATCGGCACACACCTGGTGCTGGTCACGTGGGAGGCCGCGCGCGCGTATCCGGTCAAGAGTCCGTCGACACATGACGACGGAGTCAAGGTAGGGAGCTGATCGATGGAGTTGGATGTAAACCACCTCTTCTTCTGGGACCCGATCTTCCTCGAGGGCACGCCGTTCGCCGTCAACCGCGTCGTGCTGCTCATGTTCCTCGCGTCCGCGGTCTGCCTCCTGTTCTTCTTCGCCGGAGCGCGCCGCAAGGCGCTCGTTCCCAAGGGGACGCAAAACCTCGCGGAGACGGCGTATCTGTTCGTCCGCAACAGCATCGCCATCGACGTCATCGGCCCCAAGGACGGGCCGCGCTACGCGAGCTACCTGGCGTCTCTCTTCTACTTCATCTTCTTCATGAACCTGCTCGAGATCGTTCCGGGCGTGAATTTTCCTGTGACCTCGCGCATGGCGATCCCTGCGGCGCTGGCCTTGCTCAGCTACGTCGTCTTCAACGTCGTCGGGATAAGGCATCAGGGCGGGTGGAAGTACTTCAAGGACACCTTGTTCCCGCCCGGCGTACCGGTGCCCATCAAACCCCTGCTTGCCCTGATCGAACTCTTCTCGGTTTTCTTCATCCGGCCGCTGACGCTTGCCATTCGATTGCTTGCGAACATGATGGCCGGCCACGTGCTCTTGACGATCTTCTTCCTCTTCAGCGCGGAGTTCGTGACGCTCGATATCACGCTCCCACTCGGCATCCTCACCGCGGTCGTGGGTTCGGTGCTCATCGTCTTCGAGATGCTGATCATCGGCATCCAGGCCTACATCTTCACGATGCTCACCGCCTTCTACATAGCCGAGGCGCTACACGGCCACGGTGAGGCGGACGCCGAGGTCGAGACGAGGCACGGAGAGACGGAATACGAGACAGAAGGCCTCGCCACGGCGAGCGCTCGCTAAAGGGAAGAAGGAGGGACCCATGACAGATGCTGTTCTGCAGCTGGCTCAGGAGGGCGGCGGCCTCACCGACGCGGGGCTCGAAGCGCTCGCGCACGGGCTCGTGTACGGGCTCGCCGCGATAGGTCCGGGCGTCGGCATCGGGCTCGTGTTCTCGAGCGCGATCCAGGCGACGGCGCGCCAGCCGGAGATGGCAGGACAGATCCGCACGACGATGTTCCTCGGCTTCGCGCTGATCGAGGCGCTGGCGCTGATTGGCTTCGTCCTCGCCTTCATCCTCTAGAGGGGAGCGGACATGGCAGACGTAACCGTGTGGTTGCTGGCGGCCGAGGCAGAGCCGTCCGGTCTCGACCTGATCCTGCCCGCGACCGAGGAGCTCATCTGGGGAGCGATCTGCTTCGCGGTCGTCGCCTACCTGCTCTCCCGCTTCGCCTTTCCCAGGCTGCGCGAGGCGGTGCAGGCGCGCGAGACAACGATCCAGAACGCGCTCGAGGAGACTGAGAAGGCAAAGAGCGACGCCCAGGGCCTGCTGGACGACTACAAGAAGCAGCTGGCGGACGCCCGCGCCGAGGCCAACCGGGTCATCGAGGACTCGCGCCAGCAGGCAGAGGACGTGCGCCGCGACCTCATCGCGCGCGCCGAGAAGGACGCCGAGGGCGTCGTTGCGCGAGCGCGCGAGCAGATCGAGGCGGAGCGCAATCGCACGGTCCAGGAGCTGCAGGGACAGATCGCCGACATGTCCATCGACCTCGCCGAGAAGGTCGTCGGGCGCTCGTTGGACGGCAAAACGCAGCGTGAGCTCGTCGACGCCTACATCAAAGAGGTCTCGGGCATGAGCGGCAACGGGAGCACCTCTTAACCGTTATGGCTACCGACGAGCTCGTTCATGGGTACGCAGAGGCGCTGTTCAACGTCGTGCGCGCCGAGGGAGAGCTCGATCGAGTCGAGGACGAGCTCTATCGCTTCGGCAAGCTCGTAGACTCGAACTACGAGCTGAAGCAGGCGCTGGAAGATCGCGCCATCGACAGGGCGCAGAGGGTCAAGGTCCTCGACGAGCTGCTGAGTGAGAAGGTCTCGCCGCATACGCTCGGGCTGCTTTCCTTCATCGTGAGCCAGGGTCGGGCGCGCCAGCTTCCGCAGATCCTCGAGGAGCTCACCACGCTCGCGGCCGAGGCGCGCAACTCGGTTCTGGCCGAGGTCCGCACCGCTATCCCGCTCGACCAGGAGCAGAGAGACGAGCTCACGCGCGCCCTGGAGAAGTCGACCGGCAAGAAGGTCGAGCTCAAGGTCATCGTCGACCCCTCGGTGATCGGCGGCGTCGTGGCTCAGATCGGCGACACCGTCATCGATGGGACCGTGAGACATCGTTTGGAGCAGCTGAAGGAGCAGGTGAGGCGATAGTGGCAACGGAGAGCAGGACGGGCGGGGACGCCCTCACGATCAGCGCCGACGAGATCTCCTCGGTGCTCAAGAGCTACGTGACGGACTTCAAGCCGACGCTCGAGCGCGAGGAGGTGGGGCGGGTCGAGGAGGTGGGCGATGGGATCGCGCGCATCTCGGGGCTGCCCCAGGCCATGGCGAACGAGATGCTCGAGTTCGCGGGCGGCACGGTGGGTCTCGCCATGAACCTCGAGGAAGACATCATAGGTTGCGTCGTCCTCGGCTCGGTCGAGCACATCCAGGAAGGCGACCCGGTCACGCGCTCGGGACGGATCCTCTCCGTGCAGGTCGGCGACGAGCTGCTCGGGCGCGTCGTCGACGCGCTCGGCAAGCCACTCGACGGCAAGGGTCCGATCCGCACCGACAACACACGACCGTTGGAGGTTCAGGCGCCGGGCGTCACGGCGCGCCAGCCGGTGAAGGAACCGCTGCAGACCGGCATCAAGGCGATCGACGCCATGACCGCGATCGGGCGGGGCCAGCGCCAGCTCATCATCGGGGATCGTCAGACGGGCAAGACCGCCATCGTGATCGATGCGATCATGAACCAGCGCCAGAACTGGGGCACCGACGACCAGGTGAAGTGCATCTACGTGGCCGTCGGCCAGAAGGCGTCCACGGTCGCCGAGGTTGTCGCCGCCCTGGAGGATTACGGGGCCCTCGAGTACACGGTCGTCGTCAACGCCGCGGCATCGGACCCGGCTCCGTTCCAGTACCTCGCTCCCTACGCGGGCTGTGCCATGGGCCAGCACTGGATGGAGAATGGAGAAGATGCGCTGATCGTGTACGACGACCTCTCGAAGCAGGCCGTCGCCTACCGGCAGCTGTCGCTGTTGTTGCGCCGCCCTCCCGGTCGAGAGGCGTACCCGGGTGACGTCTTCTACCTGCATTCGCGGCTTCTCGAGCGCGCTGCGAAGCTCTCCGACGAGAACGGCGGCGGCTCGCTGACCGCTCTCCCGCTCATCGAGACCAAGGGTGGAGATGTCTCCGCCTATATCCCCACGAACGTGATCTCGATCACCGACGGTCAGATCTTCCTCGAGACCGACCTCTTCTTCTCCGGGGTGAGGCCCGCGATCAACGTGGGCATCTCGGTGTCGCGCGTCGGGGGCAACGCCCAGACCAAGGCCATGAAGCAGGTAGCAGGTCGCCTGCGCCTCGACCTCGCCCAATACCGCGAGCTCGAGGCCTTCGCGGAGTTCGGCTCAGACCTCGACAAGGCGAGCCAGGCGCAGCTGGACCGCGGTGCCAGGGTCGTGGAGGTGCTGAAGCAGAAGCAGTACACGCCCTATGCGATGGAGGACCAGGTCATCTCGATCTACGCGGTCACCAACGGCTACCTCGACGACCTGCCTCTGGAGAACGTCCAGGAGTTCGAGAACGGCCTGATCGAACATGTGAAGACCCGGGCTTCCGACGTGCGAGACGCGATCCGCGACACCGGCAAGCTCGAGGATGACACTCTCGAGAAGCTGAAGGGCGCGGTCGAGGACTTCAAGGCGAGCTTCGCGGACCGCGTCGGCACGGTCGAGACCGTGGCGGCTGAGGAGGGTGTTCCCGAGGCATCGAGCACCCCGGCTGCGGAGGGCGGCGACGCCGGGGCACAGGAGAGCCCCGGCGACCATGGGTCGCAGACGGACACGGGTGACGAGCAGGCGCAAGCGAAGGACAGCGCGTGATGGTGCCCCACTAGTGGCTCAGCAGCTCCGCTCGCTCAAGCGCCGGATCGACTCCGTCAAGTCGACGCAGAAGATCACGAGCGCCATGGAGCTGATCGCGTCGTCCCGCATCATCAAGGCGCAGCAGCGAGTCGCTGCGGCGCGTCCCTACGCCGACACGATCCGGCGCCTCATGGCGTCTGTCGCCCGGACCTCGACGAGCCTCGATCACCCTCTGCTCACGGGTCGCGACGACGTCTCGTCGGTCGGGATGATCGTGGTGTCCTCGGACCGAGGGCTCGCCGGGGCCTACAACTCGAACGTCATCCGGGCGGCGGAGCGCGACATGCGCGAGCACGGCAAGGACACCCGGCTCTACCTCATCGGCAAGAAAGCGGTGAGCTACTTCAAGTTCCGGGGTCACGAGTTCGAGGACTCGTGGACCGGCGTTTCCGAGCAACCGAGCATCGATGACGCGCGCGCGGCGGCGACGGCGGCGATGAAAGCGTTCTCGGAGGGGGAGGTAGATCAGGTCCGGCTCGCCTACACCAAGTTCCATTCGATGCTCGTGCAGCGGCCCACGGTGGTGCAGCTCGTTCCGCTCCCGCGCGAGGAGATCGAGGGTGACGAGGATGACGAGCGCACCGGCGGCGCCCAGTACGAGTTCGAGCCCGGCCCGGAGGACATCCTCGACCTGCTCGTCCCTCGTTATGTCGAGGGACTCATCTTGCAGGGCATGCTCGAATCGGCCGCATCCGAGCATGCGGCGCGCCGCAGGGCGATGAAGGCCGCGACGGACAACGCAGAGGAACTGATCGAAGACCTGACCCGCAACTACAACCAGGCTCGCCAGGCGGAGATCACGACCGAGATCATGGAGGTCGTGGGCGGCGCGGAGGCGCTGGGAGCGAACGCAGGCGGCGGTTCGAGCCGATAGGGAGGAGTCGCGAGAGACGTGCAGACGAATCAGGAGGAAGCGGAATGGCGGTAACCGAGGAGAGGGTCACCACCGAAGACAAGCGTTCCGATGAGGGTTACGTCGACGGTCGCATAGTGAGCGTCACGGGGCCCGTGATCCAGGTCGAGTTCCCTCCGGAACATCTGCCCGAGATCGGCTACGCGCTGCAGATCGAGCGCACCCTCGGGGGCGAGACCGACGTCATCACGGCCGAGGTCGCTCAGCACGTCGGTGAATCGATAGTGAAGGCCGTATGCATGAAGGCGATCGACGGCATCGTGCGCGGCTCGAGAGTGGTCAACACCGGGGCTGCCATCAGCGTGCCGGTGGGCGCCGCCGTGCTCGGCCACGTCTACAACGTCCTGGGCGAGCCGGTCGACGGCTCCGAGCTCCCCGACGACGTCAAGCGGTGGCCGATCCACCGCAGCGCTCCCAAGTTCGAGGACCTCGAGCCGAAGGTCGAGATGTTCGAAACCGGCATCAAGGTCATCGACCTTCTCGAGCCCTACGTCCAGGGCGGGAAGATCGGCATGTTCGGGGGCGCGGGCGTCGGCAAGACGGTCATGATCCAGGAGATGATCTATCGCGTCGCCGAACAGCACGGCGGCGTGTCGGTGTTCGCGGGGGTCGGCGAGAGAACGCGCGAGGGCAACGACCTCTGGCTCGAGATGAAGGAGTCGGGCGTCCTCGAGAAGACGGCCCTCATCTTCGGGCAGATGGACGAGCCCCCGGGTGTGCGGCTGCGCGTCGCGCTTTCGGCGCTAACCATCGCCGAGTACTTCCGCGACGAGGAGCACCAGGACGTGCTGTTGTTCATCGACAACATCTTTCGGTTCGTGCAGGCCGGGTCCGAGGTCTCCACGCTGTTGGGCCGCATGCCCTCGGCGGTGGGTTATCAGCCCACCCTGTCGGAGGAGATGGGCGATCTACAGGAGCGGATCACCTCGACCAAGGGACGCTCGATCACTTCGCTGCAGGCGATCTACGTGCCCGCCGACGACATCACCGATCCGGCGCCGCACACGACGTTCGCTCACCTCGATGCGACAACGGTGCTGTCCAGACCGATCTCGGAGCTCGGCATCTATCCGGCCGTCGACCCGCTCGACTCCACGTCTCGGATCCTCGACCCCCGCTACGTCGGCGACGAGCACTACGACGTTGCCCAGACGGTGCAGCAGATCCTGCAGCGCTACAAGGACCTCCAGGACATCATCGCGATCCTCGGGATCGACGAGCTCTCCGAAGAGGACAAGATCACGGTCCAGCGGGCCCGCAAGATCCAGCGTTTCTTGAGCCAGCCGATGTTCGTGGCCGAGCAGTTCACCGGCATAGCGGGTAAGTACACGGCGGTGGAAGAGACGATCCAGTCCTTCAAAGCGCTCGCCGAAGGCGAATACGACCATCTCCCCGAGCAGGCCTTCTACATGGTCGGTGGCATCGAGGAGGCTGAGGCCAAGGGGAAGGACCTGTCCGAATCGTGATGAAGGTGCGACCCGGTGGGGATGTGACGTGGACGTAAGCGTGGTGGCCCCCGAGCAGAAGGTCTGGGAAGGCAAGGCCGACATGGTCGTAGCTCGCTCGCCGGAGGGCGAGTTCGGCATCATGCGCGGGCACATCCCGTTCCTGGCGGCGCTCGTCCCCGGCCGCGTCTCGGTGATCTCGGGCGGCGACCGAGAGGAGTTCTTCGTTCCCGGCGGCTTCCTCGAGGCCTCGGGGAGCTCCGACGACTATCACGTGATCGTCCTCGCGGACGACGCCGAGTCGCCTAGCGACATCGACGCGTCCGAGGCGCGCAGCCGCCTCGAGGAGGCGAGACGGCGCGCCCAAGAGGACGCGGACGATCGAGCGGAGGCGGCCCTGCGCGTCGAGATGGCGCGCGTCGAGATCGCCGAGAGCCGCTCCTAGCTCGCGCTGTGCCCCGAGTGTGTCCGGCGCAACCTCTGGCTCATCGAGGGGCACCTCGACCCCGAGGCCACCGACTCCTCCCGGGGGCGGTGAGCCCGCAGCTTCGCTAATGCATCGATGATGCCAGCGCCCGCTCGGCGGCATCGAGGCGATGGGACTCGAGCTCCTCCCGCTGTCTTCGCGCCCGCTCGATCAGGCGATCGAGGTCGACGTCGCGCAGGGCCTGCGACGATCCCGAGATGTGCTTGAGCGAGTGCCACAACGATCCCTTGCCTTCGATGCCGAGGCACATACCCTCGATCTCCACGAGGCGGCTGAGCGGCGAGTAGCCGGTGACCCGGCCGTTCAACTTCAGACGACCTGCCTTCTCGGCGGATCGCGCCGCCGCTTGCTTCCAGCGCGCGCGTGGGACCCGCAGTCTCTCCATGAGCGACTCGAGCGAGCGCTTGTCCTCGAGGATCGCAGGGATCAAGTGCGTCTCGAGATACCCCCCTAGAGCGTTCTCCTTGTTGCTCGACAGGCATCTCTTGGCAAGCTCGACACCACCGGCGGCGCCCGCGAGATGGTCAGTGAGATAGATCCGTAACAACTTGTCGTTGCTCACCGGGTGAACTTTCCCCGAAAACCCTCTCTCATACGCTTGCTTTATCGACTGGTTTTGTTTCTCTTTGACGTGGAAGGCAAGCGTCGATCCCAAACGGTGCGCGAGGAAGGGAGGCGTCATGACCGATGACGACAACTCGATGGTCGAGCGCGCGGGAGAGCTCGCTGCGGACGTTGGAGAAGCTGCCGCCGACGTGGTGAGCTCCGAGCCGTCGCAGGGCGGAGCCACCGCGGCGGCGCGAAGGCTCGTCGAGACGGCCGCGGAGGCGGGGGCCGAGGCGGCGCGCATGTCCGAGGATGCCTCGGAGTCGCCCGCCACCACGTCGACCCCAAGGTCGTCGTCGGGACGCAAGAAGTCCGCGGGTCGCAAGAAGACAGCCGCCCGAAGAAAGTCCACGACGCGCAAGAAGACAGCCGTCCGGAAGTCCACGGCGCGCAAGTCCACGGGTCGCAAGAAGACGACCGCCCGCAAGAAGACGACCGGCCGCAAGTCGACGGGCCGCAAGAAGACGACCGCCCGAAGGAAGTCCACGGCGCGCAAGAAGACAGCGGCCCGGAAGAAGTCCACGGGCCGCAAGAAGGCGACCGCCCGCAAGAAGGCGACCGCCCGCAAGAAGGCCACGGGCCGCAAGAAGACGACGACCCGCAAGAAGGCCACGAGACGGAGGTCCACGGGCCGGTAGGGAGGTGGCCCGCCCCACCCTGGATAGGATGGTTGGATGAGCTCCTACGTCATCCGGGGGCCCGCCTCGCTGCACGGCGACGTGCCGATCAGCGGCGCGAAGAACTCGACCTTGAAGCTCATGGTCGCGTCGCTGCTGATCCCCGCCGAGGTCGTGCTCGAGCGAGTCCCGCGCATCACCGATGTCGAGCTGATGGCCCAGGTGCTCGAGCGCCTCGGCGCCGGCGTGACCTTCGAGCGTGACAAGATGACGATCGACGCGTCGGGGCAGCTCGCCGAGGAGACCCCCTACGAGCTAGTCATCAAGATGCGCGCCTCCATCCAGGTCCTCGGGCCCCTGCTGGCGCGACTCGGGCGGGCGCGCGTCGCCATGCCCGGCGGCGACGCGATCGGCTCCCGGCCGATCGACCTTCACATCCAAGGTCTGGAGCGGATGGGCGCGCAGTTCGTCTCGGAGCATGGTTACGTCGAGGGCATGGCAGGGCGCCTCTCGGGCGTGCAGGTTCTGCTCGAGTTCCCCTCGGTGGGCGCAACCGAGAACATGCTCATGGCCGCCGTTCTCGCCGAGGGAACCACGACGATCGAGAACGCCGCGCGGGAGCCGGAGATCAAAGACCTTGCGCACTTCCTGACCGCGGCAGGAGCTCGCATAGCCGGCGCCGGAACGAACACGATCGTGGTCGAAGGCGTGCGCGAGCTCTCGGGAGTGAGACATGAAGTCATCCCGGATCGCATCGAGGCCGGCACGTTCGCGATAGCGGCCGTGGCGACGCGTGGAGAGGTGCGACTTCTGGACATGCACCCCGACGACGTCGAGCTTCCCCTGCAGAAGCTCGAGGACGCGGGTGCCGACATCAAGCGCGGCGACGGCGAGGTGCGCATCGCGATGAGCAGACGCTCCGATGCGCTCGATCTCGTTACGCTGCCGTATCCCGGCTTTCCCACCGACCTGCAGCCGCCGATGATGGTTCTGCTTGCGCAGGCCGATGGTTCCTCGATCGTTACCGAGAACGTCTTCGAGTCGCGTTTCCTGTTCGTCGACGAGCTCAACCGGATGGGCTCCCAGATCCGAGTCGAGGGTCATCACGCGGTGCTCCGTGGCGTTGCCCGATTGTCCGGAGCCCCGGTCCGGTCGCCCGACATCCGGGCGGGCGCCGCCCTCGTGGTGGGAGGCCTCTGCGCCGAGGGACGTACAGAGGTCCACGACCGGGGGCACATCCAGCGGGGCTACGAGAACTTCCACGGCAAGCTCGCCGCGCTCGGCGCGGACATCGCTCTCATCGAGAGCACCGCCTAATTCGGCACGCGGTGCACCGATCGGTCTCGAGGGCCCGACTCAGGGCGCCGCTGTCCCTCGTCCTTCTCACCATCGTCGCCCTGAGCGTCGGCGCGGGAACTGTGGCGAGTGCCGCCCCGACGAATCGTGTGGCGCCCGGGCCCATCACCCTCGTGCCGCTCGGCTCGGAGCCGAGCGGCGTCTCGGGGTTGCACCGCTACTTCGGCGCGATCGAGCTGCGTACCGCTCCAGATGGTCTCGTCGTGGTCGACCGGTTGTCGCTCGAGAGGTACCTGTTGGGGCTCAACGAGGTGCCGCCGGACTGGCCCACCGAGGCGCTCCGTGCACAGGCTGTGGCCGCCCGGACGTACGCGTTGTGGACGCTCGAGCGACCGCGGGGTGGAGCGGCGGCGACCTATGGCTTCGACATCTGCGCGTCCGACCAGTGCCAGGTCTTCACAGGAGCCGACATCCTCGACTACGAGGGAGGCGCGCGCTGGACGCAGGCGGTGCACGCGACCCGCGGAGAGGCAGTCGTCTACGGCGGCGAGCCGATCCTGGCTCGCTACCACTCGACGTCGGGAGGAGCGACGCTCGCCAACCCTCAGGCGTTCCCAGGCGATCCGGACCTTCCCTATCTGCGCCCGGTGGAGAGCACCACGGAGCAGGCGTCGCCGCTCTATCGCTGGAGCGTGCGCTTCTCGCTGAAAGACCTCCAGGCGATCCTCGAAGACGCCGGCTGGTGGGGTCCTGCGGACGGTGTCTTGCGCGCGGTCCGAACCGCTCGCTCGAGCGCCGGTCTCCACTATCCCGACGTGCGCTTCATCGGCCGGCGCGCCTCGAGGCGGACCGTCGAGGAGTTGCGCGTGCTGCTGCGCGCGGCGGCTCCGGCCGCGTTTCCGGGCCGCTATCCGTCCCCCGCTCCCACGAGCAGCGGGCGTCTTCCGGAGACCTTGCCGTCCAACCGGGCGACGATCTCGACGACCGGCGGGGTCGTCCGCATACACGGCCGGGGGTGGGGCCACGGCGTCGGCATGTCGCAATGGGGCGCACACGGGATGGCTCAGAACGGCTCCGGCTACCGCGACATCCTTCGGCACTACTACCGCAACACGACGGTGGAGGACACGGCCGAGCCCCGCTCGATCGAGGTGGGCGTGGCGTGGGCGCTCCCCAGGGTGAGCGTCCTAGGCGCATTCCGCATCGTGGACGGCGCGGGAGCGACGGTGGTGCGAAAGGCCTTCGGCACGTGGAGGTTCACCCCCAGAGACCCGGGCGCCGTCTCGGTGACCCCTCCACCTCGCTTCGGAGCGCCGCTTCGCATCACGCTGCTGCGCGCGCCGAAGCGCGTGACGACCGGCGAGGCGACTTCGTTGACCGTCGATCTCTCGGCGCCGGCGCAGGTGACCGTTGTGACCTCGAGCGGGCCCCGGGACGCCGGCGACGCAGCGGTGGTTCGCGACGCGGGCGAGCGTCGCGTCCCCTGGGTCGCGCCGGAGGGCCCGGGGCGCTACGAGGTGCGCGTGGAGGCGTCGGCGGGCGCCGGCTCCCCGCGCACCGAGGCGGTCCAGATCGAGGTGATCGAGTCGCGTGCCGCGGGACCGGAGGGACAGACCCCCGCCGACGGACGCAGCGGGTGGGCGACGGTCGCCCTGTGGCTCGCCGGCGCCACGTTCCTGGCGCTCGTCGCTCTGGGTGCGGCGTCTTTTGTCGGTACCATGGGGAGATGAACCAGGCGACGACGCTCGAGGAGCAGGTACGTGGGGCGCTCGAGTTGATCCGTCCGGCCATCCAGATGGACGGCGGCGATATCCATCTCGAGTCGATCGACGGCGGCACCGTGGTCGTTGCCCTCTCGGGGACGTGTGAGACCTGTCCGATCTCGCCCGTGACGCTCAAGGCGGGCGTCGAGCGCCTGCTGCACGAACGGGTTCCCGGCGTCACCGAGGTTGTTGCCGTCGAGACCTAGTGGTCCGTCGCGTAAGTAACGCTCGAATGCGTCGGTGATTTGCGCGACGGGGCACCAGTGCCCCTCCGTGTGAGTAGCGCCAACCTCCAGAGCTTTCTCGCGCGGCGAGGACAAGGCGCACGAGGCGCTGCGCAGGAGGTAGGTGGGCGACGAGCGTCGCAGCCCGCGGCGATGGAAGGGCGCCCTGGTGTGGCGGCGATGTGCACGGAGGTGTGCTAGTGGTCGCCCCGGCGATCGACGACCTGGTGGAGGGCGTCCTCGGGGGCGAGCGCCGTTCGATCGCCCGTCTCATCTCGCTGGTCGAGGACGGGGGCGCGGAGCTGGGACGAGCGATGGATGCGCTCTACCCGCACACGGGACGCGCCTACAGCGTAGGCATCACCGGCGCGCCGGGGGCGGGCAAGTCGACCCTCACGGAGCGCCTCATCGCCCGTGCGCGCCGCGCAGGGCGCGGCGTCGGCGTTCTCGCCATCGACCCGTCGAGCCCGTTCTCGGGGGGCGCGCTGCTTGGGGATCGAGTGCGCATGCAGACCCACGCGACCGACCCCGAGGTGTTCATCCGCTCGATGGCAACGCGCGGTCACCTCGGCGGAATGGCGCTGGCGACGCCCGAGGCGGTGCGTGTCCTGGACGCCGCCGGCAAGGACCTCGTGCTGATCGAGACCGTCGGCGTCGGCCAGGCGGAGGTAGAGATAACCGACGCGTGCGACACGACGCTCGTCGTGCTGAATCCCGGCTGGGGGGATGCCGTGCAGGCGGCCAAGGCAGGCTTGCTGGAGATCGCCGACGTCTTCGTCGTCAACAAGGCCGATCGTCCCGGTGTGAGAGACACCGTGCGCGAGCTCAAGCAGATGCTCGATCTCTCGGACGCGCCCTACAAGCCTGCCATCATCGAGACGATCAGCACCAAGGACGCCGGCATCGATGAGTTGTGGGTCGCGATCGAGAGCCATCGGCAGCGTCAACAGGACGCCGGATTGCTCGATGAGCGCCGGCGCAGGCGGGTCGAGAGGGAGATACGCGACATCGTGGCCGAGCGGCAGCGCCGGCGACTCGAGTCGGATGCCGCCGGCCTCCTAGCGGAGCTGAGCGCGCAAGTGCAGGCGCGCCGTCTCGATCCCTACGCCGCCGCCGATCGGCTCCTCGCCGCCCTGTAGCGCCGGTCTGCCTGGGTAGAATCCGGGGATGGCAGACGAGCCACACAAGGCGTGGCGCGAGCGCTACGAGCAGGCCCCGCTGAGACAAGACGCCGACTTCGACACACTCTCCAGCGTGCCGCTCGACCCGCTCTACGGGCCGGCCGACGTCGACGAGCGCATCTCGGCCCCGGGGGTCTTCCCCTTCACGAGAGGCATCTATCCGACCGGGTACCGCGGTCGCCTCTGGACCATGCGCCAGTTCGCGGGCTTCGGGACGGCCGAGCAGACGAACGCGCGCTACCTGTTCCTGCTCGACCAGGGACAGACCGGGCTCTCGGTCGCTTTCGACATGCCGACGTTGATGGGGCGCGACTCCGACGATCCGCTCGCGGAGGGCGAGGTCGGGCGCTGCGGGGTGGCGGTGGATTCGCTCGCAGACATGGAGGTCCTGTTCCGCGACATAGACCTCGAGGCGATCACCACCTCGATGACGATCTCGGGACCGGCGCCGATGCTGTTCGCGTACTACATAGCCGCCGCGGAGAAGCAGGGCGCGGACATCTCGAAGCTCGATGGAACGTGCCAGACCGACATCCTCAAGGAATACATCGCACAGAAGGAATGGCTCTTCCCGCCCGAGCCGCATCTGCGTCTCACCGCCGACATGATGGAGTACTGCATCACCGATGCGCCGAAGTATCACCCGCTGTCGATCTCCGGCTATCACATACGAGAAGCGGGCTCCACGGCGGTCCAAGAACTCGCGTTCACGGTGGCATCCGGCTTCGCGCACGTCGAGCTCGGACTGCGACGCGGCCTCGACGTCGACGACTTCGCGCCCGGGTTGTCCTTCTTCTTCAACTCGCACGTCGATTTCTTCGAGGAGATCGCCAAGTTCAGGGCGGCGCGCCGGATCTGGGCGCGCTGGATGCAGGATCGCTACGGAGCGCGCAAGGAGCGATCGTGGATGCTGAAGTTCCACACGCAGACCGCAGGCGTGTCGCTCACCGGGCCGCAGCCGTTCAACAACGTGGTTCGTACGACGACCGAGGCTCTGGCGGCCGTGCTGGGCGGGACGCAGAGCTTGCACACCAACTCGCTCGACGAGGTCCTCGCGCTGCCGACCGAGGAAGCCGTCGAGATCGCGCTCAAGACGCAGCAGATCATCGCCTACGAGACGGGGGCGGCCAACGTCATCGACCCTCTCGGCGGTTCCTGGTTCGTCGAGGCGCTCACCGACGAGACGGAGCGCGCCACCGAGGACTACTTCACTCGCATCGATGAGATGGGGGACGGCTCCATCCTCGACGGCATGCTCGCCGGGATAGAGCGCGGTTTCTTCCAGAAGGAGATCGCCGACGCCGCCTTCCACTACCAAAAGCTGCTCGAGCAGGGCCGCAAGGTCATAGTCGGCCTGAACCGCTTCACGCGCACGGTTCAGGACATGCCCGAGGTCCTGTCGATCGGCCCCGAGATCGAGGAACGCCAGAAGAAATCCGTCGCCGAGGTGCGGGCGAACCGAGACGAGGCGGCGGCCCAAGAGGCGATCTCGGCGCTCAAAGAGGTCGCGGGACGCGACGATGCCAACTCGATGCCTGTGCTGGTAGAGGCGGCGAAGGCATACGTGACGCTGGGGGAGATGGTCGACGCGCTGAAGGAAGTATGGGGCGTCTACACCGAACCTCCGATGTTCTAGGGCCATTGCGCCGGCACCGCTGCGGCGGACCTTTGTCCCTGTGCCGCCGCTCGGCGACGGTGGAAGGCTTCTGGTCGATCCGAGCGAGCCGTGCGGCGCGCCGGAGCAGCCGGGTCGGTGACCTTTGTGCCTGTGCCGCCGCTCGGCGACGGTGGAGGGCTTCTGGTGAGCCGGGGGCCCCGGCCGCCACGGCGCTAGAGGCCCCGGCCCCCCCGGATGATCCGGTAGCCCAACACCCCCGCCGCCAGCGCCAGCGCGATCGCGAGCACCGCTCCGGCGACCTCGAGCGCGCCGGCCGGCGGCGCGCGCAGCACGGTCGGTGACGGCGTGGGCTTGGGGGTTGCGGTCGACGCGATCAGGGGACTCACGGGGTGCGGCGCGATCGGGGGACTCACGGGCGACGGCTCGTGCTCTCTTGTCGCCGTGCGCTCTCGCCCGGCGCCTCGACCGGGCCCGCCTCGGCGAGGCGCTCCAGGAAGAGCCGGAGGAGGTTCGCCGTCACCCCCCAGATGACGTCGTCGCCGTGGACCCACGCCTCCGTCGGATAGCTGCGGCCCGCATGCTCGAACCCGGGATCGGAGCGGATGGCGTCCGTCAGAGCCGTCAGCGGCACGTGGAGCACGCGCGCCACCTCCATCGGGTTCGGTTTCAGCTCCGGCGCGCCGTCCAGGACGCCGACGATCGGCGTGACCACGAATCCCGAGACGAACGTCTCGATGCTGTCGAGCTCGCCGAGCACGCGCACCTGCGCCGGGTCCAGTCCCAGCTCCTCGTTCGCCTCGCGCAGCGCCGCGGCCTCGGCGGAGACATCGCTCGCGTCGATCGATCCGCCCGGGAAGGAGATCTGGCCCTTGTGGGACGGAAGCGTGTCGGTCCTCACGGTGAAGATGAGCCCCGGCTGCGGCTTCAGGACCACCGGAAGCAGGACGGCCGCGTCGCGCGCCCCCGCCACCGAGAACCGGCGCCCGGGGCGGGCCCTGAGCGCGCCGGCGAGCCGCGTCTCCAGGTCGTCGTACATGCGGCGCATCGTAGCCTTGAGCGCGTTCGGTCTCGCTCTACAGACGAGGAGGTCATGTGGGCGCATCCGTGAGGCTAGAGGTCGCCGACGAGGGCGTGGGGATGATCCGCCTCGACCGGCCCAAGGTCAACGCGCTCAACGCAGAGGTGGCGCACGCCCTCGACAAGACCGTCGATGACACGGCGAACGACGATGCCGTGCGCGCCGTGGTCGTGTGGGGCGGGCCGCGTGTGTTCGCCGCAGGCGCCGACATCAAGGAGATGGCGGAGCTCGACGCCGTTTCGATGTACACGTACATCGGCCTCTTCCAGGACGTCTTGACGCGCCTCGCCGAGCTTCCCAAGATCACGGTCGCCGCGATCAACGGCTACGCGCTCGGAGGCGGGTGCGAGCTGGCTCTCGCGTGCGATTTCCGCATCGCGGCGAGCGACGCACAGCTCGGACAGCCCGAGATCGCGCTCGGCGTGATCCCCGGGGCCGGTGGGACGCAGCGCCTCCCGCGCCTCGTGGGGATGCGGCGTGCGAAGGAGCTGATCCTCTCCGGTCGAGTGATCGACGCCGACGAGTCTCATGACATCGGGCTGGTCGACAGGGTCGTCCCTGCCGCCGACGTCATGAAGGAGGCGGAGGCGCTGGCCAGGCGCTATGCGCGCGGCCCCACCGTCGCGCTCGCAGCCGCCAAGCAAGCGATCCAGCGGGGCGGCGACATGGACATGACCGGAGGGCTGATCCTGGAACGTCAGGCCTTCGCGTCGCTGTTCGCAACCGAGGACCAGCGCATAGGGATGAGCTCGTTCGTCGAGCAGGGCCCCGGGAAGGCGCGCTTCGTGGGACGCTGACGGCGGGGAGGTAGAGGGCGATGGAGGCTACGCTTTGGCAGGGCACGCGCGCAACAGGGGCTGTGGCCGCCCCGGCTCGTCGCGCGGAAGCAGGAGGGCGTCTTTGAACATAGCGGTATGCGTCAAGCACATCCCGGACCCCAACATCCCGGGCGAGATGGACGGAACCCGCCTCAAGCGCGCGGGCGTTCAGGGCACGCTCGATCCGGGCGACGAGTTCGGCATCGAGGCGGGACTCCAGCTCAAGGAGGCGCACGAAGGCGAGGTCACGCTGTTCTCGATGGGTCCTGCCGCCGCGCTGGAGGCGGTGCGCAAGGGACTCTCGATGGGCGCCGACAAGGCCGTGCTGGTCACCGACGATGCGCTTGCGGGCGCGGATGCACTTGTGACGGCCCGGGTGCTCGCGGCCGCCATCGCACGCGGCGATTTCGACGTCGTTATCGCCGGCGTCGAGTCGACGGACGGCTACACCGGCACGATGCCCTCCACTCTCGCCGAGTTCCTCGGACTCCCGCAGCTCACGTTCGCCAAGCGCATCGAGGTGAAGGAGGGCGCGATCACGATCCGACGTCAAACGTCTGAGGGCTATCAGGTGTTAGAGGCGTCTCTGCCCGCGCTCGTGACGGTGACGGCGGGAGTGAACGAGCCGCGTTACGCCTCCTTCAAGGGCATCATGGCGGCCAAGAAGAAGCCGCTCGAGCAGTTGTCGCTCGCCGATCTGAGCGTTTCCGCCGACGATGTCGCGGTGGGCCAGGAGGTCACCGAGGTCGCTCCGGCGGAGGAGCGCAAGGCAGGAGAGGTCGTGCAGGACGACGGTGCTGCCGCGGCGCGCATAGCAGACTTTCTCGCCGACGCGAAGGTGATCTAGGTGGCGCCGTCCAAGCACTGGGTCTTCGCCGAGGTATCGGACGGCAAGGTAGATCCTGCAGCCCTCGAGATCTTGACGAAGGCGCGCGAGCTCGGCGGCGAGCTCGAGGCCGTGGTCCTCGGCCCCGGCGCGACCGAGGCGGCGGAAGCGCTTGGCAGGCACGGCGCGACCACGGTGTACGCATCGGACGACCCCGTCTACGCGGACTACGTCGCGCAGCCCGCGGTCGAGGCGCTGCATGCGCTGGCGCGGGAGCACGATCCCGAGCTGATCATGTTCGCCTCGAACTACGACTCGCGCGACATAGCCGGCCGGTTATCGGCGCGCACCGGCTCGACGCTGATGGGAAACGTCGTCGACATCATCTCGGCCGACGTCGCACGCACCGCGATCTTCGGAGGCACTCGGTTCGTGGACGTCACCCTTGACGGCGCGCCGAAGATCGTCCTCGTGAGGCCCAAGTCGTTCGAGCCGCAGCCGAGCGGCGGGCAGGCGAACGTCGTCCCGGTCGAGGTCGACATCCCGGAGGATCTCCGGCGGGCGCGCCGCGTCGAGCGGCACGAAGAGGCGGCCTCGGGACCGAAGCTCGAAGACGCAGCCGTCGTCATCTCCGGCGGGCGGGGGCTTCAGGACGCCGGCAACTTCGAGCTTCTCGACCAGCTCGCCGCGGCGCTGGGCAACACGGCCGTGGGAGCGACGCGGGCGGTGGTCGACGCAGGCTGGGTCCCCTACTCGTACCAGATCGGCCAGACCGGAACCACGATCAAGCCCAACGTCTACATCGCCTTCGGCATCAGCGGTGCGACGCAACACGTCGTCGGAATGAAGGGCGCGAAGAAGATCGTCGCGATCAATAGGGACGAGGATGCTCCGATCTTTCAGGTCGCGGATCTGGGCGTCGTCGGCGACGCCCTCAAGATCCTTCCGCAGCTCATAGAGGAGGTGAAGGCCCGCAAGGGCTAGCGCCGGTGTCCTTCAGCGATTTCATCCGAGGCTTCTTCACGAAGAAGAGGAACCCTCAGCTGGCCGAGCTCGAGCCCTTCGTGACGGCACGCAAGGGCGTCGAGGGCTACATCGAGCCGCGCACCGCGACGCAACCCACGACCCTGCTGCTCGTGGACCGGGACGGCGCGAGCGCTCGCGCCGCGGTCAGAGGCAGGGAGGACGCCGTCGCGTTCTGCGAGAGATGGTCGTTGCCCGTCTACGACGCGGCGGTGATCGGATACCCCAAGCGGATGGTGGAGTACGAGCGGCGCGGCGGCCGCAGCACCGACCGTCTCGACGAGCAGATCGCAGACCTCGAGCGGCGGCTCGGGGAGCCCGGCGGCAGGGAGACACCCGACCGCTAGCCGCGCTCCCCCGGCGGGCGCAGCGGCCCGTATCCTCGGGGGATGCACTATCTCGATCACGCCGCGACCACCCCGGTCCTGCCCGAGGTGGCGGCCGCCATGGCGGAGTCGCTGGGCAGCAACTTCGGCAACCCCTCGTCGGTCCACGCGCCGGGGCGGCGCGCCCGCCGGGTCGTCGAGGACGCGCGCGATCGAGTCGCCGCCGCGATCGGCGCGAGCCCCTCGGAGGTGGTCTTCACGGGCGGCGGCACGGAAGCCGACAACCTCGCCCTGAAGGGGGCCGCGAGCAAGCTCCGAGGCAACGGTGACCATCTGATCGCCACGACCTTCGAGCACCATGCGGTGCTCGACGCGCTCGGCTGGCTGGAGCGCTTGGGATGGAAGAAGACCCTCGTTCCCGTGGGGCGCACCGGCGTCGTCGCCCCCGAGGCGATGGCGGCGGCGGTCCGCTCGTCCACCTCGGTGGGCTCGATCATGGCCGTCAACAACGAGATCGGGACGCTCCAGCCGGTGGCGGAGACCGTCGCAGCGATAAAGGATGCCAACCTTCGCACGATCGTCCACAGCGACGCGGTTCAGGCGCTCGGCAACGTCCCCGTTGACGTACACGGCTGGGGCGTCGACCTCGCCGCGTTCGCGGCGCACAAGATCGGCGGGCCTAAGGGCGTGGGAGCGTTGTTCGTGAGGTCGCACGTGCCGCTCGAGGCCCTCGTGCACGGTGGCGGTCAGGAGAGGGGGCTGCGCTCGGGCACGCTCAACGTCGCCGGCATCGTCGGCTTCGGCATCGCCGCGGAGATAGCCGCCAAGGAGGTGCACGAGAAGGCCGACCGGCTCCTCGCTCTGCGGACCCGTCTGTGGGAGGGGATACGGGCGGCGATACCCGACGCGACCGTCAACGGCGACCTCGCCCGGCGCAGCGCGGGAAACCTGAACGTGTCGATCCCGGCGACTGAAGGGGAGACGCTGCTACTGCTGCTCGACCGGTCCGATATCGCATGCTCGTCGGGGTCGGCGTGCGCCTCGGGCGCCCTCGACCCGTCGCACGTGTTGCTGGCGATCGGAACCCCGCGCGCCCTCGCGGCGGGCAGCTTGCGCTTCTCGCTGGGCCGCTCCTCGACCGAGGAGGACGTGGATGCGGTGCTCGAGGTGCTTCCTCGAGCCGTGCAGCAGGCGCGGAGGGCCGCATGAGCGCGAAGGCCGTGGGGACCGGGGGGGCAGGCGGGCGGCCGAAGGCCGTGGTGGCGATGTCCGGCGGTGTGGACTCGTCGGTCGCCGCGGCGCTTCTCGTCGAGCAGGGCTACGACGTCACCGGCATCATGCTCAAGCTGTGGCGAGAGGAGGCCGATAACACCGGCTCGGGATGCTGCAACCTCGGCGCCGCCGAGGACGCTCGGCGGGTGGCCGACGTGCTCGGCATCCCGTTCTACGTCCTGAACTTCGCCGAGCGCTTCGAGCGCACCGTGATCGACGATTTCCACGAGAGCTACGCCGCGGGGCGCACACCGAACCCCTGTGTGCGCTGCAACCAATGGATCAAGTTCGACGCGCTGCTCGAGCGCGCCAGGGCGCTGGGCGCCGACGTCCTCGCCACCGGTCATTACGCGCGCGTCGAGCACGCCGCAGGCCGTCTTCGCCTGCTGCGCGGTGTAGACGCCAGCAAGGATCAGTCCTACGTGCTGTGGATGCTGACCCAGGATCAACTCGCGCATGCGCGCTTCCCGGTGGGAGGCATGCCGAAGACCGAGACGAGGGCGATAGCGGCCGAGCTCGGGCTGCGCACCGCCGCAAAGCCCGACTCCCAGGAGATCTGCTTCGTGCGCAAGGGCGAGCTGGGCGACTACATCGCGCGCAACATGCCTCAGGCTGCGCGCGCGGGTGACATCGTCGATCGTTCGGGCGACATCGTCGGACGTCACCGGGGCATCGGCAACTTCACGGTGGGACAGCGCAAGGGGCTCGGCATCTCGCTCGGGGTTCCTCTCTACGTCACCTCGATCGATGCGGAGGCGAACGAGATCGTCGTCGGCGAGCCACGCGACCTCGAGGTGCGCTCGATGACGACCGACGGAACGAGCTTCGTCGCTGCCGCCCTCGATGAGGGCGCCGAGGTGCTCGTGCAGCATCGGGCGCATGGGGCTGTGCACGCGGCGCACGTCGTGCGGCGCGCAGGCGACGGCCTCGAGCTCGTGTTCGAGCGTCCGGTCGCCGCGTTGGCACCCGGTCAATCGGCGGCCTTCTACTCGATGTCGGACCCCCGGGAGCTTCTCGGCGGCGGTTTCATCGCCGAGACGGTGCGCGCCGAAGCCGTTGCCTGAGGCCGAGGAGGCGGGCTCGCACGAGGAGGCAGTAACCCGGGAGTTCGAGCGTGCAGCACACTCGTTCGCTCGTCGGACGCACGGTCGCTTCGATCATCTGAACGTCGTCGACTTCGCGCGCGTCCGGCCCGCGGCCACGGTCGCGGAGGTGGGAGCCGGCACGGGCAACTTCCTGAGGCTGTTCGCGGCCGCCGCCGAGCGCCTCGTGGCGCTTGATCTCACGCCGGGGATGCTGCACGAGGCGCGCCGGCACGCCGACATGTTGCTCGTCGCGGCCGACGGCAAGCACCTTCCCCTGACGTCGCGCTCGGTCGACCTCGTTGCCTCCGCACAGGTCCTCCATCACGTGCTGGAGCCGCTGTCGTTCCTGAACGAGATGCGGCGTGTCTGCGCCGCCGACGGCAAGGTTCTCATCGTGGACCAGGTAGCCACGGAGCGCTTCGAGGAAGCCGTGGCGATGACCGAGCTCGAGAGGCTTCGGGACCCGACCCACGCGGCGTCGCGTCCGGTCTCGGCCCTCCGCATCCTGCTGGCGAGCGCCGGGCTCGATGTCGTCGACGAACGCCTCGTCGAGTCCGGCCAGCGTTTCTCGGACTGGATGTGGGCCGAGGAGTTCCCGCGCGCGCGCATCGATGCGGTGCGCGATTTCATCGAGCGGCGAGGCGTCGAGACCGGCTTGGAGTTCGAGCGCGACGGCGACGACTGGGTCTTCGTCCGCCGGCGCGTCATGCTGCTCGCCGAGCGGGCCTGACGCACCGAGAGCGATGTTGCAGCGGGCCCGTTTCAGCGTCTCCGCCGGCTTCTTCCTCTTCGCCGCCGTCATGGGCAGCTGGGCGCCTCGGTTGCCCGCCGTCAAGGAGCGGCTCGCCCTCTCGAACGGGGATCTCGGCCTCGCGCTACTCGGGCTCGCCGTGGGGTTCGTCGTCGCCACCCGGATCGCTCCGGCCCTGATCCATCGCTTCACGAGTGCGCCGGTGCTGCGCGCGAGCACCGCCGGGTTGTGCCTCTCGCTGGTGGGCCCGGCCGTCGCCGGGGACCTAGTGGCGCTGACCCTCGCCCTGGGGGCCATGGGGATCGCCGGAGGCCTTTGCGACGTCGCGGTCAACGCCCAGGCGGTGGTCGTCGAGCGCACCTGGGGACGGCCCCTAATGTCCGGGTTCCACGCTCTCTGGAGTCTCGGCGCGATGCTCGCCGGAGGGACCGCCGCAGGCGCCGCGCGCGCCGGGATGTCGACGACGCTCCATTTCTCCATCGCCGCAGTCTTCTTGCTGGCCGCGAGCGGCGCCTCTCTGCGCTGGCTCGTGCCGCGCGCCGACGAACACGACCGAGCGGAGAGAGAGCGCCGAGACGCCCCCGACTTGAGCGCGGCGTCGGCCGCGGTGTTGCTGCTCGGTCTCATCGCGTTCGCGTCGTTCATCGCCGAGGGATCGGTGGCCGACTGGAGCGCCGTCTACCTGCGGGAGGGGCTCGGCGCGGCGCCCGCCGCAGCGGCGCTCGCGTTCACCGCGTTCTCCGGGGCGATGGCGCTGTGCAGGCTGCTGTCCGGCGCGCTCGTGATGCGGCTCGGGCCGATCCTCGTCGCACGTGCGGGGGGCTTGCTCGCCGCGGCCGGCCTCTCGTTCGCCCTTGTCGTGCGTTCCGTCCCCGCGGCGATCGCAGGCTTCACCGTGCTCGGCGTGGGGCTCGCTCCGATCGTCCCGCTTGCGTTCAGCGCTGCGGGCAACACAGGTCCCCGCTCGTCCAGCACGATCCTCGGGCGCGTCGTGATGATGGGCTACCTCGGATCGATCGTGGGCCCCGTGGTCATCGGCTTCGCGGCCGATCGCATCGGGCTGCGCGGCGCGCTGTTCTTCCCCGTGGCGCTCGCATGTCTTGCCGCCCTCTGCGCGCCGCGCGTGCGGGCGGTCGACGTGGTCTTGACCGAACCGGCCGGGGCTCGCGCCCCTGAGAAGATGACTTGGAGATGAGCTCATCCGGCGAGAGGTCTGCGGAGCGGCGCGCGGTCGAGCTTCGGCGCGCCATCGATCACCACGCCTACCGGTACTACGCGCTCGACGATCCAGAGGTCGCGGACGCCGAGTACGACGCGCTGACGGAGGAGCTGAAGGCCATCGAGGCGGCCCATCCCGGTCTCGTGGTCCCGGACTCGCCGACCCAGCGGGTCGGGGCTCCGCCGTCGGACCAGTTCGCGCCGGTGCGGCACCGCACCGCGATGATGTCGCTCGACAACTGCTTCTCGCTGGAGGAGCTCCTCGCGTGGGGCGCGCGCGTCGAGCGAGGCATCGGAAGCGTCGATACGTTCGTGACCGAGCTGAAGATGGACGGGGTCGCGGTAAACCTCATCTACGAGCGCAAGGCGTTCGTGAAGGGAGCGACGAGGGGGGACGGGCGCGTCGGCGAGGACATCACGGCGAACCTCAGGACGGTGCGCGCCGTCCCCTTGCGGTTGCGTGACGGCGCGCCCGACGTGGTCGAGATCCGCGGCGAGGTCTACATGGCCACGGGGGATTTCGAGAAGCTCAACGCGCGCCTCGGCGCACAAGGCGAGCGTACCTTCGCCAACCCGCGCAACGCCGCCGCCGGCTCTCTGCGCCAGAAGGACCCGAAGGTCACGGACGAGCGCAATCTCTCGCTCATCTGCCACGGCGTCGGCTACGTCGAGGGCATCCGCTTCCCCTCCCACTGGGACGCGCTCGAAGCCGTCAAGGAGTGGGGCCTGCGCGTCAACTCTCGCAACCGCAGGGTGCAGAGCCTCGACGAGGTCTACGAGCATTGCTCGTACTGGCAAGCGCACCGCCACGACGTCGACTACGAGATCGACGGCGTCGTCGTCAAGGTCGATCAGATCGCGCAGCAAGAGGAGCTCGGATACACGGCCAAGGCGCCGCGCTGGGCGATCGCGTACAAGTTCCCCCCGGAGGAACGCACCACGCTGCTGAAGGACATAAAGGTCCACGTCGGACGCACGGGTGCCGTGACGCCGTTCGCGGAGCTGGAGCCGGTGTTCGTCGGCGGAGTGACGGTCTCGACCGCGACGCTGCACAACGAGGACGAGGTGAAACGCAAGGACGTCCTCATCGGCGACACGGTCATCGTGCGGCGCGCCGGCGACGTGATCCCCGAGGTCGTCGGCCCGGTCACGTCGAATCGCGATGGAAACGAGCGGGCGTTCGAGATGCCGTCGAAGTGCCCATCGTGTGGCTCGGCGATCGTGCGCGAGGAGGGCGAGGCGGTCGCGCGCTGCACCGGGCTGGACTGTCCCTCGCAGCGCGTCGAGCGGATCTTTCACTTCGCCGCGCGCGGGGCCATGGACATCGAGGGCCTCGGGTATCAGACGATCATGATGCTGGTCGAGCGTGGCCGGCTGAGGGACGTCGGCGACATCTACTCCCTCAGGCGCGAGCAGTTCACAGGGCTCGAGGGCTGGGGGGACAAGTCGATCGGCAACCTCTTCACGGCCATCGAGAGCTCGAAGCAGCGGCCGCTCGCCAACCTCATCTACGGTCTGGGCATCCGGCACGTCGGCGGAACCGCGGCGCAGGTGCTGGCGCCCGAGGTGGGGACGCTCGATCGCTTGATCGACATGAGCGCCGAGGAGCTCGAGGCGGTCGAGGGCATCGGGCAGATCATCGCGCGCTCCATCGAGACGTTCTTCGACCAGGCGCGCAACCTCGAGGTCATAGACAAGCTGCGTGCCGCCGGCGTCAACACGAAGGGACCGCCGAAGAGGGCCGGCGGCTCGCTCGAGGGCAAGAGGCTCGTGATCACCGGTTCGCTCGAGAGCTTCACGCGCGACCAGGCGACGAGCGCGATCGAGGAGCGCGGGGGGAAGGTCACGTCGAGCGTGTCCAAGAAGACCGACCACGTGATCGTCGGCAAGGACCCCGGCACGAAGTACGACAAGGCGGTGGAGCTCGGCGTGGACGTCCTCGACGAGGCCGCGTTCGCGCACCTGCTGGAGGCGCCGCCCTAGCCGGAGGCCCCTCCAGGTCGAGGAGGAGAACCGCGCCGGCCCGGGAGCGTACAAAGAACCGGCGCAGGGGGAACCCCTGCGCCGGTCGATGTTCGGTCTGGCTGCATCCCTCGCACTTCGCAGGTGCCGCCCGGTGGACCAAGCCGGGGCGAGGGATGCCGGCGAACCGGTGTGGATTCTGCCCGTGGCCCCTGCCTGAGGTGGCCAGAATCCGAAGCTCGAGGCTTAGACCACTAGCAGCCGGTCACCTCACGAGGTCCGCAACGATATTCACTCAAAGTCTGGACCACCTCCTTTCTCGTGTACCTAGATGAAACCACAGACGCGCACCAAAGAGATGCAACCCGGCGCGCCGGACGCTTAGGCTGGGCCGGCTTCGCGGTGGTGGCGGAGGCGCGCCGAGAGACGAGCGGGGTGATCGTGGCCGAGCCGTACCTGGAGTTCGAGCTCCCCATAGAACGCGGCAAGGTGCGCGAGTTCGCGCTTGCCGTGGGCGAGGACAACCCGATCTTCTTCGACGTCGAGGCGGCGCGCAGGGAGGGTCTCCCCGACGTCGTCGCCCCTCCCACCTTCACCGTGTCGCAGATCTGGCAGGTCCCGCGCGAGGAGCGCGAGGAGCGCCTCGGTGCCCGCCTCGATTACGAGCGAGTGCTCCACGGGGAACAGGAGTTCGAGCTCAGACGTCTGCCGTTCGCCGGAGAGGTGCTCAAGGGCGTGATGCGGATCGCGCGCGATCTCACCAAGGAGGGAAGGCGCGGCGGGCGGATGCGCTTCGTCACCTATGAATCCCGGTTCACCGATGCTCAGGGCGAAGAGGTCCTGACCGCGTACTACACGCTGATCGAGACCGAGGGAGACACCGGAGCGTGAGCGTTCCGCAGGTCGTCACGCGCGCCGCCATGACCCCGGGGATGGATCTCGGCGAGGTGGTGTTCGGACCGCTCGAACGAGGTGACATCGTGCGCTACGCGGGTGCGTCGGGCGACTTCAACCCGATCCACATCGACGAGGGCTACGCGCGCGCCGCGGGAGCGCCGACCGTGTTCGCGATGGGGATGCTTCCCGCGGGTTACCTCGCCCACGCCGTCTCGGACTGGTTCGGCGGTCCTCACCGCCTACGCCGCTTCAAGGTGCGCTTCACCACGCGCGTGTGGCCGGGCGATGAGCTCGTCTGCGCGGGCCGGGTCGAGACGCTCGGCGCCGGCGGGGTCGTGACCGTAAAGTTAGAGGCGCGCCGGCGCGGCTCGGGTCCCGAGGGCCTCGAGCTGCCGGCCGAGGAGCCGGCGCTGGTGGGGGAGGCCGAGGTCGAGGTCCCCGGGTGACCGCACAGGCGAGGCCGCGGCTCAACGCCGACCTCGTCGGCAAGGACCTCGGGACCACGACACATGAGGTCACAGCCGAGGCGATCGCTACCTACGCGCGTGCGACGAACGACCCCAACCCTCGCTACCTCGCCGGCTCGGATGCGGTGGCCGGGCCGGTGTGGCCCGTCGTGCCGGCCTTCGGCTCGTTCATGGATGCCGCGCGGGACCCCGAGCTGGGTGCGGATCTCAGACGACTGCTACACGCCTCCGAGGAGCACGTCCTCGCCGAGCCCATCCGTCCGGGCGACGTCGTGGCCGTCCACAGCCTGCTCGAGTCGATCGAGGCCAGGGGAGCGGGCGAGGCGTTCACGATCGTATCGACGGAGACCAACCAGCACGGCGTCGTGGTCGCCACGGTCCGGGCGACGATGTACATCAGGGGTGCGGGCCGCGCCGCGCCGCAGCCGACGGAGCACGACGGAGGGCCCGCCGTGCACGAGGATTCCACCCTCGTCGAGGCGGATCAGATGCAACGCTACGCGCACGCGTCGGGCGATCACAACCCGATCCACCTCGATCGACGCGCGGCCCGTCGGGCGGGCTTGCGCGCGCCGATCCTGCACGGGATGTGCACGATGGCGATGGCGACGAAGGGTGCGGTGAACGGGCCGGCGGGGGGCGACCCGACGCGCATCACCCGCGTCGCGGTGACGTTCGCGCGACCGGTGTTGCCGGGGCAGGTAGTGACTACGAGATTCCGGTACCTGGGCGACGCCGCCGGCGTCTCGACCTATGGCTTCGAGACGGTGAACCCAGACGGCGAGAAAGTCATCACGGACGCCGTGGTGGAGGTGCGCGCTAACAGCTGAAGGTAGTCGCCCTCCACAGCACGAGCGCAGCGCCTACGGCGATCACCGCCACGAAGGTGGCGAATTGCAGCGGCGCGGGCGCAGGCCGCCCGTCGGGCCGGTCGAGACCCGCACCGAGTGCTATGCCCGCCGCAAGTCCGCCGAGGTGGGCCAGGTAGTCGATCTGAGGGAGCAAGAGACCGAGGACGAGGTTCGCCCCGATGAAGAACATGAGGTTCTTCATGTAGCCCGCCACGAAGCTCGAGCGCCGCCGGTTGTAGAGGTGCACGAGCAGGACCCCCACGACCCCGAAGATCGCTCCCGACGCCCCCACGCCCAGCGAGTTGCAGGCTCCGAAGGCGAACGACGCAGCGCCGCCGAGGAAGCCTGTGACCACGTACATCGCCACGAAGCGGGCGGTCCCGAACGCGTCCTCGACGCTCGGACCATAGATCCACAGGACGAACATGTTGAGACCGATGTGCAACAGACCGGCATGCAACAGCATCGGCGTGAGCAGGCGATACCACTGCCCCGCGGCGATCGCCGCCGGGATCGCGCCGAGCCGTACCGTGAGACCGGGGATCACCTGTTGCGCGAAGAAGAACGCGGCGCTGAGCGCCACCACCGCGAGGACGGCAGGCGCGGTGGCCGCCATCGCCGAGCGCACGCGCGGGGCCGACTTGCGGGCCTCGGCGACGCACCAGGGGCAATGTTGTCCGACCGTCGCCGGTATGGCGCAGCGTCCGCAGATCAGGCGGTCGCAGCGCGAGCAGCGCAGCTTCGTGGGCGTGTCGGGATGCCCGTAGCAATAGGTGACGTCGGACTCGTCTACGACCGGGCCGGACGTCCCGGGAGGGTTGGAGCTCATGGATAGATGGTCGCACAGCGGTCCTCGTATCTTGAGCCGGTCGACGGCGTCCGTGCCGCGCGACTCGCCCGGAGCGACCAGAAGCCCTCCACCTGCCAGGCGGCGGCACAGGCGCAAAGGTCGCCGACCCGGTCGCTTCGGCGCGCCGTACGACTCGCTCGGGTGGTCGACGCCGAACCTGCGGGAGTAGCGGCGATCTCCGCCCCCTGCGGCGCTCCGAGGTGTGAACTGGGGTCGACGCTGTATGCGTTGGTGCTCCTGTCAAGTATTGTTGTTTCTGTTAGCTTTTGTGGATAGCCGTCGGGGGCCGGGGAGTCACATGTGACATCAGGCAGAGCCGCTCGCTCGTTCATCGCACTCTCGCTGGCCCTCGCCCTCGTCTCCTGCGGAGGCGCCGGGGCGCTCGACGCCGCGGCGCAGAGGGACATCGAGAGCGCGGCCGCCGACGCCGACGGCGCCCTCGAGGAGGCGGCGGCGCTGGAGCAGCGCGTGGCCGAGCTGGAGTCCAAGCTGGCGTCGGCGCGCCGCGCCCGTGCGGAGCTGGCTCGGGAGCTGGCCGCCCGGGCACAACGGCTGCGCTCGTCGCTGGACCGACTCGGCTCGTCCCTCGAGAAGCTGCGGGCGTCTTGGTCTGCCACGGCGGAGGACGCCGAGGCCGCGCTCGCCACCGCGGGCGCCGCGGCGCGCGCTCTCGCGGTGCTCACGCGCCGCTTCGACTACCACCTCCGCTCGCACGGCAAGGGCTAGGGGCGCTTCATGAGGCTGATGCACGACCTGGTGGGCGACACCCTCGGCGACCGTTACAGGCTGATCGTGCGGCTCGCGGGCGGGGGCATGGGAGAGGTCTACAAGGCGCACGACCTGCTGCTCGATCGTCCCGTCGCCGTCAAGGTGCTGCAGCCGTCGCTGGCGGCCGACCCCGAGCTGGTCCAGCGTTTCAAGGCCGAGGCGCGCGCCGCGGCGCGGTTGACGCACCCCAATGTCGTCGCCGTCTACGACTGGGGCTCCGCGGGCGAGCGCATCTACTACATGGTCATGGAGTACGTCCCGGGGACCGATCTCCGGGACCTTCTGGTCGTACGCAGCAACCTCGAGCCTGCACAGGCCGCCGAGATCGTCGCGTCGGTGTGCGACGCGCTCGCCGCGGCACACACATCGGGGCTGGTGCATCGCGACATCAAGCCCGAGAACGTCCTCATCGCGCGCGACGGCGCGGTCAAGGTCGCCGACTTCGGCATCGCCGTCGTCGCGGACGTCGATCGAACCATGCCCGGGGGGGCCATCCCCGGGACCCTGCGCTATCTCTCTCCGGAGCAGGCGGAGGGGCGGCACGCCTCGCCGGCCTCGGACGTCTGGGCCGCCGGCGCCGTGCTGGCCGAGCTCGTCACCGGGCAGCCGCCGCTGCAGGGTGCCGGGGCAAACTTCCTGCGGAGGCGTGCGTCTGAGGAGCCGATCCCCCCCTCGAAGGTGGACCCGCGTGTGCCGGAGGCGCTCGACGAGATCGTGGTCCAGGCCTGTGCGATCGCCCCCGGCCGGCGCTTCGGGGAGGCATCGGACATGGCGCACGCACTGCGCCGGGCATCGGTTAGGTCGCTGCCCACGGCCCCCCCGTTGCATTCGCTGCTCGACGAGCTGACCGGGGAGATCGACCTGCGCGATCCGGCCCCGACGAGGCTCGAGCGCAGACGCAGGAGGCGGCGGGCGTGGCGGAAGGGTCTCAAGCGGGCGGCGGTGACGCTGCTACTGCTGGCGCTCGTGGCCGGCGGAGGAGTGGCCGCCGGATCCTTCCTCGTGCCCGGCGACGTGAGGGTTCCGGACGTCACCGGGAGCTCTCAGGGCAGCGCCGTCGCAGCCGCCGGCGAGGCGGGGCTCGACCTCGAGGTGGTGGGGCGCGAGCACCACTTCGGGACCGCGCCGGGCGAGGTCGTGAGGCAGGACCCGGCGACCGGACGGATCCAGGAGGGAGACACGATCCGTGTCGTGGTCTCCGCCGGTCTGCCCACGGTGGAGGTCCCGAGGGTGGTCGGGCGCCCGATGGAGCGGGCGGGAGGCAAACTCGAGTCGCTCGGCTTCGAGGTTGGGAGCGTCTCGAACACCTACTCTCGCAAGCGCGACGGGACCGTGATCTCCCAGACGCCCTCGGCCGGAGGGCAGCGCTACGGAAGCCCCGTCGACCTCGTCGTGAGCAAGGGCAGGAGCCCGGTCGCGGTTCCCTCCGT
>JBHEMX010000044.1:0-2563 GCA_046262355.1 Actinomycetota bacterium | reverse complement strand
GCTCGTCATGTGGCTCGGCGAGCTGATCACCCAGCGCGGGATCGGCAACGGCATCTCGCTGATGATCTTCGCGAGCATCGTCGCCGGGCTGCCCAACGGCCTACAGGGCTGGTGGACCAACCCCGACCAGATCTTCAAGGTGATGATGCCGTTCCTCGCGCTGGCGGTCGTGGCCGCCGTCGTCTTCATGCAGGAGGGCCAGCGCCGGATACCGGTGCAGTACGCCAAGCGCGTCGTGGGCCGGCGCATGGCGGGCGGCGGATCGACCTACCTTCCGCTGCGGGTCAACATGGCCGGCGTGATCCCGGTGATCTTCGCCGCTTCGCTGATGGCCTTCCCGCCCACGGTCGGGGAGCTCATCCAGGCGCCGTGGGCGCGCAGCCTCTCGGCCTTCTTCAACCCGAGTGGATGGGCCTACATCGTCGGCGAGTCGATCTTCATCATCGTCTTCACCTACTTCTACACCGCCGTGACCTTCAACCCGGTCGAGCAGGCCGACAACCTCAAGAAGTACGGCGGCTTCATACCCGGGGTGAGACCGGGGCGGCCCACCGCCGAGTTCCTCGACCGCATCCTGAGCCGCCTCACCTTCCCCGGCGCCCTCTACCTCGCCGCCGTCGCGGCGCTCCCGACCATCCTGATCAGCCAGACGAGCGCCTCCTTCTACTTCGGCGGCACGTCGATCCTGATCGTGGTCGGCGTGGCCCTCGACACGATGAAGCAGCTCGAGGCCCAATTGATGATGCGCAACTACGAAGGTTTTCTCAAGTAAGCGCGCCGGAAGTGCCTCTCTCGGGTACGCTCGCTCCGCTCGCTCAGAGAGCCCCTCGATAGGCACTTCCTTCGCGCAGCGAACGTCCAAAGCCGAGGGACGGACCTCGTCCTACTTCCGATACTCTGGCGCGCCTCGTGGCCGAGCTGAACCTCAGCCTCCTCGGTCCCCCGGGCGCCGGCAAGGGCACGCAGGCGGAGCGTCTAGTCGATGACTTCGACCTTCCCTACTACGCCACCGGTGACATCCTGCGTGCGGCGGTCAAGGAGGATTCGGAGCTCGGGCGCAAGGCCGGCGAGTACATGGAACGCGGGGACCTCGTCCCCGACGAGGTGATCGTCGAGGTCGTCGTCGACCGGATCGACCAGACCGAGGCCGAGGACGGCTTCCTGCTCGACGGCTTTCCGCGCAATCGCGACCAGGCCAAGGTCCTCGACGACGAGCTGAGCCGGCTCGGCCGCCAGCTCACCGCGGTGCTCCTGATCGAGCTCGACGACGATGAGGTCATCCGCCGTCTGTCCGGGCGCCGCATGTGCGTCAAGAACGGCCACCTCTACCACGTCGAGTTCGATCCGCCCAAGCGGGAGGGCGTCTGCGATCAGGACGGGTCGAAGCTGATCCAGCGCGACGACGACCATCCCGACACCATCAAGCACCGGCTCGAGGTCTATCGCGAGCAGACGAGCCCGCTGACCCAGCTCTACGAGGAGCGCGGGCTCCTGCGACGCTTCGACGGCAGCCGCTCGACCTCCGAGGTGCACGATCACATCCGGGCGACGCTCGCGACGCTGCGCCTCGAGAGTGAGCTGTAGGGGTCCGGCTCTAGGCTCGGTTCTGGTGATCGTCCAGAAGACCCCCGTCCAGATCGAGCAGATGGCCGCCGCGGGGCGGATCCTCGCCCGCTGCCTGCAGCTCGTGCGTGCCAAGGCCCGTCCGGGAGTTACGACCCGCGAGCTCGACAAGGCAGCCGAGCGGTTCATCCGGGCTCGGGGAGGCGAGCCGGCTTTCAAGGGCTATCGCGGGTTCCCGGGCTCGATCTGTGCTTCGCCGAACTCCATGATCGTCCACGGCATCCCCGGCGGCTACCGACTCGAACGCGGCGACATACTGGCCATCGACGTGGGGGTCGAGCTCAACGGCTGGGTCGCGGACGCGGCGGTTACCGTGGCCGTGGGCCAGGTCTCCCCGGTGGCGCGCCGGCTGCTCGACACCACCTCCGCCGCGCTCTTCGACGCCGTGGAGCAGTGCCGGCTCGGCAATCGCCTGGGTGACGTGTCCCGCGCCGTGCAGCGGCGCGTCGAGGACGACGGGATGGCCGTCGTGCGCTCGCTGGTCGGGCACGGCATCGGGCGATCGATGCATGAGGATCCGCAGGTGCCGAACTTCGGCGCGCCCGGCACGGGCCCCGAGCTGACCGAGGGAACGGTGCTGGCCGTCGAGCCTATGGTCACCGCGGGCGGCCCCGCGATCCGGATGGGCTCGGACGGCTGGTCGGTCTACTCGCAGGACGGATCGCTCGCCGCGCACTTCGAGCACACGATCGCCGTGACCGCCGACGGACCTCGGATTCTCACTCCCTGGCACCTCGACGAGGAGGCGTGGGCGCAACCCGAGCCGCGCGTCGAGACCGCCTGAGGCCCTCCGGCCCTGCTAAGCTGCAGGGTCGTGCTGTGGGCCGACTCCTGGGTTCACGGCGCCACCTCTGAAACTCCGTCGAGGATCGCGAGAGCGGTGAAGGTTCGAGCTTCGGTCAAGCCCATGTGCGAGAAGTGCAAGATCGTGCGCCGTCAC
>JBHEMX010000043.1:0-6371 GCA_046262355.1 Actinomycetota bacterium | reverse complement strand
CGTTCCTGCTCGTCACCGACCGCTATCCGCCTTTCAGGCTTGCTCCGTGATGGTGACGCCGGCTATCAAGGCGCGGTCGCCGACTCGCCACCGACGCGGCACGGCGACCGGCAGTTCGAGCCCGGCTCCGGCCGGGCTTCGGCGCGGGTAGGACGAATCACAACACGGTCGGCACTCTGGGCCTGCGGCGAGATTGACCTTCGCACCTTGGAATACCTGCCGCCGGATCGACTTCGACGACCTGCAGGGCGAACGCCGGTACTCCGGGGCGGGCGTACAACCAGTCCAAGCTTGCCAACGTCCTATTCACCTACGAACTGGCCCGCCGCCTGGAAGGCAGCGGCGTCACCGCCAACGCGCTACACCCCGGAGTCATACGTACCGCGTTCGGTGCCGAAGACCCCACCACGGCGATGTGACGAGCGGATTTGTCCATGGCTTGAGCGTAGGGGACACGACGGACCGAGCCGGCCACTGCGGCGGGCGCCGGGCTGCTAGCCCCTCCTCACCGGGGACCGCTCGGACGGCTTCGGCCCGGCTTCGACGCGTAAGAACGACTCAGCGCGACGGGCGCAAGCCATCGAGCGTGACTTCGATGAGTCGGCGGACCGCAGCCTTGGAGGGCAGGGTGCTCGCCGCCGTGAGAGCGTGGAGGCAGTAGCTGGCAAGCTCGCCGGCCGAGACATCGTCGCGGATGTCGCCGGTCTCTGCGCCCTCCATCAGCAGGTCTTGGAGCATCTCCCGGAGCCGCTGTTCCGCGACGACCACCTGCTCGCCTCGATGCAAGAGCGCCGCGAGCTCCGTGTCGCGATGCCCGTGGGACTCATAGGAGATCAGGGCGTAGGCCTCCAGGACGGCTGCGAGTCGCTCGCCGGCGTTGCCGGCCCGGTCTCGAACTTCGACGAGATATCCGAGATGGCCTTTGATCTGGCGTTCGTGCCAGGCGAGCAGGATCGCTTCGACGTCCGGGAAGTACTTGTAGAGGGTCGCGCGCCCGATCCCGGTCCCCTCGGCGATATGCGACATCGTCACGGACAGCAGCCCGTGCTCGGCCACCAGCGCCACGGTTGTGTCCAGGATCGCCTCGCGCACCTCGCGGCGGTGCTCCTCGATCGTCTCGTTCCACAGCTTCGGCACCCCTTGAGTATACGACACGTCGCTAGTAAAACATCCTGATTTGACAGAGACACACTGTCTCATAAACTGCCGTCTCGAGGCAAACTCGATCACAGAGGAGGACGTGCACATGGCTGATCCGTCCGGCTCCGGCGCGGAGCCCCCAGCCAGACCCGGTTGGGTGAAGGTATTCGGGATCATCGCGATCATCGTCGTAGTGGTGGTCATTGTCATGCTGCTCATCGGTGGTGGCCACGGCCCTGGTCGCCACCTATCTGGGGCCGAAAATCCTGCCGGCAACACACCGCCGGTGGAACACGGAGGCTAGCAACCCACGTGGCTCTGTCACTCCGCTTGCGCAAGTTCGTACTCACGACGCACATCACTTCCTCGGTCGGCTGGCTCGGCGCCGTAGCTGTCGTCCTAGCTCTCGCGGTCGCCGGTCTGCTCAGCGAGGATGCTGAGACGGTGCGCGGCGGCTATCTCGCCATGGAGCCGATCACCTGGTTCATCCTCGTCCCCTTGAGCTTCGCGTCGCTGCTCACCGGACTCGTGCAGTCACTCGGGGCCACGTGGGGATTGTTCCGGCACTATTGGGTGCTGGCGAAACTGGTGATAAACATCTTTGCCAATGTCATCTTGCTGATGTACACGCAGACGATCAGCTACATAGCAGACGTAGCTGCAGAGACGACGTCGTCGAGTGCCGCCCTGCGCGCGCTGGCGTTCTCACCCCTGCTCCATGCCGGTGGCGCACTGCTGCTGCTGCTCGTAGCGACGGTTCTGTCGGTCTACAAGCCGCGTGGTCTGACCAGGTACGGCTGGCGTAAACAGCGGGAAGAGCGCACGGCGGCCGCACCTTAGATCCGTGGCGCGACCGTGAGCGTCGTGATCGCTACATTTCTCTGAGCGCCGCTGCGCGCCGAGACCGGCCATTCCTTCTGACGCAACCGTAGGGCCGCTACTCCTCGACCTAGACGCCGGTCGATTCCATACCGACGAGCGTGACCTTGAAGCCCTGGAGCCAGTCGAGCAGAACCAGCAGGCCCTTTGTGGTGGTGGCAAAGGTCTGGGTCCCCCTGATGACGCTCACCTGCTGTTGCTCCCGGTGTTCGCACGGTCGGGTGACCGTGTCCTTGTGGACGTCGAGCCCGGCGCAACGCTCGACCAGTCTGTCCATCGCTTCTCCCTTCCACGGCTGACACCGACAGGCGACGCCCGGAGGAGCCTCGGGTCCAAGATATCTAGGGTTCGCGCTCGAAACAGCAGTCCAAGGTGCCTGGAAGCTCCCACGTCAAACTAGTGCCCCGTCGCGCAAATCACCGACGCATTCGAGCGCCCCTGCATCACCGATGGTCGCGTTCCTCGTCGCTCACGTACTCCAGGTACGCTCGACTCCTCGCGCCTTGCCCTCGGCGCGCAGGAACGCTCTCGGTGCTGGCGGTACTTACGCGACGGACCACTGGTCACGGGCTCGCCCCACCATTGAGCTCAGTTGGCCAGGCGACACCCGATTTTCATACGTCGGGGTGGCGTCGCCAGACGCCATGTGGAACTAGTCTCTGTCTCCATGGAGCGGTCGACGACCCAACAACCGCCGGCCGATCCGCTCGAGACGATGCCCCCGGTGTTCTCTCTCGAGGACGCCGGAGCGATCTCGAAGCGGGTCTACGGACTGATCGGCTCCGCGTCTCACCTCGACAGCGAGCGGGACCGGAACTTCCGCGTCGTATCCGACGACGGACAGGCGTTTTTGCTGAAGATCTCCAACCTCGCCGACGACTTCGGTGCGATCGAGATGCAGACCCGGGCCATGCTCCACATCGTCACCCAGAGTCCCGAGCTTCCGGTGATGCGTCCCCTTCCTACGCTCGAAGGCGGCCTCTATGGAGAGGTCGATGAAGCGGACGGCCGTAAGCACCTCGTTCGCCTCTTCACCTTTCTGCCCGGCGAGATGCGGGGCTCGGCGACCCTCGACCGCGGAGCGCTCGAGGGATACGGGGCGATGGTCGCGCGCATGGGGCTTGCTCTGCGAGGCTTCTTCCATCCGGCCGGCGGATACAAGATCCTCTGGGACCTGAAGCACACCGCAGAGCTGCGCCCGATGCTCGATGCGATTCCGGACATGACGCACAGAGACGTCACCGCGCGCGTGCTCGACCGGTTCGACGAACAGGTCGGCCCGTCACTACCCGGGCTCCGGGCGCAGCTGATCCACAACGACCTCACTCTGGACAACGTCCTCCTCGACGACGCTTGCCGAGTGAGCGGCATCGTGGACTTCGGCGACCTCACTCATACCGCACTCATCTGTGATCTGGCGATCGCACTCGTCTCGCTCATGTGGGGACGGTCCGACCCACTCGAGACCGCCGACGCCGCGATCGCCGGCTATACATCGGTCACGCCCATCGAGGAGGAAGAGGCCAATCGGCTCGGCGACCTCGTGGCGGCCCGTCTTGCTGCGCTGGTCGTGATCGCCAACCGGCGCGTCCTCCGGTACCCGGAGAATGCGGAGTACATAACCGCCAACGAAGCGCTCGCGTGGGCCCTGCTCGAGCACTTCGACGCGCTGGGATCGAGCGAGGTGAGAGATCGGATGCGCGCGGCGTGCCTGCCCCCTGGGTCGTCACCGGCGAGCCGATCGCGGCCGTCGGCAGAAGACCTCATCGAGCGCCGCCGGCGCGTCCTCGGCCCGGCTCTCTCCCCTCTGTCCTACGACGAGCCGCTCTACCTCGTGCGCGGTGAGGGCAGCCGCATGTTCGACGATCGCGGCGCTGCCTACCTTGATGCGTACAACAACGTGCCCGTGGTAGGACACTGCCATCCGCGCGTCGCGGCAGCGATAGCAGAGCAAAGCAGGACCCTCAACACCAATACCCGTTACCTGCACGAGAGTGTCGTGGAACTCGCCGAGCGTCTCGTCTCGTCGATGCCGGATGGGCTCGACACGGTCATGTTCGTCAACTCGGGAAGCGAGGCGAACGACATCGCGTGGCGCCTCGCCACCGCATACACGGGCGGTACCGGCGGCATCGTGAGCGCCTATGCGTACCACGGCGTGACAACGGCGACCATGTCGCTGTCTCCTGAGCAATGGACCGAGCAGGAACACCCTTCCCACGTGGAGACGATCCCGCCACCGGATGGCTATCGCGGCCCCTGGCGTAGAGTGGAACCAGGATGGCTCGATCTCTACGCCGGTCACGTCGACGAGGCCGTCGCGCGGTTGGAAGCCCGGGGGGTTCGCCCTGCAGTCTGTTACCTCGATGCCCTGTTCACCAGCGACGGGATCTTCACCCCGCCCCAGTCCTACCTCAAGGCAGTGGTCGATCGGCTTCACGAAGCGGGGTGCCTGTTCGTCGCCGACGAGGTCCAATGCGGATTCGGTCGCACCGGCTCACATCTCTGGAGCTTCGAGTCCTCGGGTATCACCCCCGACTTCGTCACTCTAGGCAAGCCGATGGGCAACGGGCATCCGGTCGCCGCGGTCGTGACCCGAGCCGAGATCGCCGGTCACTTCGCATCCCAGACCGACCTGTTCAGCACCTTCGGTGGAAATCCCGTTGCATGCCGGGCGGCGCTTGCGGTGCTCGACGTCCTCGAGGAGGAGAGACTGATGGACCGGGCCGCCGGTGTCGGCTCTCATCTGCGCGGGAAGCTCGAGGAACTCATGAGATGTCACGGCTCGATCGGAGATGTGCGCGGTGCCGGGATGCTCATCGGCGTCGAGCTGGTGCGCGACAGGGAGACGCGCGCGCCCGACTCCGACCTGACCCATGCAGTGATGAACCGGATGAAGGACCGCGGCGTTCTGGTGGGATCGACGGGACCGGACGACAACATCCTCAAGATCCGTCCTCCCCTAGTGCTGTTTTCTGAAGAGGCGGACCTGATCTACCGGGCCCTCGATGCGTCGCTGGACAACGCCACGCTCGGATGAGGCCGCAGGTACCCGAGGAACACCTTGAGATCGGAGGGGGAGCGGTTACGGACGACGAAGTCGGGCTTCGTGTCCGACATCACGAGTGGAAGTGCGCGCGCCTGGCGCGCGGGCCAGCGATGCGTTCTCCGCGGTGGCCGTCCTCGTGGTGAGCGCGAAGAGGCCGATGTGCACGACCCCCAAGTCCCACACGAGTGCGCTTCCCACCACCCCCGGCGCCGTCATCACGACGTCGGTCCCCAGAGCGACGGCGCTGTGGCTCGTCGGTTCGGCGGCTCGCGCCTGCGCGACGAACTCCTCGGCCACTCCCCGACTCGGCGTTGATGCAGGCGCGCCGAGAGCGTCGGATGCGTACCCGGATAGGAGACCCTCCTCGACCTATTCCTCCAGAAGACCACACCGCTCGCAGATCAGATAGAGCGTTTCGGGATTGGCGACTTAGTAGTCGACAACGACAACCGGATACCGCAAGCGGTTGCCGATGAGATTCTGAGATCGATTGGTTGGCTCTAGAAGTTGTGTCGGGTCTCCGCCATCAGCTTAGTGCACGCAGAGTCAGGGAATTGGGTCGAGCAGCTATACGTCGATCTCACCTACAGCCCCTCGGAGCGGATTCCGTACATACGGCCGAGGTCGTTCATCTAATGTCTGTTGCATGAACGACCAGAACATCGGCCACGTCATCGTTATTAACGGGATCCAGAGTTCCGGCAAGTCTTCGGTCGCTCGACGCCTCGCTCAAAGGGCTAAGGGCTTCCGCGTTCTGACAGGCGACGACATCGTCAGGAGCGTGCCCGAATCGCAGCATCGAGGGGATGGCAGGGTTGGGGCTCGTCACGTGCTGCCCGTTGATATCAAGCTGGGCGGCTTCAGTCTCCCGGCTTTGCGGTCCCGGGCCGTCTTCGCCTGATGGCAGGGCCAGCAGCGAGGTTCCAGATTCGATGTGCTCGCAGGTCCGGGCGCTACGTGGGGGTGAACGTGATCGAACTCGGTCCGGAAATGGTTGCCGCAATCTCGACATCTGATCCCATTGAAATCCGGGGGTTCACCCAGCTCGAGCGCCGTCCTGACCTCGACCGGGATATCCCGGGACCAGCGCTTGAAGTGCCTGAGATCGTCGCCGTCGAAGAAGACGCCGCTCAAGAACGCATCGGAGGCGATCTCTTTGGCGCTCTGAGGCGCTATGGGACCGATGCCGGGGATCTTGCACATCTCTCCAGGCTTCACCTCCTTCCATCCACGCTTGGCCACTGAGTGGGAGACGAGCACCATGAGCTCCGGGCGCTTGGCGCGCCCCTTGCCGGCTCCACCT
>JBHEMX010000042.1:0-10310 GCA_046262355.1 Actinomycetota bacterium | reverse complement strand
GTGTGATGGAGGCACTCAGCGGGCGAACGTCGTCGCCTCGACCCCCGGGTCGGGTGGCCGGGTTGGGATTGGTCGTTCTGGTGACGGGTGGCGCCCTTACCGCTTGGGGGACAGTTCAGCGGAAAGACGTGATGCTTGCCGCGGGGACAGTGGTGATGCTCGCGGGCGTTCTGTTCGCGATACCGCTGCTGGTGTCAATCATGGGCAGGTTCACCAACTTCCTTCCAACCGCAGGGCGCCTAGCTGCGAGAGACGCCGCGCGGCACGGACGCAAGGCAGGAGCCGCGGTGGCGGCAGGCGTGATCGCGCTGGCCATCCCCGTAGCGGTCTCCGCATATTCCCTGAGTGAAGAGACCTACGAACGT
This sequence comes from Actinomycetota bacterium, assembly GCA_046262355.1. Lineage (GTDB taxonomy): Bacteria > Actinomycetota > CADDZG01 > CADDZG01 > WHSQ01 > DATADD01. The sequence continues at coordinate 9,945 of JBHEMX010000042.1, read as the reverse complement.
CGTTCTCCGCGTCTTTATGACAACGAGTTGCTGATCGGAACCTTCAGTGAGGTTGAGGCTGAAGCTTCGCCTGACGACGTTGCAGCTGATTTCACCAAGGCCTTCCCAGGGTCCTCTGTCGTGCCGCTGACCCAAGCCGTTTCGTCGCACAACACGGACATCCAGGATGGCGCGGTCTACGTCGGCGTACGCGCACCCGGAGAACTAGGCGGAGTCACTTCAGGTGGAGCAACGATCGTCGGTTGGCCGTTGTTCGTGGGCGACGCCGCCATGCTTAAGGCAATCGGGGCGGAAGAAGGCTCGCAGGCGCTCGAACACGGTCGGGCCGTCGTCCTCGGTGGCTACGACACGAAGAACGGGTTCGTCCGGATTGGTGGTCATAGAGACGGAGAGCGCCGAGCGAAAGTGCCGGCGACTGCTGTTGACTCTCCCGGCTACCTCAACGAATCGATCCCGAAGGTCGTCGTGTCGCCTGTTACTGCCGCTCGTCTCGGGCTGGAGACACAGGTGTCCAATCATCTGCTTTCAAACCCGTCGCCAGTGTCGACGGACGACATCGCGCGCGCTCGTGATGTTGCTGAACGGCATCCGGGTGTGTTCCTTAACAGCAACGATGACTACCTCCCGAGGTACGCCGCTGCTCGGGTGGCGGCAACTGCGATGAGCCTTCTGCTCGGTCTCGCAGTCCTGGCGGTTGCCGTGGCGCTCGTCGCTTCGGAGTCGCGACGGTCCCACCAGATCCTGGCCGCGATCGGTGCGGGTCCGCTCGCGCATCGGAAACTAGTCGCTGCGACGGCGGCGCTTCTTGCTGCGCTCACTGCGCTCCTCGCGATCCCTGCTGGCTTCTTGCCGACCGCGGTCGTCCAGGTTGCGAGCCAGGCCGGTCGGCCAGTTGTAATTCCGTGGATGACGATCGGGATTGTGTTAGTGGTTGTTCCCATGCTTTCGGCAGTAGTCGCGGGCGTCGTGGCCCGCACTCCAAAATTGGGTTCGCTGCTCACTCCGACGACTTGATCGGGCCGATCTCCAAGTTGGAGCGCCCTCCTAGGTCGCCGGCGACTTCCCTGGTAGCGCACGGCGCTTCGGGCTCAAGGCGGCTCCGGTACCGCTTGACTCTCTATCCTATATCCGCACTCGGTCGGTCTCGCTTCGCTCGCCGACGCTCGTGCGGGAAGGGTCAGGAACCTGCGAGGTCCTCCTTGATGAGGGTCACCACGCAAAGAAGGTCCTCGCGGGAGACTTTGGGTACGAGGTTGCTTGCCCAGCGCACGGGCTCCGGCCACGCGTCGCTCCTTTCGACCGCGCCGGGCGCAAAATCGAGCGCCGGCGACGCCTGACCCTAGCAAGCCTTGAGCCCGCACCCTCCCCCTCGCCCGCCGCAGACGACCCTGACCTCGATTTCTGACGGGCCTCTTGGGCGTGGCTCAACAACCAACAAGACGAGCCAGGTCAGGCGCGCGTCGCGGGCCCCATCCTGTTCGACCAAGCCCTCCGGGACTGACGCCGACCTTAGACTTGCGTCCGTGTCCGAGACGGTGCAGGATAGGTGGGCGACGTGGGTCCTTGAGCGAGGTCACGGTGCAGACCCAAAGCAGCGTCAGGCAAAGCTTGAGTTCCTGAGTCCGGTCAGTGCCCGAGTTCTGGACAACGCCCAGCTCGCGCTGGGAGACGTCATGCTCGACGTGGGTGCAGGTGACGGTCTCATTGCCTTCGGAGCGCTCGACCGCCTCGGTCCGAACGGCCGCGTAATCTTCGGCGACATCTCTCAGGACCTCGTCGACCACGGTCAGCATGTGGCTGAAGAACTGGGCGTCAGGGAGAGGTGCAGCTTCGTGCGCACTTCGGCCGATGACCTCGGAGCCATAAATGACTCTTCCGTCGACGCCGTCACCACCCGATCGGTCCTGATCTACCTTCCTTTACTCCGCAAGCAGTCGGCCTTCCGTGCCTTCCACCGTGTTCTTAAGCCCGGCGGGCGGTTCTCGCTGTTCGAGCCGGTAAACCGCTTTGCGCACCCAGAACCCGACGACATCTTCTTGGGCTTCGATGTGACACCAGTCGTGGAGCTCGCACGAAAGGTGAAAGGGATCTACAGGGGTGAGGACGATCTCGACGCGACTCTGGTGGACTTTGACGAGCGCGACCTGGTGAGGTTCGCGGAGGACGCCGGGTTCACGAGCATCCACCTTCACTATGAGGCCGAGATCTCGCCCGGCACGTCGTTCACGAGCTGGGACGCCTTTCTGGATAGCGCCGGCAATCCTTTGATCCCGACGCAGCGGGAGGCCATCGAGAGAGCACTGACGCCCGAGGAAGCCGAACGGTTCGAGGCACACCTGCGTCCGCTCGTCGAGCGAGGCGAGGCCACCAATCGATTCGCCTCCGCGTATCTATTCGGGCGGAAGGATTAGGGGGCCGCAGGCACCAAGAACGACATGTTTCGTCGCCGGCAAGCTCGTCGAGCGCACGTGGCAGGACGATTCGGGCAACAAGCGTCAAACCGTCGAGATCCAGGTCACCCACGTTGGTCCCGACCTGCAATTCGCCACCGCTGAGGTGGCGAAATCCACCGCAGAGGTTCGGCTGCGTCCTCGGCCGAGTAGAACGCAGCGCGTACCATGCCCAGCGCAAAGCTTGGACGCCTCCGGCTCGAGCCGGAGGCGTCTTCCCGCGCCGGGGACCATGCCCAGGGGAAGAGCGACAATCGATCCTCCGGGTCCGGAGTGCTGCTCGGTTCTGGAGATTTCAGTAGCCGGTGCCTGTTTGGCCGTCGATAAGCTCTCTCAGGATGTCGGCATGACCCGTGTGGCGCGCGGTCTCCTCGAGCATGTGGGCCAGGACCCAACGAACGCTGTAGCCGCGGCGGCGTGGAAACTCCACCAGGTCGTCCAGGGACTTGTCGGCCATGACGTGGCGCGATTTCTTGATCGAGCCGCGATACATCGCGAACACGTCCTCGGTGGTCTCACCGTCCTCGACGCGCCAGTCCCCGTCCGGGTCGGTCTCTGGGTCGAAGGGAAGCTCGTAGGGCTCGTTGCCGACGTTCTCCTGGAACCAGCCGCGCTCCACGAACGACAGGTGCTTGACGATCCCCAACAACGAAGTTCCGGAGGGAACCATGGGCCGACGGAGCTGCTTGTCCGAGAGCCCCGAACAGATCTCCAGCAGCAGGGCGCGGTAGTGGTCGAGCATCCCCTCCAGAGTCGTTTTCTCGTCGGCAACGACAGGCGCTCCGTATCTGGTCTGCATCGTGAGAATCGTAGCCGGAGCCGGCAAGCTTCGACCCCAGCGACGAGCCGGTCAGACCTGGGGCGGCCGCCAGGTAACCCTTCGTCGGCCCGGCAGACTCGGAGCCCGGTCGAACGGGCTCCGAGTCTTCTTGATGGGCTGGCAGACGCACTGCCGGTACGTTGACGGGCATGGAACTCTTCGGACTGGTGATGGGTATTATTGGGGCTCTCGCAGCCCTGGGAGCGACATTCTTCAGTTGGCAAGCGATCCGAGCTGCTCGTGAGTCTGTGCGTCTTCAGCGTGACGAGCGAGTCGAGCGTCATCGTGAGCGGTTGCTGGCCCTGCTCCAAGGTCTTGAGCAGGCGACGTTCGATTGGGGGGAGAAAGCGTCAAGGGTGGTGCACGGCACGGTGCCCTTTGTGGCAGTTGAGGCAAGGGCGAGATATCAGGTGGCATATGCGGCCGCGGCTGTTGAGTTGGACCTGCCCCGATGCGGAGCGCTGTCGAAGAAGTCGATGTGGAGAAAGTGATAGTTCTCAGCCAGGCCGCACTTGACGAGATTGCGGCAAAGAGGAAGAAAGTGTCCGGGGAGGATCGGGCACGCGTGTAGGCGCTACCGGACGGTACGAGTTACTCTTGTCCATCAACTCGTTTTCTCGGTTGGTCCGATTCTAGGCGCCTGCTGGCCAGGGCCCCTGCGACCGCCGTTCTAAAGCGTCTGTGGTCAGGATTCCTGCCGAGTGTCGGGCATGCGGACCAGTCTACGCGGCCCCGTAACGCTGCGAGTACCCAACGAGCTAAGTGTGCTGCGCATAGAAGCGAGACAGGGATGCAAGAGCCTCCCGCTGGGTCGTTGGGAGCAGGTGGGAGTAGATGTTGAGCGTGAACGATGTCCGAGTGCCCCAAGCGCTCCTGGACCGCCTTTATGTTGGCGCCCGCGAGGATGAGATGCGATGCGTGCGTGTGGCGGAGGTCGTGGAGCCTGATCTTCGGCAGTCCCGACCGTTCCACCAGCCGCGGAAAGTACTTCGATACATGGTTCGGATTCATCGGTTGACGCTGGACGTGGAAGATCCAATCCTCTTGTCCCGTCGGGGCTAGGTTCTCTTCGAGGAGCAACCTGTCCTGACGCCGGCGGTAGCTCCGAAGGACGCGAGCGGTCGTGGCGTCCAGCGCGATCACCCGAGCGCGAGCCGACTTGGGTACCGTGACGTGGAGCTGGCCCGCAGCAATCGTTATCGATCGTCGGATCGCAACGGCGTCCGGGCGCGTTCGGAGGTCACACCATTTGAGGCCCAGGGCTTCGCCGCGGCGCATGCCGGTCCACGCGAGCAGTCTCCACAACGGGAACAAGCGGTCGCTCCGGGCGAATGAGATAAACCGGCGGAGCTCCGTCTCGTTCCAGATACGATCTCATGGCACTCGGACTTTCGTCGTTTCGACCTGATGTTGTGCGCCGGGTTGTGCTCGAGGCCGCCCACGGTGACGAGGTCTTGGAGCGCCCAGTGCAGGGTCGCGTGGATACGCTGGACGGTCGTCTTGCTAAGCGGGTGGTTGCGCCGTGCCGCGGGCTTGTGCAGCAGCTCGCGGTACAACGCGACGAGATCCTCACGTCTGAGTTGGTTGGGGGGAGGCGCCCGATGGCGGGAACGATGTGCCGTAAGACGATCGTCCTGGTTGACTCCAGCGTCGTGGGCTTGACCTGAGTCTCGATCTCGGGCAGCCACGTCTCTACCAGGTACTGTTCCAGTGTCGCGTTCGCTCGACGACGGCTCCCGTTGGACCTTGCACGTACCCCTTTGTTGAGCTCAAACTCGAACGGGCGCGAGTTGATGAGCGCGGCGCTGTTCGCGTACTCCACGCGAAGCTCCTCTCTCCAGACCGACATGAGAAGCTATCCTCCAGCGCTGCAGCAGTCTAGGTTTTCGCGGCCGCTGCGATCCAGCTCATGGACGACTCCACCTCCTGGGTCGCCGGCCAGCGCTCGCCCGACCTAGCGCCGGACGCTCCTCCGTCAACCGCACGCTGCGCGTCCATGGATGCTCGCTCGCCCTCCGGGCGTCGGTTGACGTCGTCGCTGATGACCGGCGCTTTACCGGTCCGGCAAGCCGTCGACCAACAGGGAGGGCGAGATGTCACTTCTCGAACAGGACGCGAACCGGATGGCCGCGGTGCTCGACGACTACGAATCGCTCAAGGTTACCGACATCGGCGGCACCGAAGAGTCAGGCTACTGGCTCTGCGTCACCGACGAGCGCTTCGGGCTCGCCTACGAGATCGCATCGCACGCCGAGTACTGGGACTTCCTCGGCTACTTCTGCAGCCACCTGCAGTGGCCGGCGAAGCCGCTTCCGACAGGGGAGGTGGCGTAGATGGGGGCGCATCTCGGGGACAGAAAGCTCACGCACACGTCGCGGGTGTTCAAGCCACCGGGTCGGTACGAGGGTGACGACGAGCGTTTCGACGTCGAGTGCGGTGAGTGCGGATGGCTCACGGCCGCTGACACCGTCGAGGAGCCGAAGCCGTTGCCCGGTGACGCGAGCGGTTCATCGCCGTGCTGGTTGACAAGTGGGAGGTCCCGTCGTGAAGAACGGTACGGAGCCGGACCTCGAGGATGTCGTCATCGTGGTGCTCGCGGGCACGCTCACAGGTCTACGTGAAAGGGAGTCACGCGTTGATGACAGCCGCTTGTCGCGCCAACTCGGTTCGCCGATTTGGCGAGCTACGTGGGGGCCGTATCCACTCCGAACTGGCCCAACCCCGGGCGGGGAATGCCGACTGTTCACAGCTCCTTGCGGTAACGGACCTCGGTAAGGGCGTTGCCCTCGAACTCAGATTGCTTAGTGCTTCGGTCCAACTGGAATCCAGCGGCCTCATAGAAGCGACGAGCTCGGTCGTTGAAATCAAGAACCCAGAGCGTTACGCGCGTGTAGCCGGCTGCCCGCAGGCGCTCGAGCGCTTCATCAAGCAGCATCTTTCCGGCTCCTTGACCCCACAACTGTGGCTCGACGAATAGCGTGACGATCTCGGCGACGCGGCCGGAGCCGAACGGATCCCGGCTCGGAAGCGCATGTATGAATCCGATGACCTCGTCGGCAGCTTCCACCACGAGGAGAACATCCCCCGGGCTTGAGTCCGTTGCGATCTGTACCCAGTATGCTGATCGCTCATCGATGGTCGCCTCGAGGCCCTCCAGCCGATCGCAGGGCAGATGTCCTTGGACCGAGGCTTTCCAGCTGAGGACGTTGATCCTCGCGATGTCACGAGCGTCCTTCGGCGTGGCCTCCCGGGCGTTCATGCACCCAAGGTTCGCGCGGCGACGGATCTTGCCTGGAGGCGCTGAGGAAGACTCCGTGCGTCGAGGCGGCCTCCCTATGGACGCCAGCGCACAGTCTCCCCAGTCCTCCGCCTCGGTGAGCGTCTCGGCGATGAAGCCATCTTTCGCATTGGTGTAGCTCTCTCGCTCGCGCCCGAACCGCGCCGCGAGCTCACGCTTGAGACTTGCGTAAGCGGCTGCGTGGTCGGGGTGTGTACGTAGGTAGGCCACGAAGAGAAGGTGGTCCCGCTCCCGCTTGCTTCCGGCAGAGCAGACGTGGACGTGCACGAACCGCTTCACGGATGCAGGCGCGCGAAAGAAGCGGTGATCGGGTTCGCGCGCCCGAAGCGGCCATCCGAGCGATTCGATGGCCGGGGCGTATGTGTCCTCGTCCCCAACGTCGGCCATGCTCACCTGAATGTCGATGACCGGTTTGGCCGCAAGGTCGGGGACCGCGCTGGATCCGACGTAATCGATACGCAGCGCTGCGGGTCCCAGCGCCTCTGCCAGGGGCGTTCGGTAACGCTCGAAGAGCTGGGCCCATCGTGGATCCGGCTCGGAGATAACCACGGGGTCGCGCACGGGTTCGCCGAACCACTCGGTGCTGTCGGCCATCTTGGGTCGAGTGTGCCACGAGACCTCGGCGCTGTCCGGCGACGTCCGATGCTGCCTCGGTCGACGGCTGGCGTCACGTCTAGCGCCGGACTCTGCGGCGTCAAGGCGGCTGCGGTACCGCTTCGCTCCTTATCCTCGCCGCCGCCTGCGGCGGTCCCCTTGACGCCGCCAACTCACGTCCGGCGCTGGGTTCGACGAAACGCCGTCGACCACAAGGAGGCAGCAGTGCTCGGACGAGAGGAAGTCGCCAGCTACGAGGAGCTGTTCAGCTCGCTCGAGTGGCAGGCGATGGTGACCGGCGACTGGTCGCTCCTGGATGAGGATGACGAGGACGGCGAGGAGGTGGCGTGGTAATGGTGGATCGCCGCGCGCTCAACGTCGTTGTCGCGGTCCTGGGCATCGAACAGCGCGAGCTGGCGGAGCGCATGGGTTACCGCCCCGGATACGTCGCGAACGTGTTAAACGGCTGCACGCCGGCGTCGGATGCGTTCCGGTGGGCGCTCGGAGAGGCCCTGGCCGAGCTGCTGCTGGGGTCGTCGAGGAAAGCTGCGAGCGGCTTTCCCGCGCAGCCGCTTAGTGAGCTGATCGAGAGGCGAGCGGCCGGCGCCGCGTCTCGGCGTCAGTTCTACGCGGACCTCGAGCTCAGCTGCCACGGCTGGAACAAGCGCCAGGAGCTGTCCGCGGATCTGATCGACCGCGTGTGCTGCGCTCTCGGCGTGCATCCCAGCTCGCTCTATCCCGACTTCTGCCTCGAGGAGGCATCGTGATCGTTTATGCCGCGCTCGCCTACGCCCGCCGTGGCTGGGCGGTGTTCCCCGTCCACGGCGTGCTTCGCGGCGCGTGCACGTGTGGACGGAGCAGTTGCTCGTCTCCGGGCAAGCATCCGTTGACGCGCCGAGGGCTCTACGACGCGACGACGGAGCAGGACGTCCTCTGGAGATGGTGGCGCCGGTGGCGCAGCGCCAACGTCGCGGTGGCGACCGGTGCTGCTTCGGGGATCGCGGTGGTCGACGTCGACCTTCCGCGCGCGCGGAGCTCGATCACAGAGGTCGTCGATCGCCTGCCGCGTACGCTGACCGCCCTCACTGGCGGTGGCGGGATACACCTCGTGTACGCGTGCGACCGCCCCCTCGGCAACACGGCGGGGAGACTGCCCGGCCACGGCGATCTCCCCGGCATCGACATGCGCGCCGACGGGGGCTACGTCGTGCTGCCACCGAGCGCGCATGGCTCCGGCACCGCCTACTCGTGGCTCGATCCAGAGGCCGAAACGGCGCCGCTCCCGAACTGGATCCCAGAGCCTGCGTCACCGGCGCAAGCGCTTGCGGTGCCGTGCCGGGCCTCGTTCGACGGCGACGGCAGCTCGTACAGGCGCCACGTCTTGCGAGACGAGATCGCCCGCTTGGGCCGGGCGCAGCTGGGGCGCCGCAACCAAGAGCTCAACCGGGCCTCGTTCGCCGTCGCCCAGGTCGTCGCCGGCGGCGAACTCCTGGAGCCAGCGGCGCGAGCCGCCCTCACGACGCAGGCCCTGAGTATTGGGCTCACCGAGCATGAGGTCGGAGCCACGATTGAGAGCGCCTTCGCGGCTGGGTCCCGCCAGCCACGCTGTGCCCCTCACCGATCCGTTGGATAGCGGCGTCAGCTTGCGGTCGCCGCCGCGGTTACTCGCTTAGTGGCGGTGACCCGGGCCCACAGCAGCGACGGTCCCGCGTCCTCGACAAGGATCTCGGTCACGGTCCGCGCCTGGCCGTTGGACTCGAAGCTGCGCTGCTTGAGCTGCCCGGTGACGATGACCCGCTGGCCCTTGGCGACCGACTCGGCGACGTTCTCGCCGAGATCGCCCCACGCGGCGCAGTCGAAGAACCCGGCGTCGTTCGACGACTTGCCGGCGGCATCGACCGCGACGCGGAAGTTGAGCACCGCCTTGCCGCCCGAGGTGTAGCGCAGCGCTCCCTGGTGACGTTACCGATCACGATTACGGCGTTGGTGGCCATGAGCACCTCCTCCTTCTCGGTGCCCCCTTGGCACCGTTTCGCTAGAGCCATTGACGCAGTCAAGGCGCCCGAAGTGAATTTGAGGAGCCTTTGAGTTTGCTTTGCGCTGCCTTGGGCGGGCCCTTCGGCCCCCTAGGCCCGCCGCCAAGGTTCCGCAGCGCTGCCCCGAGGAGCCGCTCCTTGCCCGGGGCGAGTGACGGTCACGACGATCTCTCAGACACCCTCGCCTGTGGCCTCATCGACGATGCGCTCCGCCGCGCCGACCTCTACGCGCCCGTCGCTCGCGCTCAGAGCCGACGTATCGCCTCGCTCTCGGCCATAGGCCGGTCGAGCGTGGCTACCTGGATCCTCCTCGACCGCCGCCGCCTCAGGCTCTCAGCTCCATGAGGATGGTGGCGCACCTGAGCCCCCTTGTGGCTGCGGTCGGCCCCTGTCCGCACCCCCCATAGGCTCAGTATCGTCGCCGTCCGGTTCCGGCTGCGAGGCTCTTGAAGGCGATGACGACCGCGAGGTAGACCACGAGGCCAGCGCCCACAGCACCCGGCGGAGGCCTAGGAGCTTGATAGCGCCCCAGAGCATGAGCCCCCAGAGCGCGAGGGTCGCGTAGAGCCGAAGCATCTCGTCACCAGACATCTCCTACCTCCTGACCGGTGGCGTCCCATCCGTGGTGTAAAAGGCGACGGACGCGGACTCACTGTGCCGCATCTTACGCGGCCGGTGCGACAGGTTCCCGGCTTTCGCTCATCACCTCCTCAACATTGTTCGGACCGAATAGTTCGTGACGAATCT
>JBHEMX010000041.1:0-8531 GCA_046262355.1 Actinomycetota bacterium | reverse complement strand
TCTCGTAGGAGATGAGCTGGGCGCTCGAGCGGACGCCGCCGAGCAGCGGATACTTCGAGCCAGACGCCCATCCCGCGAGCACGATGCCGTACACGGCGATCGAGCTCGCGCCCAAGAAGTACAGAAGGGCGATGTTGAGATCGGCGACGATGAGGTCGATCTCGTGTCCCGCGACCGTGATCCGGTCGCCGACCGGCACGACGGCAAAGGCGAGGAACGCAGGCACCATCCCCATGACCGGAGCAAGCGCGTACGTCCACCTGTCGGCCGTCGCCGGGCGGAAGTCTTCCTTGAAGAAGAGCTTGATCCCGTCGGCGAGGGTCTGCAGCAGCCCGAAGGGTCCCCACCGGTTCGGTCCGACGCGCGATTGCATGTCGGCGATCACCTTGCGTTCGAACCAGATGACGAGCAGCGTCGTCAGCAACAGTGCAGCAAAGGTCACGACGACCTTGACCGCGGCGATGATGACGGCTGCCCCTATCGCATCGATCACGGTTTCCTCACAGTTACCATCGGAGCCCTGCCCGCCATGAGCCGGTTCGCCGCGAGGCCCTCTTGGTCGTAGGGGATGAACACGGCTCCGGTCGCGATGTCACCGAAGGTCACCGGTGCCTCGACCTCGCCCGCCTCCGACGCGACGATCACGCGGTCGCCCTCGGAGAGACCCAGCCTCGTCGCATCCGTCTCGGCCATCTCGACGAACGGCCCGCGAGCGATCGCGGCAAGTGCGCGACTCCTCGAGACCATGTTGCCGTCGTCGTAGATCATGCGACCCGTGTAGAGCACGAACTCGCCGTTCCCGGTTGCGCGCGCCTCGAGCGCTGAACGGCCTGGAGTCGTGGACGACGAGGCCCCGTCTTCTGAGACTTCGGGTGCCGGAGGGATGAAGCCCGGCCGCTGTTTGGCCTCGAACGCGCGCAGCTCCCACGACAGCGGCCAGTTCTGACCCATCTGGAACGGCGCGCCGGCGCGGTGTCCCTTCGGATAGCCGCCACCCGCCCCGGCCACCGTGCGGGCGCCGCGGTGAAGCTCGTACGGGGACTCGTAGTTGAGCGCGGTCGGGGGAGCCTGCTGAGTGAGCGCTGCCGCGTCCACCGTGGCGTGCGTCGGGACCTCCTTGCATATCGCCGACCACACGTCGTCGTAGCTGCTCCACTCCCAGTCGTCGCCGAGCGCCGTCGCGATGTCCGCGCAGATGCGCCACGGCTCTTGAGCCGAGCCGGGAGGCGCCAGCAATGGTTCGAGCTTCTGGAGGCGGCGCTCGAGGTTCGTGAACGTCCCTTCTCGTTCGGCGTATGCGGCACTCGGCAGCACGACGTCGGCGACCAACGCGGTGTCGGTGGCGAACAGCTCGACGACCACCGTGAAGTCGCTCGCCTCGAGGGCGCGCCGGGCGAGGCCGGCGTCGGGGAAGTCCCTCACGAGGTCGGCTCCGACGACCACGAGAGCGTCGAGCTCGCCGGCCGCGAGACCTTCGAGGATCTCTCTTGTGCCCTTGCCCTCTGCGGCGCGGACGACATAGCCCGCGTCGAGCGACGGATGCACGCCCATGTCGATGAGGCCCTGGGAGCCGGCGTGAGGCGGACACACGAGGAGCTTCGCGCCGCGCTCACGCGCGACTCCGAGCACCGCCTCGAACACCGGGCCCTCATCGCGCCCGGGCGAGCTCGGGCCCCAGCAGACGACGAGCGGCTCGCCGAGGTCAGGAGCCACGTTGGTTCGATCGGGCGCGGCAGACCGGAGGCCGTCGACCGCGGCCGCCTCTCCGCCCGCGTCGCAGCGCACGACATGCGTCGCGAACTGGTCGAGCGACATGCGACGGGGCGACACGACCGTCAGCTTGGCGCCGCCGTCCATCACGGCCTTGCGCAGGCGCAGATACAGCACCGGAAGTGTCTCTTTGGGGTCCGGACCGACCCACACGATGCTGCGCGCGCTCTCCACGTCGTTGAGAGTTGCGGTGGAGCCCGCCACCCCCCCGAGGCTCAACGCGAGCTCATACGGCGCGCCGTCGTCCTGGACGCGTGAGTCCACATGCGGCGTCCCAATCGCCTTCTTGGCAAGCCGCGCGAGGGCGAAGGCGTCCTCGGTGGTGAGATGGCCGCCGGCGATGACTCCGACGCCCTTCGCCGCCCCGAGCCGTTCGGCGATCGACTGCAGCGCAGCTCCCCAGGAGACGATCTCGAACCTCTGCTCACCGCCGCGCATCAAGGGGTTCGAGAGGCGCTCGTCGGCGTGCACGTAGTGATAGCCGAAGCGGCCCTTGTCACAGGTCCAGAAGTCGTTGACGTTCTCGTTCGGCAGCGCCTGGCACCGCACGAGCGTCTCCGAGCGCGCCTCGTTGGTCATGGGGCAGCCGACGGAGCAGTAGGCGCAGACGCTCGACGAGGTCTTGAGGTCCCAGGGACGAGCGACGAAACGGTAGGGCTTCGAGGTGAGCGCGCCGACCGGGCAGATCTGGATCGTGTTGCCCGAGAAGTAGCTGTCGAACGGCTCATCGCTGAACGTGAGGATCTGCGTGCCCGCGCCGCGATCCACGAGCTGGATGAACCGGTCGCCGGCGATCTCGTCCGCGAACCGCACACATCTCCAGCACAGCACGCAGCGCTCGCGATCGAGCACTACGAGATCGGAGATCTCGAGCGCCTTCTCGTACGTGCGTTTCGGTTCGACGTAGCGACTGGAGCCGGGACCGTGGCGGAAGGTCTGGTCCTGCAGCGGGCACTCGCCGCCCCGGTCGCAGATCGGGCAGTCGAGAGGATGGTTGATGAGCAGGAACTCGAGCATGCCCTTCTGTGCATCGACCGCCTGCTCGTCCACGGTGTTGGCCTTCATCCCGTCGGCGACGGGGGTGGCGCAGGCGGGCAGCAGCTTGCGCTGTCCCTCCACCTGAACGAGGCACATGCGGCAGACCGCTACCGACTTCATGCCGGGGTGGTAGCAGAAGCGCGGTATGAAGATGCCCATCTCCTCGGCGACGTCGATCAGCGTGCGACCCGGCTCCGTCCGGACCTCCCGCCCGTTGACGGTGACCGTTACAAGCCCGTTATCCGGCATCTCGGTCCCCCGCGAGCGCGCGATCCTCACTCGAGTGGGTGGCAGATCCCGTATTCGGCATCTCAGCACCCACTCGAGGTGTCATGACGCGTCCTTCGGGTCCGAAGGGATGCCCGCGGATGGCTGCGGGTGCGCGCCGGCGTCGCCCAACCCGGTAGCTCCCCCACCTCCGTCGCGGGGGCCGGGAAAAGTGCGATGCTCGTCCCCGAAGGGGCAGCGGCCCTCGACCACATGGCGCTCGAACTCAGCGCGGAACTCCTTCACGTTCGACCGCAGCGCCCACGACGCCGCATCCCCGAGAGGACAGAACGACCTCCCGTCGATGCCGTCGGCGATGTCGAGCATGAGATCGAGGTCCTCCCGGCGTCCCTCGCCATGCTCGATGCGCTCGAGGATCTTCACGGCCCACCACGTCCCCTCGCGACAGGGCGTGCACTTGCCGCACGACTCGTGCTCGAAGAACTCCGTCGTGACGAGGGCGTTGCGCACCATGCATGTCGTCTCGTCCATGAACACGACGGCGCCGGAGCCGAGCATCGTGCCGGCCTCCTGCAGCGACTCGAAGTCGACGTCGACGTCCGTCGACGTGAGCAGAGGGGCGCTCGCACCGCCCGGGATGATCGCCTTGACCTCTCCGTTGCGCATCCCGCCGGCGAGCTCCAGCACGTCGCCGAGCGAGGTTCCCAGCGGCACCTCGTAGTTGGCCGGCCTCTTCACATGCCCCGAGACGGACAGGACCTTGGTGCCGGGCGACTTCTCGGTGCCCCATCGTCGGAACCAATCGGGACCGTTGGTGATGATCGCCGGCAGCGTCGCGATCGTCTCGGTGTTGTTGACGACCGTCGGGCGGCCGTAGAGGCCCTTGACGGCGGGGAACGGTGGACGCAGACGCGGTTGGCCCCGATAGCCCTCGAGCGAGTCCAGCAGAGCCGACTCCTCGCCACAGATGTACGCACCGGCGCCGCGGTGCAGCACGATATCGAGATCGAACTTCGAGCCGAAGATGCCCTCTCCGAGGAAGCCCTTGTCGTAAGCGGCCCTGATCGCAGAGTCGAGGCGGCGTGCCCCGAGCGCGAACTCGCCGCGGCAATAGATGAACGCCTTGTTCGCACCGTTCGCCCACGCCGCAATCGCGATGCCCTCGAGGAGGCCGTGCGGGTCGCTCTCCGCGATCTCCCGGTCCTTGAACGTGCCGGGCTCGCCCTCGTCATGGTTGACGACGATGTACTTCGGGAACACGTCCTTAGGGACGAACGACCACTTCACCCCCGTGGGGAACCCGGCGCCACCTCGGCCGCGCAGACCCGACGCCTTGACCGTCTCGACGACGTCCTCCGGAGACAGCGTCGTGACGGCTTTGCGCGCGGCCTCATAGCCGCCGTCGTCGAGCGCCCGATCGATCGTCCAGGAGTCCTCCGGGAACTCGCGCAAGCGGCGCATCACGACGCGCGTCTCCTCAACCACCGTCGCTCTCCCCCGTGTCGCCGCGCGCCTTGGGGCGGAACCCGGGCGCGGTGTCGGCGCGCGGAGACTCGCCGCCGATGGTTCGCTCCACCTGGTCCCCCGCGGTGCCCGGGACGCGCAGGCCGGACGTGGCCACCTCGTGCGAGACCTCCCTGTGGGTCTTGACGACCTCGCCTCGCACGCTGGTCACAGGCTCGCCGGCCTCGAGCTTGTCCACGAGCGCACGCGCATCCTCGGGCGACACCCGGTAGAAGTCCTCGTAGTTGATCTGCAGAGTGGGCGCCCCGTCACATGTCGCGAGGCACTCCGCGGTCTCGAGCGTGAACCGTTCGTCCGATGTGGTCTCGCCGGGAGGGATCCCGAGCCGGTCCTCGAAGGCCGCTATGACCGCGCGCGCCCCCATGTGGGTGCACGAGATGTTGCGGCACACAGAGATCAGGTACTCGCCCTGTGGTCTTCTCTTCAGCATCGTGTAGAAGCTGCCCGCGGCGAGCACCTGCGCCGGCGTGAGGTCGAGGATCTCGGCGACGACGCGCATGCCCTCCTCGGTCACGTAGCCCTCGACGGATTGAGCCAGGAACATCAGCGGCAGGGTTGCCGAGTGTGAGTTCGGATAGCGCGCGACGATCGCCTCGGCCTGGCGCCGGAACTCCTCGGATCTGATGTCGCTCGGCGCGCGCGGCGTCTCGACCGTGGCGCGTCTGCCGCTGCCGCCGGGCGTCATCGGTCGACGCCTCCCATGATGGGGTCGATCGAGGCGATCGACGCGATGAGGTCGGCGACGAGACCTCCTATCACCATGGGCGACAACGTCTGCAGGTTCACGAACGAGGGATCCCGCACATGGACGCGATAGGGGGCCGAGCCTCCATCGGAGACGACGTATGCACCGAGCTCGCCGCGCGGCGACTCGACCGCCGCGTAGACCTCACCCTCTGGTACCGCGTAGCCCTGGGTGACAAGCTTGAAGTGGTGGATCACCGCCTCCATCGAGCGGTTCAACTCAGAACGGGGAGGCGGCGTCACCTTAGGGTCCATGTTCTTGAAGTCACCTTCAGGCATCGCGTTCAAGAGCTGATCGATCAGCCTTGCCGATTGACGCATCTCCTCGATCCGGACCGCGTAGCGCGCGTAGACGTCGCCCTCGGTTGCAAGGGGGACGTCAAACTCCAGCTCGTCGTAGCACTCGTAGGGCATGTCTCGACGGAGGTCCCAGTCGACCCCGGCGGCACGAGCTATGGGTCCGCTTGCCCCGGTTGCGTTCGCCTCGTCCGCAGTGACTGCGCCGACGCCTTTCGTGCGCTCGAGGAAGATGGGGTTCTCCGACAACAGCTCTTCGTACTCGTCGAGGCGCGCAGGGATCACGCGCACGATGTTCGAGACGGCGTCCTCCCAGTCCTCCGGCAGGTCTTCCCATACACCTCCGGGGATGATGTAGCCGTTGTTCATGCGGAGACCGGTGACCATCTCGAAGAAGTCCAGGATCATCTCCCGCTCCCGGAACCCGTAGAACACAGCCGACATCGCGCCCATGTCGAGGCCTTGAGTCCCGAACCACACGAGATGTGACGACAGCCGATTCATCTCGGACATCAACATCCGGATGTAGCGGCCGCGCCTCGGGACCTCCAGGTCCAGGAGCTGCTCGACCGCCAGCGAGTAGGCATGCTCGTTGAAGAACTGGGCGAGGTAGTCCATGCGCGTGACCGCCGTGATCGCGGCGCGCCACGTCTGGTCCTCGCACTCCTTCTCGATGCCGGTGTGCAGGTAGCCGATGATCGGCTCGCATGCCGTCACGGTCTCGGCGTCGAGCTCGAGGAGCAGCCGCAGCACCCCGTGCGTGGAGGGATGCACCGGGCCCATGTTGATCGTCATGCGCTCGTCGTCGCGGTCGTAAGACTCGACGAAGGCCCCGCGGCCCCGCTCCTCGATCGTCGCGACGAGCTCCTGCGAGCGGCTCACCGAGCGCCGTCCTCGCCGGGAGGCGTCGCCGCCGGGGAGTCGAACGAGTGACGCCGGGGCTGCCCGCTCTGGCCCAGAGCGTCGACCGCACGGCGTGCCTCTTCACTCTGAGGCGATTGCCCCGGCGAATCCACCTGCATGAAGGGCTGCGGGACGAACTCCACGGGGACCTTCCCGACGCCGTAGTCCTTGCGCAGCGGGTGTCCCTCCCACTCGTCCGGCATCAGGATCCTAGAGAGGTTCGGATGCCCCTCGAAACGGATGCCGAACATGTCGAACGCCTCGCGCTCCATGTTGGCCGCGCTCGGCCATACCTCCACGATGGAAGGCACTGCGGGAGGGTCTCCGGCGGCGGCCACGTGCACGGTCTTACGGGCCCTGCGCTCGCGCTGAAGTAGCTGGACGACGACGACGAAACGATGGTCGCCCCCAAGGCTCAGCCGGTCGAGCCCACAGAGGTCGGCGAGCCACCATCCCTCCTTCTCGAGAGAGCGGGCGACGTCACCCCAGTCTTTCGCCTTCGTCGGTGCAGGAGGTTGCACTATCCCGCGACCCTCTTGGCCGAGTAGTTGCCCTGCTTGATGCTTTCGTGCAGCAGCATGATGCCGTCGATCAGCATCTCGGGACGAGGCGGGCAGCCGGGGACGTAGATGTCCACCGGCACGATCGAGTCCACTCCCTGGACCAATGCGTAGTTATTGAACATGCCGCCGCTCGACGCACAGGCGCCCATCGAGATGACCCACTTCGGCTCCGTCATCTGGTCGTAGACGTTGCGGAGGATCGGCGCCATCTTCTGCGACACGCGGCCCGCGACGATCATCAGGTCCGACTGACGGGGGGACGCTCGGAATGCCTCCATCCCGAAACGTGCGAGGTCGTGCCGAGGCATCGTCGAGGCCATCATCTCGATCGCGCAGCAAGCAAGCCCGAAGGTCATCGGCATGAGCGACGAACGACGCGCCCAGTTGACCAACTTGTCCAGCTGAGTCGTTACGAAGTTCGCACCTACAACGTCGCTTACTCCACCCACTCGAGCGCACCTTTCTTCCACACGTACGCGTAAGCGGCGAGGAGGATCCCAAGGAATGCACCCATCTCGATGAGCCCGAACATCTGCAGCTCGTGATAGGCGACCGCCCACGGATACATGAAGGCTGTCTCAATATCGAAAACGATGAAGAGCATCGCAACGAGATAGAACTTCACCGGGAACCGCTCGCGTTCCTGATCATGTCCGGGCTCGGGCGTGATGCCGCACTCGTAAGGAGCGAGCTTCGCGGCCGTCCAGTTGCGGGGGCTGAGCTTCGACGACACGTAGATCGATCCCCCGGCGAACGCCGTCGAAAGGACAAGCAAGAACAGGATGGGTAAGTAGGCAGGCAGCGTCACGGCTTCCACTCCGCAAGCTTCTTGAGGAACTTCATCACGTTTTGCTCTCCACTGTGGTCCTTGGGATCTTCGAGGTTGCCCAGCATCGTCAAGGTGAAGCTCATCAACGCGTGAGAGCGCATCCCCAGCGACACGAGTTTTTCCATGAGCATGGGGTGCCCGATCAACTTTACGAACCGTCGCCCAAGCCGATAGTAGGCCCCGTAGGTGGCCTCCAATTCCTCGGTGTAGCCGGGGAGCGATGGGGACGATCCGGAGCGCAAAGCCTCATCGAGATGCCGTCCGGCGGTGCGTCCGGTTTCGTAGCCGTACGCGATGCCCTCGCCATTGCAGGGGTTGATCATCCCGGCAGCGTCGCCGGTCAGGAGGAAGCCCGGCCCGTGGGGCGGCCACACGCTGCCGGCCATGAAGAGTCGGCCCGCCCGCGGTTTCGAGCACACCGTCTCGGCGTTGATCTCCCACTCCTTGGGCAGGACCTCGATGAACTCTTTCTGAAGCGTATGGAGGTTCACCTCTCGCCACGCCCCGAAGGTCGAGAGCAACCCGACGCCCGCGTTCACCGTTCCGTCGCCTACCGGGAACACCCATCCATAAGCCGGCAGCGCGTCCTTGTTGCTGCGGACGCCTAGATACGCCTCGAACCACCCGGAGCTCTG
>JBHEMX010000040.1:0-58918 GCA_046262355.1 Actinomycetota bacterium | reverse complement strand
AGCGGGCAATCCCTGGGCCGCGAGCAGCACTATGCGAGCTCGCTCGACCTCACGCGCCGACAAAGCCTTTGACCGTGCACGTGCTGCCAACTCTTGTGCATCTCCCGGAGCCAGTGCGACAGACGTGGCACGGTTCGCCATTCCGTCATTGTCTCCCACCCGCTATGAATAGTCAAGGAACTCCTGTTACAGGACACTAGCGGTCGCAGCTTGTTGAACGCCGCGACGAGCTCCTGCCGGGGCTCGCTCGCGAGGACCGCCGCCTCGGGAGATGGGGCGGCATCTACCCGGGGGCGGTCCTCGGCGAGGCGGAGCTCGAGCCCGGGGCGCCGGCCCGCAGACCTCCTCTGGTTGCGAGCTTCGTTGGCGACGATCTGAAGCAACCACGGACGGAACGGCGCGCCGGCCCGGAAGCGGCCCAGCGCGTAGTACGCCTTGGTGAAGGCGACCTGCGCCGCGTCCTCGGCCTCGGCGGCTCGACCCGTAACGAGGTATGCGGTTCGATGGGCGATGCCCTGGTATCTCCTCACGAGCTCCTCGTATGCGTCGACGTCGCCACGTTGCGCTCGCTCGACTAGCTCACTGTCGTCCAGTGGTCGGCCCTCCACGGACTGGTCCCAGCCCCTACTACACCAGACCGTCACTCTGCGGTGCCCGCGGCCGCAAGGGGGGCCTGGGCCGCATGCCCGGCATGCCGGCGTAGGTGGCTTGCGCGTGGCGGTTGGAGGTTGTTCCGCGCGCTGCGCCGAGAGTGGGGGCCCGCCACCCCTCGAGCACCTCCGGACCATCCTGGGGCCGGTGCTAGCCTGCTCCCGTCGTGCGCGAGCCGAGGCGCGGCGGATCGCCCGGAGGAGGACCGAGGATGCCCGAGAGCGCGGATCTCGTCGTGATCGGCGCGGGCACGATCGGCGGGTGGGCGTCCTATTTCGCCGCGTCTCAGGGGGCCGGGAGAGTCGTCGTGCTCGAGAAGGACGTCGCCGGGCACGGCGCCAGCTCCCGCGCCGCGGGCATCGTGCGCGCCCAGGGGGGGGCACGGACGCGACCGTTCGTCTGGGGCGCTGGTCGATCGATTTCTACAACCGGCAGTCGTCGTTGCTGGGGACGGACTCCGGGTTCCGCGAGCTCGGCTATCTGCTGCTCGCGATCACCCGCGCGGACGTTCGCCAGGCGCGCGAGCGGATCGCCATGCAGCGAGGACTGGGCCTCGACGTCACGTGGCTGGAGCCCGCCGAGGCCGTTGCCGCGACGGGTGTCCTCGCCGATGCCGGGCACCGGGGCGGCAGCTACATCGGCACGGACGGGGCCATCGACCCGCCGCGAAACGTGCGGGCGTATTCACTGGCCATGCAGCGGGCCGGCGTCGAGCTGCGCGAGCGCACGGCCTGCACCGGCTTCCGTACGACCGTGCGCGCGGGACAGAGGCGCGTCACCGGCGTGGAGACGCCGCTCGGTGTGATCGACACGGAGCGTGTGATCGTGACCGGGGGGCCGAGCCTGCGGGCGGTGGGGCGCCTGCTCGATCTGAGCGTGCCCGTGGGCGGCGCCCGTCATCAGGTCGCGGTGACCGAACCCCATCCAGCCTTCGACGTCGAGCGCCTCCCCATGGTCTTCGACGTCGGCGCCGGTCTCTACTGGCGCCTCGAGGAGGGCGGCTTGTTGTTCGGCATGAGCAACCCGGCGGAGCGGCCCGGCTTGGCGCGCGAGATCGACTGGCCTTATCTCAAGAAGATGCGCAAGCGGCTCGCTCGGTTGGTCCTGGCGATGGCCGGGCTCGGGTTGCGCAAGGTGTGGGCGGCCACCATCGACTTCACGCCGGACCATCTCCCGATCGTGGGGCCGGCGACGACACCGGCCGGCGAGCGCATCGAGGGAGTGACGATCGCGTCCGCCGGGGGGCACGGGATGATGTGGGGCCCCGCATTGGCGCGCGCCGCGGCCGACCTGGCGCTCCGAGGAGAGACCGGCGTCGTCGACGTGACCGGTCTGGGGCTGGACCGCTTCGACGAGCACAGGCGTAGTCGCGCCGACGCCGACCCCGTCGCCCTGCCTTTTCCGGTGTCGGCAGAGGACGATGGGGCCGCTGAGGTTGGACTCGCGCCGGCGGACACGGCCGGAGGTGACCTGTAAGGCGCCTCTGGTCGGGAGCGCCCCTTGGGCGCTTACCCGTCCGGCGCCGCTAGATACGCGTCCGGGCCGGCCCCGCCGGCGAAGGTTGCCTCGCAGATGGCCAGCGTCGACTTGCACTTGGCGTAAGCGGTCTTGCCCTTCGCCGCAAGCACCTGAAGGTAAGCGACGTCCTGCGCGAGCCTCTCAGGCGTGGTGCTACGGGCGAACTGCTCGATCTGGATGCCGTCTGCGGCGGTGATGAGCATGTCCGCGTCGGCCTGGTTCTTGAAGTAGCCCCCGGATGCTCCGAGCGCCCGACCGTTGGCGATCACCGGCTTGCCGGTGAGATCGCGCACCGCGCTGATGAGTGCGACGGATCCGTCACGCCACTGAGTGTTCGTTACCGGAACCCCGTCGACACACGGGTGGCCGGTGTAAAAGCTGTCGGGGTAGAAAGCCCCGAGCGTGTCGAGATAGGTCTGGTCGTAGCCGGTCGCGGTCTCATCCGAGACCATGGCCGCCCGCCATGCCACCGCCTCGGGGTTCGCTAGGTTCATGAGCGTTACCTGGGGAATATTCCTCGGGTGGATCACGTCGCCCGAGCACGTCTTCGCCAGGTATCCCATCGACTCCGCGAAGGCCGCCTCGGTGTCGTTCAGAGCGGCGGACTGCTCGTAGTTGACGAGGCTGGTTAGGAAGGACGTCATCTCGTTCGTCTGCCGGAAGTCTTTGCTCGGCAAGCGCCCCTTGACTATGGCTACCGACGTGCTTGGTGCAACGGTTGCCAGTTCCTTGGAGTTGACAAACACGTAGCTCTTGACGCCCGAAGATGAAGATGTATCGAGGGAAGACTCCTCCGGAGCCTCCACGGCGGGCTCCTCCGGGGCCTCCACGGCGGGCTCAGTTTGGACCTCTGCCGAAACCGCGACTTTTCCCTTTCTGGATTCCGACGGCCGCCTCTCGACCGACTTGCCCTGGTTGGTCCTGACGAGGCGCTTGGTATCCGTACGGGCTTGCAGCCCGCCTGCCAGAGCGGCCACGGTTCCCAGTAGCATTGGGAACAGCACGGCCAGCGAAACGGCCACGATCGATCTTCGAGGCATGTGTCTCTCCTCCTTCGTCGGCTGGGCGACCTCCGCTTCGGAGGCCCCTGGCTTTGCGCCCCCGCCTCACGGCGAGTTTGCCCTTGGGGAGCTTCTCTCTCGAGGAGTCTATCGGCAGCGCGGCGAGCGCTGTTAAGTGCTCGCTGGAAGAAAAACCTTCGAGCGAGACGACGGTGAGGTCGTCTGGAAGCTTGGCTCTGTTTGGCGAAGGTCCTCAGGGAAGCAACCTCGCTCCAGACATGTATCCACCTTGTATTTCATCCCCGAACGGGTTGCGTGGTTCGGCATGTCCTCGACTCGGCTAGAATCGTGCCTCTAGATAGACGGCAGGCGGACCGAGATGCTATAGAGGGGATAGGACGCAGCGGCAGCGTTCCGGGCGGGCGGTGCTAAGCAGTCATCGAACATGACTACGACACCAGCGGCTTCGAGGCCCAGCCCTTCGACGCACCGTTCTCTTCGGCGGAACATGTCATGAGGGCTCCGTCCTGAAGCCCAACCCTGGAGGGGAGAGCTCGGAGCTCGTCGGCATAGCCCGTGGAGGGAGCCTCAACCTTGCCGGCGCGTTGTTCAACCACTTGATCCGTTTCGGCATCACCTTTCTCATCGCGCGTCTCCTGGGGCCGTCGGAAGCAGGTCTCTACTATCAAGCCTTTGCTTTCCTCGCTTTCTTGAGCCTGCTCGCATCGGGCGGCTTCATTCAGTCGCTCACCCGCTTCGTCGCCGTTCACAGAGCCGACCAGGACGCAGGCGCTCTGCTCGGCACCGTTCGGCTCGGGCTTGCTTTTTCGACCGGCAGCGCCGGGGTCGTTGCGATCGTCCTCTTTGCGTCCGCCCCCTGGTTGTCGCATTCGGTCTTCGACGCGCCCGCTCTGAGTGCTTCGTTGCGAATCATTGCCCTCGCTTTGCCGGCGACCGTCTTCACCGATGCCGCTCTCGCGGCGACGCGCGGCTTCAAGACGATGAGGTCATACGTGCTCATCAACTTCTTCTTCGAATCCTCGATGCGGATCGTGCTCACCGGCATCCTGTTGGGGTTCGGCGCAGGCTTGGAGGGTGCAGTGCTGGCCATACTCGTTACCAATTGCCTGGCAGCGATCCTCGCCGGTATCACGCTAAAGAAGATATTGGGAGGCGAGCAGCCGGCCGCCCGCTACTCTGTACGTGAGCTGCTGTCCTTCTCCGGCAAGACGTGGATGTCATCGCTCGCCGATAACGCGGTGTTATGGGCGGACGCGATCATCCTGGGGATCTTCAGGCCATCGAGCGCAGTCGGCATATACGTGGTCGCAACCCGAGTGACGTTGCTTGCGACGCTTGTTGCAGGGCCGGTCGCGACTTCCTTCGCTCCACGCATCGCCGACCTCTATCGCCGCGGTCATCTAGAGGAACTCCAACGTAGCTACGCCCTGGTGACGAGCTGGATCGTCCGGCTCGGCCTGCCGGGATTCCTGTTGCTCATCCTTTTCCCTGAGCAGCTACTGTCCATCTTTGGACCAGGTTTCGCGGCCGCAGCGGGGATCACCGTGGTTCTCGCCTGCGCACAGATGTTCAATGCCGCGACGGGACCCTGCGGCTTCATGCTGTTGATGTCCGGTCACGCGACCTTGGTCATGCTCACCAACGTCGTGTCGGTGATCATGAACGTCGGGCTTAACTTGTGGTTGATCCCGCGCTACGGAGTCACAGGAGCGGCGTTCGCGTGGACGCTCGAGATCGTCGCTATGAACTCGGTCAGACTCGTGCAGGTCTGGTTGGTGCTACGCATGTCGCCCTTCACGCTTGGCCTTGCGAAGGGAGCCGCCGCCGCCCTCGTGGCGGTGGCTGCGGCCTTGGGAATGAGCGTTTTTACGACAGGTATCACGGAACTCGTGGCGGGGGCGGGGACGATCGCGCTCGCCTACATGGGAGCGGTTCTGTGGCTTGGCGTGGACGCCGACGATCGCCTCGTGCTCGCCGCCGTGGCACGTCGTTTCCGACCGAGGACCGCCTGATGGGATCGAGCTTCGTCATCGCCACCTACAACCGGCCCAAGGAATTGCACCGCTGTCTGCGCAGCGTCCTGGGGCAAACGGTGCCACCGGACGAGATCGTCATCGTCGACTCCAGCGACGAGGAGGTGGATATCGGGGCCCAAATGCTCGGTGCTGGAGGGATCACGGAGCTCGTGCAGCTCCGAGCCGAACCCTGGCTCACGCGGCAGCGAAACCTGGGAGTCGCGGCGAGCAGCGGTGATCCGGTCTTCTTCGTCGACGACGATGCCGAGCTCGACCCCAATTTCCACGCTGCCATGCTGCAAACCTTCAGTTCCGGAGACTGCGGTATCGGTGGCGTTCAGGCGACGATGAACGACAACGGTTGCCGAGCGTGGCCGGTCCGAGCGTTCAAGGCCTTCTTCCTCTTGACACGCCGCACGAAGTCGGCGCCGGGACGGATGCTTCCATCAGGTCACCACACTATCCCGGTCGATCCGGAGCACGCCATCGGGAGCGAGGTGCTGTGGACGGGGGCCACTGCATATCGCCGCCATGTGCTCGACGAGTTCCGCTTCGACGAATCCCTCGACGGACCGTGCCTGCGAGACGACATCGACTTCTCCTACCGAGTCAGCAGGAGGTACAGACTCGTGATCACTCCGGATGCACGCTTCAGTCACCGCAAGGCGCCGGGTGCGCGCATCGACGCTCGTCGGTTGGTGGCCATGCAACTAGTGAACGAGTATCGCTTGTTCGGCAAGAACCTTCCGAGCACACCCCGATACCGGGCCGCGTTCGCGTGGGCGATGATCGGAACAACGTTGCTGGAGATCACCAAGAGCGCGGCTACGGGACGCGCCGCTTACCTCCTCGGACTGCTCGACGGTTTGCGCGAGATCAGGCGCCTCGCGCGCACAACAACGGAAGAGCGACTCGTTTCAGAGGGCCGCGCCGGAACGTCGTGATCACAGGCAACCTCATCGAAGACCCGGGCGACCTTGAACCGTGGCGCGCCGGCTGGGACGCTCTGGCCACCGGGTCGGGGCTCCCTTACTGCGCGCCGGGATGGATGCTTCCGTGGTGGCGTCACGTCGCGCCTGAGCGATCCATGCTTCGCGTGGCGATAGCGCGTGACGGAGACGACGTTGTCGGGATCGCCCCCTTTTTCGCCACCAGAAGCAAGGGTCTCGTGCGCTACGGTCTTCTCGGTTTGGGCGTCTCTCCGCAACGTGAGCCTCTCGTGCGCCCAGATGTTGGTCGCGAGGCGGTGCAGGCGCTTTGCTGGGCCCTGTCGGTGGCCGATCCCCCGCCCGACCTTGTCACTTTCGATGGCATCCGGGCAGGCTCGTCGGTGTCGTCTCAGATGGTTGCCACGTGGCCCGGCAAGAGGCGGCCGTTCATCCACAGGGATCTGAAGCGAGGGGTCCCATTCATGTCGTTGAGCGGAGGAGGCTTCGAGGCCTGGCTCGACTCCAAGAGCAAGAACTTCCGACAGGGCATGCGCCGGGGGCGTCGGCGCTTGGAACAGCACGGCGGACACGCAACGCTTGCATGTTCACGAAGCGAAACGATGAGCGCTCTGACTTCGTTCTTCGGCCTTCATCACGCTCGCTGGGCGTCGCGCGGTGGGTCTGCCGTACTCACTCCGAAGGTCGAGGCGATGTTGCTCGAGGTCGGGGCGGAGTTGAGCGCAGGCAACCGGTTGCGGGTGTGGTCCATCGAGGTCGAAGGTCGGCCTGTCAGCGTGCAGCTCTTCGTGTGCGCGGGCGGCAATGTATCCTATTGGCTCGGTGGCTTTGACGAGGGCTGGGCACAGTATCGGCCCGCGATGCAAACGCTCCTTGCCAGCCTGGAACACGCTTGGAGCGTCGGAGACGCTCGTTTCGAGCTGGGGCCGGGACGACAAGAGTACAAGTATCGTCTCGCGGATGAGGAGCAGACTCTCGAGCGTCTAACGCTTGTGCCCCCCACGGGGCGCTTTCCCCTCGCGCGTGCCGAGCTGACGCTCAAACGGATCGGGCGCGGCGCCTACGGCCAGATTCGGGCTCGTCGAGCGAGCTCTCGATTGATGGGTCGCGCTCGCAAGTTCGTTGAAGGCCAGAGATGACTCACGGTCGTGCGGAGATCCTGACGTGTGCCGACGGCTTGCGCGCCGTTGCGGAGGAATGGAACCCGCTTGCGCTCGCCGCCGGGACGCCGTTCCTCACGGTCGAGTGGCTTGCGTCCTGGTGGGAGAGCTTCGGTGGCGACCGATCATCGTGCTTGTTGCTTCGAGACGCGCAGGGGTCGCTCCGAGGGGGGGTCTGCTATGCCACCGATGGGCGACGCCGATTGACCTCGGCGACGAACGCTTACAGCGAAGATTGGGATGTTGTTGCGGCCGACGACGAGGCGAGGCGGGCCATGTGGTTTGAGCTCTGCAGCCTCCGCCCCGGACAGGTCGATCTTCGGGCGATGCGGAATCAGGCGAGCCTGCAGTGCGCCCGCCAAGTGTTTCAGGAAGCCGGGTATTCGTTCCTCGAGTTCACCACAAGGGGGAGCCCGTATCTGACGCTGCCCGACACGTGGGATGAGCTGTTGGCAACGGTTGGCCGCAAGTTGCGCAAGGCGTTGGGAAACCGACGTCGAGCCCTCGAGCGCGAGGGGTCGGTTTCGTTTCGCACCATATCTAGAGGCCCGGGACTCACGAAGGATCTCGATGCCTTCATCGCTGTTGAGGGCAGTGGATGGAGGGCGGCGGCGCAAACTGCGATCCAGAGCAACGTGCGCACAGAGCTCCTGTACCGCGGATTTGCCTACGGCGCGGCTCAAGCCGGTTGGCTTCGGCTCCACCTTCTCGAGCTCGACGGGGTGGCGATCGCCGGCGATCTCTCCTGCAGGTTCGCCGGTGGTTCCTTTCTAATCAAGACGGGCTACGACGAGCGCTTTTCGTCGCTGTCTCCGGGACTGTTGCTTCGAGGCGAGGCCCTGCACGCAGCCATAGACGAAGGCTCGCGCTTCTACGACTTCCTCGGGGGACCGGACCACTACAAGATGCGTTGGGCATCCGAGCTCCGCCCTCGGACCAGCGTCAAAGCGTACAGAGGTCCGCACAGAGCGCTCGCTCTCTACTGGACGCGACTTCGCCCGGCCGCCAAAGCGTGCCTACGCAGAAGTGCTCGAGTGATTGAGCGGGGACAGGGCTGATGTCGATCCTCTGTTACCACTCGGTCTCAGATGGCTGGGATTGGACCTACGGTGTGACGACGAAGGCGTTCGACAAGCACTGCTCGTGGTTGGCGAGCAGGGGGTCGACTATCGACCTCGTTGATGCGGTGGGCCGGATGTCATCTTCCGGCCGCCTCTCCGATGGAGCCGTCGGCATCACCTTCGACGATGGCCTTAGCGACGTCTTCGACCACGCGTTTCCAACCCTCGCGACCTATCGGCTTCCGGCCACTATCTTCGTGGTCACAAAGACGCTCGTGGATGGCAACGCGGGCGTGGACTGGATCGACGAGCCATTCCTGTCACCGCCAAGGGCGCTGACGCGGGACCAGGTCCTCGAGATGCGGGAAGCCGGCATCCGCTTCGGGTCACACAGCCACACACATGCGGCTCTTACGACCCTGAGCGATGAAGAGTGCGAGCGGGAGCTGAGCGAGAGCCGAGAGGTGCTGGAAGACATCTTGAGTACTCCCGTGAGCTTCCTTGCCTATCCCCGAGGACTCGAGAGCGAACGCGTCCGCCGGGCCGCGCGACGGGCAGGTTTCAGTCACGCGTTCCGCACGGCGAAGAGATCGAACGCCATCGATCCGTATGCGCTGCCACGCGTCGTGGTGCGCAGGGGCGACACGCAGCGAAAGGTGCGGAGGAAGACGTCGTGGTGGTACTCGGAAGTGCGCACGGGCCGGGCTGCGCTCGTTTCGCACAGGCGGACACGCTAACCGCTTCGGCGACCCGGAGATGATGCGCATGTCGCACAACCGAGCGTTGTTGAACTCGGGGGCCCGGCACGCTAGCTGTCCGAGGCGAGAGGGTCGGGAGCGAGGGTGACTTGGTGGTTAGCCGGCCGGAGCCACGGTGTCGCCGGTGATCTGGATCTTGAGCTTTGCGGTGTTGTTCCCGTCATTCGTCTCGCGCAACCGATTCTTCGGGTCCGCGGTCGAAACCAACCAATACTGCCCGTCTGGTAGGCCGGTTATGTCGATCTCCTGCCCAGGGAGGTCCCACCGGTACGTGTCGCCCCACCCAACGGACAGCCCCGCGTTGCTGTTCTGATCGCAGCTCCCGACCCGATATACCCTCCGTGCCGGAGAATGCTCTAACCCTGAATTGACCTGCGTGGTGTCGGCGATGCAGAACGTTTCCTTTTGGCCGGTGCGCTTGATCGTGCCGACGCCCCCGCCAGCGGCTACGTCACGCAGTTCATAGAGTGCAAAGTCTGAGAAATGCCAATGATTGTGCTCTTCATGGAACTGGAAGGTCCCGACCAGGAACTCCTCCACAAGCTGCCACGTTCCCTGATCGTCGTGGGTGAACACCCGCTGGTACGCCTGTGTCGAATTCGTGGCCCCGCTGTTGTCAGGACGGACCTCGAGCGGCCCGTCTCCGGCATTCCAGACGGTGTTGGAGAAGCGCAGCAGCTTTTTCCCCGTCGAGGTGTCGATCGTGAGACGGTTCTTGAGAGTGGCGCGCTTTGTCTGAAGGTCTGGAAGATGGGCCTCACCGGCGGGAGCCGAGACGGCAGCGCTCGCAGCGACTACAAGAGCCCCCGCTGCACCAACAGCAAGGAGGTGCCGAATAGGTGTGTTGACTCGCAATTGGTTCTTCCTCCTGATCCGCCCCGGTTGGTCGTCAGCTTACCGCAAGCCGCAAGTTCCCTGCCTCCATTACCGCTGAAGCCTCGCGCACACTCCGGCTTGCCGTCTTGTCGGCCTTCGACGGCAAATGAGAACATCACCCGCATCATGCATAAACCGTATTCGCATACCGCGAACGGCCTAAGTTTCTGATCAGGCGTGGAAAGTGACCCCTTTGTTGAGAGCGACGAGGATCGATGCTTTGAGTTTGCTCTGCGGCGTGCCGGCATCCGTCCACCACCCCCGTAAAACGTCAAAGGACATCTCGCCCGTCGAGATGTACGCGTTGTTTACGTCGGTGATCTCGTACTCGCCGCGGCCAGACGGCTCGAGCGACCGGATCAGATCGAAAACCCGAGCATCGTACATGTAGCACCCCACGACGACCAGGTCGCTATCCGGGTTCTGGGGCTTTTCGACGATTCCGGTGATCCGGTCGCCGCTCACGGAGGCAACCCCGAACCGGCGGGCGTCGTCGAGGGAGACCCGCTTGAGCAGAAGCTTCGCGCCCCTGGACCGCCCCTTGAAGGAGGTTATGTAGGGCTTGAGGTTCTCCTGAAAGATGTTGTCTCCTAGGATGACGGCGACGGGCTCGTCGCCGAGCTCAGGAGCGGCCTGCAACAAGGCGTGAGCGATGCCCTGCTCGCCCTCCTGCTGGGCGTAGGACAAGCGCACGCCGAGCTCCCCGCCGTCTCCCAGGAGTGTCTTGAACTGATCGATCTCCTTCCCCGTCACGAGCACTAGGTCCCTTATGCCGGCGCGGGCGAGCGTGAGGATGGGGAAATGGATCATGGGCTCGTCGAAGACATCGAGAAGGTGCTTGTTGGTGACTCGAGTCATCGGCCCCAGCCTCGTGCCGAGACCCCCCGCGAGCACTACGCCTCTCATGCCGAAACCTCCGTCCTCACTGGAACTTGCAGGGTGATTTCGCTATGCTCTACCCTCCTTGAAGGCGGGAAAAGCTTCGCCTGGAAGGCGAAGAGGGGATATTCTAGCTGGGAGGGACGTTACCGACCTTGAGTCGCGATTGCGAGTTCTTGGTCGTGGGTGCCGGCATAACGGGACTTACGATCGCCCGAGAGCTGTTGAGCCGTGGCGCCGACAGCATCTCCATAGTGGATAAAGAAGCGGCTTCGGGCGCCCACGCCAGCGGCCGCAACAGCGGCGTGATCCACGCCGGCATCTACTACTCACCGGGCACTCTGAAGGCTCGCTACTGCTCCGAGGGCGGGCGCCGGATGAAACAGTTCTGTCGCGACTCCGGGGTGATCTTTCACGAGACCGGCAAGGTCATCGTCGCGGTCAACCAGGGTCAGCTCTCGGCGCTCGACGAGCTGAAGGTGAGAGCCGACGCCTGTGGCGCCGATGCTTCCGTCATCGACCCGTCTGAGCTTGCGCGGCTCGAGCCGCACGCGGCTACGTACGAGAGAGCTTTGTATTCGCCCGCGACCGCCGTAGTGGATCCCAAGGAGGTGCTGCGGGCTCTAGAACGAGAGCTCGAGGGGTCGGGCAAGGTGACGATGTCCTATGGCACTCAGGTGAGCGGACCGGCCGGTGACCGCAAGCTGCAGACTTCCCAGGGAGTCATCGGTTTCGATCGACTGGTGAACGCCGCCGGTTCTTTCGCGGACAAGATCGCCCATAGATTCGGCGTCGCCAGGGAGTACAGGATTCTGCCCTTCAAGGGAACGTACAGGAAACTCGCGAAGAGCCGGGCGTCGCTCGTGCGCGGCAGCGTTTACCCCGTCCCCGATCTGCAGAATCCATTCCTCGGGGCGCACTTCACGCGCGGTGTCAGTGGCGACGTCTACGTTGGCCCCACCGCCATCCCGGCTTTTGGCCGCGAGAACTACGGGGCGTTCGACGGATGGACGTGGGAGGCGCCCTCGATCCTCGTGCGTGACGCCGTCCTGCTGATGCGCAACGCCGCATTTCGCACGGCGGCGCTAACCGAGCCGCGGAAGTATTGGAAGAGAGTGCTCTTCAACGAAGCGCGCGCGTTGATCCCCGGGCTGCGCCTGGACGACCTGGAGGCCACGGACAAGGTGGGCATCCGTCCGCAGCTCGTCCACTGGCCCACGAAGAAGCTGGTCATGGATTTCGTCACTCACCGCGAGCA
The DNA here is from genome assembly GCA_046262355.1 of Actinomycetota bacterium. Taxonomy (GTDB): domain Bacteria; phylum Actinomycetota; class CADDZG01; order CADDZG01; family WHSQ01; genus DATADD01. Next base: position 46,773 of record JBHEMX010000040.1, on the reverse strand, counting down.
GGGCGTCCTGCACGTGCTGAACGCCATCTCTCCTGCGTTCACTTCGTCGATGGCCTTCGCACACCACGCCGTCGACCTGTTGTTCGAGAAAGCGCAAGGAGCACCCCATGCCGTTTCGGTTTGACGGCCTGGAGATCCCGGAGGTGGTGGTCGTCGAAGCGAAAAGCTTCGACGACCATCGCGGGTTCTTCATGGAGACCTACAAGTCGTCGGAGTTCGCCTTGGGCGGGATCGACGATCGCTTCGTTCAGGACAATTACTCTCATTCGCACCGCGGCGTCTTCCGCGGCCTCCACTACCAGAACCCCCCCAGCGCACAGGGAAAGCTCGTCAAGGCGTTCCGGGGCGAGATCCTCGATGTGGCGGTCGATATCCGGGTCGGGTCGCCGACCTACGGCAAGTACGTCACGGCGACGCTGTCGGACAAGAACGGGCTCATGCTCTTCGTGCCGGCCGGTTTCGCTCACGGATTCTGCACCTTGAGCGACGAGGCCGACGTCCTCTACAAGGTCACGGCGGAGTACGCGCCGGAGTGTGACCGGGGAGTCAGGTGGAACGATCCCGCCATCGGCCTCGAGCTGCCGATCGACGAGGTCATCCTCTCGGACAAGGACGAAGGGATGCCTTTGCTGGCGGACGCCGACAACGGGTTCGTCTATGAGGGGGACGGCCGATGAAAACGGTGCTGGTCACAGGCGCCGGCGGCTACATCGGTTCGGTGCTCACGAGGACCCTGCTCGACGCCGGTTACCGGGTGCTGGCGATCGACCGTTTCTTCTTCGGCCGCGACAGCCTTCCCCCCGAGGACGAGAAGCTCCGAGTGGTTCGGACCGACATCCGCTGGATGGATGAGTCCTTCTTCGAGGATGTCTTCGCTGTGATCGACCTCGCGGCCCTCTCGAACGATCCGGCCGGTGAGATGGAGCCCGAGAAAACGTGGGAGATCAACCATCGAGGACGCGCCCGGGTCGCGCGTCTGGCGAAGAACCACGGCGTCGAGCGCTACATCCTGCCCTCCTCGTGCAGCATCTACGGGTTTCAGGACGGTGTCCTGGACGAGTCCTCACCGGTCAATCCCTTGACGACATACGCCAAGGCCAACTTGGGTGCCGAACGAGACATCCTGTATCTCTCCGATGACTCGTTCTGCGTGGTCGTTCTTCGCCAGGCCACGGTCTACGGCCTCTCGCCTCGCATGCGCTTTGACCTCGCGATCAACGGGATGGTGCGGGGTCTGTACCAGACGGGGCGCCTGCCGATCCTTCGAGATGGTCTCCAGTGGAGGCCGTTCGTGCACGTCAAGGACACGTCGCGCGCCATGAGGATGGCCCTTGAGGCGCCGACGAGCAACGTCAACGGCGAGATCTTCAACGTCGGGTCCAACGACCAGAACTGTCAGATCATGCCGCTGGCCGAGATGGTCGCGGACGCAGTCGGGTTACCATTCAACTACGACTGGTACGGCTCTCCGGATCATCGCTCGTATCAGGTACGCTTCGACAAGATCGGACACGTGCTCGGGTTCTCCGCACAGCTCTCGCCCGCAGACGGCGCGAGGGAGGTTCACCACGCCCTGGCGTCCGGCGAGCTCGACCCCAACGACCCCAAGATGATCACGCTGGAGTGGTACAAGAGCCTGATCGAGATGCGCGGTCTCCTCCAAGAGATCGAGCTGGAGGGTGTGCTGTTGTGAGGGTGGCGGTGCTCGGGGCGAGCGGCCAGCTCGGGAGCGACCTCGTGCGGGCGTTCGGGGACAGGGGCGGCTACGACCTCGTGCCCCTCGGCCATGGCGACGTCGAGGTGACCAGAGCGGACCAGGTGCGCGACGTGCTTCGAGACGCCGCCGCCGACGTCGTCGTCAACTGTGCCGCCTACCATCGCGTCGACGAGTGCGAGAGCCAAGTGGACAAGACCTTTCAGATCAACTCCGTGGGCTCTGTCAACGTCGCCCGAGCGTGCGACGAGCGAGGCGCGCTGTGCGTCTTCATCAGCAGCGACTACGTTTTCGACGGCGCCAAGGGCGCGCCGTACGTGGAGGAGGACGTCACTTCTCCGCTCAACGTCTACGGCGCTTCTAAGCTCGCAGGCGAGCACCTCCTGCGCCAGGGCTGCTCGCGATGGCTGGTCGTCAGGGTCGCGAGCCTCTTCGGCGTTGCCGGGGCGAGTGGAAAGGGAGGCAACTTCGTCGAGGCGATCCTCGCCAAGGGAGCGGCCGGCGGGCCGGTGCAGGTGGTCAACGACATCAGCATGTCCCCGACGTACACATGGGATGCCGCCAGAGGGCTGGAGCTCCTCGTGAGAGAGGAAGCGGAGGGCCTCTTTCACCTCACCAACGGTGGCTCGACGACGTGGCACGGCTTTGCCTCCAAGATCCTCGAGCAGGTCGGCTCGAACGTCGCTCCGGAGCCGATCGAGTCGGAGGCGCAAGGCGCTAAGGCGCGCCGCCCGAAGAACTCATCTCTTGGCAGCGAGCGAGCTTCTGACACGGTCGCCGGGATCATGCGGGACTGGGACGACGCGCTCAAGCATTACTTGGTGGAGAAGGGACACATCTGATGAAGCAAGCTGAAGGTCGGGAGATCGGAGTGAGCAAAGCACCCAAGGTGCTGATCATCGGTCTGGACGCGCTGACTCCTCGGCTCGTCGAGAAGTGGGTTGCGGAGGACCGCTTGCCCAACATCTCTCGCTTCTTGACAGAGGGCGCGTGGGGTCCCATGAGCTCGGTGCCCAACCGGAACAGCGCGCCCGCGTGGTCGACGATGGTTACCGGCCTTAACCCGGGTAAGCACGGCATCTACTGGTTCACCGAGGACAAGCCGGAGACGTACGAGTATCAGTTCATCAACGGCTCGTACCGTCGAGGCAAGGCGTTCTGGCGCCTGCTGTCCGAGGAAGGCCAGCGCGTCAGCGTGATGAACGTCCCCTTGACGTTCCCGGCCGAAGAAGTGAACGGTGTCTTCGTGTCGGGCCTCGACAGTCCCAGCGCCGAGGACCCGCGCTTCACCTATCCATCGGAGTTGAGACACGAGGTCATCTCCACCGCCGGAGGCGAGTATTACGTCTACCCCGCGCTCGCTCGTTTCGTCGTTGCGGGACAGGCGGACGAGGGCTTGGATCGACTGCATCGTTCGATCGACAAACGGGCCGCGGTGGCGGAGCACTTGATGGGCTCGAGGGAGTGGGACACGTTCATGGTCGTGTTCACGGAGTCCGACGTCGTACAGCACTTCTTCTGGCAGCACATGGACGACCCGGCTTCTGAGGACCCCCAACGCCACCGGGATGCGATACGCGACACCTACGAGCACCTCGACGCGGTGGTGGGTGAGCTTATGAGCAAGGTTGATGACGACACCGTCGTCGTGCTCGTGTCCGACCACGGGGCTCGCCACGAGGAGGGCCTCGCCCGCACGCTGCCTAACTGGTTGGGGCAGCTCGGGCTGCTCACGTACCGTGAGGAAGAACGCAAGACGAGCGCTCGATCGGTCGCGTTCTCGACGATAAGCAAGCTGTTTCGGCGCCTCGACAAGACGCTGTCGCCCGAGATGAAGCACAAGCTATCCAGGCGCTTCCCGTGGCTCCGTCGTCGCGTCGAGGTCATGATGTCGTTCGCCAAGGTCGACTGGTCCAAGACGAAGGCCTACACCGACGGCAAGCGGCCCGAGATCTGGATCAACCTTCAGGGACGTCAGAGCCAGGGGATCGTGGCGCCCGAGGACTACGAGTCGGTGCGCCAGGAGATCATCGACCGCATGTCGAGTGCCGTTTGCGTGAAGACCGGGCAGCCGCTCGTGCGCCGGGTCCTGCGCCGCGAGGAGGCCTATTCGGGCCCGTACGTCGAGCGTTCTCCCGACCTCGTCGTCCAGTGGATGGACGAAGGTGCGTGTTTCGACATCCGTTATCCCGATGGGACCAACCACAAGCTGCAGAAGCAGCACCTCCCAGACGACCCGTTCGACCACCTCGTGAACGGAGGTCACGATCAGTATGGCATCGTCGCGTTGCTGGGACCGGGAGTGAAGGCCGGCCACATCGAAGACGCGCAGATAGCCGATGTAGCTCCAACCGTGCTGTTCCTGCGCGATGCCGCCATTCCTTCTGACGTCGATGGCAAGGTCTTGACCGACGCGTTCGACGAAGAGGTCCGAAGCGCTCGAACGACGAGGCGTGGAGCCGAGGCGACGATGAAGCCCGATGAGGGCGCCGGATACTCCGAAGAGGAAGAGGCGGAGATCAGAGAACGACTCCGTTCCCTTGGCTATGTCGAGTAACGGGCCGGCGACGAACCGGTTGCTCATACTCGGTCTCGATGGCGGGACCTTCGACCTGATCCGACCGTGGGTTGAGCAGGGTCGCATGCCGACGTTCGCGAGGATCATGCGCGAGGGCTCCTGGTGCAACCTCAAGTCGGTGCCGAACATCAACACGGCGCCGGCGTGGACGAGCTTCATGACTGGTAAGAATCCCGGCAAGCACGGCATCTTCTGGTTTGCCGAGGAGGGCGACGAGGTCGGCGAGGTTCGTTTTGTGACCGCCGCGGACCGCCGATCCACCACGCTGTGGCGCCTTCTGTCGGATGGCGGGCACAAGCTCTGCGTGATGAACGTGCCGCTCACCTATCCCGTAGAGCAGATCGACGGGGTGATGGTTGCCGGCTTCGACGCTCCTTCGGTCGCGAGCCGCAACTTCACGCATCCCGAAGGCCTCATGACCGAGGTCCAGGCGGCGACGGGGGCATATCGGCTCAATGCCGCGGTCGCCGGCCACGCGTCCGCCGGGCGGCGCGACCGCGTCGTCGCAGAGGCGCTGAGGGCGGAGGAGTCGAGGCTCGGGGCGGCCCTGTACCTGATGTCCACCAAACCGTGGGACACCTTCATGTTCATGATCAAGGCTACCGATCAGGCGGCCCATTACCTGTGGGATCGCCACAGCGAGTCTCAAGAGGCTCTGTGGCCGATATACGAGTACGCGGACCGCGCGCTGGCGCGCCTCCTGAACACCGCCGGCTCCGATTGCGGCCTCATCATCATGTCGGATCACGGCATGGGATGGCGTCAACCGGCGGCCGAGTTTCTGAACGACATCCTCTCCGAGCTTGGCTACGTCAAGCGGCGAGCCGCAAGGGGGCAAGGTTCGACGTGGCGCGCCTTCCGCTTGGCGAAGCGGCTTGGGCCGCGGGTCAAAGGGTTGCTCAAGACAACGCTGCCGGGGCTGTACAGCCGGTTCGGGTACAAGGTCCGCTTCGGGAACATCGATTGGTCGGGGACGCGCGCTTACTGTGACAACACGCGCAGCTGTATCTGGATCAACCTCGATGGTCGCAACCCAAATGGGATCGTCGAGCGAGAGGGATACGACTCGTTGGTCGAGGAGTTGCGCGAGGTCGTGCGCGAGCTCACCGATCCGGCTACCGGCGCAGGCGTTGTAGGAGCGGTATGGCGTCCGGAGGAGATCTACTCGGGCCCGCATGTCCACCTCGCGCCCGATCTCCAGATCGACTGGCTCTACGAGCGGCCCGTGGAGGGATTGGCATACAAGGGACGGTTTGGAGAGGTCGAGTCACGCAAGCCAGCCAAAGGCTTCATGAACAACCTAACGGGTGCGCATCGACCTCTCGGAGTGCTCCTTATGCACGGCCCCCAGTTCAAGGCATCGGCGGAGATCGACGGCGCGCGCCTCGAGGACCTCGCGCCCACCGTCCTGCATCTCGCGGGCGTCCCCATTCCGGACGACATGGACGGTCGCGTGCTGGCGGAGGCCCTCGCCGAACCCTATGCGTCCTGGCCTCCGACGTTCGGCGCGCCGGGCGAGGATGGGCCCACCGCCGCGGCTGAATACTCGGCGGAGGAAGCGGCCGAGGTGGAGGAGCGTCTACGAGCGCTCGGGTACCTCTGATGACGCCGGGGGCCCGTCGCGGCGGCGGACGTCCGCGAGGCGACCGGGGAACGACACGGGGGCATAGACAAGTGAGTGATATGCCGAAGGTTCTGATAATCGGTCTCGACGCCGCGACGCCTCATCTCGTGGAGAAATGGGTGGCGGACGGCCGACTCCCCAATATCGGGCGCTTCCTGGAGCAGGGAGCGTGGGGACCCATGAACTCGGTGCCGAATCGGAACAGCGCGCCCGCGTGGTCGACGATGGTGACGGGACTGAATCCTGGAAAGCACGGCATCTACTGGTTCACCGAGGACAACCCCGAAAGCTACGACTACACGTTCGTGAACGGCTCTTTCCGTCGAGGGAAGGCCTTCTGGCGCGTGCTGTCGGAGGAAGGCCAGAAGGTCGGCGTCATCAACGTTCCGCTGACCTTCCCGGCGGAAGAGGTAAACGGTGTGATGATCGCCGGCCACGATAGCCCGAGCGCCGAGGATCCTCGGTTCACCTACCCGCCCGAGCTGCGCCACGAGGTTGCGGAGGCCGCCGGAGGCGAGTATCACGTGCACGCGGCTCTTGCTCGCTACGTCGTCGCCGGCGAAACGGCGGAGGGACTGGACAGGCTTCATCGTTCCATGGATAAGCGCGCAGCGGTCGCTACGCGGCTCATGACGACCCGTGAATGGGACGCGTTCATGGTCGTGTTCACGGAGTCCGACGTGGTTCAACACTTCTTCTGGCGCCAGATGCGAGATCCCTCTGAGGACGACGGGGAGCTTGACCGCAGGGCGATCCAGGACACCTATGAGCACCTCGATCGCATCGTGGGTGAGCTCATGGAGGTCGCCGGTTCCGACACGATCTGTGTGGTCGTGTCGGATCACGGCGCACGCTACGACGATGGACTGGCGCGAGCGCTGCCGAGCTGGCTCGAGCAGTTGGGTCTTCTCGCCTATCGCGTCGAGGGGCAGAAGGCAACGACCGTGCGCTCCGTTGCGATCGACGCCGCCTCGAAGGTGTACCGCCAGTTCGACAAGCGCCTCACGCCGGAGATGAAACACAAGCTCTCTGCTCGACTGCCGTGGGTGCGGCGACGTCTCGAGGTCATGATGTCATTTGCCAAGTTGGACTGGTCTCGAACGCTCGCCTATACCGATGGGCAGCGACCTGAGATCTGGATCAACCTAGAGGGCCGCCAGTCCAAGGGGATCGTGTCGGAGGAGGAGTACGAGTCGGTGCGACAAAGGATCATCGACGAGCTCACGTCTGCCGTGTGCGAACGCACCGGCGAGCCGATTGTCAGGCGGGTCCTGCGGCGAGAGGAGGCGTACTCGGGGCCTTTCGTCGATCGCTCGCCCGACCTCGTCGTCGAGTGGGTCGACAGCGGGGCCTGCCTCGACGTCAGCTACCCCGACGGAAGGGCCTTCAAATTGGTCAAGAAGCACCTCCCGGACGATCCCTACGATCGTCTCCTCAATGGAGGGCACGACCAGTTCGGCATGGTCGCCCTCCTCGGTCCGGGGGTGAAGCCGGGACGCATCGAGGATGCCGAGATAGCCGACATAGCACCGACGGTGCTGTTCCTGCGCGATGCGCCGATCCCGTCAGACGTCGACGGCAAGGTTCTAAGCTCCGCTCTCGAGGAGGACGTGGTCAGATCGCGAGCGACCAAGCGGGGCGGGGCAGGCGTGACGGAGTTGGGCGCGGGCGCGGGCTACTCGGAGGAGGAGGAGGAAGAGGTGCGGGAGCGCCTGCGAGCCCTCGGTTACGTGGAATAGTCGCCAGCGGGAATAGTCGCCGGCGGGAATAGTCGCCGGCGGGGTTCGTCTGTCGCGGCCGATCGCGTGCCCTGAGTTCATTGTTTTGCAGAGCAACGACATTAGGGTTACTCCCAAATACCTATACGCGGGCAGTCGCGGCTGTAATGTGTCGGGCACGCCGCTCCAGAGCCCGTATATGGACTCAACCGGCACAGCCAAACCTACGTCGTTCGCATGATGAAGCGGACGAGACTCGCGGCTAACGTTAGCGTCGGAGTGGGATTCACGGCAGACGAGGACTCGCGCGGGCTGGATCGCGCCCACGCGGAGGGGGGTGTTCATCAGTCAGGAATTGGAGCGAGTAGCTTCGGCATCATCGCACCTGCATCTCGTCGAGACCGAGATCCGTGGGTTCTACGCAGACTTTGGCAAGCGAGTGCTCGATCTCATCATCGTTGTTCTAGCTGCGCCGGCGTGGCTGCTCGTCTATGCGGTGTTCGCGGCTATCATCCTCATCGCCGAGGGCCGTCCGATCCATCACAGGTCGTCGAGGGTCGGCGCGGGGGGGCGCGATATGACGGTCCTCAAGCTGCGAACCATGCGCCCCGATGCCGACTCGTCCCTCGCGAGCATCCTCGCAGCGGATCCGACCCTGGATCGAGAGTTTCGCGAGACGTTCAAGCTCCAGCGCGATCCCCGGGTCACTTCGGTAGGGCAGGTGTTACGCAGGTTGAGCTTAGACGAGGTGCCTCAGCTCCTGAACATCCTTCGCGGTGACATGAGCTTGGTGGGCCCCCGTCCCGTGCTGCGTTCCGAGCTCGAGGAGTACTACGCGGACGCCGGAGGCACGGTGCTGCAGGTGAGGCCGGGGCTGACGGGTCTGTGGCAGGTCTCGGGACGTTCGCTCCTGTCCTACGAGACGAGGGTTCGCCTCGACCTGGAGTACCTGTCCCGCTGCAGCCTGGTCACCGACGCCGTGATCCTTCTCAAGACGATCCCCTGCGTCCTGAGAAGACAAGGTGCTTACTGAGGTGGTTCCATGACCGGGACTATCATCCGTCCCGACGCGACCGTGGTGCTTCTCGCGCACGAGCCGGGCACCCGAGAGGTCGAAACCATGGAGCTCATACGCCGGCAGCGCTACCCCGGCGCGATCCTGGTCAACGTCATCGATTCGAGCCCCGATCCGACGGGGTTATTCAACCGCGCCCTGCGCGAGGGCGCGGACGCATGGGAGGCGATACCGCCTCACTCCTTCGGCCATGGTTCCACGCGCAATCGCGGGCTCGACGCGTGCGACACTGATGTCGTCGTCTATCTCTCTCAAGATGCCCATCCTGCCGGTGAGTCGTGGCTGAGCACTCTCGTCGAGCCACTTGCCGATGGTCGAGCGGAGGCAAGCTACGGTCGTCAGATGTCTCCCGAAGACGATCCCGAACGCGAGGGGACATACCGCTTCCTCTATCCGGAGGAAGCAGAGATCAAGACGAAGGGCCGGATAAGGGAGCTCGGGCTGCGCACGTTTCATTTCTCTGATGTCAGCTCCGCGTTCCTCACGGAGATCCTTCGGACGGTGCGATTCCCGACGGACATCTCGACCTTCGAGGACGTGGGCATAGCCAAGCGCTTGCTGGATCTCGGTCACCGTATCGCGTACGTCCCACAGGCATCCGTTTGGCACGTTCATCGACTGGGCGTCAGGGAGATGGTAAAGCGCTATCGGGACATCGGCGCGATCTATGAGCGGCTCGGGATCTTCGACGAGCTTAGGAGGGCCGGCCGAGGATCGCTCATCGCGGAAGGTCTCCGGGCGGCGCGCTCAGTGGCGCCGACCGCCGCCGCGTCGCAAGAGCGTGGGTCGTTCGGGCGGCTGGCGGCTCCATCGCTCGTGGGAGGTGTGAAGATCGCGGCAGTAGCGCTTGGTCGATGGGAGGCGCGACTCGGTTCGATCGCGTAGGGACGGCGCTGACGCCCCTGGGAGCCAAGGAGTAGAGATGCTCCACCGACCCCCTCCAGTTTCTGGGAGGCTCATGGTATCTTGCTAGTTGGGCAGTGTTGTTTCATCTCCACTGCTCGTCCTCGACGTGGACGACGAACGAGGGTCTTGAGCCTTGGGAGGACACCGCCTTGAGTTGGATCAGTTTGCTGTGGAAACGTCGCTGGGTTGTGCTACTGGGGGCTCTGGTTTCCGTGGTCGTCGCCATTCCTTCGCTGTCGAGCACTCCCAAGGGCTACACCAGCGAGGGAGAGGTGTACATACCCAATCTTGACCCCGTCGCGGACGTGAGCTCCCGCGACACCTCTTCGTCCACGGTGATCCTCGCCTCTTACGGGGGGGGAGAGCTCGACGCGGATGTGCGCGACAAGCTCGGTTCCGTGGGACCCGAGCTTGTCTCGGTCAGCGCGTCACAGGACCGCGATCTCGCCTTCTTCACCGTGAGCGCCGAGGCTCGTTCCCCCGAGGTGGCACGCGAAGCCGTCTCACTCGGCAGCACAGCCCTCATCGAGGAATCCGATGCGCTCGTGGAGGAGCAGATCCAACAATTGAGTGATCGCGTCACCGCGGAGCTCCAGCCCCTGCAGGAAGAACAGGCGATGCTCGAGGCGTCCCTTCGTGAGGTGGAAGTGGACACGGACGCGCTAGAGGAGCGGATCGACACGCTGGAGGCCGACGTGCTCTCGGGCGATCGGGTCGATGCCCTGAGGGACCGGCTCCAAGACAGGGAGATCCGCGCCAGCCGTCTCAACTCTCAGATCGACGTGCTCGAGGCCGAGCGCCTCGGCTTCGCCGATCTCATCAGGAGCGCAAACTCCACTCGCGTTGTGCGCGCCGCGACCTCGAGAGTGATCGGTGGCCCGAGCACTCCCGAGACCACGCGCACCGAGCACATCATCCAGACGGTTGCCCTCGCGCTCTTGGTGGGCCTGGTGGTGGCGGCCCTGATAATCATGTGGCTCGATCGTCGGCTGCTCGTGCCTTCCGAGCGCGAGATGGATGAGGCAGAGGGCATCCGGTTCGCATCGGAGAATGGACGTTACCAAGACGGGTCGCCCGTGCACCAAGTGACCGACCCCGCCTCGGTGGAGACCGAAAGCGCGGGGATGATCCCGGTCACCTCAACGTCCTCCAGTCGCCGAGTGCTTCTCCTCGGGCTCGACGGCCTGTCCTCGAGCTTCATGGCCGCCCCCTTGGTCGCCGCAAGCACTCCGAATCTGAGGGCGCTGCTCGAGGAGTCATCCACCGGATCGCTGTTCTCGACCATGCCGGCGTATACGGGTCCGGCATGGACCACGATCACGACCGGCGTCAACCCCGGCCGTCACGGCGTCTTCGGTTTCACCGACGGCGACGGCCGCCCTATCTCCGACGCGCGCGTGGCGTGGCCTAGAGTGTGGGATCACGTGGGGGAAGCGGGTGGGCGCTCGATCGTCGTGAACGTCCCCATCACTTATCCGCCCAGAGCGGTGGACGGGTTGTTCGTGTCGGGCATGCCTACGCCGCCCGTATCCGCGTTCACGCACCCGGTAGAGCTACAAGGGAGGCTCGAACCGTTCGAGTACGTGGTCGACGTCGCCGTTCAAGAGGGGGCGCGGGAAGGCGCCAAGACTTTGGACAGGCTCGCCCACATGACCGAGGCGCGCGGACGGGCGGCCGCATGGTTGGCGCGCACCGAGCCCTGGGATCTGTTCGCGATCGTGTTCGTCCTGCCCGATCGTCTCGGTCACCCATGGTGGAAGTGGCTCGTGCCGGGACACCGCATGTACGAATCGCGCGCCGGTGAGCGCATCCGGCGGCAGGCACGAGCTTCTCTTGTTGCCCTCGACGATGCGATCGGGGAGCTGCTATCGAGCGTTCCCGCCGACACGGCGATCGTCACCTGCTCTGATCACGGCTTTGGCCCGTTGCGGGCCGACCTCTTCTTCGACGTTGCGTTGGCGTCGGAGGGCATTATCAACGTTTCGCCGTCGCGCTCTGTGGGCCGCGCGGTTGCCAGGGTCGGGCGCTCTCGCATGTCTGCCCTCGCTCCGCGTGCCCTTCATCGCTGGGCGAAGAGCAAGGCGTCCGGGGGACCGGGTCCCATGGCGAGGAGGGCCTGGACGACACCTCCTTATGAGAGCGGTGTCCGACTCGCCGATGCAAGCGATCGTGCCCTGCAGGAGGAGGTCGTGGCGCTGCTCGAAAGCATGCGTGAACCGAGCGGCGCGCCGATAATGCGAGCGGTTCGGCGGCGTGAAGAGATATACGAGGGGCCCCTTACCGATCTGGCGCCTGAGTTGCTGTGCGAGATGGCGGATGAGTCCGTCGGCCTGCACGACGGCCTCCACGCGGCGCAGCCGTGGGTGTCGCGCGATAAGACGGCGTGGGGAACACATGCTGCCGAGGGCATAGTGGCCCTCAGGGGAGCAGGGACTCTACCCTCTGAGAGAAGCGAGGCAGCCGACATCGCGCCCACGATCCTCACGCTTCTCGGACTGAAGACTCCCGGTCTCGACGGCGACTCTCTCGTCGGCGGCGGTGCGGGCGACAGAGTCGTTGGGGCGAAGGTGCGCCAGGAGCGCAGCGAGGAGAGCAGCGTCTACTCGGCCGATCAGGAGGCCGCCGTTCTCGAGCATCTTCGCGGTTTGGGCTATGTCGACTAGAGCTCGGTGACGCGGCGGGCGCTTCTCCTCGTCTCGACGCTGGACGGTTCGGGTCCGGGTCGAGTGATGACGATACTGGCTGAGGGTCTGCTGGAGCGGGGCATCGAACCGGTGCTCGCCGCGACGCACGGGCCCTACGAGTCCCCGCTCATCCAAGAGGCGCGCGAGCACGGAGTCACGGTGATCAACCTCGCCATGCGCAGCATGTGGGATCCGGGGGGCGCAACAAGGTTCGCTACGCTCTTGCGCTCGTGGCGGCCCGATGTGGTGCACACGAGGACCATCCGAGCGGATCTTCTCGGGCGCCTTGCCGCGCGACGAGGGATCCCGGTGATCAACAACGTGGTGAACATGTATCCGGACGACTGCCTCGTCCGCTTGGGTCCCGTGGTGGGACGAGGCGTTATGGTCCTGGCTCGGAGCACGACGGACGCGGTGCGACTGTTCGCCGCCAACGCCCGGGCGGTCGCCGACAATACGATCGATGCGTTCGGAGTCTCGCCGGAGCGCGTTGACGTCGTTTACGACGGCCTGCTCCTCGACCGCTGGCGAAACGCCGAGCCCCGCGATCTCGGGGGGCACGGCGTGAGCGCAGAGGACATCGTGTGTCTGATCGTTGCCCGTCTCCACCCGCAGAAGGGACTCGATGACCTTATCGTTGCGTCAGAGAAGGTGGTGGCCGAGCGCCCGGACGCCCGTTTCGTCGTCGCCGGAGAGGGACCCGAGCGCAGCGCCCTCCTCGCCCAGATCGCCTCGGCCGGTCTCCAGGAGCACGTCATCTTGCTCGGCAACAGGGACGACGTTCCCGAGCTGATGGCGCGCGCGGATCTCTCCGTGCTCCCCTCTCGGTTCGAAGGCCTGCCGTCCGCCATCATCGAGGCGATGGCCGCCGGGCTACCGGTTGTGGCGTCGGCTACGGCGGGGGTCCCCGAGCTCGTGTGCCACGAGGAGACCGGATGGCTGGTGCCGCCGGCGGCGCCGGACGAGCTCGGTCAGGCGATCCTCGCCGCGCTCTCGAACAAGCACCTTCACACCATCGGGAGCAATGCGCAGGCGAGGGCCGACAAGTTGTTCTCGGCTGAACGCATGACTCAAGGTTTCGCCGAGATGTACGAGGCGGTGCAGCATGGCTAAGGGGACGAAAGGCTCCGGTGCAGAGGTGCTGCCGTCTGACGCCGAGCCGGTCCAACGGATGCGCGCGGCGGACGCGGGAAATGAAGATATGGGAAGTGAAGTTCACCGCCGAGAGGTGCTCCGCATAGCGCGCGGGGGAGGGGTCAACCTCGCGGGCGCGACCTTCAATCAGATCCTCAAGCTCGGAATCACCCTGGTGCTTGCGCGTCTTCTCGGGCGCGGGCAGGCGGGGCTCTACTTCCAGGCTTACGCGTTCCTCGCGCTCCTCGGCATCGTGGCGGCGGGTGGCTTCACTCAATCGCTGACGCGATTCGTCGCCCTGCATCGAGCGGACGGGGATGCCGCGCGGCTGCGGGGGACGGTCCGCTTGGGGCTGCTGCTCTCGGCCGGAGCCGCCGCTGCTCTCGGAGGGGTGCTCTACGCGCTGAGCCCGTGGCTCGCCGCAAGCGCGTTCGAGGATCCCCACATGGCGGCGCTTCTTCGCCTCGTCGCTCTGTCACTTCCGGCCACCGTCTTCACCGACGCGGCGTTGGCCGCCACGCGAGGTTTCAAGACGATGCGCCCTTACGCTCGCATCAACCTCTTCTTCGAGCCGTCGATGAGGATCGTTCTCACGGTTGGACTCGTGTGGGCGGGTTGGGGAGTCCGCGGCGCGATGGTGGCGCTCCTAGTTACGAACGTCGCGTCCTCCGTGTTGTCGGCCCTTGCGCTCAGGGGGCTGATGGGGCCACAGACGGTCCGGGCTCGCTACAGCACGAGAGAGCTGTTGACGTTCTCTTCCCTGAGCTGGGGCTCGGCGATTGCGAGCAACGGTCTTCTGTGGGCCGACACGATCCTTCTCGGGCTCTATAGGTCTCCGGTGGAGGTGGGCATGTATCAGGTGGCGACTCGTCTGACGGTGCTTGCCACCACCTTCATCAATCCCGTCGCCTTGGCCTTCGCGCCCCTAGTGGCCGATCTCTACCGCAAAGGCCGTTACGAGAGCCTCCAGCGGACCTACGCGTTGATAACCAGCTGGATATTCCGGCTTGCGGTGCCGTCTCTCCTCGTGCTGATCGTCTTTCCACGAGAGCTGCTCGGCTTCTTCGGCCCGGGTTTCGCCACGGGGGCAGGAGTCACCATGCTTCTTGCGATCGGGCAGACGGTCAACGCGGCGTCGGGGCCCTGTGGCTACATGCTCGTCATGTCCGGGCGCCCCGCTCTTCTGATGGCCAGCAACACCTTCGCTCTCGTCCTGAACCTGGGATTGAACGTGTGGCTCATCCCCCGCTACGGGATCGTCGGCGCGGCCGCCGCGTGGGGCACTTCAATCATCCTGGTTAACACGATCCGGGTGCTCGCGGTCAGGCGCACGTTGAGCATGTGGCCCTTCGACGCCGGCGTGCTCAAGGGTGTGGCGGCCGGCGCCGTGGCTGCCGCAGGGGGATGGACGGCCGCTACGCTCCTCGACGGCCCATCCTCCCTTCTCTTGGGTGGAGTACTTATCGTTGCAGTCTACTTCCTGTGCCTGGGGAAACTAGGGATCGGAGCCGACGACCGCTTGGTTCTCGACACGATGTGGCGTCGGCTGCGGCCGGGGAGGACGTGATGACTGGTTCTTCGTTTTTGGTCTGTACGCGCAACCGCCCGAGTGACCTGAGGCGATGCATCGAAAGCATCATGATGCAATCCATCTTGCCGCTTGAGATCGTCGTCATAGACGGAGGCGACCAGAGCTCGAAGGACTGGCTCGACGAGATGTTCGAGTCGTCGGGCATCGAGCTCGTCTACGAGCTGACGGCGCCGGGCAGGACCCGTCAGCTCAACATGGGCGCCAGGGTCTGCCGCGGCGATCCCGTTTTCGTCGTCGACGACGACGTCGTGCTGGACGGTCGGTTCCACGAGGAGATGCTGGCCACCTTCGACAGGGGAGGCGAGCAGGTGGGGGGCGTCCAGGGCACCGTCGAGAACGACACTTACAGCAATCTGCCCGTACGTGTTTTCAAGACGCTGTTCCTGCTCTCTCGCCACACGAAGAACCGACGGGGACGCGTGCTCCCGTCGGGCTTCTACACGACGCCGATCTCTCCAACTGATGCACGAGAGGCACAGGCGCTGCGATTGTGCGGATTGGGGTTTCGCAGTCGCGTCTTCGATGAGTTTTCCTTCGACGAGTTTCTCGAGGGCTACGCGCTCAAGGAGGACGTGGACTTCTCCTACCGGGTCAGCAAGAAGTACAGGCTGCTGATCTCTCCCCGAGCCAGGTTTCGGCATCTCAAGTCGCCTGGTGCTCGCATCAGCATCCGAGAGAAATCCCGCATGCACATCGTCAACAACCATCGCATCTTCTTGAAGAATCTAGACGGGACGCTGCTTCAGCGCGTTGCGTTTTCATGGGCCTTGCTGGGTCGACTTGTCTTTCAGCTTGGCAAGACGCTGGCGAGGGAAGAGCCCGGATACTTTCTGGGCGCTTTGGAAGGGCTGAGTGAAGTCGTAAGGCTCGCGGTCCCACGTCGGCACCGACACCATGCGCCCCAAGGTATGCCGGCCCAACAAGATTCTTCGCAACGGTCCAAGGTCTTGTTCATCATGGGGATGACCAGAACCGGCAGCACATTGCTAGACAACGTTCTCGGGCAGATCGATGGTTTCTTCTCCTGTGGAGATCTGCGGCTTCTGTGGAAGCACGGGATGATGGAGCATCGGCAATGTGGGTGCGGGGCTCGGGTCCTGGACTGTGAGGTGTGGTCGTCGACGTTGCGTCAAGCGTACGGGGATGACTGGAACGAGCGCATCGACGGCCGCCAGGTGGTCCGCTGGCAGCGTGCGGCCGTAAGGATCTATCACACCTGGGGGTTGTTGCGTAAGAGGCCTGGGCGCGTAACCGGCTCCCACTCCCTGCAAAGCTACACGTCTCTGGTGGCGCGGCTCTATCAGAGTATCGCCGACATCACCGGTGCCCGAGTGATCGTCGACTCTTCCAAGCGGCCGTCGGATGCGGGCGTGCTTCGCCTCTGTCCCGAGCTGGACGCTTACTTCGTCCATCTTGTGCGGGACCCTCGGGCAGTTGCTTTCTCGTGGCGCCGTCTGAGGCGGCAGCCGGAGGCCAACGCTCCCCGCTCTCTTTCTCGAAAGGGTCCCGTACACACGACCACGAGATGGCTGTACAGGAACTTCGCCTCCCAGGCAGTGCGAGCCAAGGTCGGAGACGACCACTCGCTGTTCGTTCGCTACGAGGACTTCGTCCGCGACCCGAAGAAGGTGCTGAGCGAGATGGTGGGGTTCGTCGGCGAAGAGGTAACGTCACTTCCTCTGAACGGATCGCGATCCGTGAGCCTCGGGATTAATCACACAGTCTCCGGGAATCCGAGCCGGTTCCAGAGAGGAGAGGTCGCCATCCGAGATGATAGGCAGTGGCTCTTCGATCAAAAGGCGCTGGATCGCATCACCAGCACGGTGGTCTCCTTGCCTCTGCTGCGTTCGTACGGGTACGCCGTCCGTCCGACCGGGACCCCATCGGAGTAGCCAAACGAAGCAGCGTGGCGGCTTGAAGACTGAGGCCCCGCACTGCACTTTGCGCGAGCCGGGAGTTGCCTCAACTTCGGCTCGTCAGACGCGGGCGCTCGATGGATCCCTCCCCTTGCTGCTCCTCCCGATCCCGACCCTCCACAGCATCAAGCCGAGGATCGCCCCGATGGAGTTCGCCACGACATCGAGGAGTTGAGCATCGCGGCCGACGAGGCCCTGGATTATCTCCACCACGATGCCGAGCATGACCACCGCGAGGACGATCGTTGCGGACGCACCACGCCAGCGCCCGGCGCCACGACGCGGTCGCCACACCGCGGCGAAGAGGAACACGACCACGAGGGCGGCGTAGGCCACGAAGTGCACGAGCTTGTCGTATAGGCGCAGTGCGTCGTTGGCTTCGCCCGCCGGCAGCAATGAGAGGATGATGTCCGCGGCACAAAGCACCCACGCAAGCATCCACAGCATGCCGTCGGAAAGGCTGTCCCTCGACTCGAGGTGGAGGCTGTACACGAACAGGGCAACCAGCCCGAAGACGGCTGCCTCATGTAGACCAAATCCGACCAACAAGAGCTCCTAGAGGAGAAAAAGCCTCAGCCGGCCGCGGCCTCTCCGTCCCCAGCTGGGTCGACGACTTTGTGTTTCACGGCGAAGGCAACCGCCTCGAGTCGGGAATGCACCCCCAGCTTAGTCAAGATGCTCTGAACGTGCGTGCGAACCGTGTTGGGGCTGATGGACAACCGGACGGCGATTTCGGCCCCCGAGACGCCCTGGACGAGCAGCTCGAGCACGCCGAGCTCCCTCGCGGTCAGCTGACCGGCGAGCAGCTCGGCGGGCGTGCGGCGAACCGGGCGCCGGAGCACCGACGCGTGCGCCAAGCGATGAGGAAGCACGACCTGGCCGCCCAGCACCGCTCGCATGATCGGTAGCAGTTCCGCCAGCGGTGTGCTCTTGGTGACGTAGCCATGGAAGCCGGCGCGCATCACCTCGGTTACCATCTCGGGCCCCTGAAGAGCAGTGAGCGCGAGCAGCTTGACGTCCGGCAGCTCCTCCAACATCTTCTTACCCAGCTCGACGCCGCGCGCGTCTGGAAGAGCGAGGTCGACGAGAACGAGGTCCGGTCTCATTTCGCGCGCGCCCACCAAAGCGTCGGCTGCTGTGGCCGCCACATCCACGGCACTAATGCCGTTGCTCTCGAGGCTGTGGCGAACTGCATCTGCGAAGAGCCGGTGATCGTCGACGATCAGCACTCGGGTCAACAACGGCCTCCCTCTGCAGATAGCTGCATCTTGAAGGCGACGCCGTGTTCCTTGGGCTCCATCCAGAGAAGGCCGTCATGTGCTTCGGTTATCCGGCGCGCGATGTAGAGGCCGAGCCCTTGTCCGGCGCGCGTTGTCGCTCCTGTACCCCCACGAGAGAACGGATCGAACAGGGTGTCCCGATCAGCTTCCTGCACCCCCGGTCCCTCATCCTCTACGGTCACGGTGGCGCGACCGCCCTCTTCGTTGACGGCTACGGAGATCTCGCTTCCCTGCGGTGAATAAGAGACGGCGTTGCGGATCAGGTTCGACACCGCGCTGCGGAGATGAGTCCCGTCGCCCGTCACGGTCACCGGTGCGGGCGCATGGAGGGAGACGGTCACAGTGCGCTCTTCGGTGGCGGAGGAACGCACTGCTTCGGCGACGACACGAGTCAGATCGATCGGAGCGAGCTTCAACGGGGCCGTACTTGCCGCCCAACGCAGGAGCGACTCGACAAGCTCGACGGCTCGACCGAGCTCTCGCTCCGCGCGCCCCAGCAGGTCGCGAGCCGAGTCGCCGGCGCATCCTTCTTGCAACGCGGAGGCCACGGCGGCTCTGGCCGCGACGATGGGGGCGCAGAGCTCGTGCGCCGTCCATGCGAGCGCCATTTCCGGACGCTCTTTACCGCTTAGATCCGCAGAGCCGGGGTGGGGACGCGCCGCCGCCTGTAGCGTGGCGGGGCCGTCTGAAGCGACATCGAGATCGCTTCTGTTCCCGCCTGAACCGGTGATCGCCCACACCCCCATTAGCTCGTACGCTAATTCATCCACCCCAGGAAGTTATTGTAAACGCTCCCAAGGCGTCGTTCTAGACACCAGGGGCTCGAGTGGGTGGCCCGGGGTCGGCTCCGTCGTCGCGCCGGCGCCTATGTGAGTGCCGGGGCGCGAGGGCAAGCTGAACCAAGCGATGGGCGAGGAGTGCCTCGGCATTGCCCTCCAGCTCGCCGACCAAGTCATCGGCGAGCTGATCTCGGGCGGCACGCAATGCCTCCGTCCCCTCCACCTGGGGGATCCCCGCTATCAGGGCGAGCTCATCGCCCGCCTCTCGCTCCGACGCCCTCCATTCGGCCGCCCGGTCACGCGCCAGCTCGAGCGCCTTGGCGTAGAGCGGCTTTGCGAGCTGCTGGCCCATCTGCTGGTCGTCCATCAGGTCACCTGTGGCGCCGCTCGGGCCCGAGGCCGGCCGGCGCCCCCGGTCTCGAGGGGCACAGACGGGGGAATCGTGCGACCCCAGACGTACAAGATGCCGGCGACGAGCCAGAAGTGGAACTGGAAAACCCCCTTGCCGAGAGTGTTGCTTGCCAGGCTCACGACGGCGTACGCGATCGCCAGACCGAGCAGCGCGCGGGGCCCATCGGAGCGTCCTCGAGAGGCGCGCCACCCCAAGCGCACGAGCGCTGCGACCAAAGCGATGTAGATGATCAACCCGATCACGCCGCCCTCTATCAGAGAGCGAAGGTAGTCGTTATGAGAGTTTTTGCCCACCGAAACGCTGGTGGCGCCCCAACCGAGTCCCAGCAGAGGATTGGATTCCCACAGCGTCGTGCCGTGCTCCCAGATCGACAGGCGCGAGACCAAGGAGTTCCGCTGGCTTTGCTCCACCGGAGAGAAGAACTGGAGAGTCCTGGCGACGACCTGAGGAGAGCTCAGAACGACTGCGCCGACCCCGAACGCGGCCGCCACCAGTACGCGTCGCTGGCGCCATCCGACGACCAGAACGAGGATCGCGAGCGCAGCATAGCTGTTGCGGCTCAGTGTGAAAGCAAGCGAGCCGAAGGCGGCGAGCGCGACGCAGGTGGTAAGCAGCCGCTCCCTTCCCGACACCTCCTGGTGCAATGCCCACACCGCCGCGAGGATCACCACGAGATAGAAGCCGTACGTGTTCGGGTGATCGAAGAACGATTGCACGCGCGCCCAACCGTAGAATTCGTTCACTTCGGCTGTTGCTGTAGCTAGCTGATAGAAGCTGAACGCGATTGGAATCGCGGCTCCGGCTACAATGGCACCGAGGAGCAGGCGAAGCTGCCGGACATCGGGACGGTCGACGACGACGACGAGAAAGGCGCAGTACGCGCCGGCGAACTTGAGGATATCGCGAGCTCCGAGCCCCCACTGAGGTGAGTAGACGAGGCTGAAGGCCGCGATGCCCATAAACAGCAGTCCGGAGAATACCGTGGGAGCGAGCAGGAACCGGGACCCCGAACGCAGCTTGTCCATCAAGTACCAGGAGGCTCCCGCGAGGAAGGCGATGGTTAGGAGGTCGCCCGGGCTGAGCCCGTTGCCGGCAACGTTCACGACCGGTAGGACGTGGGCACCTTCGAAGGTGGCCCTTGTGGCGGCGAGACCTAACAGCCAGGCTTGCGGGTTCGACCTGATCGCCAGGGCAGCGACGCCACCAACGACTGCGGCGCCTAGTAGCGCAGCCGAGAGAGTGGTGCTCAAACGAATGGCGACCGCGGTCGCCAAGGCGGCTGCCACCAGCGGGAAGACAACGACATGGGGTCTTAGGCGCGTCGGCGCAGGTATCGTGGCCAAGCCGTTAGGAACCCCCTTCCTCATCCGCCGGGACGTCTCCACCCGACACCTTGGCAAAGAGACGCTGACTACCATAGTTTACCTGCCTTATTCCGATCATCGAGGGCCTTCGCGCAGTATCTCAGCGCTAGGTGAGTCAGGCGTCCAGGCCCGGGCCGGGCACGAGGAGCCCCCGAGGAAGCTCGTTGTGGGGCGAAAGAGCTCGACGGGGCTTCTCTTCCAGCGGGTGAGCCCCGATCTCAGCAGGGTCTGTTCCAGCAGGCGCCGTTTTCGCCTGAGCAGATGCGTTGCCTAACCAACGTAGCCTGTCATCACGCGCGGGCCGTCGGCTCTCGCTCGAGTGGCTATCGTGTGGTGGGTCGAAAGAGGCAAATCTCTAGCCCCCGCCGGGAGCGAGCTTGCGCTCTAGCCACTGGGGCAGGCGTTCGTAACCTCTTGCTTTGAGCATCTCGGCGAGGGCAAGGTTCGACTCTGAGTAAATGCCGTCGACCAGTCGCCTGGTTTGTGGCCGGAGCTCCTCGGCAAGCTCTCCCGTGTTGAGGCGCACGTAGGCCTTCCGAAGTCCGTCGCGCAGGGCCGGTGAACCCGCCATGACGTTGTTGCTTCTCTTCTTCACCGACTGCGCCACTCTGCTTATCGTCAAGCTTTTGGCGTGCACAGTCTTGTTTCGAGCTTCATAGTCGAACGAAGATGCTGCTTCGGCATCGATTGACAGCCACTCGCACAAGGACCGGATGACCCGTTCTGGAGCTGCGAACAGCTCGTCCGTGAAGATGACCCTCACGTCATCTTCAAACAGATCGAACCACCCGCCAAGATAGTCCGCGTAGAACCCGATCGAGAGCCCTTCGAGATACGGCGTGAAACGATCGCCTGCTCGGTACTTCTCGTCACACAGCGAGACATACTCCTCAAAGGAAGACAGACCCTTCAGGTGCCCTTTGGTGCGCTGGAACGTATACGCCGACCACAAGCGATCGACGGGGTTGCGGAGGCTGATGATGACGCGAGGGTCGTCCAAGGTGGTACGTATCGCCTTGAGCATCCGCGTCCCGCCGTAGCAATACGACGGCGTTGCCTCCATCGCGTATCTCTCGCCCCGACAGTGCTCGAAGTACTTCGTGTACGTGTCGAGGCTGGGAAGAGAGCCATCTTCGTCTCGCAGTGGCTTGAAGTACCGGATCTCCTTATCGGAGGCCGGGCATATGTCCGGGTGCTGCGCCAGATACCCGAAAAGCGAGGTCGTGCCCGCCTTTGGTGCACCTGCGATGAGAAGGTTGGGCAGCCTGCCGATCAACTCGTCACCTTTCGTCTCGTTTCGTTACGCCACCTCCGCAGCTCCCCTGCCTCGAGGACACCGGCGCGATCCCCAGTGGCATGGCATGTGACCGCTGGCCCCACGACCGACGAGGGAGCCCTGCGGATACTGGAACGACGCCACGCGGAGCTCCCTCTGATGTGGCCCGCGACGGCCGTCACCTTCTCGTACCTGTCCATACCGATACCAGGGGCACCCAACCACTGCTGTCCAAGTTTAACCAGCTACCGAAGCGTGCGGGAGGATCCCCGCCGGCAGCCGGCCAGAGACGCGCGTGCCTTCGAGCGGGGAAGCACACCCTGGCTCATGGACCACCTGTGAGGTGAGGACCCTTTTTGGTAATCTCTGGGAGGAATAGGACGGAGGGAGTGCTCAACACATGGACGTCGGATCATCACTCGAGCTTTCGCACCTGGCCCAGGGACCAAGCCCCCCCGGGCTCCTCGGCGCCCCTGTTCTTGCGGCCACAGAACCTGGGACGGGATGGGTTCTGCCGTGTCGGAGGCCGCCCATGACGGGCGAGACGATGGGCGGCGTCCCCCAGAAAGGGACATCGCAGGAGACGGTGGTGGTGAGAGCCGTCGAGTCCCATCGACGCCTCTAGAGCTCAACGGGTTGAGGGCCTCGATCTTGATCCGAACCAAGAACGAGGCCCGAAGCCTTGGAGCGACGCTCGATGCGGTCTTTTCGCAGACCCTGCCTCCGTACGAGGTCTTGGTTATCGATTCCGGCTCGCGCGACCGCACCCTTCTCATCGCCGCGGGTTACCCGGTGCGCATCCTCGAGACGGGTGCCCGACGCTGGAGCTACGGCGGGGCGCTCAACCTGGGTGTTCGGGAGGCGTCCGGTGAGTTCATCGTGTGCCTCTCCGCCCATTGTCCGCCGATCGACCGGCATTGGCTGCAAAATCTTCTCCGACACTTCGACGATCCCCAAGTGGCGGCGGCGTGGGGTCCCAGCATCCCTCCGTGGCGCGAGCCGCCGGGACCGGAGCCACTCACGATCCAGGAACCGGGCGACTACACAATCCTAAACCGCAGATGGGGTCTGGAGAACTCAAACTCGGCGCTGCGGCGATCGCTGTGCGAGGAGGTTCACTTCGACGAGAGCCTTCCCGCCACGGAGGACAAGGCGTGGGCTCGAGAGGTGATGGCCCGCGGCTACCGCCTGGTGCACGATCCAGCTGCCGCGGTATGGCACCGAGGCCATGGTGTGCGCGACTCCTTCCGCCGCAACCGGTCCGTGCTGGCGGGCTTCGAGGCGATGTTCCCCGAGCTCAGGAACTCGTCGCCGGTCGTCCCGCGCCTCGTGGCGCTGAGGATGTGGAGGAAGCTGTCCTGGCATGCGAGGCAGCGCGATTCTGCGGCGTTGTTGCTGGACCTGAGGCGGGGCCCATCCGTGCTTGCCGGCATCGTGGGGAAGCTCCTCCCGCGCCGCCCGTGACGTTGTCCGAAGGACCTAACCGATCGAGACGCTGACCGCGTCCACCAGCCCGCCGTATGGTTGCGCCACCCTACCGAGGTTCACCACAGAGTCGCTCGATATGGCCCCCACCGTGCGTGTGGGGTGATATGGGCACCTCGAGGTCGAGAGAGGCTTCAGTTTGCTATCTTGAAAATGTCCGAACCTACCGTCGTGCGGCATTTGTTCTGTTCGAAGTAGACATCGGTACCTCCGTTGGCGTTGGCGGAGGCATAGCTGTCGCCGACGTCGACGCCGTCTTTGAAGCGCATGAGGGCCTTGGGCGGTGACCCGCTTATGTAGCGCATGAGCCTGGCTGCGCTACCGCACCTCTTGCTACCTCTTGCGAAATAGACGATCCCGGTAGGGGTGACCGAGGGAGAGTGCTGGTCCTTGCCCTTGGGATTGGGCACCTTCTTGGTGACCTTGAGGGAGATGTTGTAGCGGTAAACGTTGCACTTGCGCTCGGCCTTGCACCGGTACCACACGGCGAAGTTGCCGTTGACCTGGCCCGGAGCGATGAAGGCTTGTGACGACTGAGTCCGGTCCAAGATGCGAGCAGCCTGTGTGTGGCGGTTGTAAAGGATCACCGTCCGCTTACTCGCGCTGGCGGTGCGGCGGCCGAACAGCATCCACGGTCCAGAGATGCTCGGCCAGTACTCCCACCGTCTCGTGTTGATGTAGATCCGGGGCTCCAGCGTCTCTTGGTCACGAGGTTGTAGAGCTTGATGTTGGAGCTCCCGCGTCTGTACTCCTGGTAAGCGAGAGTGTTCCCATCGATGCCCCCCAAGGCTCCTTGGGTCCCGGCCGCGTTGATCCTGAACTTGGTTCCGCCCGAGCGCTTCGCATAGACCTGAAAGCGCCCGGGGTGCGCCCTGGTGTTCTGCTCCTATGCGATGAAGCCGCCGCCGGCCGCGGGCTGGAACTCGCCCACTTTCGCTCGTGCGCGGACCGCGATCTTGCCGGCCGTCTGTGCGGCCGCCGGGTTTGGACCCCCGAGGGAGAGGGTGGCACCAGCCAAGGCGAGGGCGACGGCCCCGACCGACAAGCGCCGCGTGGCGCCTAGGCGTCGACCCTTATCTACGGAGCGCCCTCCGAGACCTTGACTTGGTGTCACGGCCCAGCGTGAGGCGCCTGCGCTCCGAGCCCGATCTCGGGGGAGATGCCCATCTCGATCGACTCCCGCGAGGCGCCGCCGCCGCCACCGGCGCCACCCCCGTCGTCGTCCGTCCCGCCGTAATCACCGGTCGCGCCGCCTCCACCACCACCGGCGCCGCCTCCACCACCACCGGGGGGGGTGGTATCGCCACCGCCACCGCCGGTAATCGGCCACCGCCACCGCCGGTATCGGCCACCGCCACCGCCGGTACCCACCGCCTGAGGAGCCATCCGAGCCCACAAGTGCCGGTTCGACCGCTCGGGCACGCTCCGTTTGCGCCGCCGCTAGCGCTCACCGCCTGCGGCGGCACAGAAGCCCATCGCGAAGGAAACTCGGCCGATCCCCTCGCGCTCGACGCAGAACGGAGACTTGTACGTGCTTCCGGTCTCCCGACACTCATGAGACAAGCGACGCCCCCAAAGCAATAGTCACTGAGACGATTGCCACAGTAGTCCTCGCGCTCCTTTCCTACCCTGGGGGCATGTCCCATTACAGGATTTTAGTTGTGCTCCTTTTCCTTGTGTCCTGCGGCGGGCACCGAGTCGTCCTCACGCAGTAGGCCCCCGCGACCTTGGCCGAGGAGCCGCCCGGCTACGAGGTCGCCGTCGTCACTCGGGTGGTCGATGGCGACACGATAGAGGTGAACGTCACGGGGCGCGCCGAGGGCCCTGGGGCAGGCGACGCGCAGATCGGGCAGAATTACGACGTCCGCTTCATCGGCATCGACACGCCCGAATCGGTCAAACCCGACTCACCCGTCGAGTGCTTCGGCAAGGAGGCCTCCGCGGCCACCGACGCTCTCGTGGCCGGCACTGAGGTTCGCCTCGTCAAGGACGTCGAGGAGACCGACCAGTACGACAGGCTCCTGCGCTATGTCTACCTCGGCGACGAGATGGTAGACGCCCGCCTCGTCGTCAACGGTTACGCATTCGCCTACACCTACCCTGCCAATGTGCGCCACGCCGATCTATTCGTAGCACTTGGGCGAGAGGCGCGCGAGCGCGGTCGGGGCCTGTGGTCTCCGGATGCCTGCGATGGGAAGCCCTGAGCCCCGCTGAGTAGTTGGCTCCTCCTAGATGCCGGCGGCTCGCCTCGCCTTCTGCCATCGCTCCGCGAGCGCCTGCTCACCCAACTCGACCGCGAGCTCCGAGATGGTCTGGTCGAGTCTTGCCAGAGCGAGGGAACCCCGTTGCCTCCTAAGGATCCCAATGACGTCCTCGTGATCACGCGCCCGCCGTGATACCGACTTCATCACGATGAGATCCTCTGGAACACAGACAGGGATCTCGACCCCCTCGAGATCGATGACGCGCGCGCGGGCGATCGCGTCAAGCTCGAACGGCAACGTCGCCAGCGCCATATCTACACGGACCCCCTCGGCGGTGCGGATCGGCACGAGCCGTCCTCGTTCCGCAACCTCCTCCGGATTCTCTGCGAGCAGGCTGCCGAGTTCCTTTGCCAACTCCAAGATGCCGGCGATGCCGGTCCCGGCGGTGTCGACGGTGATGTCGACGTCCATAGTGGTCCGGGGCTCGCCCCAAGCGAGATTGGCCAGCCCGCCGATGACCATGTACGGCACACCGGCGCGCTCGAGCGCCCCTGCAACCTGCTTCAGAGCTCGACCGAGCTCTCTCATGAGCGGATGCGACCCAAGGCGCGATGAAGGTGCCGAAGGTGGTCCAGTGTCTCTTCGACGGGAGTCTCCGCCGGCTCGCCTCGCGACAGCGCTATGCGAAGCATCGATTCGACCCAGGCAAGAGCCTCTCCAAACGCCACGTCTTCGACCGGCTGGGCGCGCGACCATCGCTCCGCGTAGTCCCATTGACGCCGACGGAGCGCGATGGAAGGCGCCTCTCGCAGGAGCTTGTCCAGCTCTTCTTTGGGGATGCGGTAATGCCCGGAGGGGAGTCTGACGGCCCTGATCGCTCCGGCTCGGATCCAGGCCTTGACGGAGTTGATGGACACGCCCAAAGACCGAGCCACATCCCCGGTCGTCACCATCCTGTTCATCGACCCAGAATAGCCGGAGGATCGGTGAAATCGTAAGAACTATAAAGATCGGAAGGTGGGACGCCGCTGCCCTGGCCTCCTTGTTGCATGGACACCGCTACAACAAGCTGGATCCGACAACGTCCGCCACAGCGGTGGGGGCGGAGCGGGAGGCATCCGGTCGCGGTCCGGCCGACTCCTTACCATCACGGGGATGAGATTCATGTCGCTCGGGACCCGGTTGGTGCTGGTGCTCGGCGTCGTCGGGACCGGGCTCTACCTCTTGGTCGTCGACGTCGGGATCTCGGCGGGACGGATCCATCACGGCGTCTCGGTGGCGGGAGTGGAGCTCGGCGGTCTCACCGAGGCCGAAGCGATGGGGCGGCTGCAGGAGCGAGCCCGCGCGATGAAGGATGCGCCACTCGTTGTGAGCGGCGCCGGGATCGAGCGGCTGGTGTCGCCGCGCGACCTCGAGTGGCGTCCCAATCCCGAGAGGTCCGCCAAGCAGGCGATGCGCATCGGGCGCGACCACCTTCCCTTCGGCGCGCTCGTGGATCGCGTCAGGGGATGGCTCGCGCCGATCGAGCTGGAGTGGGCGGGCCGGCACAACCCCAAGAGGGTCGTGGAGCTCGTGGACGGCATCGAGCAGGAGGCGCTCGAACGCGGCCTCGAGCTCGACCGCGGGATGCTTCGCTACCGGATAAGGAAGGCGATCACGACGTGGCCCCGCCGCCCGGTCGAGATCCCCCCGTCGGCACCCTGACGGCTGAGGTCGCCGGCGCGCCCTCCTGCTCGGGGGTCGACTCCGGGGTCGGCTCGGGCGTCGGGCTCACGCTGGGCGTCGGGCTCAGGCTCGGCTCAGGCGAAGGCTCGGGCTCCTCGCTCGGCTCCGGCGCGGGGGAGGGATCGTCTGGTTCCTGCGGCGCGGGCGTCGGCGAGGCATCCGGGGTCGCCGTCGGTGTGGCTGCGGGCGCGGCCCCCGAGCTCGAGGGCTCGCTCGGCGTGGGTGACGGCGAGCGGCGCCTGTCCGCGCCGTCGAATGTGACCTTCGGAAGGTCGGTGGTCGCTTGGGCCACGGGCTCCTGCCGACCCGAGGACATGGCCCACGCACCCAGCGCAACCACCAGCGCCAGGGCGACGGCGGCCCCGATCGTGAGCGGGCGGCTCAAGCGCCTCCGCCGCGCGCCCCCCGGCCCGGGAGGCGTCGACGCGATCGCTGCCCGGCCGTCCAGCGCCGAGTCGAGAGCGTCGGCGAGGGCGTCGCCGTCTCGGAACCGCCGAGCGGGGTCCTTGGCGAGGCAGCGCAGGATCACGGCCTCGAGGGCCGCGCCGAGGTCGGCGACGAGCGCGCTCGGAGGCTGCGGCGTCCGTTCGACGTGGGCCATGGCGACGGCCATGACGTTGTCGCCCTCGAAGACGTGCCTGCCGGTGACGAGCTCGAAGAGCACGGCCCCGAGCGAATAGACGTCGGACGCGGGGGTGACCTCGGCCGCCGACGCCTGCTCCGGCGAGATGTAATGAGGCGAGCCGATCGCGGCGCCGCTCGCGGTGAGGTCCTCGGCGCCGAGCGACGACGCGATTCCGAAGTCCGCCAGCTTGGCCCGGCCCTCGTCGGTGAGCAGGATGTTGGCGGGCTTGATATCGCGGTGCACGATGCCGAGGCGGTGTGCGCCAGATGCGCCGCGGGCGGCCTGAGTGACGATCTCCGCGGCCCTCTCGGGGAGCAGCGGCTCGCCGGCGAGCTCGGACACCGAGCCACCCTCGATGAACTCCATCACCAGGAACGGCCTCGCGTCGGCGTCTCCGAAGTCGAGGACCGAGACGACGTTGGCATGCGTGATGCGGGCGACGCTCTGGGCCTCCGAGAAGAAGCGGACGAGGAACTCAGGGTCATCCGCGAAGCGAGGTGCGATCAGCTTCAGGGCCACCATGCGCTCGAGCCGGGTGTCTCGAGCACGCCACACGACTGCCATGCCGCCCTCGCCGAGCGGCTCGATGAGCTCGTATCGCTCCTGGATGATGTCGCCCTGGTGCACCTCTGCCGCCCTTCGCTGCTCGCAAGACGATTATGGAACCTCCGGGCGCCGGCGTCGCTCCGCGATGTCGGCAGTCGGGTCGCACGCTCGAGCGCGCTCAAGTGGCGGCTGAGGCGCGCCGAACCTGACAGTGACCTCCGTCCCCGGCGGTGGAATACTCGAGGCGGGGAGGTCGCGGGTCGGCGTATCCATCGATGGGAGGCGGTCGCAGTGCGAGTAGGCGTCATCGGAACCGGTCACGTCGGGCTCATCACCTGCGTGTCCATGGCGTCGGTGGGACACGACGTCGTCGGCACGGATGCCGACCCAGACAAGATCGAACGCTGCAAGGCGGGGCATGCGCCCTTCTACGAGCCGGGGGTGCAGGAGCTGCTCGTGGAGGAGCTTGCCGACGGCAGGCTCTCTTTCACCACCGATCCATCCGAGGCCGTCGCCGGGGCCGACGTCGTATTCATCTGCGTGGGGACGCCTCCACGCGCCGATGGAGAGGCGAACCTCGTGGCGGTTGAGCATGCCGCGCGTACCGTCGCTCAACACGCAACCGGTCCCGTCGCCGTAGTCGAGAAGTCAACGGTGCCCACCGGCACCGCCACGCGACTGAGACGAACGCTGGCGCGCGAGAGACCGGATCTCGCCACGGAGCTCGACGTCGTCTCCAACCCTGAGTTCCTCAGAGAGGGCAAGGCGCTGAAAGACGCGCTTCATCCCGACCGTATCCTCGTCGGCGCAGAGTCAGAGCGCGCTTTCGACGTCATGCGCGCTCTGTATGCCCCCTTCACCAAGCAAGGTCATGAACTGATCGAGACCGACATCGCTACATCGGAACTGTCCAAGCACGCGTGCAACGCGTTCCTGGCGATGAAGATCTCCTTCGCCAACGCACTCGCTCGCATGTGCGAGAAGGCGGATGCCGATGTCGTCGCGGTCACGAGGGTGATGGGCAAGGACCCCCGCATCGGAGGCGCCTTCCTCGGAGCCGGCCTCGGCTACGGAGGTTTCTGCTTCCCCAAGGACCTCGACGCGTTCGAGCGCCTTGCCTCGCGCCTCGGCTATCCCTTCCCGTTGCTACGGGAGGTCGCGCGTATCAACGACGAGGCCGTCGATGCGGCGATCGAGAAGATCACCGAGGCGCTTTGGAACCTCGAGGACAAGCGCATCGCGCTCCTGGGTCTTGCCTTCAAGCCCGGCACCGACGACGTCCGCTTCGCTCCTGCGCTCACACTCGCTCGCCGGCTCGGGGCCAACGGCGCCTCGGTCGTCGGCTACGACCCCGAGGCGGCGGCGGAGGCGAGGGCGGAGGTGCCGGAGCTCGAGGTGCTCGACGATGCCTATGCCGCGGCCTCTGGCGCGCACTGCGTCGTCCTCTGCACCGAGTGGGAGGAGTTCGCGGACCTGGACCTCAACAAGCTCAAGGAGGCGATGGTCTATCCGGTCGTCGTCGACGGGCGCAACTTCTTCGACGCGGACAAGATGAAGGAAGCCGGTTTCTCCTATTACCCGATGGGACGTCGCCACGTCGTCTGACCACAACGACGGGCAAAACTAAAGGAAAGTCTTCAGCCAACGCGCCGGACGACTACGGGCGCGCGCGGCGCGCGACCGGCTCGTTCGGCCAGCACGATGCCCGCGATCACCAGCAGGGCTCCCAGCGCCGTGTTCCAGCCGAGGCGCTCGTCCAGCACGAGCCGGCCGAGCGCGACCCCGAAGATCGGAAGCAGATAGGTCACGAACGAAGCGCTCGTGGGACCGACGTCTTGAACCAGACGGTAGTAGAGGGTGTATGCGATGCCGGTGCCGAGCATGCCCAGCGCGGCCACGGCGATCGTCGCGATCGGGGTGAACGCAGGCTCGTGCACCACCGTATCGAGTGCTGCGAGGGGCAGCGCGAGCGCCGAAGCGGCCACGAGCTGACCGGCCGAGAGCTCGAGCGGAGATAGCGTGCGGCCCGTGAGGCGATGGCGCGCATAGACGAAACCCACCCCGTACGACAACGAGGCGGCGACCACGGCAAGCTGACCGACGGCTTCTCCGCCCTCTGCGCCGACGCCCACGATGACGGCGACGCCGACGAACCCGAGGGCGATGCCCGCAACGCGCGTTGCCTTAAGCGTCTCTCCGGGCAGGAACATCGCGGCGATCGTCGCGGTGAACAGCGGCGTGGTCGAGTTGAGGATCGCGGCAAGGCCCGATGTGATGCGCTGCTCGCCCCAGGTGATCAACGCGAACGGGATGATGTTGGAAACGGTCCCCATCACCGTGAGCTGCTTCCACGTCGACGCCTCCGAGGCCAGCCGCAGGCCGCTTGCGGCAACGAGAACGAGCAGAACGGCGGCGCCCAGGAGGACGCGCCCGAAGACGATCTGTAGCGGGCTGAACGCCTCGACCGCTACCTTGATGAGAAGGAACGACGAGCCCCAGCGGCAAGCAGGATGAGTCTCGCTGCATCGCCTGCTCGCATGCGACGGAATCGTAGATGACGGTCCCGCCTTCACCCCTTCGTATCGTCTGCGTGGACGATCGCCGTCGGCGTCGGTTCTCGAAGTGCACCCACATCTCCGCCGAACGGGCGGGAGTTTGCCGCGCCTACCCGGAGGGGACACACTGGGACAGATGCACCGGCCAGGAGTGGGACGATGCCCATAGACCCCCGCAAGCTCCCCGCCATGCCCGAGCTGATGATCGCCGGGCCGGTCGAGCTCCACGACGAGGACCTCGAGGTCCTCGGTCACCAGGTGATCGCTCACTACGGCGATCTCTGGACCGCGCTCCATCGCGAGACGCTCGGCCTGCTCGAGCAGCTCCTCGGGGCGCGCCGCCCCTACCTCATCCCCGGGACCGGCACGACCTGTCTCGACGCCGGGGTGCTGAACCTCTTCGAGGCCGGCCAGACGGTGGTGGTGGCCAACACGGGCTTCTTCGGGAACCGACTGATGGAGGTCGCCGCGGCACACCACCTCGAGGTCGTTGAGGTCCCCGTTGAGGTCGGCGCGCCCGCCGATCCCGAGCGCATCGAGGCCGCCCTCGACGGGGCCGACGGGATCCTGACCGTGCACGTCGAGACGGCGACGGGTGTGCGCCATCCGATCGAGGACATCGCCGCGCTGGCGCGCTCCGCCGACGTCATCTACATGGTCGACGGGATCGCATCGGTCGGCGGCGAGCTCGCCGACGTCGAGGCGATGGGCATCGATGCGCTCGTCACGGGGACCCAGAAGGGCCTCGAGACCCCACCGGGCCTCGGCGTCCTGGCGCTGTCGGAGCGGGGCCGAGAGCGCGTCCTGGCGCGCAGCGCACGGCCCGAGTCGTGGTACCTAGACCTCGGCGTGTGGGACCGCTATCGGGCCGAGTGGGCCTCGTGGCACCCGCACCCGGTGACTATGCCGACCAACCTGGTGCTCGCGCTGGCATCCTCCCTGCGCCGGATCCTCGAGACCGGCCTCGACGGCTGGGTCGCCCGGCGCGCCGAGCTCGCCAAGCGCTGCCGCGAGGGCCTGCGAGAGCTGGGCCTCCAGCCCGTGCCGCATCCGGGGGTCGAGTCCAACCTGGTGGTGGCGGCCTGGGCGGACGATCCTGCGGCGATCCAGCGCCATCTCCTGGAGCACGAGGGCATCATGATCTCGGGCGGCCTCGAGCCCACGATGGGACGGGCGATCCGCATCGGGCTCATGGGCAGGACGGCGACCGAGGAGATGGTCGATCGCGTCCTGGGGGGCGTCGAGTCGGCGCTCAAGGCAGGTCGCAGAGACTCCGATTGACCCACTACGGAACGAGGCGCGCTCCGGAGCGACGACTACACTCCGGTGGCCGCCCGGCACGAGCCGTGGGCTGGGTCGACGGCGATCGGAAGGAACAACATGCAGGCTCTCGTAACGGGTGGAGCGGGATTCATCGGATCTGCGATCGCGCGCGCGTTGCTCGAGCGCGGCGACTCCGTGCGCATCATCGACAACTTCCTCACGGGCTTCGAGGACAACGTGCCGGAGGACGCGGAGCTGATCAGGGGTGACCTGCGCGACGCCGACGACGTGACCAAGGCGTGCATCGGCGTCGACGTCATCTTCCACGAAGGAGCCGTCCGCAGCGTGCCGCGCTCGGTCGACGAGCCGCTGCTCGCTCTCGAATGCAACGTCGTGGGCACGATGCAGCTCCTGCTCGCGGCGACCGACGCGGGCGTCGGGCGCGTCGTCTACGCGTCGAGCTCGAGCGTCTACGGCGACACCGAGGGCGCCGTCAACCACGAGGGGATGCCGACGAACCCGATGTCGCCGTATGCGACCAGCAAGCTCGCGGGCGAGAACTACTGTCGCATCTGGACTCCGCTCAAGGGACTGTCCACGGTGTCGCTGCGCTACTTCAACGTCTTCGGACCGGGACAGCATCCCGAGTCCAAGTACGCGGCGGTGTTCCCGGCGTTCATCAAGGCGCTCGCCGCCGAGCAGGCTCCCGAGGTGCACTGGGACGGCGAGCAGTCACGCGACTTCACCTACATCGACGACGTCGTGCGAGCGAACCTGCTCGCGGCCGACGCCGAGGACGGCGTCGACGGAGTGGTGATCAACATCGGCGGCGGGGGAGCCAAGACCGTCAACCACGTGCTCAAGTCCGTGTCGCACGCGATGGACGCGTGGATCGAGCCCACCTCGACCCCGCGGCGCGCCGGCGATGTACGTCATACGAGAGCGGACATCACACGCGCACGCGAGGTGCTCGGATGGAAGCCCGAGGCCGACTGGGAGCAGGCCGTGGGAGAAACCGTGCGCTGGTTCCTCGAGAAGAGGCCCGCCGAGTACTGATCGACCCCGAGCCAGCCGCGCCCGGCCGACCAGAGACCCTCCACCGTCGCCGGGCGGCGGTAGGGGAGCAAAGGTCCTCGCCTGCCCCCCCAAGAAAGGGTCGATCCTCAGCCTCGTGCCGGGCAACCCTCCCAGGGGATCGGATCGGGGAGGCTGGAGCTACAGCGCGAGATGAAGTCGAAGGGCCTCGTCGAGCTTGGCCATGAGCGGCGGAGGCACGACACCTGTACGGCGACCAAGACGTTCGGCGGCAACGGAACGAACCTGTTCGGCCTGAGCCTTGGAGTCGCGGTCGAAACCGGTGTCGGTGGCTTCGAGAAGGACCTGAAATGGGTAGAGGCGCGTGACGTTTGAGGTCACCGGCACCACGGTAACGACGCCACGGCCAAGTTGCGTTGCGGCGATATTCGCGCCATCGTTGCTCACGACCACCGCCGGTCGGCGCTTGGCGGCTTCCGCTCCCCGGGTCGGATCAAGGTCAACGATTCGGATCTCGCCACGGCGCATCAGGACTGGAGTCCATCGGCCGTCGTCGCTTCCCACGCGTCGGCTTCCCCCGCGGCCTCCCATTCATCCCACGCGTCTTCGTATGCGGGGCCCAACTCCGAGGCCCTCAG
Source organism: Actinomycetota bacterium (assembly GCA_046262355.1). Taxonomy (GTDB): domain Bacteria; phylum Actinomycetota; class CADDZG01; order CADDZG01; family WHSQ01; genus DATADD01. Next base: position 12,646 of record JBHEMX010000040.1, on the reverse strand, counting down.
GAGTCGCACGGCCTTGTGGACCACCGCCGAGCGAGAGGCGAACCCTTGCGCGTCGGCGTAAGCATCCAGAAACTCAACAACCTCACCGGGCAAACTCACGCTTAGTTTCATACTGTCATACTACCAGGAGTGCCTCCCAGGTAGGATAACGGCGCGCTCGGCAAGAGCTCGTCGATCAGCTTCGGCGGGGACGCGGGGCACTGCGTGGGGCGGAGACGGCCACGATCGCTGCAGCCCTCGATTCCCCCACCCTGCGCTGCTTGGAGCGACGCGCCGAGAGTCGGTCAAAAGCGCCCGCTAGGCGGCGCGGTCGTAGCCCAAGACTGCGTTGCGCTGGTTGCTGCTCGGGCAGCGCTTGCCGTCGACGATGAAGCGCAGCCGCCCACCGCTTATCTGGGTCTCGGTGTTCGGGTAGGCGAAGTCGCCGCCGTTGGTGACCTGGGCCGAGATCTCCGTGACGTCGCCGCCCCACGAGGTGCCGTTGAAGGAGCGCGACACGACGGTGCGCACCGTGCCCTTCTGGACCATCACGACGAAGAGCTTGCCGCCGCCGGCCGCCAGCACCGGCTGGACGTAGCGCGATCCCGACGTCGTGAGCGAAGTGCTCACACTGCTGCCGCTGAGGTTGAAGCGCGACACCTTGACGATCTCGTCGTTGAACGGGGCGCTCTGGAAGGCGACGTAAATCTCACCGCCGAACTCGACCGCGCTCGGCTTGGACTTGGAGGGGAACGAGACGGCGGCGCTTCCCGCCGACCACGACGCACCACCGTTGTGCACGTAGATCTTGAGGCTGCCGGCGCGCGCCGCGATCCGCATACCCGCCGAGGTCGGCACAAGGGTCGCCGACGCGGACGAGCCGCTCGCCGAGTAGATGACCGAGCGGTCGGCGATGACCGGCGTCGTGTCGCTCGGGTTGAACTGCGCAGTCACGAGCTCGTAGAGGCTGTCACCCGAGCGGGTCAGCCACACGAGGTAGCCGCGCCCGTTGAGGATCTGGAGGTCGACCCCCGTGTTTCCTCTGTCCTTGGCCTGGACGGTGGTGATGGGGCCGACGGTCGGGCCGGAAGCGGCCCCGAGGTCGTCGAGGCGCCGCAGCTTGACCGGAGCCTCCTTGCCCGCGGCGAACGAGTAGCCGCTCCACGCCACCCAGGCATGGCCGTTGGCGTCCAGCGCGATGGACGCGGGGCGGTCGTTGGCGACCTCGTCGGGGGCATTGTCGAAGATCGTCTTACTGCTCCATGCACCGGTGCCGTCGCGCCATGCGATCTTCACGTCGCTGCCGTGGGGGTCCCACACCGCGAGCGTGCGTCCTCCGGTCGTGACGACGCGGTGGTTGTTGGTGTAGAAGGTCGGGTTGCTGGAGCCGCCGTTGCAGGGATCGCCGGCGAGCTGGCTGACGTCGCCGTCGGCCGCGGCGGCGGGCGCAAGGGCGGCCGCGCTCAGCATCATGGCGATCGCTATCGCCGGCAACGTCCGGCGCGCCGCGCGGGTCGGGGCGTGACGAGTCGAGAACATAGAGTCGGCCTCCCTTGAGGTGTCCGAGAGCCGGCCCCTCGCCGTCTCTCTGACTCAACTGATGAGCGCGAAGAATAGCGTATCCATGCCGGCTTTAGAACCAGTTATTGCCAAAAACTTGCAGGGAAGGAGCTGCAAATTCGCCGGGGCCGCTCCTCTCCGGGTCCCGGCTCGAAGAAGGGGTCGGGAAAAGGGCTCCTGGGAAAGCCTGGCTTCCCGACCGGCTAGCTGGTATAACCTTCATAGCTAGGGGCTTCGAAGAGGGGGTACGTGGTGGGCGGATTGCGGTTATCCATGAAGAGAACGGGCATTGCCGTGCTGGCCGTGGCCCTGCTCATCGTTGCGAGTCTTTATGTGAACAGCGTGCGCACGCAGAACCCCGGAGGCGACGGCTCACAGCTTCCCACGATCGAAAGCCTCTCGGGCAAGGGTCAACAGAATGGGAAGAAGCAGGGCAAGGTGACGATCTGTCACCGTACGGGCTCCGAGTCCAATCCCTACGTCAGGATCAGGGTCAACCGGAACGCCTTGAAGGGACACAGAAACCACCCCCCGAAGAACGGCAGGAACGACATCATCCCGGCGCCTCCGGGTGGATGCCCCGGGGCTTACGGGTCCAGCAGCTAGGCGCAGCCCAACCTGCGTGTCTGAGCTACTGAGTCGCGCACAGCCTTTCTAAGTTCCACCGGGGCGAGAAGGTTCGTTTCTCATTTCGTTTGGACGTGTCGCGCGTGTCTAACTCCAACGAGCTCGCCGGCCGAGCGGCCCTTCGGCGCCTTGCGCTGAGGCCTCTCGTTAGGTTGAGACTCGCATCCAAGCCGCTGCTGAACACCGTGGAGCTTCTCCCGGCGTCGTTCCGTGTTGTGTCGTCTAGCCTTGTGTTGAGCGACAACAGGGAGGTGGACGGCGGGACAGGTGCGAACCGGATCTCGACCCCGCGCGCGGCGATCTCCGGCGGACGGGGGGCCTCGACACAGGGGTGACAAGGCGGTGGGGGTCGTTTCGGCGTCGCGTGCCCGCAGCGTGATTCTCTGGGCGCTGATCGTTGTCGGGGCGCTGCTCCTCCTCGACGGAGCCTATGTGGCTCTCCGGCTGCGCTCGTCGCTGCAGGGTGCCGACGGCGCGCTGGAGAAGGGGGTCGGGGCGGTTGTTCAAGGCGATCTCGCCGCCTCCGCCGAGCGCTTCACCGAAGCCCTAGCTGCCGCGCGCGACGCGCGCGACCTTCGCCGCCACCCCGCGTTCCAGGTGGGGCTTCGCCTCCCGTTCGTCGGATCAGACGTCCAGGCTGCTCGCGCCATGGCCGACGCGGCTGCGTGGGGAGCGCGCGCGGGACTGGAAGTCGTGGCGGGGGCGCGCGAGGCCGGTGCTGATGCAGGCCTCGTGGCGGCTCTGTACCGCGACGGCCGAGCACGTTTCGACGCGATGGACGCGATGGAGCCTGCGCTGGCCGGGGCCGAGGGGCTCCTCGCAAGCGCTGACGATCGACTCGATGAGGTCCCCGAGCCCACCGTCCCGTTCATCAGAGAGGCCCTCGCCGGGGCCCGGCGGCGGCTCGACGGCGCCCGGGATGCGACCCGGAGCGGCGGGATCGTGCTGGCTGCGCTTCCCAGCATCCTGGCCGAGAACGGCGAGCGGCGCTATCTGCTGGCCTTCCAGTCTCCCAGTGAAGCGCGCGCCGGAGGGGGCATCAGCGGTGTCTACGGCACCTTGGATGTCTCAGACGGCCGGGTGAGCGTCGGGCACATCGGAACCATAGGGGAGCTTGTGCTCGACCCCTCGGAGGCGGTCGAGGCACCCTCGTGGTACAGGCGGCGCTACGAGGCCTTCGCCAGCCTGTGGCAATGGCAGCAGGCGAACTTCTCGCCCGACTTCCCCGTCGTGTCCCAGGTGTGGCTCAGGATGTACGAGGCGGCCAGGGGCGAGCGCCTCGATGGGGTGATCGCGATGGACCCCATCGCGCTTGGCTACCTGACCGCGGCAACCGGTCCGCTGCGCGCGCAGGGCATGGATGTGGATGTAGGGCCGGACAACGCCGCGCGCGTTCTTCTGCACGACAGCTACGTGACATTCGACGGTCGAGGAGGAGCGCAGAACCGTTACATCTCGGACCTGACCCGGCAGTTCTGGGAGCGGTTCAGTCGCGGCGAGGCGGACGCAGCGACCATGGTATCCGCGCTCGGGCAGGCGTTCGGGACGCAGCATCTCAAGATGTACGCAGCCGACGTGGGGGCGCAAGAGGCGTTGCAAGAGCTCGACGCCGACGGTGGGCTCGATGCAGACGTTCCGAATCAGCAGCTGCTCTTCCATAACAACACCGCCGCCAACAAGATTGACTACTTCCTTCGGCGCACGATCGACACGACCGTTCGGCTCACGCAACAAGGCGACGCGAGCGTTATCGCAACCGCGTCCCTCGAGAACCTGGCACCTCCGGGGCCGCCCTCGCTTCTGCTCGGTCCCACGATCGAAGGCGATGTGGCGGGGGTCAACCGGATGATGCTCAACTTTTTGCTGCCCCAAGGCGCCGAGCCCGAAGCCTTTCTGCTCGACGGAGAGCAGTTACCGATCCTCACGGATGATGAAGGGGGCTTCCCGGTCGTGTGGAACATCATCGAGGTGGCCCCGGAGAGCACGGTCGAGGTGAGCGTTGCCTACACGATCTCCGAGGCATTCGAGCCCTCCGACCGAGGCGGCGAGTTCACGATGACCTTGAGCCCGCAGGCGACCGTGGTTCCCGATCGGTTCACCCTAACCGTGGTTCCGCCCTTTCAGTCCAGCCTCGTGGAGTCGTCGACGGGCGCCGCCGAGGACGGGCTGCTGCGGGTCTCTGGGACACTCACGGAGCCGCGCACGATCGTGGCTCGCTATGCGCTCGAGTAGCTGGATGCACCGTCCCGGCCCGTCACTGCTTGCGGAAGCTCAATCCACCTTTCCTGCTCGCGCCCTGCGCCGATCCGTTCGTGCTGCCGGTCCCGGACGGCGGCGGAGGCGGAGGCGGAGGAGCGCCGGTGGCGATCACCTCGGCCGGCCGATCCGCCCTATAGCTCGAGTAGTAACCGTCGCTCCCGTAGTACGAGGCGTACATCGCCGACGAGGGGTCGAATGCGTTCAGCACGGTGCCGAGGATGTTCGCCCCGACCCTCACGAGTTGCTCTTGGACGTGAGCACCGGCGGAGCGTGCCGTCCTCGTCGCATCCAGGACCACGATCACTCCTCCGACGTGGGAGGCGAGGATCGATGTGTCGGCCACGGGAAGCGACGGCGCCGAGTCGATGAGCACAAGATCGAAGTTGGCCTCCAGCTCCTCGATCAGTCGCTTGAGGGCCGGCGACGCGAGCAGCTCCGCCGGATTGGACGGGATCGGGCCGCTCGGCAGCACTGCGACGTTGGCTATGCCGGTCTCTCGGAAGAGCTTGTACCACTCGATCTCCTCACCGAGCAGCCATGTCTGCGTCTGCTCGCCGAGCAGCCAGGTGGTGAGGCCGACCCTGTTGTCGATGCGGAAGTAGCCCTCGAGCGTGGGGCGTCGGAGGTCCCCGGAAACGAGCGCAACCCGGTGGCCCGCTGCGGCCAGCGCCACCCCGAGGTTCGCGGTCGTAACGGTCTTGCCCTCTCCTGCGGAAGGGCTCGTCACCAGCACGCTCTTGATGCCTTGCTGCGAGGTGATGAACTTCAGGGTCGTGCGTAGGCTGCGATAGGCCTCGCTGGCGGGGCCCTCAGGGCGGCCCAGGAGCACCAGTTCTCGGGGGTCCTGACCGGGTGCGTAGCGCTGGACGGTCGCGAGAACGGGGGCTCCGAGAACGCGCTCGACGTCGGCCCTGTCGCTGAAGCGATCGTCCAGCCGCTCCCGGACGAAGGCCGCTCCCACGCCGAGGAGGAGGCCGACGATGCCGGCGAGCACGGCGTTCTTCGTGTGGTCGGGTGACGACGGCGAAGCGGGCAGGGTCGCAAGCTCGAGTACCTGGCCGCCCTCCAGCGTGACGGTCGGATCGGCGCTGGTGTCGTCGAGCTGCTGTTGCAAGACACCAAGGCGAGCGCCCAGCGCGGCGCGATCCGTCTCGAGCGCGGCGGCTTCCGTGTCGTTACCTGCCTGCCTCGCTTCCTCGATCCTCTGTAGCACGTCCTTGAGCTGGTCTCGCACGCCGTCGATCTTGCGCCGCACCGTGCGCTCGTCGGCCCGGATCGTCTCCAGAGCTTGGGAACGTCGATATTCGATGTAGTTCTCGGAGAACGAGTTGGCAGCTTCTTGTGCCAGCTGAGGATCGGTCGAGGCGTAACGGACGGTGGCCACCTCGGTGTCGACGGTCGCAACCACGGTCAGGTTCTGGATGAGAGAATCGGGCGAGGCGCTGAGACCTAAGTCCTCTCGCACCAGGTTGGCCACGGGGAGGGAGGCGACGACCTGGCTCTCGGTGTCGACGTTGGGAAAGGGGTTGTTGGGTAAGGGGGTGATGAGGAGCCGGCTCTCGGCCTCGTAGACGGGCGTCTGTCGCAGCGATAGCAGAAGCCCTGCGGTCACGAGCACGGCGACGACCGAGAGGATCGTCCATTTCCTCCGCCGCAGCACAGCGACGTATTCGCGGAGATCGACGGGTTGCTCCAGATTTTCCGGCTGAGCCATTGCGCCTTCTTGGGTGATTGAGTTCAGGCGAGACCCAGTCGACCCTCCTCGCCTGAGTCCGTCCGCTCGGGGATGCTTACTTTATCCCAGGCCGACGCAATGCGGCACACAGGCGTTTCGCTCGTTGTCGCCGGCCCTCAAGAAACGATGATGGAGGGCCGTTTCTATACTCCTTCTATGCGGGCGGCACCGGAGATGCAGGTCGAGTGGGTCGAGGATGAGGCTGTTGTCCTGGATCCAAACTCTCGCCAGCTCCACTATCTGAACTCAGCCGCCGCTCTTGTTTACGCGCTTATTCAGGAGTTCGGTTTCGAGGAGGCGATGCATCAACTGGAGCACCGATACGAGCCAGACTCCGAGTTGAGGGAAGGGCTGCCTCAACTCCTCGACGACATGGCTGAAAGGGGGTTGTTGATCGATGATTGAGGAGGATCCTCTTTCCGACGTGGCGCGCGGCTGACCAGACCCCTTTGAAGGCCTGGTCTGGGCCGAAGCGCGCTGGATCCACGCGGGAAACGAGTGGATCGAAGCCAGATGCAACCGAGTTGATGGATTGCGGTCGCTTACCTTGCCGCCCGAGGACGTCCCCGACGAGGAAGCACACAAGCATGAGGGCGTACTCAGCTTGGTGATCGCCGACGGAGACAAGAGGATCCGTCGTCTCCCCCAGCTCTTCTTGGGAGAGACACTGATCTTCGCCGACCGCGACCTAGCTCAGGTGGGACAGATGGCGTCACGAGTCGTGGAGGCGCTGGCACACGGCGACACATCGGCCACCTATCGCTTGCACGGCTGCGAGTTTGAAGGCCGCCGCGGCCTCTACGGTCACGACTTCTACAACCGTTCGTTGTTCCGCAACAAGCTGAAGCGAGCGGGATTCTCGTTTGCCTCCGATCCCTACGTCATCTTTACGGAACGAGGCACCTTCGAGAATCGGGATTGGGGTGAGTTCTCTCCCGACTTTGTGATCCTCGCGAACGGTGAGGAAGATGAGGTCGTCGAAACGAGCGGCGCCTTCCTTTCCTTCATCCTGAGCGACTACCGCCTCGGGCTGCCGGAGAGGCCTGAGCTGAGGCGGTTGATCGACGCCTTGAGCGGGATCACGGCCGTCGACTCCGTGGACCCCGCACTCCTCGTGGAGGCTCTACGAAAGTCGCTAAACGAGTAGGTGCGGCAGCCGAGCGATCTCAAACTCAATCTTTTGGGCACAATCTTCACGGTGCGCAGCAGCGGGCGCTGCACGGACCTGTTCGCTGAGTTGTGGGAGCCCTTTCTGACTCCCTCGTCGGCTGGATCAGCCAAGCCGTACGCGCAGGTCACGGAGCGGTCGGAAGGTTGGTGGCTTCGTCTCGGTTATCAGGACCCCATGCTCTACGAGGACATCTGGCCCCTAGCCGACTCTGTCTTCGGCGCCATGTTCAGGCACGCAGTCGCACAAGCCCGGGGCGTCATCTGTCTGCATGCGGGGGTGGTGGTGAAGGGGACCGCTTGCCTCCTTCTCGTGGGACCTTCCGGAGCGGGCAAGACGACCCTGACGCTGGATCTGCTGCGCTCCCAAGATGGTTGGGAGTACTTCAGCGATGACCTCGCTCCGATCGAGCTCCGTTCTGGGGGCGTTCGACCCTTCCCCAAGCCCCTCAGCGTCAAGGACCCGAATCGATGGCGAGCCTTCCACGGACTGTGGCAGCCGCCCTCGTGGCTGCCATCCCCGAGAGGTCGCTTCGTCGTGGCGCCCGGGGGGCTCCCGCTCTCCAAAGAGAAGCTGGCGACGCCCAGATTGATGCTGTTCCTGGACCGGCGGGCCGGCTCGCCGGCGTCGAGATCACTGAGCGCCGCCAACGCCGCCGCGCGATGTGGCCAGTTCATCGATGGGATCGACCGGGCGGCCCTCGGGACGCTCGGGAGGATGTGCCGGGACGTTGACGCCCTGGAGCTTCGTTACGGGACATCAAAGCAAGCACTTGCGGTCGTCAAAGAGATGGTTGAAACTGGTTCCCTCGGCGGGTAAGGTTACCTAAGATTTGGTGAGGGCGAGCTCGAGGTGGGGGCCATGGGGACAGAGTTCGAAACGGAGCGTATCGAACGGCGCCGCTTCCTGCGAAACGCCGCCATCGCGGCGTCAACGGCTCCCATGATCCTGACGCTTGGAGCGGGGACCGCGCACGCAGACTCCCCAGAATGCACTACGAATGCCGATTGCGCATCTGGCAAGGTCTGCGTGAGCGGGAAGTGCTGCATCCCGGCGGGCGTCGCGGTCACCGGCTGCCCCAGTTCGGGGCCTAATCGGGGTAAGAGCAGCAAGTGCTGTTCCGGTAACTGCAACCCAGCAACGAACAAGTGCGCTTAGCCCCTCGGAGCAGGGCCCCCGTTACCATTCAACGTAAATAAGGCTTCTCTGAGTCGGCGCCCCCACCGATAACCCGGACACTCCACAGGTGATGCCCGCCGATCATCCACCCGAGAGGCTGCAGGTGACTGCCGCCAACATGCTCGTGGACGCCGTCTCGGCGGAGGTTGCGGAAGCATGGCAGACTGCCGGCCTCACCGGCATCCTGCTCAAAGGGCCGTCCATCTCGCGCTGGCTCTACGAGACTCCGTCACAACGGCCCTACGTCGATTCGGACTTCCTCGTATCCCCGGCCGAGCAACATGCCTGTGAAGACGTCTTGCGCGGTCTGGGCTTCGCTCCCGACCCGGTAGACGAGTTGCAGAGAGAGATCGCTCAGGCCCGAAACTGGCGACGGCACTCAGACGGAGCGATGGTCGACCTCCATCGGACGCTCGGTGCGGTGGAGGCTCCTCCGGAGCGTGTGTGGAGCGTCTTGGCCGCTAGCACGGAGCCGATGATCGTCGCTCGTCTCCGCCTGAGGGTGCTGGCGATCGAGGCTCGCGCCCTCCACGTCGCGCTCCACGCCTTGCAGCACGGCATCGACGGGGATAAAGCGGTGAGCGATCTGAGACTAGCCCTCCAGCGGCTTCCTCGTGATGTTTGGGTTGCGGCTGCTGAGCTGGCGGAGGCGATCGAGAGTCGCGCCGCCTTCGCGGCCGGACTCCGACTGCTTCCCGAGGGGCAGGCACTCGCCGACGACATGGGGCTCTCGGAGCGTGCGTCGTTGCGGGTGACGCTCCGAAGGGGGTCGCCCGGGCGCCTGGCGCTTGGATATGCGCTGGTTTTCGACGAGCTTCGTCGTGGCGGGCTGGGGGCCGGAGCAAGATCGATAGCTCGCAAGGTCGTGCCATCTCGAGAGTACATGCGCGAGTGGACGCCCAACGCCACAGGCAAGAAGGTCGGTCTGATTCACGCCTATCTTTACCGGCTGGTATGGTTAGTCAAGCACTCCATAAGAGGGCTGCGCCTCTTGAATGCCACGAGTTCGAAACGAGAGGACTCTTTCTATATCCTGCCACTGAATGGTGAGTCAGAGCCCCCGGTCGGTGGGACGCTGCAGTCGGACACGGATTCGGTTCCTTGAACACATGTCCACGGCGCGAGGTGTTGGAGAAAAGATACCTGGAGCACGGTCAGCTAGACTGTGTGTTCATCAAAGCGGGGGATAACCTTAGAGTCTGCCACGAGCAATCGAGTCCGGTGGAGCAAGGGCAGTTGAGCCTCGTGCGGAGCCGTCCCATGTCTCAAGAATCCTCCGGCGAGCAGCATGAACCCCCCTAGCGCGAAGGCAGGCTGGATTAGGATTGCCGATCCAGCTGCCGTTATGAAGAGCCTTGCGGCGAGGGACCGGCGGACCGAATTTCGCCAGACGACGAGCATCGCGACTAAGAGAAAAGTACCAACTACACCAATATCACCGATTAGCCAAGACAGAGTATAAGTGGGCGTTGGAGTGCTATTTGACGTGATGTAGGGTTTGGCGTAGCGGACCAGGTAGAAGTCGACTCCTCCCATGCCGTGCCCTAGGATGCTTTGGTAAGGGTTTTCTGCGAGGAATCGGAACAGAGCGTCGTCCTTCCACTCAAACTCCCGCACGCTAGCGTAGGCGCCGCCCAGCCGTTCAGTGATGCGCGTCTGTACGATCTCCCGCCTCGCTTGGCTATCCAAAATGAAGAGGAAGGCGATTCCGCCGACGGCTAAGACGGCCGCGAACTGAGCTGGAACAAGTATCTTCGTGCCCCATGGCGAGAGGAAGCGCGCCGAGCCACTGACCGCCAGTATGGTCGCGGCGAAGGCGAAGGCGAACCAGCCACTTGTCGAGAGGGTCAACGCCAATCCGAGCAACAAGAGAGCGAAGATCTTCCACGAAGCGACCACGCGACCTGCGAAGGCCAGAGATGTAATGGCGCAGAGGGCGATGACGATAAAGGCTGCCGTGTGTTTCGGCTCGCCCCCTAGGCCCGATAGCCTCAGCCAACCCAGCGGGCCGACGAGGCTTGAGTGGCCCCCCACCATGCCGAAATTGCCGCGCAGGTCCGTCGCCTCCTCGTACGAGAAGATCCACCACCAATTGAAGCGGTAGGCGGCGACTTGGTAGATGCCCAGCACCACTGAGGCGGTTGTACCAGTGATGAAACCTCGCAAGATCGCTCTGAAAGCCGCATCCGAATCGACGAGACGGTACGCGATGTACGAGGAAAAAAGGATTTGGTACAAGACGCCGAGTTGAACCGCGTAGCGAAATGTCGTCTGGCCTGACTTCCAGCGGAAGGCGATCTGAGCGGTCTTGACAAGCTGCGGGGCGAGGGGATCTGCGAGCCAGAACCACAGCGTGACGAGGAGTGCCCACACGACGAGACTCCAAAAGAAGAGCGCCCCCGGGAAGCGCCTTGGGCGATGCACGGCAGGGAGGCCTAGAGCGACAGTCATCAGTGCGGACCACGTCCAGCCCACCCCAAGGTAGAGGGGAAGGCCTTGCAAGGGAGCGACGAGACCCCACGCCCACAGCGCTCCGTGCAGCCGACGCCTTGATACAGCCGCCAGGAGAACGATGGCTATCAGAACATGGGTAAAAACGTACGCCACTGTTCCCCCAAGCGTCATGTGAGCAGCCGCTAAGCTGCCCTCTACATTAGCGGCTTTCGCCTGGCGCTTGTTGGCCAAGGTAGCGACCCATCTCCGGTGTAAAAGCCGGGCCTGAAAAGGCGACGGACGTAGGCTCCGATCAAGAGTCGGCAAACTCACGAAAGGAGACCTACGCCCGTGTCCAAACGAGTATCCCCCATCGAGCGCATCCGGGCCGAGATTGACGAGCTGTTTTCTTCCGAGCGCGAGCTCGCCGAGGTCCTCGAGGAGGTCGGCCGGGTGGCGACGCGTCTGCTCATGCAGGCGGCCATCGAGGCCAAGGTCACTGAGTTCTTGGGCCGTGACCGCTACTCCGCTGGCGAGCGGGCCCGGGAGGGGTCGAGAAACGGCTACGCCCCGGCGACGGTCAAGACGACCGCAGGACCGGTCGAGCTTTCCCGCCCCAAGCTCCGGGGCACCGACGAGGCGTTCGCGTCGCGTCTCTTCGGGAAAGGGGTGACCCCGAACACCCGGACAGACGAGAACCAACGCGATCGAGAGCCTTGTTGTCGCCGGCTACGTCAGAGGTCTGTCGACGCGCGACGTCGAGGCCACACTCGCCGACGCCCTCGGCGAGGAGGCAACGCTGTCGCGCATGACGGTCAACCGCATCTGCCAGGCGATCAAGGACGAGTTCGACGCGTGGCGCACCAAGGACCTCTCCGAGGTCGAGCTCGAATACCTCTACATCGACGCGTCTCACTTCCGCTTCCACTCCGGCGCCCGGGCCGAGCCGGTGCTGTGCGCATGGGGCATCACGACTGACGGCAAACCGGTGCTTCTGGCCCTGGCCAGCGTGTCTGCAGAGTCCCACGACGCCGCGGTCGACTTCCTGCGCGAGCTCACGAAGCGCGGGCTCAGAGCGCCGTTGCTGGTGATCACAGACGGCGCCCCGGGCCTCATCTCCGCGATCGAGCAGGTCTTCGCTGCGAGCCTCCGGCAGCGCTGTCTGATCCCTCCGGCTCGCAACGTCCTCGCCAAGGTGTCCAAGGGCGACCAGGATGAGGTCAAGGCCGACTACTGGTCGATCTTCGACGACATCGACCAAGAGCCCGGCGACGCCGCGCTCGCCGACAAGTGGAATGGCTCGTACCCCGGCGCGGTGGCATGCGTCACCGACGACTTCGGGTCACTCTCGCAAGCCACCTCCGCTTCCCGCCCGATCACTGGACAAGGATCCGGCACACGAACCTCATCGAGCGCACCTTCGGCGAGTCCAAGCGTCGCACCAAGGTCATCGGCCGCCTGCCCGGCGAGCACTCGTGCCTATCGCTCGTGTGGGCGGTGCTCGACCGTGCGAGCCGGGGCTGGCGCGGCGTACGGCAGACGCCGGCCAACGTCCGGATGCTCCAGCGGGTGGCGACCCATCTCCGGTGTAAAAACCGGGCCTGAAAAGGCGACGGACGTAGGCTCCAATCAACTGCCTGCAAGCTAGCGAAAGGAGACTACGTCCGTGGAACGAGTATCCCCCACAGAGCGCATCCGCGCCGACA
>JBHEMX010000039.1:0-9120 GCA_046262355.1 Actinomycetota bacterium | reverse complement strand
GAGGCCAAGGACACGTGGCGCAACATCCGCGACGAGATGAGCAAGCTCCACCTCGGCAGCTTCGCCGGGCCGGTCGGCAAGGTCACCCAGAGAACCGAGCTGACCGTGCACCAGAAGGCGATCCTCAAGGCACTCAAGGTCAAGGAGCCGCCCCGGTTCCTCGGCATCGCCCCGGCCACGGGCGCATTAGGCACTACACGCGATCCGGCTCCACGCGGCATTTTCCCTGCTCAACACCCCAATCTGGGCCCCGCGTGTCTCTACAAACTGCGGAACTCGGGTGGCCCCTCCTGAGCTCATCCCCGCGCTTCAGCACTTCCTGGCGGATCACCCCTTCGATCTCAACGTCTTTGGCATGACCCGGTTTCCAGACGAACAAGAGGGAGTCCGAACCCGGATCCAGTAGCAGAAGCAGTGGAGGTCGCGCGTGATGTGTGCGCGGCCCATGGTCTTGAGTTCCATCTCGAGCGAAAACCCACGATGATCAGGGCTTTTGTCTCGCGCGCCCGGAGGGATTCGAACCCCCGACCCTCGGATTAGAAGTCCGACGCTCTATCCGACTGAGCTACGGGCGCTAGGGCACCAACATACTTGGTCGAGCGGTGCGCCGAGGTTCTTGCGCTTATGCATGCCTGGCGTGTTCAAGTGCAAGGAGAACGCCGGACGAGGGTCTCCCGGGCGCCGTGCAGCCTGCTGGAGACAAATGCGGCGGCGCTGGCTGTGGGCATCGGCGCCCTCACCACGCTGCCGGCCCTGCCGTCGGCACCAGGGCGGCCCCATTTGCGTCTTGACCGCAACGATCGCGACTGCCGATGCTGTGAGCCGTCGATCACTACGCAAAGGAGCGCGCATGGCAGAGCCGACCGCCGATCGTCCCTACATTCCCGACTATGGGATCCCCACCGACACCAAGGGGATGCTTCCGTACAGCTACGCCGCGGAGGGGCCCAGGCGACCCGTGGCGAGGTCCGGATGAACTTGTTGCGTTCGTGCAGCCAGGGCGTGTCCAATCGCAAGAACAACCGATCCGGCGAGGTCGTCGTCTTGTTCGGCCGCCCAAGATGGGGCACTGCGGCGCCTGCCCCGGTCCCCGGTCCTCGCCTCGCGCCGGCGGACGTCGCCGAGGAGCGGGGTCACGCGGAGGTCGAACGCATACCGCTTGCAGATCTCGAGCGCGGGCGCGGTCAACAACCGTGAGCGAGCGGCGGCTCATCTCGTCGGGCTCGCCGTATGAGGCCACCGTCGGATTCAGTCGCGCCGTACGCGTCGCCGAGCGCGTGCTCGTCGCCGGCACCGCTCCGATCTGGCCCGATGGATCGTGCGATCCGGACGCCGCCCGCCAGGCGCGCCGCTGCCTCGAGATCATCCTGTCGGCTCTCGAGGAATCGGGCGCGCGCCCGGAGCACGTGGTGCGCACCCGCATGTACCTGGTCGACGCCGAGGACAGCGAGGCGGTCTCCGTGGCACACGGCGAAGTCTTCTCTGAGATACGTCCCGCAAGCACGATGGTCGTGGTCGCCGCCCTCCTCGACCCCCGCTGGAAGGTGGAGATGGAAGCGGAAGCGGTGCTCGACTGAGCCTCTATCCGGCGCGCCGCAGCGCGTCCCACACCGACTCATCGAGCTCTGTGAGAGAACCAAGGACGAGGTCGGCCCCGTGCCCGTCGTCCACGGGACCCACTTCGGGGACGGCGATGCAGGTCTCGCCGCAGGCTTGGCGGCGCGGATGCAGGTCTCGCCGCAGGCTTGGCGGCGCGGACTCCCTTGGGCGAGTCTTCACGGCGATGCAGCGGTCGACGGCGACGCCGAGGCGCGCAGGGGTCGTGACATAGGCCGCCGGGTCTGGCTTGCCGGCGCGCTCGTTCTCCGCCGAGGGGATCACCTCGAACTCGTGCTCGAGATCGAAGCGTTGGAGTAACGTCGCGAATGTCGAAGATGACGGCCTCGAAGCGGCCCCGGTCCCTGCGACGAGCGCAGCAGCGTCAAGCCGCGGCGGAAGAGGACAGCGAGTGAGCACGGGCGAGCGCCCGGCGCACCGGTTCCGGGGGTGGGAACAGGATCCGAAGTGTGCGGCACAAAGTCGCGACCCCGAGGCGCACGACGGGCTCCGCCGGCTCGAACCAAGGGAGTCCGTAGAGGTCGCGGACGCGCCGCGGCAGGATCGAGACCACGGCAGTGGCGGGGACCGTCCATGCGAGGCGTCCCGGGAGCGGCCCCGGCGGGTTGAGCAGCAGACGCAGGCCCTCTCGGGCGGCCGGAGTCACGCACAGGTTGGTGATCCCGCGCAGGTAGCTGCGGAGCTCGACGAGGGTTCGGGGGACGTCTTGGGGGTGAAGGCCCACGAGCTCCGCAGCTCGAACCATCTCCGAGACGTATAGGTCTGCGTCGTCGTCGGATAGCCGTCCGCCGTAGCGGCGGTAGGCGGTGAGGAACGAATGGACCTCGACGGAGTGCACCCACAGGAGGAGCTCGGGATCGTCTGCGCGATAGGCCCGGCCGGTGATCGGATCAACCCCCGAGACGCGGCGATGGATCGCTCTGACCCGCCGGCCGGCGGCGAGCGCCGAGGGCGTATCCCCGAAGATGCTCGTCGTCACGAACTCGCTCGTGCGCCTCAGACGCCCCCAGGGGTCGCCTCGGAAGTCGCTGTGTTGGTCCACGGCCGCCATCGCGAGCGGGTTGAGCGCTTGGATCAACAGCGCCCGGAGCCCTCCTATCAGCATGCTCGGGTCCTGATGGATCCGCCACGTGACCGTGTCGGGCCCGAAAAGGCCGAAGTCGATCGTGTCGCGTGCAGCCATGATCGCGATGCTATTGCGTCGACGGGCTATGAGGTTGCTGCGAAGCGCTCGATCCACACGGTCGTGTATTCGATCACCCGGAGGTAGTCCTCGACGCGCGCGTTCTCGTTGGGGGCGTGGATGTTGGATTCCGGGCGGCAGACTCCGGCGGGGGACACGGTGGGGATACCGAGCGTCCGCGCTACCGGATACATGGGACCGGTACCGATCATCAGCGGCGAGATCGCGGGCGGTTGCCCATAAACGCTTTCGGCCGCCTCCAGCGCGGCCCGCCCGATCAGCGAGTCGCGCGGCGAGCGCACCGGATGTTCCATCGAGAAGGAGGAGATCTCGATGTCGCCGTAGCCATGCTTGTCGAGGTGTCGCCTGAGCTTGGCGACGATGTCCTGGGGATCCTGATCCGGAACGAGGCGCATGTCGAGCTTGACCATCACCTCCTTGGGGAGCACGGTCTTGGACGTTCCGGGCACCGTGAAGCCTGCGATGATCCCGGCGATGTTGCATGTTGCTCCAAAGAACATGCGTCTCAAGAGGTCGATCCCTGTGTCGCCGCCCACGAAGCTCTGGACGCCGAGGCGCCGGCGCTCGGCGTCCTCGTCCCACACGAGGTTCTCGAGGATCGCTTCGTCTTCTTCGCTCGGAGCGATGGCGTCGTCGTAGAAGCCCTCGATCAGCACTCGCCCGTCGGGATCGCGCAGCGTCGAGAGCGCCTCGACGAGATGCCACACGGGACTCGGCGCGATCACCGCCTGCGACGAGTGCTGATCGTCGTTGAGCCCTTTGTGGATGAGCTCGACGTAAGCAAGGCCCTTGGCCCCGAACACGAACTCGGGCCGTCCCGCGTGATCGATGCCGGCCCCTTCCCAGATGCAGCCGTCGGCCTCGAGCTTGTGGCCATAGCGCGAGACGAACCCCTCGAAGTTGCGCGACCCGGTCTCCTCCTCGCCCTCGATGAGGAGCTTCATAGTGATGGGGATGTCTCCGTGGACCTGCTGGAACGCATCCAAGCCCGCAAGTCGCGCCACGAGGTCACCCTTGTTGTCTGCACAGCCGCGCGCGTAGAAGACGCCGTCGCGGATCTCCGGCGAGAACGGTTTGGAAGCCCACAGCTCGATGGGATCCACGGGCTGGACGTCGTAGTGGTCGTAGACGAGCACCGTCCGGCGCCCCGAGCCGAGTTGCGACAGGAGCACGTCGGGGGCGTTCTCGATCGTTAGGCGCTCGGTTGTCGCTCCGAGCTGCCTGAGCTTGTCCTCGAGCCATTCGGCCATGCGGCCGAGCCCGCCCGGTTCACCGGGGAGCGACGGGATGGAGCAGGCCTCCGTGAGCCACTCCAGGTAACGCTGCTCATTGGCCTGCACGAAGTCGCGGACTGACAAAGAAGAACCCCTTTCAACGTTGCCTGACGGTGCAGGCGGCGAAGAGCGAGGGCTCGCGCAAAAGGCGAACGGTCACATCCTCGATCGACCGCCTTCGAGCGGGTAATCGACCGCCTTCGAGCGGGTAAAGGGAATCGAACCCTCATGACCAGCTTGAGGTACAGGTTCACCGCCTCGCTGGCCAGCCGAATATACGCCACAGAGCGCCGCTTCGAGGGCGCGCTCCGGCGAAAGGATTCCCTATGACGAAGGGGGGCCGAACCCGACGGGTCCGCCCCCCTGGTGGCTCGTACGCCGGGTCGTCAGCCGTTCAAGTGGAAGGTGAGGATCTCCTTGCTCTCCGTGACCTCTTGGACATGAAGCTCACCTTCGGCACCCTCGAACTTACCGGACCCGCCGGTGATCGGGAGAGCGAAACTCTGGGGCTCGCCGGCGACCAAGCCTTGGCCGGCTATCTGACCTCCACGGAACGATGCCGTGGCGACACACTCGATCTCCCCACGAGCAAGCGACGTAAACGTGCAAACCACGCCGGTGTGTCCCACCTTCTTTCCGTGCTTCGACAGGTCCGAAGCAAAGACGAATTCGTCGCCAAGGCTGAACCCCTCCGCTCCGACGTCGACGAACTCCTCCTCCGTATTGACGGAGACCACACGGATCGTGCGGTCGCCACCCTTAGCCGAACTCAAGGCGGGGCTGACCACCCCTATCGCAAGGGCCAGCAGTGCCACCACTGCTCCCGAGATGCCGAGGCGCTTTGCCATCGGGTGCCTCCTTCGTCGCCTGCCACCCCGTCCGCGGAGGTGGTCGCCTTCTTCCTCTACAAATGAGGTGGCAAACGCAAGAGACGCCTTCTGGGATCAAAGAGCGGGTGAAGGGAATCGAACCCTCATGACCAGCTTGGAAGGCTGGAGCTCTACCATTGAGCTACACCCGCATGAGCTTGAGCTACACGGACGCCAGCCTCCACTCTAAGGCGAACACGCGCCACGGCGATCCCGGAGCATCGAGCGCATCTAGGGTGCTACGCGCACCACCAGCATCGCAACGTCATCGAGACGGCGGCTCGGCGAGAACTCGATCACCGCTCGCTCGATCCGTTCTGCGATCGCGTCTGGGGCGAGACCGGCGCACGAGGCCAACAAGCTGCACAGCCGCTCGTCTCCGAAGGCGTCGCCGTTGCGCCGCCCTTCCGTCACGCCGTCGGTGTAGAAGAAAACCGCGTCCCCGCGACCCAGCTCTATCTCTTGCTCCGTCACCTCTGGGTCGGGAAAGACACCGAGGAGAAGGCCGGGCGCCCCGACCCTCTCGACGGTTCCCTCGGCGCGCAGGACCAGCGGGAGCGGGTGCCCTCCCGAGGCCACGACGAGCCGGGCGGAACCGTTGTGCATCTGTAGGCGAGCGAAGGCTACGGTGCAGAACTGAGGCGCGCGCTCGTCTTCCCCCTCGCGCATGATGGCGTCGTTGAGATGCGACAAGATCGTGCGGGGACCGGATTCGATCAGCGCGACGGAACGGATCGTGTGGCGCGCCAATCCGGTCAGAGCAGCGGCGCGCGCTCCCTTGCCGCAGACATCGCCCATCACGATCGCCCACTCGCGCTCTGCGGTCGGGAAGAGGTCGTAGAAGTCCCCTCCCACCTGTGTCCCCTCGGCGGCCGCCCGATAGCGCACGGCCGTTTCCACCCCAGGGATCGACGCCACGGCATGCGGGAGAAGGCTCCGCTGGAGGGTGCGCGCGAGATAGGCGAAGCGCTCTCGGCTTTCCTCCATCTCCCGGAAGAGTCGAGAGTTATCGATGGCGGCCGCGGCGCGCCGGGCAAGATCCTTCGCGAACACGAGATCTTCGGCGCCGTAGTGGCGTCCCGGCTTCGAGGATACGAACGTGATCACTCCGAGCGTGCGACTGCGCGATCTCAGCGGCACGAGCATCGCCGATCGCAGGCCCAGCAAGCGCAACATCTGGAGATGTTCGGGATCCTGAGCCCCCAGCTCGAGCATCTCGTCCGTGATCTCCGGATAGAGCTCTGCCTCGCCCGTGCGCAGGACCTTGGGCACCCCCACCGGAGCATCGGCCTGGGGGGGCCAGCGACGGCGCAGCTCGCGCGCGAGCTCGAGCTTCGAGTCGTCGGAGTGGGCGACCGTGAGCCGCTCAGGCGCCCCTTCCTGGCTTGCCATCTCCACGATGCACCAGTCGCTCACGTGGGACACCGAGAGCTGCGCCACCTGGGACAGGGTCTTGTGGTAGTCGAGCGATGCGCCGAGGACTTCGCTCGCCTCGGCGAGGAAGGCGATGCGTTGGTTGACCGCCTCGGTTTCAGCCCGTGCAGCTTGGGCGGCCTCATACAGACGCGCTCGCTCGAGCGCCTGAGCGCACTGTTGTCCCAAGGACAGCATGAAGGCGCGCTCGACGGTCGAGAAGTCGGCGACGTCGAGGAAGCTGAGCCCCAGCGCGCCGATCGCTCGCCCCTCGGACAGAAGCGGGATCGCGGCGAAGCTCTTGTGTCCGTTCTGTGCCGGCGACAGATGAGGATAGGCGCCCTCGAGCTCCGCGCGCGTTGGTATCAGCACGAGCTGTCGGTCCCGTACGGCCTCGGCCAAGGGCACGTTCATGTCGACCGAGAACCTCTTCCAGCGGCTCACCTCGTCGGCCTCATAGCCGACGTGGTCCGCGATCTCGAGGTCCGTGCCTTCGGCGCTCAACAGCGCGAGAGAGCCGGCGTTCGCCCCCATCGCGCCCAGCCCCTGATCGATGATCACCTGGGTGACCTCGGACAGCCTCGCAGCCTGAGACAGCGCCGCGGTTATGGCCAGCAATCGACCGATGCGCTCGAGCGCGAGCTCGGCCTTCTCCAGGGCCCGGTGCTCCGCCTCGAACAGACGGGCTCGCTCGATCGCAAAAGCGATGCGATCGCCGACGAGCTGCAGCAGCCCCTGGTCCCGCTGTTCGAAGCTACGAGTGCTGCGGCTGCCGACGTGAAGGACGCCGACCACGCGACCCTCGATCATCAAGGGGACACCGGCGAGCGACACCACGCCGCTGTTGCCTAGGAGCGAGCCGTCGGTGTCGATCTCCGTCAGGTCCTCAGTCGTCATTGGTCGTCGAGTCTCGGCAATGCGTCCCGGGATGCCTTGTCCGATCGGCACGCGTTGGTCCTGGAACGGGGAGACGTCGAAGCCGGACGCGGCGCGCAGCATCAGCTCGGTGCCGTCTGTGGTCACGAGAAGGATGGCGACCGTGTCAACGGCGAGGGCCTCGCGCACGCGCCCGAGGAGCTCCTCCAGCAGATCGTCGATGGCGAGGTGCGACAGCGCCACGTCGGTCACCTGACTTATCGCCCAGAGGTTCTCGGCCGAGGTCTCGGCCTCCGAGCGCGCCCTTTGAGCACTCTCGAGAAGGCGCACCCGTTCGAGCTCGGCGCGCCGGCTCTCGGTCACATCGCGGAAGATGTTCACCGCCAGGCGCACGGTTCCGCCTTCGTCGAACACAGGTCGCGCCTTGACGATCGACCAACGCATGTCACCCGTGTCCACGTTGCGGAAGCCCACGACCGTCTCGGGACTGTACATGCCCTGCAGCGCCAGTCGGCCCGGAAGGTTGTCGACGGGGAACGGCGCGCCGGCCTCGTCCACGATCTCGAACTTGGCCATGAACTCGGGGATCGGAGTGCTGAGGAGCTTGTCTGCCGACTCGAAGCCGATCGCGCTCGCGGCGGCTTCGTTCGCGTAGACGAGTGCCCCCGTCGTATCTTGGGCCGTGATCCCGTCGGCTACGGCGCCGAGGATCTCCAGTTGCTCCGTGTATCTCTGTAGCGTCGTCGCCTGCCTCGGTTCAACGATGTGCGGCGCGGCTCGATGCCATCGACCCCCGTCTTGAGCCAGGATCGCGGAGCCACCTGGTCAATACGAGCAAGATAGCACCGGGTCGCGACCCCGGCCAGAGGTATCCCTCGTCGCAGCTCCAGCGGTCTCAGTCGGGGCGGGCGGATTCGAACCGCCGACCTCCTGCTCCCAAAGCAGGCGCGCTAACCAAGCTGCGCTACGCCCCGGTCTCCCAAGCATCGTACGGTGGCGTGCGCGACCGATCGAGGATCGGTAAAAGGAGGGCATCTGTAAGATCGAGCACGAGATCCAGCTGGGACTCCCAGGCTGGGGGCCAGGGGCCGCCATCCCCACTTAGTCCGCCTAGCGCGGTCCTTGGCTCCCAACCTGGGTTGCCCGGCCCCAGTCGTCGCCACCCAGCGCGGTCCCGTCGGCTACCTCAGTGCTTCGCCATCGCGCGGGCAAACCCTTGCCCGGGCGAGACATTTCTGTGACGAGCCACGACTAGGATGCGCGCACATGGTCTCTCTCGCCGTCAGCACGAGTGCTGAGCCTCTCGAAAAGGGACGCGTCAAGCTGCGCGTCGAGGTTCCTGAGGACGCACTGTCACCGGCCGTTGACGCTGCGTATCGGAAATGGTCGAACCAGATCAAGGTGCCGGGCTTCCGCAAGGGTCACGTGCCTCGGAAGTTGATCGACGCGCACGTCGGACCCGAGGTGGTGCGGGAAGAGGCTCTGAGAGACGCGCTCCCTTCTTTGTATCGCGAGGCGCTGCAAGCAGAGGACATCGACGCCATAGCGCCGCCGGAGATCGAGGTCGTGGAGTTCGAGGCAGGGTCACCGCTCGTCTTTGTCGCGACGGTCGACGTGCGCCCGGAGATCGACCTGCCGGACTTCGCATCGCTTCCGGTCGAAGTGCCGTCTGCGGAGGTAACCGATAACGACGTCGACGAGCAACTCGATCGCTTGCGCGACCGCTTCGCCGAGCTGGAAACGGTGTCGCGCGAAGCGCGTCGTGGCGACTATGTGTTGATGGACCTCAACGGCTCTCGCCACGGCCAGCCGGTGGAAGGAGCAGGCGCGCCCGATTATCTGTACGAGCTCGGTTCCGGAACCGGGC
>JBHEMX010000038.1:0-16950 GCA_046262355.1 Actinomycetota bacterium | reverse complement strand
CTCGTGGGCTCGGTCGCCGCCGGAGACCTGTTACGCACGCGCGTCTTCCGATTCGGAGCGCTGATGAGCTGGGGGTCCCTCGTCGAATCGGCGACCGGCCGGGCTCTGGCGGCTGATGACTTCGTCGCCGCCTTCGACGGGTTGAAGTGGTGAGCGCCGGCGGCCGATGCCTTCGCCGCCGTCTTCGACCGGCTGAAGTGGGTGGGCGCTGGGTTCAGAGGCGCGCCGTGCGGTTGAAGCGAGCATAGATCGCACGGGCCGCGGGCGAGATGAATACAACGCTGGCCGAGCCCACCGATCCGATCGTGACGGGCACGGTGACGTTGCCCACGCGCCCCGGCTTCACCTGCGTCGCGAGGATGCCGAGTCGGAAGGTCTCCTCGGGGCCGATGTTCAGGCGGGTGTGGCGCCGGCCGGTCGCGATCCACGTCAGCAGGGCGGCGGGGTTGCGGTCGACCTGCCCGCGCAGCTTGCGCAGCAGCGCCAGTATGAAGCGGCCTTGATTCGTCGTGCGATCGATGTCGCCGCGCGCGAAAGAGTGGCGCGTGCGGACGTAGGCAAGCGATTCCCGAGAGCTGAGGTGGTCGTCGCCCGCCTCGAGGTTCGCGCCGGACCCGGTTGGGTCGTAGATATCGCGCGTGATGCGCAACGGTACTCCTCGTATCTGCCCGATGATGCGCTGGAAGCCTTCGAATCCCGTCATGACCCAGAGGTCGAGCCTGATGCCGGTGATACCCTCGAGAGTGCGCGCGAGAAGTTGCGGGCCGCCGTCGTAGAGAGCCTCGTTCATCTTGCCGTAGCCATAACCCGGGATGTTGACCCAACTGTCGCGCGGGAAGTTGAGGATCCCGCCGCGCATCGTCTTCGTGTTGAGTCCCATGATGTGGATCGCATCGGCACGCGACCTATCCGGGTTGCCCTGGCGCGCGTCGCTGCCGATCACAAGGATGAAGAGCTTGCCTTTGGTCGGCTGGTACGTGCGGTGGACGCGACCTGCCAGCACCGAAGCAGCGCGCGTCTGTCGCTCTCCGACCAACGGGACCAGCGTCGCCACGAGCGACAGAAGGACGACGGCGAACGCGATGCGCTTCACGATCGGCGCAGCGGCCGCTGACGGACGTCGAACGAGATCACGCGCCACTTGCCTTTGGTCCTGGCCAGCCACAGCGTGGCTTCGTGCCTCACGCGGAACGAGCGCTTGCGGGCTCGGCCCGCGACCGCGATCTCGATCGAGGCGACCGCGCGCCGGGCCCCGGATGAGTCGATGCCGATGCGAGCGTCGCGCTTCAGTGTCTTGACCTTGGTCGCGCCGGCCGGCACCCCGATCGAGCGCGCGGCGAAGGCCCGACCCGCCCGTGGCGTGAAGAGGCCGCGCAGCACAGATCTCATGCCGCGCGGTTGCAGCAGGAGAGCGTCGTAGATGTTGCGCACGAGGTCTCCAAGCTCGGGCTTCTGAGCTCTCACGCGGCTGCGTTGCTTCTTGGTGATGCCGCCCACGACGCCGGCCGGGAAGGCATGGATGCGCCACGGCGACTGCTCGATCGCGGGCGCCTCGGGGGTCGAGGGAGGGGGAGAGGAGCGTCCGCTCCGATCGGTCGTCGTGGGGGCCTGGTCGCGCGACCTCACGAACATCACCGCAAGCACGACGAGGGCAACCACCACGACGGCGATACCAGCGCGAATGCTGCCTGGGATCCGTCTGTTGATCGCATCGCTGGTGCTCAAAGGTCGCTGCCTCCGGGGGAAGTCGAAGGGAAGGCGGCGAATGTTACGCCGCTCGGAGTCGATGGCCTCACGTAGAGGGTCGGCGGGTAGGATGACGCCCTTAAGGGACCAAGGAGGAACTCGGACGCGATGGAGCTCGGGATCGATGTACAGAAGGTGGACTCGTATGCCGTAGTCGACGTCAAGGGCGAGATCGACGTCTACACCGCCCCCAAGCTGCGCGAGAAGCTCATCGAGCTTGTGTCCGAGGGTTCTTACGACGTGGTGGTGAACTTGGAGGCCGTTGATTTCCTCGACTCGACGGGGCTCGGCGTCCTCGTGGGTGCGCTCAAGCGAGTCAAGGCTCATGACGGCAGCCTGGCGCTCGTCTGCACGCAGGACAAGATCCTGAAGATCTTCAAGATCACCGGACTCACGAAGGTCTTCCCGATCCACGGCTCGGTGGAGCAGGCGACCGGTTCGGGCGAGTGACCACCCCGTGGCGCTGGTCGAGCTAGAGATCCCATCCCGCTCCGTCTATGTCGGCGTGGTGAGGCTTGCACTGTCTTCCCTGGCGCGCGGGGCAGGCCTGGACGAGGAGACCGTCGACGACCTCAAGATCGCCGTGTCCGAGGCATGCGCCAACGCGGTGCTGTCCAACGAGGACGCCGGCTCCGACGCCCCCGTGACCGTCAAGTGGACGGAGGAGGGCCCGGACTTCGTGATCGAGATTGGCGACCGGGGCGCGGTCTATGACCCCGAGGCAGGAGCGGAGAGTCTCGACAGCCAGGGCTTCTCGTCGCGCTCCGTGATGTCCTACGCGCTGCTCCAGAGCCTCGTGGAGAACTGCCGCCTCTCCCCCCGCCCCGGCGGGGGGATGTGCGCCCGTCTCTCGGTCACCCGCCCGACCTAGCGCGCAGGGGTCGGGTCTCCCCCGAATAGGGGGTTGACTTTTGGACCCCCAAAACCTATATTGCTTCCTCTCCAAACCCATGAACAACGCCCTTACGAGATCCGATCGCGAGCTGTTGAAGGCCATCTACCGACTGACGAAGGGGTCGTCCGCGTTCGCCCACACGGGGGTGCTCGCCGAGTCGCTGAGCCTCTCGCCGGGCACCGTCACGGCGACGATCAAGCGGCTCGCCGAGCGCATGCTGCTCGAGCACAAGCCGTATCGGGGGGTCGAGCTCACGCGCGCCGGCAGGCGGATCGCGGTTGCGGCCATCCGCAGGCACCGCATCGTGGAACGCTTCCTGTCCGACATGCTGGGGTATCCCTGGAACGAGGCAGACCGGCTTGCCGGCACGTTCGAGCACGACCTGCCCCAGGAGGTCGAGGAGCGGCTCTTCGTCGCTCTCGACCGACCGGCGACGTGTCCCCATGGGTTTCCGATCCCTGATGTCGACGTCGTGGACATCCCGGACATGCCGCCGCTGTACGCGCTGGAACCCGGCGACATCGCGGTGGTCGCGGTCCCAGGGTCCACGGATCCCGAGGTCGTTCAGTTCCTCGAGGACCTCGGACTCCGGCCGGGGGTGCGCGTCGAGGTCCGCGACAAGCATCCGTTCGGAGGCCCCCTCGTGCTGCGGGTCGACGGATCCGACCGGACGATCAGCGAACGAGTCGCCAACCAGATCTACGTGAGAAAGGAACAGACGGCATGAGGAAAGGAAACCTATGAACCGATTGACCCTCGCGGCAGGAGAGTCGACCAAGCTCGACATCCCCCCGCTGAGCAGTTTCGAGAACCTGGCGCTCTATGTGATCCTCGGGATCTCCGTCGTGGCGCTCGCCTACGCGTACATGCTCGTGAAAGGTGTGCTCGCGAAGGATGAGGGCACTGCGAAGATGCAGGAGATCTCGCTCGCTATCCGAGAGGGCGCCAACGCCTACCTCACTCGCCAGTTCAAGACTCTGGCGGTGTTCGTTGTGATCCTTACGATCGTGCTGTTGCCGCTCGAGGCACCGGACTTCGGACTCCGGATCGCGCGTTCCGTTGCCTTCATCCTCGGCGCCTCCTTTTCGGCGGTCGTGGGCTTCGTTGGTATGGGCCTTGCGGTGCGCGCCAACGTACGGGTCGCGAGCGCGGCTCGCCGGGGCCTGCGTGAATCGATGGC
The DNA here is from genome assembly GCA_046262355.1 of Actinomycetota bacterium. GTDB lineage: Bacteria > Actinomycetota > CADDZG01 > CADDZG01 > WHSQ01 > DATADD01. The sequence continues at coordinate 13,129 of JBHEMX010000038.1, read as the reverse complement.
GATCGCCTTTCGCGCCGGCGGAGTGGCGGGCATGTTCACGGTCGGCCTCGGTCTCTTCGGCGCGACCCTCATCTTCATCATCTACAAGGGGAGCGCTCCGATCGTCCTGTTCGGTTTCGGCTTCGGCGGAGCCTTGCTTGCGATGTTCATGCGAGTGGGCGGGGGTATCTTCACGAAAGCAGCGGACGTCGGTGCCGACCTCGTCGGCAAGGTCGAGCAGAACATCCCCGAGGACGACCCGCGCAACGCCGCCACGATCGCCGACAACGTCGGCGACAACGTCGGTGATTGCGCCGGGATGGCAGCGGACCTCTTCGAGTCCTACGAGGTCACGCTCGTCGCCGCTCTGATCCTCGGTTTCGTCGCCTACCAAGGCACCGACTCGGTGGTTGCGGCCGTTCTCTTCCCGCTGTTCGTGCGTGCGATCGGAGTGGTCACCTCGATCCTCGGGATCGAGGCGGTCAAGCCCCGGAGCGAGACCGAGCATGGGATGAAGGCCATCAACCGCGGCTTCATCCTGTCGGGCATCGCCTCCGCCTTCGCCGTCTTCTTCGTATCCGCGTTCTACGTGGGCGACGTCAAGACCTTCTGGGCCGTCGTGATCGGTCTCGTCCTCGCAGGCGTGATCCACTTCCTGACCGAGTACTACACGTCGACCGAGCGTGGTCCCGTCAAGGAGATCACCCGTTCGACCCGCACCGGTCCTGCAACCACTATCATCTCGGGCTTCGCCATCGGCATGGAGTCGACGGTCTACGCGATCTTGACGATCGCCGCCGCTATCGGCGCCGCTCTGTTCCTCGGCGGCGGAGATGCCAACCTGTCGCTGTACTACATCGCGCTCACCGGTATGGGCATGCTCACGACCGTCGGCGTCATCGTGTCGATGGACACCTACGGCCCCATCTCGGACAACGCTCACGGCGTCGCCGAGATGTCGGGAGGCCTCGGTGAGGAGGCCGACAAGATCATGACCGGTCTCGATGCGGTGGGGAACACCACCAAGGCCATCACGAAGGGCCTGGCTATCGCCACGGCCGTGCTTGCCGCAACCTCGCTGTTCGGATCCTTCCGTGACATCGTCGGCGAGAACGTGAGCATCGATGTGGCGCAGCCGCTCATCCTCATCGGATTGCTCATCGGCGGCGCGGTTCCGTTCCTGTTCGCATCACTGACCATCCGGGCGGTCGGTCGCGCAGCCGGAACCGTCGTGATGGAGGTACGGGAGCAGTTCAAGAACAACCCCGGCATCATGGACTTCTCAGTGAAGCCCGACTACGCGCGCGTGGTGGACATCTGCACGAAGACCTCGCTGCGCGAGCTCATCACGCCGGGGATCCTGGCGATCGTCACGCCGATCGTGGTCGGCTTCGCGTTCGGGGCCAGGCCGCTCGGCGCGTATCTCGCCGGCACGATCCTGTGTGGACAGCTCCTGGCGGTCATGCTCTCGAACTCGGGTGGAGCGTGGGACAACGCCAAGAAGCTGATCGAGGATGGACACTTCGGCGGCAAGGGCTCTCCGGCCCACGAGGCGGGCGTCATCGGTGACACTGTGGGCGACCCCTTCAAGGACACCGCAGGTCCCGCTCTTAACCCACTCATCAAGGTCATGAACCTCGTCGCCCTGCTCGTCGCCGGCTCGGTCGTCTCCGCGTTCGACGCAGACAACGTCGGCCTCAGGGCGGGTGTGGTCGTTGCCGGATTGATCATCTTGGTGGTCGCCCTGCGCTTCTCGGCGAAGCAGGAGGAGGCGCAGTTCGGCGGTGAGCCGGAGTCGTCGGCCGAGAAGGTCGGTGCCGCGGCCTGACATCGCCGCAGATCCGTTTCAGGCGGTGACATCCGACCCTCTGGGATCGATCCGCCGGCGGCTCGGGGCCTCTACCGAACGGTGGGGGCCCTCTGCTTGTCGGTCTCCGCTATGTGATACGGGACGCTAACGACCACGACCCCGGGCTCGAAGAGTAGATGGCGCTTGATGATCAGAGCGTTCTGACCGTGCAGGAATTGATGTCGCCGCTTGCTCACGATGCGCTCGGGGATCACAACGGTGACGACGACGTTGACGCCGTCGGGGTTGAACTTGCGGAGGTAGGCAACAAGCGATCGACCGATGTCTCGAAAGGGCGAGTCCTCGATCTCGAGCGGATGGGGGATGCCTGCCTCCAGCCACTCGTTGCCTAGCTTCTCGGACTCCTCGGGTTCGAGGGCGAACGACACCGCCCTCACATCGGATGCCTGCAGCGTTTCGGCGTACTCGATCGCACGCCGTGTTGCATTGTGTACGTCCGACACGAGGATGCAGACCTGATGCCTCACCGGTCCCTTGGCGACCTTCGGCGGATGATCCCTCGGAGCGGCCGCATCCTCCACCACGATCGGTATGTCGAGGACCTGCACACCTTCCTCAGGAAGTAGTGCGGCCTTCATGCGATGTATGCGCGGTCGTCTGATCACCTCGAACAGGCTTCGTGAACCAAGCACCTCCGGGATCATCAGCGTGAGGAAATCGTCCGGATCCAGCTCTGCCCGTCTCGTGCGCAGATAATGACGAAGCGTGTTCACGCGTGACCCCTGGAGGTCGACCACGACGAGTGGCATGTCGGTGCCGAGCTCTTGCCATGCTCTAGTGTTGCGTTCATCGAACGTGATGGCGGTGACGTCTCCTGAGCTAACGGTGTGGGCATATGCCACGGCTTGGGCCACCGCGAGGTCCACGCGTTCGACCAGGATGATCATGTGTTGGTTGCCGGGGCGGAGGTCGGGAGGCCTGCGCCCGGGGTGTTCGGATTGCTGGGCCACGTCGTCGTAGTGACGTCGGATCGAGTGCATCGTGAACATGATCATCGGGATGGCCGTGAGGATCATCCAGGCACCGCCGGTGAACTTCGTGCCGGCGATGACGAAGAAGACGATCCCCGTCACGGTGGCTCCGAAGCCGTTTATCGCGGCGCTCTTCCGCCACCCCGGGGTTCTCAGGCGCCGCCAGCGAAGGACCATGCCCGATTGCGACAGGGTAAAGGAGATGAACACTCCGATGAGATAGAGCTGGATGAGATCATTGAGCTCTGCGTCGAAGATCCATATGAGCACCGACGCCATGGTTGCCAGGATGATTATCCCGTTGGAGAAGACGAGCCGGTCCCCGCGATTGCGGAACTGTCGCGGCATGAAACTGTCCCCTGCGAGGATCGAGGACAGGCGCGGGAAGTCCTGGAACGCCGTGTTGGCGGCAAGGACGAGGATCCCCGCCGTCATCACCTGAACGACGTAGAACATGATCCCGCCTCCGAAGACTACGTGCGCGATCTGCGCCACGACGGTGCGCTCCGCTTCGTGCACGTAATGGACACCTGTGTGATTCGCCAACCATGAGATCCCGAGGAACATCCCGATCGTCATGATGCCCATGGCTCCGAGCGTACTGGCGGCGTTCTTGGATTGCGGATAACGGAATGCGCCGACGCCGTCCGCTATCGCCTCGACTCCCGTCAACGCAGTCGTCCCGGCAGCGAAGGCCTTGAGGATCAAGAACACGGAGAGAGTGGTCTCCGGTCTGAGGGGAAGATCGGCGCTCTCGGCCGCGGGGCAACCGCCTACGCACTTCAGCAGTCCGGTGACGATGAGTACGAATATCGACAGGACGAAGCCGTAGGTGGGGATGGCGAAGAACGTCCCTGATTCCCGGACGCCTCGAAGGTTCGCAAGCGTGACGAAGGCCACGAAGAGGATGGATAGCCCTACGGCGTAGGGCGCAAGGCTGCCCGCGGCGGAGATGATGGCATCGACTCCCGCCACAACCGACACGGCGACGGTGAGCACGTAGTCCAGGAGCAACGCCGAAGCCGCCGCCAGACCTGCATGCGTGCCGATGTTCTCGCGGGCAACGCGGTATGCGCCGCCACCCGTCGGGTACGCTCGCACGGTCTGTCTGTATGACGTCACGACCGTGGCAAGCAAAAGCGCGACGGCCAGCGAGATGGGGACCACCAACCCGAGCGACATGACCCCGACGGTGCCGAGCACGAGCAGGATCTCTTGCGTGGCGTATGCGTTGGACGAAAGAGGGTCCGAGGAGAAGACGGGCAAAGCGATGATCTTCGGCAGCAGCGTGTGCTCGAGCTCTTCGGTCGACATCGGCCGGCCTACCAACACGCGCTTGAGCGCAGATCCTGTTCTTGTCATCGAAGAGGGTTCATAGCAGCTCTAGCTGTGGCGTGGGCCATCCACTAGGTCGTACTCGGGGTTGAGGATAGTGAGCTCACCGCTCCGGTCCTTTCCTACAGTGCCCTTCGCGAGGAGTCCCCCTCCGATGCGGATGCCCTCTTTGGAGGGACGGCCGAACCACTTCACGTTGATCTGTCCCGTGCCGTCGATCAAGGTGGCTTCGATCGACCCGTGACCCTCACGAGGGTCAATACGGACATTCTGGATCACTCCGGCAACCGTGCAGTGCTTACGCTCCTCGACACGTTCGATCGGGGTCGCATCGGGGAAATTCTTCACCCAGTCGCACAGTCCCGCCACCCTCACTTCCTCGGGAGGCCGAGACAATCTCTCGATAAAACCGCCTAGAAAGGCCACGGGGGGCAAGTATGGCAGTATCGGCCGCGGTTCTCCGGAACCCTGGTGAACGGCTAAGGAGCCAACGTGCAAGTAATCATCGCTGGGTGTGGTCGAGTCGGATCGGAGCTCGCAACGAACCTCGAGCGCCTGGGCCACGGCGTGTCCGTCGTGGACAAGGATCCCCGGGCGTTCGACAGGCTTCGGTCGGACTTCAAGGGTAAGAGATTCGTGGGGTTCGTTTTCGATCGGGAGGTGCTCGAGGAGGCCGGGATCGACGACGCGACCGCGTTCGCGTCGGTGACGAGCGGCGACAATTCGAACATCGTGTCGGCGCGCGTGGCGCGCGAGCACTACCGCGTCCCACAGGTGATCGCTCGCATCTACGATCCGAGGCGCGCCCAGATCTATCAACGCCTGGGGATCCAGACCGTCGCAACGGTGCGCTGGACGACCGATCAGATCTTGAGGCACCTCCTTCCCGAGGACGTGTCGGTCGAGCACACGGTCGACAACGGCGAGGTGGTCGTGATGGCCCTGCCGGCGCCGGCGGAGACCGTCGGCAAGAGCGCCTTGCAGCTGGACCAGGATGGGGAGAGGCGGGTCCTGGCCGTCAGCCGGTTCGGGGTGCCTCGCCTTCCGGTCAAGGACCTGAGGATCCAGGACGGAGACATCCTGCATCTGTCGGTCGCCCGAAGCCACGCCCCCAAGTGCGCCGAGGACCTCAAGCGGACGGGTCAACCGGAATGACGCGCTGGGCGCGCCGTGAGTCGTAAGACGATCCGCATCGCCATCGCGGGTGCCGGAGCCGTCGGCTTCTATGTCGCCGGAGATCTTTGCTCGAAGGGCCACAACGTCACGCTGATCGAGCAGGACAAGGAGCACGCCGCTGCGCTCAAACCGGAGCTTGACGTCAACTGGGTGGTAGGCGACGCCTGCGAGCTCTACACGCTCGACGCCGCGGTGCTGTCGTCCTGCGACGTCATGGTCGCGGCGACGGGCGACGACGAAGACAACCTCGTCATCTCGTTGCTGGCCAAGCAGGAGTTCGCGGTGCCGCGCGTCGTGGCGCGAGTGAATCACCCCGACAACGTATGGCTGTTCACCGAGACCTGGGGTGTGGACGTCGCCGTCAGCACGCCGCACCTGTTGACCTCTCTGGTGGAGGAGGCGGTGTCCGTGGGCGACATCGTTCGGCTGCTTCAGCTCGAACAAGGCAAGGTGGCGCTTCTCGAGGTGACGCTCGACGAGGGATCACCTGCGCACGGGAAGACCGTGCGCGAGCTGAACATGCCTCCCGACTGCACCCTCGTCGCGATCGTGAGGGACCGCCACGTCATAGCGCCCAAGTCGGAGACCTCGCTCGAGGTCGGTGACGAGGTGCTGGCGCTTGCCGGCGCGGAAGCGGAGCCGGATCTTCGGCGCGCGCTCACGGGGGGCGCGTAGGCGGGCGGCGATGGATCGTTCAGAGGCGGTTGCGATCGTTCGCAGGTACTCGGAGAAAGACATCACCGTTCGCCACCTGATCTCTGTGGAAGGTGTCATGCGCGCCCTGGCCCGTCACTTCGGCGAGGACGAGCAGAGTTGGGGAACCGCAGGCCTCTTCCACGACCTCGACCAGGACAAGACCCACGACGATCTCGAGCGGCACGGCCACCAGTCGGTCGAATGGCTGCGCACCGAGGGGTTCGACGACGAACAGGTGCTCAACACCGTTCTCGCTCACATGCACGAGCAGTACCAGACCGATCTCATGTCCAAGGCGATAGCGCATGCCGACGGCGTCGCCGGGCTGCTCGTCGCGTGTGCGCTGGTCCGGCCCGACAAGGCGCGCGGGATGAAGGTGTCGTCGGTCAAGAAGAAGCTCAAGGAGAGGTCGTTCGCGCCCGGCGTCGAGCGCGACAAGATCCGGGGCGTCGAGGAGTCCATCGGAATCCCGATGGATGAGTTCATAGCGATCTCGATCGAGGGACTCCAGGAGGTCGCTCCCGAGATCGGGCTCGCGCCGACCGAGCCGGCCCCTCCGCGTGAGTAGCGGCGTGGCGGGAGCCTGCGCGGAGGTGTGCTAGAGCCTGACGTCTTCCTCGACGACGGCGTCGTCCCGCACCCGGCGCTTGCGGCGCCGGAGGTACCATGCCACGGCGGCCACCACCAGCGACGCGCCTATGAGCAGCGTCGGCAGGTCGAAGAGGTGGGCCACCCGCTCCCAGTTGCCGCCGACGACGACGCCGGCGTAGGCGAGCCCATAGGTCCACGGGATGACCCCGAGGAAGGTGTAGATCGTGAACCTGCGCCACGGCATCTCGGCGATCCCGGCCGGGAGTGAGATGAAGGTGCGGATTACAGGCAGGAGGCGGCTGAAGAACGTCGCGGCCTCCCCGTGGCGCTCCCACCACACCTCGGCGCGGTCGACATCGTGGCTCTTGATAAGGATGTATCGCCCATATCGGTCGAGAAGCGCTCGCCCGGTCGTGCGCCCGATCCCATAGGCGATCCAGGACCCGACCAGGTTGCCCAGCACGCCGGCGAGGCCGACCAGGAAGAAGTCGAGCCTGCCGTCGGCCGCGTACCAGCCTCCCACGAGCATCGTGACCTCGCTGGGGAACGGGATGCAGGCCGATTCGGCGAGCATGAGCAGGAAGATCGCCACGTAGCCGTAGTCGATAACCCACCCCTCCATGAGCTGCAGAAGTGCCTCCATCGGCGCAGATGGTAGCCGTAGGGGGTCTCGATGCGCCCTCAGCGAGGCAAGCTCAGACGACGGAACATAGCGTGTCGCCGAGGCGTTGGGCTTGACAGGGGCAGGCTAAGGATGGGATAAGGCCGGTCCGACGAAGTAGGTGCGCGGGCGTCGCCGCTCCGCACACGCGGCGGACCGTGTGGGCGGATCAGCAAACCGAGCAAAGGAGCCGTGTGGCCAAGAACCTCGTGATCGTCGAGTCGCCCGCGAAGGCGAAGACGATCGAGAAGTACATGGGCAAGGACTACAAGGTCCTCGCGTCTATGGGCCACGTCCGCGACCTCCCGAAGTCCGACTTCGGGATCGCGATCAACGGCGGAGTGGACATCAAGTACGAGGCGCTAAAGCAGGCCTCGGCGCGCAAGGCGATGACGGCGATCCGCAAGGCGGTCAAGGACGCCGAGACCGTGTGGCTCGCCACGGACCCCGATCGCGAAGGCGAGGCGATAGCGTGGCACGTCGCCGAGCTGGCGAAGCTCAAGCGAGACTCGACGCGGCGCGTCACCTTCAACGAGATCACGAAGCGCGCCGTCACCGACGCGTTCGATAACCCGCGTGGCATCGACATGAACCTGGTAGACGCTCAGCAGGCGCGCCGGGCCGTCGACCGAATCGTCGGCTACAAGCTGTCGCCGTTGCTGTGGCGCACGCTCGCTCCGAACCTCTCCGCGGGTCGGGTGCAGAGCGCTGCGCTGCTCCTCGTCGTGCTGCGCGAGCGCGAGATCCGCGCCTTCGATGCGCGCGAGTACTGGGACATCACGGCCCATCTCGCAACGGGGGACGGCGAGCTCCTTGATGCGCTCTACCCCGTCGGGGAGAAGTCGAAGTTCGACCTCGCTGACGAGGGGGCGGCCGCCGGCGTGGCGGATCGCGTTCGCCCCGGTCCCTGGACGGTTGGCGCAGTGCGCAAGAGCGAGCGCACGAGGAAGCCTCCGGCTCCGTTCAAGACCTCGACGTTGCAGCAAGCGGCGTCCAGCAAGCTCGGCTTCCCGACGTGGAAGACGATGAGCCTGGCGCAGCATCTCTACGAGATCGGGCGCATCACCTACATGCGAACGGACTCGGTCAATCTGTCCCAGGATGCTCTGGGAGAGATCGGACGCACCGTCGGGCAGCAGTTCGGAGCCAACTACCACGAGGTCCGGCGTTTCGCCGAGCGCTCGAAGGGAGCACAGGAGGCGCACGAGGCGATCCGGCCCACCACGCTCGGTGTGCTTCCGTCGGAGGTGGCGGGACGGATCGGCGCCGACGAGCTGCGCCTCTACGAGATGATCTGGCAGCGCACGATGGCGTCACAGATGAAGGATGCGATCTACGACGCAACCTCCGTCGACATCGACTCGAACGGCGTGACGTTCAGGGCGACCGGCCAGATCCTCAAGTTCGACGGCTTCATGCGCATATACCTCGAGCGCTCGGACGACGAGCCCGAAGAGGCGGAGGGCCTGCTGCCGGAGCTCGCCGAGGGCGAGGTGCTCGAGCTCAGGGGACTCGACCCTGCCCAACACTTCACACAGCCGCCGCCGCGCTACACCGAGGCGACGCTGGTGCGCGAGATGGAACGCGTCGGTATCGGGCGCCCGTCGACATACTCGCCGACGATCAAGAAGCTCATCGATCGCAAGTTCGTGATCAGCGAGAGCCGCCGGCTGTTCCCCAAGCAGCTCGGCGAGGAGAAGACGCAGCTGCTCGAGTCGCACTTCCCAGAGATCGTCAACTTCGATTTCACGGCGCGCATGGAGGAGGCTCTAGATCAGATCGCGGAGGGCAGCAAGGAGATGATCCCCGTCGTGCGGGAGTTCTTCGATTCCTTCTCCGCCCACCTCGAGGAGCAGAAGGACAAGATGCGGCGGCCCGAGCGACCCACCGACAAGACGTGCCCGGAGTGCGGTCGCCCGGTGGTCGAGAAGTTCGGCAAGCACGGTCTGTGGTTCTTGTCGTGCTCGGGGTGGCCGGAGTGCAAGTGGTCCCAGCAGCTCGACGAGCACGGCGAGCCGTTGCCCGACCCCGAGGGAACGGGAGAGAAGTGCCCCGAGTGCGGGTCGGAGCTCGTCGCCAAGACCGGCCGCTTCGGACCCTTCGTCGGCTGCTCGAACTACCCGAGCTGCAAGTACATCAAGAAGGAGCCGGCGAAGGAGACTGGGGAGATCTGCCCCGAGGACGGCGCGCCGCTGGTCGAGAAGCGAGGCCGCTTCGGACCCTTCGTGGGCTGCTCCAACTACCCGAAGTGCCGCTACATCAAGAAGCAGCAGCGCCAGGGCAAGGCGTCCTAGCGAGCGCTTCCGCCCGTAACGCACACGTTCTCCGTAGGATGTCGCCCTAGCCGAGACGGAGGAAGGTGACATCCAGCAGCCATCGGAGGGAGCCGATCTACGCGTCCTGACGACGACGCGCCAGGGTTCCTACCTCACGCTCCTGCGCAACGGCACGTTCCTGCGCTTCTTCCTTGCTCAGGGCATCTCGAGCCTCGGCGACTGGGTCGGAGTCTTCGCGATCGCCATCTACGCGGACGACCTCGGGGGCTCGGGGGGCGTCGGCGCCGTCATGGCGGCGCGAGTCCTTCCGGGCTTCCTCGTGGGTCCGCTCGCGGGCGTGCTGGCGGACAGGTGGGATCGCAAGAAGACCATGGTCGTCGCCGACATCTCGCGCGCCCTGATCGTGTTCTCTCTCCCGTTCGTCCCGAACCTTCTGTACCTGCTGATGGCGTCGGCCCTGCTCGAGAGCCTCACGCTCATCTGGGGACCGGCGAAGGATGCCTCGCTCCCCAACTTCGTGTCGCCCGGTGAGCTCACACACGCCAACTCCCTGTCGCTGATAGCGATCTACGGCCCGTGGCCGCTGGCTTCGATCTTCTACGCTCTCTTGTCATCACTCGGCGGGTTCCTGGGGGCGCGCGTCCCGGCCCTCACCGGCCTCGAAGAGAACCCCCAGGCGCTCGCGCTGTGGCTGGACTCGCTAACCTTCGCGTTCTCCGCCTTGATGATCTCGACGCTTGTGATCCCGGCCTCCCGCCGGCGCCTCGGCAAGCTCGACCTCGCCGAGGCCAAGCGCGACCTCGTCGAAGGCCTGACGTTCGTGCGAGATCACCGCCAGGTGCGCCCCTGGTTGCTGGGCATCGCCGGCACCTTCATGGCCGCCGGCGGAGTGTTCTCGCTCGGCGTCAGCTTCTCGCGTGATGTCCTCGGGGCCGGCGACAAAGGGTTCGCCATCATCGTCGGAGCATTCGGCACCGGCATGATCGTCGGTCTTCTTGCGGCTGCCCTTCTCGCTCGTTTCATCAAGAGGGACGTCTTGTTCTCTTCCAGCGTGCTGTTGTTGGGTTTTGGTCTTCTCGCGCTGGCGAGCGTCGGCAACCTCAACGCAGCGGTTCCGATCGCGGCGACGCTTGGCTTCTTCGCAGGAGCGGGCTACTCGACCGGCTATGCGTTGATCCAGATGACGACCGAGGACGAGATGCGGGGCCGTACTTTCTCTGCTGCCTACACGATCATCCGGATCGGCACGCTCGTGGGTCTGAGCCTCTTTCCCTCGGTCGCGGGACTACTCGGGGATCACATGCTCGGCGACTATGAGGTCCCCGGGTCGCGCGCCACCTTGTGGATCGCAGGGCTGGTCGTCTTCGGCGGCGGCCTGTTGTCGATGCGTGCGATCCGCGCCGGGCGCGTTGCAACTCGGGCCGAGGGAAGCGAGGAGCGCCGTGGGTGCTTCATCGTGTTCGAGGGCGGGGAGGGGGCGGGCAAGACGACGCAGATGTCGGCGCTCGTCCAGTGGCTTCAGGCGCGCGGCGAGGATGTCGTGACGACGAGAGAACCAGGCGGAACGGACATCGGCGAGCGCATAAGGGCGGTGCTCCTGGATCCCGAGGCCTCGGCGCTGAGCGAGAGAGCCGAGGCGCTGCTCTACGCGGCCGACCGGGCCCAGCACGTCGACGAGGTGATCAAGCCCGCGCTCGATGGGGGATCGGTCGTCGTCTCCGATCGCTTCGTAGACTCCTCGCTCGCCTACCAGGGCCTCGCGCGCGGCCTGGGGCTGGAGCAGGTCTACGAGATCAGCCGGTGGGCGACCGACGGTCTCCTGCCCGACCTCGTCCTGTTCCTCAACCTCGAGCCCGGCCGGGCGTTCGGACGGCTGGTGGGCGACCGCGATCGCATCGAGCTGGAGGACGAGAGCTTTCACGGGCGGGTCGGTGCGGCCTACATGGAGCTGGCCCGGCGCTTCCCCGAGCGGTTCGTCGTGGTCGATGCAAGCCGGTCGACGTCCGACGTGCACCGAGAGGTCGTGACCATCGTGCAGGAGCGGATCGTCCCTTCTCTCGAGGGACGCAGGACCGCGGGAGCACGGGGACCAGGTGCACCGATCAGGAGATGATCTCCTCCGTGCAAGGATCGATCGGCATGAACGTGTGGACGGGGCTCGAGGAGTCGCGGACCGTGGCGGGCCTCGCTCGCCAGATCTCGTCCGGCGCGTCGACGCATGCATGGCTCCTGGCCGGACCCGCGGGATCGGGGAAGCTCTCGGCGGCGACCGCGATGGCGGCGGCCCTCAACTGTCGAGAGAGGCCCGGGGAGGGATGCGGACGGTGCTCCGCTTGCGCCCGCATCCTCCGGCGTAGCCATCCCGACGTCCATCACATCGCGCCCGAGGGACCCCTGATCGCGGTGGACGTCATACGAGAGCAGGTCAATCCCGAGGCGGCGCGCTCTCCCTTCGAGGGCCTCATGAAGGTCTTCGTGATAGAGGAGGCCGATCGCATGAACCCGGCGGCCCAGAACTCGCTTCTCAAGACGCTCGAGGAGCCACAGCCCGACACGGTGTTCATCCTCATCACCGACAACGAGGAAGAGGTCTTGGAAACGCTGCGGTCGCGCTGCCGCATGGTTCGTCTGGAACCGGTCTCCGAAGGACGGATCGCTGCAGTCGTAGAGCGCGACGGAGCGCCACCGAAGCTCGCGGAGCAGGCCGCGAAGCTGTCTTCGGGGCATCTCGAGAAAGCTCGGGCACTCGCCTTCGACCCCGCCGTGATGCGGCGGCGCGCGGCGTGGGCGGAGGTTCCGGCGCACCTCACGTCTGCCGCAAGCGCACTCGGTGCCGCGGCAGAGGTCCTCGAGGACGCCAAGCAAGCGGTGCGCGAGCAGGAGCGAGCACAGAAAGCCGAGGTCATGGAGCTGGCCGAGGCGATGGGCGAAGGGCGCGGGACCGCCACGGCCAGGAACGCGCTCGCCAAGCGTCACCGACGCGAGCTCAAGCGGCTCGAGGAAGAGGTCCTGGGCGAGGCGCTGGCGTTCCTCGCGAGCTTCTACCGCGACGTCGTTGCGCTGCGCAGCGGCGCGACCAAAGGAGTGACGAACACCGACCTCACCGAGCAGCTCGCTCTGTGGGCAGAGTCCGACGTGTCTTCGGGCGCGTTGCTCGCCGCGGCCGAGCGGGCCCTCGCGGCGCGCGCCACGTTCGTGAACAACGCGAACGTTGCTCTGGCGATCGAAAGCACGCTCGTCGAGCTGACGCGGCTCGTGCCTCCACCGCTGCCCGCGCGCGCCGACGCTTAGGGACGAGGCGGGGTCCCACGGCGCGCCTGAGGCGCCGCCCCGGCGACCTTTGTGCCGCCGCCCTCTCTGAGCGGCGGTGGAGGGCTTCTGGTCCCGTTGCGCCGCGCCGCCGCCCAACCGGGAGTGGGGTCCACTGCGCGCCGGTCGCGCCGCTCCGGCGGACAGGGTCCGACGGCCGCGCCCCGCTAAACCGACCGGTTCACCCGGACGAGGATCGGGCGCCGGTTGGCGTTCCTCTTGGTGACGCCTGCGCGTGGCGAGAAGGAGCACTACGCTCTTCCGA
>JBHEMX010000037.1:0-2828 GCA_046262355.1 Actinomycetota bacterium | reverse complement strand
CGACGTCGACCTCGTCATCACGCACGGCGGCAACAACACCACGACGGAGAGCCTGCACTTCGGAAAGCCGATGGTCGTGCTGCCTCTGTTCTGGGATCAGTACGACAATGCTCAGCGGATGCAGGACCTGGGCTTCGGCGTGCGGATCGACACGTACGGATTCGAAGACGACGAGTTGCGCTCTTCCATCGCCCGGCTTCTATCGAACGACGAGCTGCGCGCGGGCATGGCGTCCACCGGACAGACGATCCGACAGCGCGATGGCAAACGAGCGGCCGCGGATCTGATCGAGCAACTGGGCCGGAGGCAGCGCTCGGGACTGTAGAGTGCGTCCGTCAAGCCGTATGACATGCCGGATCGGGGGAGAAAGCGTGAAGAAGCTGATCTCTGTTGCGCTAGGGCTGGTCCTGTCTGTTTGCGCCATGTTGCCGGCACTTGCCCACCATAATCCCCGTCTCTTCACGAACGAGAAGGGCGACCACGGTGGCACCTACGACCACGGGCGGAACACGTTCTTCTGGTTCTCGGCGATGAAGCGCTTCAACTACCTGAAGGTCTGCATACGCAAGCGGGCCACCGGTCGACTCGTCTGCAAGCGCTTCAAGATCCATCGCGTTCCCGCTGCCTCGTACAGGCCCTGGGGAGTGGACTTCAAGACGGACCGCCACTTCGACATCTCAGCCGGTGGGTACAACGTGACGTTTTGGCACCACAAGGAGCGGCTGTCTCCTGTACTCGGGTTCCATCGCGGGTAGCCGCAGGGGCCGGCGCCTCCCCGGAGCGGTCGTTACGCGCATCGTTGCCTTCCGCATGGGGTATAGGGATGCGGGAGGAGGAACGCATGAGCCTGGATGGCCGTGGGCCCGAGGTCACAAGCGACGTTGTGCGACTCGGCGCCGAGCTCGAAGCCGAGCGGCGAGGCAGGGAGCAGCTCGAAGCAGAGCTTGAGCAGGCCTTGGTGGCCCCGGACGTCGTCTCGGCTCGGCGCCGGCAGCCGTCCCAGAAGGCGCGGGATCTCCCGAAAACAGTCCCGGGTGGTGGGCCTCCGGGGACCCAGGGATCGCCTCAGCGACGAGCAGACGCACTCAGACGAAGAGAGGAAGCGCTCTCGAACGCTCCTGGGGAGGCTCGAGAGCCATTGCGCTCACGCGAGCGCTGGATATGGGAGAGGAAGCTGCCTCCCCCCGACTAGCGATTCCCGGGCTGCCGCGCCCGCCTCGATCCAGCACCATCGAGGCACAGGAGTGGCTAGGCTTGCATGCATGCCGACGTATGAGCTGAGAGCCGAAGCGGAAGACGTCATTGCCCCTGCGCTGATCGTTTCCTTCGAGGATTGGGTGGATGCGGGAGGAGCGGGCTCGACCGCGGCGCGACACATCGCAGAGGGCGGCCAGACGATCGCGGTCTTCGATCCGGACGCGATATACGACTACAGAAGTCATCGGCCGGTACTCGACATACTCGACGGAATGCCGACACAGTTCGAGTGGCCGCGCATGTCGCTGACGCGAAGACGTCTCCCAGAGCGCGATCTGTTCGTCCTGACCGGTCCCGAGCCGGATTCCCGGTGGGGGAGTTTCGCCTCCGACGTGCAAGAGCTGGCCTTGCGTGTCGGCATCATCGAGCACGTGAGCCTGGGGGCGATCCCTTCCGCCGTGCCGCACACCGCTCCGACACCGGTGATGATGACGGCGTCCAGCAAGGAGCTCATGCGAGGTGCCGCGCCGACCGAGGGTTTACTGCGTGTCCCCGCGGCGGCCGTGAGCCTCATCGAATGGATCTTGACGGAGGGCGGCATCCCTGCCGTCGGGTTCTGGGCTCAAGTGCCACACTACGCGGTTCCATATGTGGCGGGGGCGATCGCGCTGGTTCGACGCGTCGAGAGTCACCTCTCCGTCACGATCGGCGCCGGAGAGCTAGAAGAGCAGGAGAGACTGCAGCGTGAAGAGTTACATCAGACCTTCGCCGGCAACCTAGAGGCCAAGGCGTACCTCGAGCGCCTCGAGGGCATGGTCGGGGAGCAGCCGAACCCTCCCGCGGAGCACATCGCGGAGGAGGTCGAGCGCTTCCTTCGCAACCAAAGAGGAGAAGAGGGTGGCCCCAACCCGTTCGGCCCCTGAGCGACCGTCGGCGCGACGCTGGGATCGGACTCTAGGTCCGGAGGGTCACGGCGCCGCGCGCGCATCGCTCCGGCGCCTCCACGAGGTCTCGCGGCGGTGCTCCCAACAGAAGAGAACGTCTGCACGGACGTGGGTCGTAAGGAGACCCATAGGGCTCAGCCGATCGGTTCGGGGTCCTCGAGAAACGTGATCCGCTCGGTGTCGAGCACCGAGTGCCACTCGCACGCAGAGCAGATCGCGGTGTAGACGAGGCACTCCCCCTTGCCCGCCTCGGGCACGAAGTCGAGCCCGTCGTGGTCCGCCCGCTCGATGAGCGCGGCGAGAAGCTCGGCCGCCGTGGCGACGCTCGTGATCTCCACAGTGGCAAGCTCGCACTCGGGACAACGGGTTTGCGTCATGGGCTGGAGTATCGGCGGGTCGGGCGGCCGACTTCAATCGGCTGACGTACGTAAAGAGTTGTCGTTGAGGTCGTCGACGGCTAGATCAGCGGCGTCGTCCGCTTGCGTCGGGACAGGCGCGAGCGCCCCGCTCCGGGATCGATGAAGCGGAACACGCGCGGCGGCTCGGCGCTGTGGAAGCTCCGCACGGATTCCTGAATCGCGACATCGGCAACCGTGAGGCGCTCACGCTGGCGTAGGTACTCCGCCCACGATTCGACGACAAAGGTCTCGAGGTAGCGGGAGGAGTCGGTCGAGTCCCTGAAGATCC
>JBHEMX010000036.1:0-4458 GCA_046262355.1 Actinomycetota bacterium | reverse complement strand
CGACGTCGACCTCGTCATCACGCACGGCGGCAACAACACCACGACGGAGAGCCTGCACTTCGGAAAGCCGATGGTCGTGCTGCCTCTGTTCTGGGATCAGTACGACAATGCTCAGCGGATGCAGGACCTGGGCTTCGGCGTTCGGATCGACACGTACGGATTCGAAGACGACGAGTTGCGCTCTTCCATCGCCCGGCTTCTCTCCGACGACGACCTGCGCGCCCTAATGGCAGCCATGGGACAGGAGATCCAACAGCGCGATGGCAAACGAGCGGCGGCGGACCTGATCGAGCAACTGGGAA
The DNA here is from genome assembly GCA_046262355.1 of Actinomycetota bacterium. Lineage (GTDB taxonomy): Bacteria > Actinomycetota > CADDZG01 > CADDZG01 > WHSQ01 > DATADD01. The sequence continues at coordinate 4,156 of JBHEMX010000036.1, read as the reverse complement.
GGAACCAACGCTCCTAGGATGGTCTCACTCGAATGCTTTCGGTCCGTTTGAAGTAGTTCCCGCCCCCTTGGAGCGGTCATCGGCGCATCGTTCTCCGCGCCGGGGTATAGGGGAGGCGAGAGGAGGGACGCATGAGCCGGGAGGATCGTGAGGCCGAAGTCGCAAGCGACGTTGCGCGCCTCGGCGCCGAGCTCGAAGCTGAGCGCCGGCGCAGGGAGCAGCTCGAAGCCGAGCTCGAGCACGCCTTGGTCGCTCCGGGCGTCGTCTCAGCTCAGCGCCGGCAGCCGCCCGAGGACTCCGAACGGGATCTTCCCGACACGGTCCCCGGCGGTGGTCCTCCGGGGACTCAATGCTCGCCCCAACGACGAACGGAAGCGCTCCGACGAAGAGAGGAAGCGCTCTCGAACGCTCCGGAGCGGCGAGCGGGCCGAGACCCATTGCGCTCACCGCGAGCGGTGGGTATGGGAGAGGCGACTACCTCCCCCGAGTAGCGGTCCCCGGACGTAGGCGCGACACATCGGAGGCGTCATGAGGATCGGGATCGTCAAGGCCTTCAACACGATCTACTTCGAGCGCCTGCTCAACGAGGCTCGCCCGGGGCGGCCCCGGGAAGAGCGACTCGGCATCCCGGTAGCGGGCGACGACGAAGAGGCCAAAGGGGTCGTGCTCGAGCTGATCGACGACATCGGCTTCGCCGGAGTCGACGCAGGCACACTGGCAGAGGGACGCCGTCAGGAGCCCGGAACGCCCGTCTACAGCGTCCCCGCGTCGGCCGACGGCGTGCGGGCTCGGCTGAGCTCGACGATCTGAATGGGCGACTTCAATGCCGTTCAGATGGTGGATCGACCGTGCAGAGTTCCCGTCACGCCGGCGCAGCCTGCCGACGATCCGTGCGAGCCGCTTCGGCGCGCCGGGCAACCGGCCCCGAGCGACCCAAGGCCCTCCACCCTCGCTCAGCGGCGGTACAGGCACAGAGGTCCGGCGGATCGTAGGTTGTTCCCGTCGACCACGACCCCGCCGGCGCACGGCTCTCGGGGTGCGCGCCCGGCTGAGCTCGACGACCTGAACCGATGCAAGTCTCGAGCCAGAGCCTCGAGGCGGAGGAGTGGCTAGGCTCCATGTATGCCGACCTATGAGCTGAGAGCCGAACCGGAAGACGCAGTTGCTCCCGTGCTGATCGTTTCCTTCGAGGACTGGGTCGATGCAGGAGGAGCAGGCTCGACCGCCGCACGACACATCGCAGAAGGTGGCGAGACCATCGCAGTCTTCGATCCGGATGCGATCTACGATTACCGAAGTCATCGCCCGGTCTTGGACATCCTTGATGGAAGGCCGACACAGTTCGAGTGGCCGGGCATGTCGCTGACTCTGAGACGTTTTCCAGGGCGAGACCTATTCGTCCTGACCGGTCCGGAGCCCGACTCTCGTTGGAAGCGTTTCGCCTCCGACGTGCACGAGTTAGCTCTACGTCTCGGCATCATCGAGCATGTGAGTCTAGGGGCCATCCCTTCTGCCGTGCCGCATACCGCTCCGACTCCGGTGATGATGACGGCGTCGAGCAAAGAGCTCATGCAGGGTGCAGCGCCGACCGAAGGTCTACTGCGAGTGCCTGCGGCCGCAGTGAGCCTCATCGAATGGACCCTGGCGGAAAGCGGCATCCCGGCGGTCGGGTTCTGGGCCCAGGTTCCACATTACGCGGTTCCGTATGTGGCCGGCGCGATCGCTCTGATAAGGCGCGTCGAGAGCCATCTCTCGGTCACCATCGGCGCCGGCGCGCTCGAAGAGCAAGAGAGAGTGCAGCGCGAGGAGTTGCATCAGACCTTCGCCACCAACTTGGAGGCCAAGGCGTACCTCGAGCGCCTCGAAAGCATGGTGAGCGAACAGCCGAGCCCTCCGGCGGAGCACATCGCAGAGGAGGTCGAGCGCTTCCTCCGCAACCAAAGAGGGGGCGACGGTGGCCCGAATCCCTTCGGTTCGTGAGTGGCTCGGCGCGAGCCCGATCCTGTATGGATCCTGGGACCACGGCGGGCACTATCAACGAACCACCGCTGCGCCGGACCAAGGGCCCTCTACCCTCGCTGAGCGACGGTGGAGGCACAAAGGTAGCTCGCAAAACGACGCGCGCACGCGCCGGCAGCCTGAGGGATGCGCGTCGCCCGCTTCCGCAAGTTCCATCGTGCCTCGGCGCCTTCATGGATCTCAAGTCGCGCTCTCCCGTTGCGCTCTCCCGCCGCGCTCGGTCCTCGGCGCGCCGGAGCTGCACGTCGTGAGTGTGGGCATCGGTGGCGACGAAGCCGAGCAGCTCGGCGCCTTCCCTCGTCAATGCGACGGTGTCTTTCCTGGACGGTCGATCGAGAGCCTTGATGAGCAGAGGCGCTGCCGTTCGAGGTGTCTCCCTCTATACATCCATGAAGCCTCGGCGATCGCGCGCCTGGCTCCCGCGAACCCCTTTAGGCGTCTCCAGGGACGATGGCTTCGAGGAGCGGTGAGTCAGCCGAGGCAGGGGCGCCCCGGCCGGCCCGTGGCGTAGGATCCCCGTCTCAGAAGGCTCAGCCGATCGGTTGGGGGTCCTCGAGGAAAGTGATCCGCTGCGTGTCGGCCACCGAGTGCCACCCGCAGGCGGAGCAGATCATGGTGTAAACGAGGCACTCTCCCTTGCCCGGCTTGGGCACGAAGTCCAGCCCGTCGCGGTCCCCTAGCGCAAGGAGCGCGGCGAGAAGCTCCGCCGCCGTGGCGATGCTGGTGATTTCCACCGCCGAGAGATCACACTCGGGACAATGTGTTTGGGTCATGGGCTGGAGTATCGGCGCCGCAGACTGCGGCTTCAATCGGATGATGTACGTAACGCCCGAGCGTTCCCGCCTCCGCTCTGGGTCTCAGGCGGGTGCCCGAGGGCAGAAGCGGCGTCACTCAGCGGCGAGGAAAGATGGATCTCCTCCCAGATGAAGTTGCGGCCGACAGCGGTGCAGCGAGCCACGGCTTCGACGAAGGAGGAAGCGTGGACGACTTGGACCGGATGCTGGAACGTTGGACGCGCGCAGGACTCATCACAGCAGACCAGGCCGGAGAGATCCGTGCCGCCGAGAAGAGTGACGGAGGCACGTCGCGAGCGGTCCCCGCCGTGGCCGAGGTGATCGACTACGTCGGGGCGATATCCGTCCTCAGCGCCGTTGCGTTCATCGCCTCTCGGCTGTGGCCGCAGCTCCACGTTGCGGGGCAGCTTGGGATCCTGGCGCTCGCGACCGGCATCCTGTGGGCCGGCGGGTGGTGGTTGCGAGGCGGCCGCAGCGCGGTCCTCCGGCGCCTCGTGAACGTCCTCTGGTTCCTCTCGGCCGGTGGGATGGGCTGGCTTGCCGACGTGGCCGCGACCGACCTTTGGGACCTCAGGGACGGCTACGCGCTGATCATCGGGATCTCGCTGTCCCTCTTCGCCGGCGCTCTCTACCGCGGCCGCCGGACCTCCCTGCAGCAACTCGCTCTGGCGGGCGGCGTGGGGTTTCTCTGCGGAGGGCTCTCGGACCTCGCCGGGGGCGACGATCTCTTCGGGGTCATCCTCTGGGTCGCGGGGGCAGGCTGGATCGCCCTCACGCGCGCCGGCGTGCTCACGCCTCGGCGCACGGGCTTCGCGCTGGGTGCCACGGGCGTGTTGACCGGCTCCGAGGCAGTGGTCTTCGAGTTCTTCGAGACCCCGGAAGGATGGGGCCTCGCGCTCGGCCTGATCTCTACATGAGCGTCTCGTTCGGCGAGATGGTCCTGCTCGGCTTCGGGACCGGAGGCCTCTTCCTCTTCCTGGTCCAGATCATCGGGGAGTACCTCGCCGACGGGCTTGGGGGGCCGCTGGCGCTGTTCGTGGCGGGAGTCGCCCTCCTGCTCGTGGCGCTCGTGACCGTCCGCCTCAAGAGCCGGGTGGAGATGGTCGACGGCTAGATCAGCGGCGTCGTCCGCTTGCGTCGGGACAGGCGCGAGCGCCCCGCTCCGGGATCGATGAAGCGGAACACGCGCGGCGGCTCGGCGCCGCTGTGGAAGCTCCGCACGGATTCCTGAATCGCGACATCGGCAACCGTGAGGCGCTCACGCTGGCGTAGGTACTCCGCCCACGATTCGACGACAAAGGTCTCGAGGTAGCGGGAGGAGTCGGTCGAGTCCCTGAAGATCC
>JBHEMX010000035.1:0-63608 GCA_046262355.1 Actinomycetota bacterium | reverse complement strand
GCGCAGCCGTATCGCTACCCGCCGACGCGCGCCTTCGTCGAGCCCGACTGGCGGCGGCTGCCGGGATACCGGGACGTCACCGCCGCCGAATGGACGAGCGCACGCTGGCAGCGCCGGCACAGCGTCAAGAACCTGACCGAGCTGCGGGGCGTGTTCGGCGACCTGATGCCCGAGGACCTCGCCGCGTCCGTGGCGCGCGATCAGAGCGAGACCGCCACGATGTCGATGCTGATCCCGCCGCAGATGCTGAACACGATGGACGAGACGGATCTGTGGGCCGACCCGATCCGTCACTACATGATCCCCGCACTGCGCGACCGCAGCGAGGAGTGGCCGAGCCATCCACTCGCGGCGCGCGACAGCCTCCACGAGACCGACATGTGGGCGGTCGAGGGACTGACCCATCGCTATCCGACGAAGGTGCTTGCCGAGCTGCTCACGACCTGCCCGCAGTACTGCGGGCACTGCACGCGCATGGACTTGATCGGCAACAACGTGCCGCAGGTGCTCAAGGCCCGCTTCGAGATGAGGCAGAAGGAGCGGTACGAGGCCATCCTCGACTACCTGCGCCGGACGCCGTCGGTGCGAGACGTCGTCGTGTCGGGAGGAGACATCGCGAACCTCCCGATCGCCCATCTCGAGGGCTTCGTGTCTGCGCTCTTGGACATCGAGAACATCCGCGACATCAGGCTCGCGACCAAGGGTCTCATGGGCCTGCCTCAGCATTTCCTGCAGGGCGACGTGCTGGCCGGACTCGAGCGTCTCGCCCGCACGGCCGACGAGCGCGGCGTCGATCTCGCCGTGCACACGCACGTCAACCACGTGAACTCGGTGACGCCCCTGGTGGCCGAGGCCACCAGGAAGCTGCTCGACATCGGTTTCCGCGACGTGCGTAACCAGGGCGTGTTGATGCGCGGCGTGAACGACTCGCCCGAGGCGCTGCTCGATCTCTGCTTCGCGTTGCTGGACCATGCCAAGGTCATGCCGTACTACTTCTACATGTGCGACATGATTCCGAACTCGGAGCACTGGCGGCTGTCGGTCGATCGAGCTCAGAAGCTGCAGCACGCCATCATGGGCTACCTACCCGGTTTCGCGACGGCTCGCATCGTGTGTGACGTTCCCTTCGTCGGCAAGCGGTGGGTGCATCAAGTCGATTCCTACGACAAGGTCAAGGGCATCTCCTACTGGACCAAGAACTACCGAACGGGGATCGAGTTCGACGACCCCGACGCGCTCGACAGGACCTATCAGTACTACGATCCGATCGACTCGTTGCCCCAGGAGGGCCGCGCCTACTGGCGACGGCGCGCCGCGGATCCGCAGTCCGCGTAAGCATCGGTCTCGTGTATCGCTACGGCATCCACCGCTCGCAAGAGCCCGCGGGGGTCTTGCCCCAGCAGGCGCGCGTGCTCGACGCCCGTTCTCCGCTTGCGACGGGTGAGATGTCCATCGACGTCGAATACCTCAACATCGACTCGGCCTCGTGGAGGCAGCTGCGCGACGAGTGCGGCGACTCGGCGGTTGCCATGGCCGGGCGCATCCGGACGATCGTTGCGGCGGCCGGCAAGATGCACAACCCCGTCACGGGCTCCGGGGGGATGCTGGTGGGTCGCGTGTCGGCGCTGGGGAAGGGGAGAGATGGACCGGGCGTCGGGACCCGCGTCGCGTCGTTGGTCTCGCTCACGCTCACTCCTCTGGTGCTCGACGACATCGTGGCTCTCGATCCCGCCTCAGAGAAGGTTCGGGTCAAAGGCCGCGCGATCCTGTTCGCGTCGAGCATCTTCGCTCCGGTTCCCGACGACCTCGACGACGAGGTCGTCCTGGGGGTTCTCGACGTCGCCGGCGCGCCGGCCTGGATGGCGCGCCTCGCGCGCCCGGGCATGAAGGTCGCGGTCATCGGCGCCGGCGGCAAGTCCGGGATGCTCGCGAGCGCCCAGGCGAGGGAGAAGGTAGGCGGCGACGGGCGCGTGCTGGGACTGTGCTGGCCGGAGTCGACCACGAGCGCGGCCGAGGCGGCCGGCGCCGAGGCGGTGGCCGTCGATTGCACGGACCCCGTGGCGGTGCACGGCGCGGTGAGCGCCGCTCTGGGCGACGGGCTCGCGGATCTCGTGTTCGTGTGCGCCAACGTGGCGCGCTGCGAGGGGGCCGCGCTCCTGTCCTGTAAGGACGACGGGCGGGTCGTGTTCTTCTCGATGGCAACTTCTTTCACCACGGCGGCGCTGACCGCCGAGGGCCTCGGCAAACCCTGCGAGATGACGATCGGCAACGGCTACGTCCCGGGCCACTCCGAGCTTGCATTCGACCTCGTGCGCCGGCATCCGAGCCTCGCCGAGAGGCTCTCGGCGTGACGACGACGTTGTTCGACGGAGGGCGCATCCGCACGATGGCGGGTCGGCCCGCCGACTGGGTGCTCGTCGACGACGCGACCGTCGTCGCGACCGGGCACGCCGCCGACGCGCCCGGCTGCGACCGGCACGTGGACCTACAGGGAGCGACGCTGGTTCCTGCGTTCTGCGACGCCCACGTGCATCTTCCCGCCACGGGACTCTATGCAGCGGGCATGGACTTCCGCAACGAACGCTCTGCGACGCGCATCGTCGACGCATTCGCGGCGCGCGCCCGAGAAGGCGCGCTCCTCTTCGGCGGCAACTTCGAGGATCCGTTGGACGAGCCGATCACGGCGCACCGACTCGATACGGCTGTCGGCGCGCGCCCCGCCCTTCTCGCGCGCGCCGACATGCACTCGTGTGTGGCGTCTAGCGCGCTTCTCGACGCTCTGGAACTGGATGGACTGGAGGGGGTCGACCGAGACGACGACGACCGTCCCACCGGGTACCTGAGGGAGAGGGCGGCGGGACGGGCATGGACGTGGTTCGAGTGCGCGCTCCCGGAGCAGCAGCAGCGCGCTGCCCTGCGCGCCGCGACAACCCTGGCCTACTCCAAGGGGGTCGCATCGGTACATGAGATGTACGTCGTCGAGTGGCGCGGCTGGTCCTCGCTGGCGGTCGCCGGCGACGTCTTGGACGGGCTCGCGCTCGAGGTCGTGCTCTACGTTGCGACGACGGACGTCGAGCGCATCTGCGAGCTGGGTCTCGAGCGCATCGGTGGGGATCTCTTCCTCGACGGGTCCTTCGGTTCCCACACCGCGTGGCTGTGCGAGCCGTACACGTCGCCCCCTCCGGCCGGATCACCCGAGCGAGGCATCCCCTACCTCAGCTCGGAGGAACTGCGCGGGTTCTTCGCGGCGGCCCAGCGGCGCGACCTCCAGGTCGGAGTGCACGCGATCGGCGACGCCGCCATAGAGCAGGCCTTGACGGCGTGGGAAGCTGTTGCGGATGACGTCGGACTGGATCAGGTTCGAGCGAAGAGACACCGCATCGAGCACTTCGAGTGCTCGTCGGACGACCACATGCGGCGCGCCGCTCGGCTGGCCCTCGGCGCAAGCGTGCAGCCGGCCTTCGACCGCTTCTGGGGCGGCGAACGCGGGATGTACGCGCGCAGGATCGGGCCGGAGCGAGCCGCGGCCATGAACCGCTTCAGGTCGATGGCATCCGCCGGGCTCGTCGTGGGCGCGGGCTCGGACTCGACGGTCACGCCGCTCGACCCGTTCCTGCAGATGGCGGCGCTGCGCGCTCATCATGTGGAACGGGAATCCTTCGACGCGTCCGCCGCTCTGCGCGCGCACACGCTCGACGCCCACGCGCTCGCGGGAAGGCAGGGGTCCGCCGGCAGCATCGAGGCCGGCAAGGACGCGCATCTCGCCTTGCTCGACAGAGACCCGGTTGAGTCGGATCCCGACGAGCTCGTGGACACGGAGGTCCTCGGGACGTGGATCTCGGGCACGAGGGTGTGGCCGGAGGAGGTGGCCGAGACCGCATGAAGACGGTGCGCGACTTCTCCCGACCGCTCGGTCGCCTGCGCGTCGACGAGGCGTCGGTGAGCGAGTGCAGGGAACTTGCGGCGGTAATCGCCCGGCCCATCGAGGAGCTGGCACGCACGCACACGACGGCCTCGATCGAGCGCGCCACGCTGCGCCTCGTCGGCGTCGACGGCGCGGAGGGCGAGGGCTCCGAGGCGGTTCCCATACCCAACCGCGTGATCGACGAGATCCGCTCCTCGACCGGGCTCGAGCGCGGCGCCATGATCCCGTTCTTCCACGTCGTCGAGTCCGGCTGCGGGGAGGTCCAGAGCGCCGCGCAGCAGATCGCGCGTCGAGAGGTCGCGCCGGGGTGGCCGGAGGGCATCGACCTCGACATCGCGCTCGAGCGTGCTCGCAGGGAGTCCGCGCAGGCGATCGATCGCGTCGCGTCGGCCGCCTCGGACAGGTCGGAGGCGATCGCGCGCGCGGGCGAGGCCTCGAAGCCCTGGTTCTACCTGATCGTCGCGACCGGCAACATCTACGAGGACATCCCTCAGGCTCAGGCGGCGGCACGCAACGGCTGCGACGTCATCGCGGTGATCCGCTCGACGGGGCAGTCGCTGCTCGACTACGTGCCCTACGGCGCGACGACGGATGGCTTCGCCGGGACCTTCGCGACGCAGGCCAACTTCCACCTCATGAGAGCGGCCCTCGACGAGGTCGGGGAGGAGTTGGGGCGCTACATCCGGCTGACGAACTATGCGAGTGGCCTCTGCATGCCCGAGATCGCCGCCATGGCCGCGCTGGAGCGGCTCGACATGATGCTCAACGACTGCATGTACGGGATCATCTTCCGAGACATCAACATGCAGAGAACCTTCGTGGATCAGCACTTCTCTCGCATGATCCACTCGCTCGCAGGGATCATCATCAACACCGGCGAGGACAACTACCTCACGACGGCGAACGCGATCGACGCAGCACACACAGTGCTCGCGTCCCAGTTCCTCAACGAGCGCCTCGCATACTCCGCCGGTCTCCCTCCCCAGCAGATGGGATTGGGTCATGCTTTCGAGATCGATCCGGAGGTCGGGGATCAGATCCTCCTCGAGCTGGCTCACGCACAACTCGTGCGCGAATGCTTCCCGGATGCGCCGCTCAAGTACATGCCGCCGACCAAGCACATGACCGGGAACATCTTCAAGGGTTTCCTCTACGACGGCATGTTCAATCTGGTCGGTGCGCTCACCGGCCAGGACATCATCCTGCTGGGGATGATGACCGAGGGGATCCACACCCCGTTCCTGTCCGATCGCGATCTTGCGCTCGAGAACGCAGGTTACGTCTTCGGGGGCGCGGCGGGACTTGCCGGGGAGCTCAGGTTCGAGCCGGGCGGGCTTGTCGAGCGGCGCGCCGCTCAGGTGTTGGAGGAGTGCGTTCAGATGTTGCGCAAGGTCGCGGACATCGGGATGTTCCAGGCGATCGAAGCGGGTATGTTCGCCGACACCGTGCGGACCAAGGATGGCGGCAAGGGTTTGGACGGCGTCGTTACGCGCGCCGGCGCCTACGTCAACCCGGTCGGCGACCTCCTGTCGCAACGTCTGGGGGTGACGTGGTCATGAGCGCGATCAAGCCCTACGGGGATGCCCCGGACGATGCGCAGGTCCAACTGTCGTTCACGCTTCCGGTGGCCGAGGGGGAGCGGGCCCGCCAGAGCGCGCTCGAGCTGGCGCGCAAGATGGGCCTCATGCGGCCGCAGGTCGTGCACCTGAAGGGCATGGGACCCGACTTCACGTTCTTCACCCTCTACGGCGCCACCGCCCATTCCGTGGATCCCGATCTCGTCGAGGTGAGACAGCGCGACTTCCCCGATCTGTCCTATCAAGAGGTCAACCGGCTGATCCGAGAGGACCTCAAGAGACAGCTCACGGTCGTCGGCGCGTGCACCGGCACGGATGCTCACACCGTCGGTCTCGACGCGATCCTGTCCATGAAGGGTTTCGCCGGCGATCATGGGCTCGAGTACTTCCCGGAGATGCACATCGTCAACCTCGGCTCCCAGGTGACTCCCGAGGAGATAGTGGAGTCGGTGATCGAGCACGAGGCGGATGCGGTGCTCGTGTCACAGGTCGTGACGAAACGTGACGCACACATCTTCCATCTCAGGGAAGTGCGCGTCGCGCTGGAGGCCGCCGGGCTGCGCGAGCGCGTGATCCTGGTCGGCGGCGGCCCTCGCTTCTCGCCCGAGCAGGCTGCCGAGCTCGGCTACGAGCGGATCTTCGGGCGGGGGACGAGGCCGTCGGAGGTGGCCTCTTATCTGGCCTGGCGCGCCACCCGCGGCCTGGAGAAGGTGCCCGCGGCGGCGGATCCCACCGGGCGCGCCACGTGAGCGTCGGCACGACCGCAAGCCTGCGGCTGCGACTGTCCCAGGCCGATGCCCACTACGGCGGTGATCTCGTGGCCGGGGGACGGGTTATGGAGCTCTTCGGGGACGTCGCCACCGAGCTCTGCATCCGCTCGGACGGCGACGAGGGCCTGCTTGCCGGCTACTCGTCGGTGGAGTTCCTCGCGCCGCTCAGCGCGGGCGACTTCGTCGAGGTGCGCGGCGAGATAGTCCGGGCCGGCCGCGCCTCCAGAGAGATGTCGTTCCAGGTTCTCCGCTACGCTGCACCGAGACCCGATGTGTCGGACTCGGCCGCCGACCCCCTCGAGGAGCCGGTCCTGGTCGCCCGGGCGTCGGGGACGTGCGTCGTGCAGCAGGACCGACAGAGGCGCCGGGAGTCGCAGATGGAGGGGAGTGGTTCGTGAAGAGAGTCGATGGCATCCGGGCGGTTACCTACGACTGCTGGGGGACCTTGCTGAAAGACCGGGACTGGGAGGGCGCCATGGCGAAACGCGTTGGCGCCCTTCGTGCTTTCCTGGGCCTCGAGAAAGGCGACGCCCAGGCGCTCCTCGAGGACGCCTGGAACAAGCACGACGAGGCGTGGAAGCAGGTCGAGACCTTCGGACCCGGACGCATGGCGGCCTATTGCCTCGAGGCCAGGGGGGTCAACGACGACGCCGCGATCGCGGAGCTCACGCGCGCGTTCGAAGAGGCGAGCTTCGAAGCCGGGGTCGTCGCGGTCGACGGGGCGGTGGAGACGCTGGCTGCGCTCGATGACGCCAATATCAGGCGCGGCCTGGTGTGCGACACGGGGTTCACACCCGGCCGGGTCGTGCGTCAACTGCTCGACGACGCAGGGTTGTGCGATCTTCTGGAGGTCCTCTGCTTCTCGGACGAGGTCGGAGTTCCCAAGCCCGGCAACGACATCTTCGCCAAGGCCCTGGCCGAGCTCGGCGCGCGACCTCCCGAGGCCGTCCACGTGGGCGACCTTCGGCGCACCGACATCGCCGGCGCCCACGACGTCGGCATGCATGCGGTTCGCTTCCGCGGGGTGCACGACGACCACAGCGATGCTCCCGAAGCCGAGACGGTCATCGACGAGCACCCGCAGCTGCTCGCAGTTCTAGGGCTCACCTAGCGTCTTAACTCCCTCGAGTCACCGAGGTGATCGGGGGGCCACTCTCTCTAACGCTAGACATCAGCGATCGGTGATGTTCCGTGACGCTGGCGAAGAATGGTCGCTTGGCTTTCCGTAGGCGTCGGAGGGACGACTTAGAGGACGGTGGTGAGCACTGGAACGTCCAACGGTGTACTGGAACTTATGCGGCAAGAATAGCTCGTACGCTGCCGACTGTTGGCCGTAGCGACTTCGCTTATCGCTCACGGAAAGTGCACAAGTGCTACGAGTAAGACTCCCTGTATTCACCCGTCGCCGCATCGATGACAACATTGATCTCATCGGAAGCGCACTTCTCCGGTAGTCCATTATCATCTGGACCTATGATCACCGGACCCTCAAGAGGAACACATACACCTCGGTAATTCACAACCCAACTTGGAGTGGGCCCTCAGGCCCGAGGGCCTATCATCAAAGTAAGCGAATGTCGCTATGGCCTTGTATGCCGTCCACGCGTCTACTTCCCATGCCCGCCTCAGCGCCTCCTTACCGCTGATGGCCGGCTCCTCCCCCGCAGGAGGAGGGTCAAGGGTTATGGCGAACCCCGGCGGTTCTTCGTGCTGCATCTGCGTCGTGATGAATGAAGGAATACCACCTGGAGGTGGCTCTGTGGGACTCACCGTCGGTTGGGGAGAAGGGGGCTCCCGTGGCCGGTAGTTGTTGTACTTGTGCTTCCAGTCCCCGATCAGAACCTGCGCCTCGAGCAGAGTGTCGAACTGCTCGGCCGACAGCCTCGTCGCGCATGCGTGAGCCGAAGGACTCGACGAAGGGGTTCTCCCATGGCCGGCGTGGTGGTCCCAGGAACCAAGAAGCTCATACCCGCGTTCACAGACGTTGCCCTGTTCTACGGCGCCGCGGTCGTCATCTGCCCTGAGGCGCCGATACTTCTCCATCCCCGGGCGCATCACGACTTCGGCGCGCAGGTACATCTTGCATCTACCGACGAACTGCCATGGGCTGCGCGTTTATCAGCGGCGCTGGTCGCCCTCCGAGCGATCTCGCTGCCACTCCGGACCTAAGCCCGGCCGCAAGCCCCAGAACCCTCGGCTTGCGGGCCTTCGTTAGCGTGCATTAGCTCTAGTAGGACCTGCCCCACGTGGCGCGCTCGATGCCGGGTTTGCCGCACACGATGCAGCTCGCCTCGGGGTCCTCGCGTTCGATGGGAAGCACGCGGATCGTCGCCTTCGTGTCGAGCGTGACCTTCTGCTCGCAGGCGAGCTCGTTGCACCAGGGCGCGGTCCACAGTCCGCCTTCGTCGACGATGCCCGAGCGCAGCGAAGCGAGGTCGCCGGCCTCGTGTGTGTTGGCCTCGAGGAACGCGCGCGCGTCCTCGAAGAGGCTCCTTTGGACGCGCTCGAGCGTGGCCGCCAGCGCGGCGATCGCATCGTGCGTCGCCATCTCGTTCTTCCCCCTGCCCATGCGCTCTACGACGATGACGCGATCTGCGGCGACGTCCTTGGGTCCGATCTCGACCCTTACCGGCACACCCTTGAGCTCCCACTCGCTGAACTTGAAGCCGGGGCGGTGCTGATCGCGATCGTCGAGCCTCGTTCTGATGCCGTTGCCGGCGCACGCGTCCCGGACCTTGACCGCGACCTCGAGGACCGTCGCCTTGTCGTCGTCGCTCGAGTAGATCGGGACGATCACTACCTGAACCGGTGCGAGCGCCGGAGGGAGGCGAAGTCCTCGGTCGTCGCCGTGAGTCATCACGATGCCCCCGACCATGCGCGTCGACATCCCCCAGGACGTCCCCCACGCGTACTCCTGCTCGCCGGCAGCGTTGAGGAAGGTGACGTCATAGGCCTTCGCGAAGTTCTGTCCGAGGAAATGCGAGGTGCCGCACTGCAGCGCTTTGCGGTCACGCATCAACGCCTCGATCGCGTAGGTCGTGACGGCGCCGGCGAACTTCTCGGAATCCGACTTACGACCGGCGATCACCGGGATCGCGGCGACGTCCTCCGCGACCTCGCGGTAGACCTCGAGCATCCGCAGCACCTCTTCGTGCGCATCGTCGCTCGTCGCGTGCGCGGTGTGGCCTTCCTGCCAGAGGAACTCGCTGGTGCGCAGGAACAACCTCGTGCGCATCTCCCAGCGCAGCACGTTGCACCATTGGTTGAGGAGCAGCGGGAGGTCCCTGTAGCTCTGGACCCAGTTGCTGTAGGCGTTCCAGATCGTGGTCTCGGAGGTGGGACGGATCACGAGTGGTTCTTCGAGCTCCTCGCCGCCGCCGTGGGTCACGACCGCAAGCTCCGGCGCGAACCCTTCGACGTGCTCCGCCTCACGCTCCAGCAGCTTCTCCGGGATCAGCAACGGGAAGTAGGCGTTCTCGTGACCCGTCGCCTTGAAGCGGTCGTCGAGCGCGCGTTGAAGATGCTCCCATATCGCATAGCCGTGCGGCTTGATGATCATCGTCCCCTTGGCGAGACCATGCTCGGCCATGCCCGATCGCTTGACGACCTCCTGGTACCAAGCCGGGAAGTCGTCGGCCTGTCTCGGCAAGCGTCCTTTGGCCATGCTCATTCCCCCACTATATGGACCACGACGGAGCGTGCGTTCGGCTCACCGAGCTCGACGAGCAAGACCCTCTGCCACATCCCCAACCTCAGCCGCCCCGCGACCGCGGGGAGCACGACCGACGGCGATCCGACCAGGCCGTGGCGATCCGAGGGGTCCTCGCGATCCAGGCGCTGTATCGCCTCCCGTATGTCGAGCAGGAGGCCCGACTCGCGCTCCTGCACGAGGATCGAGCATTCGTCATGTGGCGAGAAGACCGTTACCCGACCGTCCCGGATACCCGAACGCGTCAAGGTCTCTTCGACCTCGTCGGTTATGTCGACGAAGTCGGGCGTGGTGGCTGTGACCCTGATGCATTCGGACTGATGGTTGCGCAACTGCAGCTTCCTTGCGGTGCCGTCGGCGTCACGATGCGGGCGCGCCGGACGCAACGTTAGCGTCGGCGACACCAGGATAGCGGCGCGCGCCGGCTCCGAGCGGGCGCGCGGTGGATAACTTGTGTGCGAGCTGTGGATGGATGGGGCACAACAGAGAAACTTTCGCGTCTCGTGAAGATGTCCCGTCGTAGCCGTTGACAACCCTCGCTCGGTGCGTCGATGATCGCCGAGTCCCAAGCAGCTTCAAGACGCAAGGGCATCAAGCTCCACCTCCAGGGTGGAGCGGCCGGGGTGGCGGTCGCACGGCGACCGCGGCCGACGACCGGAGCGATGCAGGTACGCGCCGCCGCGGCGACCGAGGAGACTCTGCCGGTGCGGCGAAGCCGGGCTTTCGGGCCCGGGGGCGCCTGCAGACGCGGATGTGCGCCGACGGTTGCTTGGGACATCGGTTTGAAGGGCCCCGAGCGACACGAGGACAACGCCACGGCGACGGCGACGCCGCCGGGCGGCCCCGACGGTCGCTCGGGGCCCTTCTCCGTTCCTCGCCGACCGACGGTCCGGGGCACCAAGGGCGATCGCGAGCGGGTCTTCCCCTAGATGCGCGGCGGGCTTAGGGTTGGGCGTTCCGGTGTTGATTCCCAAGGAGCGAAGGTGTCCAGCGAGCAACGCGATCTCGAAGACGTCGACCAGGAGCAGGGGCTCTTTCTCACCGCCGAGGCGGCGGAGGAGCTCGAGGAAGAAGACCTCGAGGAAGAAGAAGAGGTGCCCGGCGGCGACGACGAGGACGACGACGAGTCGGAGCAGGCGAGCCTCGACGAGTTGAGCGCCCAGAGGGCCTCCAAGTCGTCCGTGGACGGGTCCGAGGACGACGACGACGACGACTTCATGTCGTTCGTGCCGGAGCCGAGCCCGCAGATGATGGAGGCAGCGCCGGCGCGCATTGCGCCGGTTCGAGAGCGGCAGGAGTTCGTGTGCAAGAGGTGCCATCTCGTGAAGCCGCGGGTGCAGCTCGCCGACGCGCGCCGCCGGCTCTGCCGCGACTGCAACTAGCCTGAGCAGCGCAACGAGATGACCGCTCGGGCCTATCCGCTCGCGCTCGCGAGCGGGATCGTCCTGGCACTTGCATGGCCGAGCCCCGATGTGGCGCCTCTCGCGTGGATCGCGATCGTTCCGCTGCTCGTGCTCGCGCAGGAGGCGAGCGCGCGGCGGGCGGTACTGCTCGGAGCGCTCTTCGGGATGGGATTCTTCGGTGTGCTGCTCCTGTGGATCAGCATCATCGGCTGGGTCGCGTGGGTCTTGCTGGTGGCGCTGCAGGCGTCGTTCATCGCCGCGTTCGCGAGCGCGTGGTCCTTCATCGCCAGGCGCGAGCGCCTCGGCGCGCGCCTCGTGCTCGCGCCGCTGCTCTGGGTCGCCGTGGAGTACCTGCGCTCGCGCGCGCCGATGGGTGGCTTCACCTGGGGTCAGCTCGCTCAAGGTCAGCACGGCGTTACCTGGTTGCTGTCGCTCGCGGCGTTGGGCGGAGGTTGGCTCGTGTCCGCCGTGGTCGTCTTGGTCAACGCCTCGCTCGCCGAGGCGTGGAGAGGTTTCCGGCGCAAGGATCGCACCCCGGCGATGCTGGTGGGATTGGCGTGCGTCGCGCTGGCGGCGCCGGCACTGCTGCCGCAAGGCGCCGCGACCGGACGGCGCGTGCGCGTGGCGATCGTGCAGGGAAACGTGCCGCGCAGCTTCGAGGGGTCGCTGTTCGACAAGGAGGTCGCGATCATCCGCAGCCACGCGCGGCTGACGAAGAGGCTCGCGGGCCGCGACCTCGATGTGGTCGTGTGGCCCGAGAGCTCCGTGGGACTCGATCTCGAACGCACGCCGGCCGTCGCCGCGCTGGTCGGCTCGGCGGCGCGGGCGGTCGATGCCCCGCTCATCATCGGGGGCAACCTCGACCTCGGGCAGGATCGCTATCTCGTGATGGCGTTCGAGATCTCTCCCGAGGGGGGAGTGGTGGACCGCTACCAGAAGACCCATCTCGTGCCCTTCGGGGAATACGTTCCGGCGCGCTCGCTGTTCGACTGGATCCCGATGCTCGATCAGGTGCCGCGCGACGCGGTGGCCGGCACGCGTCCGGTCCTCTTCGAGGTCGCCGGTGGGCGCGTCGCGCCGGTGATCTCGTTCGAGGGAGACTTCGGCTCTCTCGTGCGGAGCCGCATCGCAAGGGGCGGGCGGCTGCTCGTCGTCGCCACCAACACGTCGACCTGGGGAACCTCCGCGGCGTCGGCGCAGCACGTCGCCTTCAGCCAGGTGCGGGCCGCGGAGAACGGTGTGTGGGTAGCTCATGCGGCATTGAGCGGCATCTCGGCGTTCGTGGCCCCGCGCGGCGTGATCGTCGACTCGACCCCACTGTGGCGGGCGACGACGTTGATCCAGGAGCTGCGCTTCGCGGCAGAGGTGACCTTCTACGCGCGCACGGGAGACTGGCTCCCGCTGGCCGCCGTGGTCGTGTCGGCGAGCGCGCTTGCCGCCGCCGCCGTGCGACGGAAAGATAGGGTGGCGTCATGAGAGATGAGCGCCCGCCGGAGGAGCGCGCCCTGGTCGTGGTGCCCACGTATAACGAAAGCGAAACGATCGGGGAGGTCGCTAGCCGTCTCTTCGACGCCGGGGGAGCGGGCGTCGAGCTGCTCGTCGTCGACGACGGATCCCCCGACGGCACCGCCGAGGTCGTGCGCGGCCTCGCTCGAGAGCACGACGGGATCCACCTCGCCGAGCGGCCCCACAAGCTCGGACTGGGGACCGCCTACGTCATGGGGTTCCGCTGGGCGCTCGAGCGGCGCTACTGGGCGGTCGTCGAGATGGACGCAGACCTCTCCCACGATCCCGCCGACGCCGTGCGCCTGCTCGCCGCGCTCGGCGATGCGGAGCTTGCGATCGGGTCGCGCTACGTCCCGGGCGGCCGCATCCCCAACTGGGGGCTGTTGCGCCGGGCGCTCTCGCTCGGCGGCAACGCCTACGCGCGCCGCTGCCTCGGCTTCGGCGTGCGCGACTCGACCAGCGGGTTCCGGGCCTACCGGCGCGCCCTGCTGGCCGAGCTCGACCTCGCGCGGGTGACCTCGGAGGGCTACGCGTTCCAGATCGAGATGACCCGCCGGGCCTACCAGGCCGGCGGGCGCCTCGTCGAGGTGCCGATCACGTTCGTCGACCGCACGCAGGGCAGCTCGAAGATGAGCCGCGGCATCGTGCTCGAGGCGCTCGCCAGCGTGACGTTCTGGGGTTTGCAGGACTGGTTCGCCGGCCGCCGCACGCCGCGCCGCACGGCCGGCCCCGTGCCCGCGCCCACCCCCGCGCGGCGCGACCCGTAACCGGAGTTCCGTAGTTTGAAGGCATTCAGAGGACTGGTCCAAGTTGGAGACGATTCACTGGTGGAGCTTGGGCGGGCGAGACCTCTATCGGTCCCCGTCTCAAGAACACCTCAAGAAGCACCTCGAAGCTCGGAGTCGGCTAATCGTGACCTCGGGAGGCCTCGCCAAGCTGGTCATCGCCGGGTGGGTGTTGGTGGCCTTGGTCCTGGTGGCCGGTGCCATCCAGGCCGCCATCCTGGTCACCAACTGGAACAACCCGCACGACTACGAGATCGGTCAGTTGTGTGCAAGGGCCATCCTCGGCTGCTCCATGCGGATGCCGCGGCGCGGCGGACCAATCCCGAGGCACAGATGTGTTGGTCGTGGCGACACGAACGCCTGACGGGCTCCTAAACGCCCGACCAACCGCCCCTGTTCTTGAACGCCGATCAGGCAACCTGCGATTCCCCAACCTGCCTTCTCGGCGGTTCATTTCTCGATCAGGGTGACAACCTAGTCCTCGCCCATAATCTACGTTATGTCACCTACGGCACGCGAGGGAGCGGTGAAGGTCGGCTCGGGGCCGCCGCGCAGTCCTCCCCCGCCTCCCTACTCGGGCAGCCAGCGGAGCTTGAGGGCGCGCGCCGCGCGCGCCTCGTCGGGGCGGCGCACCGGCGTCGTACGCGGGGCCGCACGCAGCAGCTCGGGGTCGCTCGAGGCCTCGCCCACGATCTGGTTCAGCGCCGCCGCGAGCCCGTCGAGCGTCTCCTTGGACTCGGTCTCCGTGGGCTCGACCATGAGGGCCTCCTCGACCACCAGCGGGAAGTACACGGTCGGCGGGTGGTAGCCGAGGTCGATGAGGCGTTTGGCGACGTCGGTGAGCTTCACGCCGTGCTTGCGCAGCGCCTTGGCGGTCGCGACGAACTCGTGCATGCACGTCCCCGGGTACGCGCTCGGCAGCGACCCCTCGATCGACCTGCGCAGGTAGTTGGCGTTGAGGACCGCCCCCTCGGCGACGCGCCGCAGCCCCTCGGGCCCGAGCGAGCGCAGGTACGCGTAGGCGCGCACGTTGATGCCGAAGTTGCCGTGGAAGCCGTGGATGCGCCCGATAGAAGCGGGACGATCGTGGTCCCAGCCCCAGCGCCCGCTCGCCTCGTCGAGGGCCAGCACGGGAGCCGGGAGATAGCGCTCGAGCCGCTCGGACACGGCGAGCGGACCCGACCCGGGCCCCCCGCCCCCGTGCGGCGTCGCGAACGTCTTGTGCAGGTTGAGGTGCACGATGTCGAAGCCCATGTCGCCGGGCCGCGCGACCCCGACGATCGAGTTGAAGTTCGCGCCGTCGTAGTACAGGAGTCCGCCGACGTCGTGCATCGCCGCCGCGATCTCCTCGATGTCGCGCTCGAAGAGCCCGAGCGTGTTGGGGTTGGTCAGCATGAGGCCGGCGACGTCGTCGTCGAGCGCGTCCTTCAGGGCCGAGACGTCGACGAGCCCGCGCTCGTCCGAGCGCACCTCGGAGGCGGAGTAGCCCGCGAGAGAGACGCTCGCGGGGTTCGTGCCGTGGGCGGAGTCCGGGATGATGACCCGCCGGCGGGCATCGCCGCGCGCCTCGTGGTAAGCGCGCATGATGAGGAGGCCGGTGAGCTCGCCCTGAGCCCCGGCGGCGGGCTGGAAGGTGAGCTTGGCCATCCCCGTCGCCGCGCACAGCGCCCGCTCCAGCTCTCCCAGCAGCGCGAGGGCGCCCTGGGCGAGGTCGTCGGGCGTGCACGGGTGCAGGTTGGCGAAGCCGGGCAGCGCGGCGGCGTCCTCCGCCACCTTGGGGTTGTACTTCATCGTGCACGAGCCCAGCGGGTAGGGGCCGACGTCGATCGCCCAGTTCCGCTGCGACAGGCGCGTGTAGTGGCGCACGAGGTCGAGCTCGCTCACCTCGGGGAGCCGCGGCGGCTCGGCGCGCCGGTGCTCGCTCGGGATGAGCTCTTCCAGCTCGGGCGCGGCGACGTCCGGCTCCGGCAGCGACCAGGCTCTGCGTCCGGCGCGGGAGAGCTCGAAGATCAGCGGGACGCCGCCGGCGGCCGGGCGCGTGCCCGCGGAGCGCTCCAGGGTGCCCGGCTCGGTCACGCTTCGGCCACCTCCTTCTCGACCGCCTCGGCGAGGGTCGTGATGTCCTCCTCGGTCCTCTTCTCGGAGGCGGCGACGAGCACGCAGTGGGCGAGCCCCGGCCACCAGCGGCCCAGCGCGGGCCCGACCAGGAACCCGCGGCGCGCGAGCCCCCGCTGGAGGCGCCGTCCCTCGAGGGGCGTCTCGAGCACCAGCTCCTTGAAGCGAGGCGCGTCGAAGCGCAGCTTGCATCCCGGGAGAGCGCCGAGCCGGTCGGCGGCGAGGGCGGTCCGGCGAGCGCAGATCTCGCCGAGCTTGCGCAGTCCCCCGGGCCCCAGCCACGCGAGATGGATCGCCGCCGCGATCGCCATGAGCGTCTGGTTCGTGCACACGTTCGAGGTCGCTCTGGCGCGCCGGATGTGCTGCTCGCGCGCCTGCAGCGTGAGCACGTAGGCGCGCCGCCCGTCCGCATCCTGCGTCTCTCCGACGATGCGCCCGGGGACCTGACGCACGAGGTCGAGCTTGGTCGCCAGGAGACCGACGTAGGGCCCGCCGTAGGCCAGGGCGGTACCCAGCGCCTGGCCCTCCCCGACCGCGACGTCCACCCCGGTGGCGCCCGGAGCGACGAGCACGCCCATCGCCGTGGGATCGACGCTGGCGACGCTGAGCGCTCCCGCGGCGTGCGCCGCGGCGGATGCCGCCGCGAGGTCCTCGAGCGCCCCGAGGAAGTTGGGGTACGCGCTTACGAGCGCGGCGCAACCGTCGAGCTCCGCTCCGGACCAGTTGGTGGTACCCGCATCGCCGAACGGCACCACTTGAACGTCCAATCCTAAACCTGAAGTATAGGTTCTGAGAACCTCGAGGTGATGCGGGTTGACCGCTCCGGACACCGCCACGCGGCTTCTCTTGGTCGCCCGCACCGCGAGGTTGACGCCCTCGACGAGGGCGTTGGCGCCGTCGTAGAGCGAGGCGTTTGAGACCTCCATGCCGAAGAGCTCGCAGATGGCCGTCTGGAACTCGAACAGGGCCTGGAGGACCCCTTGGGAGAGCTCCGGCTGGTAGGGCGTGTAGGAGGTCGCGAACTCGGCGCGCGACGCGAGCGCGCGCACCGCCGCGGGGACGTGGTGGTCGTATGCGCCGCCGCCCGCGAAGCAGGTAAGCGCGGCCGCGGGAGCGGAGCGCCGGGCGAGCTCCGCCATGTGCGCCAGCAGCTCCGGCTCGCTCAGGGCGGGGGGGACGTCGAGAGGCTGGGCGCGCCGGAAGCGGGGTGGGATCGGCTCGAAGAGGTCGTCCACCTGCGCCACGCCGATGCGCGCCAGCATCGCCTCGACGTCGCTCGCGGTATGCGGGATGAAGTCCAGTTCGGTCCCCTTCGCCCGTTGGTCATGTCGCCTTGTCGACAAGGCGACATGACGATGCTCTCTAATCCTTGGTGACGAACGGCGGCTTGACGATAGCGCCGTCGATGCGCCTGCCTCGCGCCTCGATCGCGACGGTCTCGCCGCGCCCCGGCGCGTGCGCCGTCGGGCCCAGCGCGAGGGCGATGCCGGTGCCCAACGTGGGCGAGTAGTTCCCGCTCGTCACCGTTCCCACCTGCGCGTCGCCGGCGAGGACCCGGTGGCCCCGCCGGGGCACTCCCCTGCCACGGCAGCGTACGCCGAACAACCTGCGCGCCGGTCCCTCCTCCCTCACGCGCGCAAGCGCCTCACGCCCTCTGAAGGGGGTGGCCCACGCGATCGCCCAACCCAGTCCGGCCTCCAGGGGATCGATGGCGCGGCTCAGCTCGTGCCCGTAGAGGGCGTAGCCCATCTCGAGCCTCAGGGTGTCGCGCGCCCCCAGTCCGACCGGCCGCACGCCGGCATCCAGGAGGCGCCGGAGCGCCGCGGGCGCCGTAGCGGCCGGTGCGTACAGCTCGAAGCCCCTCTCGCCCGTATAGCCGGTGCGCGCCACGAGACCGGGGGCGCCGAGGACGTCGAGCGCGCGCCACTCGTGCAGTGTGAGCTCCGGCGCGCCCGCGTCGGGGAAGGCCGCGTCGAACGCCTCATAGGACTCCGGTCCCTGGACCGCGAGGATGGCCCAGTGCTCCGCCTCGTCGATGGGCTCGGCGCCGCCCACCGCGATGGCCTCTGCGACCGCACCGACGTTGGCGGCGTTGGGCACGACGAGCCACTCGGCTCTCCCGAGGCGGTAGACGAAGACGTCATCGATGCAGCCGGCGTCGTCCGACAGCGCCAGCGCGTACGTCGCCCGCCCCGGCTCGATGGCGACGTCGGCGGTGACCGCTCGCTGCAGCGCAACCTCGGCGGAGGCGCCGCTCACCCGCAGCTTGCCGAGATGCGAGACGTCGAAGACGCCGACCGAGGACCGCACCGCGTTGTGCTCCGCGACGATGCCCTCGTACTGGAGCGGCATGTCCCACCCGGCGAACTCGGTGAGCTTGGCGCCGAGCGCCTTGTGGGAGTCGAGCAACGGCGTGCGCCGGGCCACCATCCCCTCTCCGCCCTAACCGGCCAGCCACGAGTCGAGCGCGCCGCCCTCGAGCGCCTCATTGGCCGCGTCGGCAGGGGCCGCCGGCTCCTCGAGCCCGTACTTCACGAGGAGGTTGAGGTAATCCCTCTGATAGAGGATCTTGCAACGAACGTCCGGATAGAGCTGCGTGAGCCGTCTCACCTTGCGGTTCTTTCTCGTCACGAGCTTCTGGTTGAGCGTCGTGATCTCGATGTAGACGTCGAAGTCCGGGAGATAGAAGTCCGGCGAGAAGCGTTGCGTCGGCGCCCCGTCGCGATCCCACGCGATGTCGAACGTGGTCGGCTCGTAGCGCCACGAGATCTCGTAGAAGTCCAGCAGGCGAGCGAACTGGCGCTCGCTGGCGTGGGCGAAGGCGATGCTCTCGTGGGGAAGGAGGTGACGAGGTCGCCGCGTCGCGCGACGGTCCTTGTCGTCGCCGATCTCTAGCCCTCCTCCGCCCTGGTGGTGGAGGCCGGGACGGCGGGTGCGGCGGGCTCCGAGGGATGGAGCTCGCGCAGCGTGCCGGCGAGCTGCTCGCGGACCCGGTCGACCGCAACGACCGCTCCGAGGACACCCTGGCCGGAGCGCAGCAGGTCGACGACCTCGGAATCGGAGGTGCACGCGTAGACGCCCGCGCCGTCGGTCACGATCGTGAGCGTGGACCAGTCGTCGGCGAGGTTCCGGCGCACGTAGTCGATCGACTGGCGCACCTTCTGCAGGCTGGCTCCGGCGTCCGTGAGGCTCTTGATGACCTTGAGCTGGAGGAGGTCGTTGAACGAGTAGAGACGCTGCGTCCCGGAGCCCGCCGCCTGCTGCAGGGTCGGGATCATCAAGCCCGTGCGGGTCCAGTAGTCGAGCTGCCGGTAGGTGATGCCGACGATCTTGCAGGCCTGGGGACCCCGATATCCGATCTCGTCCATACCCGTCTCCCCTTTTCCGGCTCCGTCGCCTTTCTCCGCACTCGGGTCACAAACCCGTAGTTACGCGCGTGTCAAGACTAGTGCGGGCGCGCCGCCGATGTCAACGATGAACGCTCAAGCAGAGGTCGAGCTTTGGGTCGAGCGCGGGCTCAGTGCCCCCTCAGTGCCCCGTCGCGAAGTCTTCGGGGTTGACCTGGTCGAGGAACTCGCGGAACTTCTCCACCTCGGTCTCTTCCTCGTCCTTGAGCTCGATGCCCGCCTGTTCGAGCACCTCCTCCGCGGCGTAGATCGGTGCGTCGATGCGCACCGCCAGAGCGATCGCATCGCTGGGGCGCGACGACACCTCGGCCGTGCGTCCGTCGAGCGCCATGCGGATCACCGCGTAGAAGGTCGAGTCGACGAGGTCGTTGATGAAGATGCGCTCGACCTCGATCGCGGTCTCGCTCATGATGTCGCGCATCAGGTCGTGCGTCATCGGGCGCGGCGTTTGGACCCCCTGGAGCGCGAACGCGATCGCGGTCGCCTCGACCGCTCCGATCCAGATCGGCAGGTACCGGTCGCCGTCGGCCTCCTTGAGGAGAACGATCGGCTGGTTCGACGGAAGCTCTACCCGCACCCCCACGAGCGACAGCTCGATCATGGCCCGAACCTAACACCCCGCTCGGCGTCTGTGACGCCGAAGCGATCCGCGATGGCGAGGGGGTCCGAGGCGAGGCGGGCGACGTCGGTGACCACCAGCAGCTCCGGCAGGTTGCGATAGAGGCCCTGCCAGTCGAGCCCGTAGCCGAGGACGAACACGTCGGGGATCTGGAAGCCCGTGTACTCGATCTCGACGGGCACGATCCGGCGTGCGGACTTGTCCAGCAAGGTCACGGTCCGGAGGCTGTTCGGGGCGCGCCCCGCCAGCGTCCTGCGCAGGTAGTTGAGCGTGAGTCCCGTGTCGACGATGTCCTCCACGAGCACGACGTCGCGGCCTCCGATGTCCTCGTCGAGATCCTTCAGGATCCTCACGATGCCGGATTGCGGGCCGGAGTGGGCATAGGACGAGATCGACATGAAGTCCACAGACACATCGAGCCGCAGCGCGCGCACGAGGTCGGCGAGGAAGAAGGTCGAGCCCTTCAGGATGCCCACGAGCAGCAGGGGCGCGCGCGTCGGCTCGTGGTCACGCTCGATCGCGGCGCCGAGAGCGCGCACGCGCGCGCGCAGCTCGGACGCCGGGAACAGCACCTCGACGAGGCCGCCGCTCACCAGCGCGCCACGGTCGAGGTGAGCCGATGGCCGAAGCGGAGCAGGGAGCCCAGGAGCTCGAGCGCACCGACCGGCCGCCGCGGGGGCAGCGGCCGGGCGAGGATCGCCCGGACGGATGCGAGACGGCGCCCGCGTGCGCGCAGCGCGACCGTGCCCACGGCGTCGCCCGTATCCAGCGAAGGCTCGACGCGCCGAGCGGGACGGAACAGGACCTCGACCTCGCGTGGGTCTGCGCTGCCGCGCACGGTCCTTGCCGCCGCCGCGCGCGTCGAGCCTCCGGGGTCGAACACGAGGCCCGCGACCGGGGCGCCGGCGGCGAGCAGGACCGAGTGCGCGAGGCGGCGGAACCCGAGGTCCAGGAGGCGGCGGCCGTCGCGCGCGGCGTCCTCGGAGTCCATGGCGACGGCGATGAGTCGCCGCCCGTGTCGTTCGGCCGCGGCGACGAGGACCTCTCCGGCGTCGTCGGTGAACCCCGTCTTGACCCCTATCGCCCCCCTGTATCGGTCCAGTAGAACGTTACGGTTCTCCAACATGATGGTGCCCGAGGGCCCCTCTATGGTTGCCTCGGGCGCGGCCACGGTCCGGGCGAGCACGGGGCGCGCCAGGAGCGCCTCGGCGATCCGCGCGAGGTCCAGCGGCGCCGCTCGGTGGCCGGGCCGGTCGAGGCCGTGGGGAGTGACGAAGTGGGCCTGGTGCGCCCCGAGCCGGGGGGCGAGCCGGTTCATGCGGCGCACGAAGGTTGCCTCGGAGCCGGCGACGTGCTCGGCGAGCGCGACCGCTGCGTCGTTCGACGAGGTCAGCAGGAGCGCGCGGAGGAGGTCGCGCGTCGAGTAGAGCTCGCCGGGCTGGAGGTCGAGCCCCCCTCCTCCGGTCGCCGCCGCGTGGGCCGAGACGAGCACGGGCGCGCCGAGGTCGCCGTGGCGCGCCACGAGCAGAGCCGTCAACATCTTGGTGGTGCTGGCGTTGGCGCGCGGCGCGCGCGCGGCGCGTGCCCAGAGGATCGCCCCGGTGTCGTCGAGGACGAGACATCCGGCGCAGGTGACGGTGCGGGCGGCGTTCTCGGCGGCGCCCGGGCGGTGCTCGGTGGGCGCCGGCGCGACCGGCGTCGGCGCGACCAGCGTCTCGGGGGCCGGCAGGGCGGGGGTCGGGTGTCCCAGCAGGAGCGCCGCAGCGGCGACGGCGAGAACCACCAAAGTGAGTCGACTTGTCGACAAGGACACCCGTCGAGTTGTCTAGAGAACGTCTCGAAGGGTCGAGCGCAGCAGTCCTTCGCGCATCCTGCGGGCGAGCTCGACGAGCCGCCGGGCCGACTCCGCCGCCTGCCGGCGGGCCTCAGGATCGCGCTTGCGGGCGACCGGCGCGACGATCTGCTCGATGAGCGCCGCCTCGCGTTCCGCCGCCTGGCGGAACATCCGCATGTGGCGCGGCTCGATGCCGAAGTCGAACAGCCCCCCGGCCGCCCTGGCGATCTGGACGTCCTGGGAGTCGTAGGAGTCGTCCTCCCTGTGCCTCAGCAGCCCGTAGTCCTCGAGGCCGCGGACCTGTCCCTCGGACACCCCTGCGGCGGCGATCAGCTCGGCGAGGGTGAGTTGGATGTTCGGGCGCTCGTCGGCCGCACCATCGGCCGCCGCGTCCTCGTCTGCCTCGGTCGCCGCCCGGGCCGTCGCCGGGTCTGCGGGGCCGCCGTTCCCCTCCAGCTCGGCCAGTCGTTGACGGATGACCTTGAGGGGCAGGAAGTGATCGCGCTGCAGCGCCAGGATGTATCGCAGCCGCGCGACGTCGGGCTCGTAGAACTTCCGGTAACCCGACTCCGTGCGCTCGGGGGCTATGAGGCCCTCGTTCTCGAGGAAGCGGATCTTCGAGATGCTGACGTCGGGAAAGGCCGGGCGTATGGCCTCGAGGACCTCACCGATGCTGAGGTAGTCGCGCGTCCTCGACAGCGGCATCTGCTCAGCCTCCCGCGAGGAACACGAGCTTGAACTTGCCGATCTGGATCTCATCGCCCGCGCGCAGCTCGGCTCCCTCGACCCTCTCGCGGTTGACGTAGGTGCCGTTGAGGCTCCCGACGTCGTGCAGGGAGAATCCGCCGTCGGAGCGCCTGATCTCGGCATGCCGGCGCGACACGGTGATGTCGTCCAGGAAGATGTCGCTGTCGGGATGGCGGCCCACGTGCGTCGCATCGGTATCGAGGAAGAACTTGCTGCCCGCGTTCGGTCCCCGCCTTACGATCAACACCCCCCTGCCGCCCTCGAGCTCCTCGGGCGAGATGTGGACCTCTTCGTCGAGGTCCGCCTCGAGCTCACCGGGCATGAACGTGACGGTAGTGTCCGTCGCCGCGACGTCGGCCAGCGGCGCGCCGCACGAGGAACAGAAGTTCGCTCCCTCGGGGTTCTTGTGTCCGCAGTTGTTGCAGTACATTGAGCGCCTTACCCTATAGGGTACGGTTAACGTTGGTCAACGTGCCTACCCGCCCTCCTCGATGAGCCTGCGGTAGCCGTCCGCGTGGAGCAGCCCGCCGAGGTCGTCGGCGCTCCCTCGGACCGCCACGAGCCATCCGGCGCCGTACGGATCGGAGTTGATGAGCTCCGGGTTGTGCTCGACCTCGGCGTTGCGGTCGACCACGGTGCCGGACACCGGGCTGTAGACGTCGGACACGGACTTCGTCGACTCGACCTCGCCGAGCGGCTGCCCCGCGCTTACCTCGGCCCCGAGCTCGGGCAGGGTCACGAAGACGACGTCGCCGAGCTGATCCTGGGCGAAGTCGGTGAGGCCGATCACGATGCGGTCGCCGTCCACGCGCGCCCATTCGTGCTCGCGCGTGTAGCGGCGGTCGTCCGGGAGCTCAGTCACGGCGGCAACCTCCTCGCCATCTCTTCATCTGTCGACATGTCTCCATATCGACCTTTGTTTCCACCCTGTCTCACCCGACCTTCTCGGCGCGCGCCCGCGCGCGCGCGGCGCGCGCGTACCCGGCGGCGGCCGCCCAGTACAACACGGCGCCGACCCCGACGCTCGCCAGGCCCACCGGGCGGCCGACGGCGGCGAGCGCGAAGCTCGTCTCGGACAGCGCCAACCATGTGAGACCGAACAGCAGGGCGGCCGTGCCCGCCTTCCCGATGAACGTCACCGGGATGCGCGCGCTGCGCATGCGTTCGAGCAACGGCCACAGGGACAACAAGAGGACGTCGCGCGCGACGACCACGAGCGCCAGCCAGCCCGGGAGGGCGCGCCGAGCCACGAGCGCTATCGACAGGGCGATGATGAGGATCCGGTCCGCGAGCGGGTCCAAGAGCTTGCCGAACTCGCTCACCGAGCGCAGGCGACGCGCGAGGAAGCCGTCGAGGAAATCCGTGGCGGCGCCGATCCCGAAGACGATAACCGCCGCCTCCTCGCGCCCGCTTACGAAGAGCCACACGAACAGAGGCACGCTCGCCAGCCGGGCCACGGAGATCGCGTTCGGGATCGTGAGGACGGCCCGCGTCGGCGTCTCGGGAGTGCCCTGCGTCGAGCTCGTCATCGTCGGGACGGCCGGATTTGAACCGGCGACCCCTGGTCCCCCAGACCAGTGCGCTAACCAAGCTGCGCCACGTCCCGATCGCGCCATGATAAGCGAGGTCGGCGCGACCACAGGTGGCCCGCGGCAGGCGACCTAACCGTGCAGGTCAGATGGAGATCTCGTCCGGACCTCGAGCTTGACGGGGCTGCCCTCGAAGGCCTCGGAGGCGCGCAGGCGGTTCTCCACGAACCGCAGGTAGGAGGCCTCCAGCCTGCCGTTGGTAAACAACAAGACCGTAGGAGGGCTCACGCGCGCCTGGACGCCGTACAGGACGCGCACGGCGCGCCCGCCCGCGCGCGCGTGGGGTTGCCGCGCCTGCGCGTCCCGCAGCAGCCTGTTGACGGCAGCGGTGGTGAGCCGCCTGCGATGGGACCCGACGGCGCGGCCGAGCGCGGGCACGAGCTTGTCGATCCCCCGCCCCGTGAGCGCGGAGGTCCGTATGCGCGGGGCCCATGACAGGAACCGGAGTCCTTCGGCCATGGCCCGCTCCGAGCGCAACCGGTCGGTGTCGTCGCGCACGACCGCGTCCCACTTGTTGAGCGCTACGACGCATGCTCGACCGTTGTCGACGATCTCTTCGGCGATGCGCTGATCATGACCGGTCACCCCTTCGGTCGCGTCCACGACCAGCAGTGCCGCGTCGACCCGTTGCAGCGTCTGCCGGGCGCGCAGCCAGCCGAAGTACTCGATGGGGTCCTTGATCTGCACCTGTCGCCGCATGCCCGCCGTGTCCACGATCCTCAGGCTGCGGCCTTGGTCTAGCTCGACGACGGCATCCACCGGGTCGCGCGTGGTCCCTGGGGTAGGCGCCACGACGGCGCGGGTGGCGCCCACCAGCGCGTTGAGGATCGATGACTTGCCCACGTTGGGCCGGCCGACGATGGCCATGGCGGCCCACGGCGCGCGGCCGCGCGCAGATCCGCCCCCGGGCAGCTTGTCGACGAGCGCATCGAGCAGGTCCCCGGAGCCGGCGCCGTGCAGGGCCGACACCTGGTGCGGTTCTCCCAAACCCAAGCGGTAGAAGGCGGAGGCGGCGCCGGTCGCGTCGCGTGGATCGTCGACCTTGTTGGCGGCCAGCAGCACCGCCTTGCCCGACCGGCGCAGCGACGCGGCTACGAGCGAGTCGTCCTCGAGCGGTCCCACCGACGCGTCTACGACGAACAGGATGACGTCGGCGGCGTCGATCGCGATCGCCGCCTGCGCCGCCACGTCGGCCTCGAGGCCGTGCTGGCCCGGTTCCAGGCCACCGGTGTCCACGAGCTCGAAGCGACTGCCGCGCCACTCCGCGACCGAGGTGCGACGATCGCGGGTCACGCCCGGCGTCGCCTCCACGATCGCCTCGCGCCGCCCCAGGATCCTGTTCATGAGAGAGGACTTGCCGACGTTCGGCCGGCCCACGATCGCCACGACCGGCAGAGAGTCGGACTCGTCTGGCTCAGCGGTCATCGCGAACCGCTCGGGTCGCCTCGAGAACCGCCGCAACGACCGCGTTCAGATCCATGTCCGTGGAGTCGACGAGCACCGCGTCCGGCGCCCGGGCGAACGGCGACGCGGCGCGCGCCGCGTCGGCCTCGTCGCGCGCCGCGAGCGATCGCTCCAGCTCCTGCAGGAGAACAGGATCGGCGTCGAGCTGGAGCTGGCGCGCCCGGCGCCGGGCGCGCTGTGGCAGCGAGGCCGTGAGAAAGATCTTGACGTCCGCGTCGGGGGCGACGACGGCCGCGATGTCACGCCCCTCCATAACGACGTCGCGACGCGCGGCGACCTCCCGTTGGGCCGCGGTCAGCACGCGTCGGACCCCGGGGTGAGCGGCGACCCGGGAGGCGGCCCGGGTCACGTCCGCATCCCTGATGCGACGCGTCACGTCGGCATCGTCGACGGTGGTGCTCCCGGTCGTCGCGTCGATCCGGAGGGTCGCGGCGAGCCGTTCGAGCGCGGGGCCGTCGCCGAGCTCGACGCCACGGTCGAGCGCGACGAGGGCAACGCTTCGGTACATGGCGCCCGTATCCACGAACCTCCAGCCGAGCGCGGAGGCGACGGCTCGCCCCACCGTGCTCTTTCCCGCGCCCGCGGGACCGTCGATCGCGATCACCGTCACGGAGCACGTCCCTGAGCCGCGGCGAGAACCTCTCGCCATCCCGGGAACGAGGTGTCCACGCAGCTCGGATCGTCTATCGCGACCCGCCGGCCGGAGACGAGCTCGGCGACGGCGAAGGTCAGCGCCACCCGGTGATCGCCCCTCGAGACGATCGCGCCGGGGCGGAGGTCGCTGGGCCCGTGGATGATCATGCCGTCCGGGCGCTCCTCGACGTCGGCTCCGAGGGATCGGAAGCCCGTTGCCAGCGCGTCGATCCGGTCCGACTCCTTGACCCGCAGCTCCTGCGCTCCGGCCATCGTTGTCGTTCCACGAGCTTGGGTGGCGGCGAGCGCAAGGATCGGGAGCTCATCTATCAGGGCCGCGACCTCGGCGCCGCCCACGTCGGTTCCGCTCAGCTCCGACGCGCGCGCGGTCACCGTCCCGACGGGCTCGCCCCCCGCATCGTCCAGCACGCTCACCGTCAGGTCCGCGCCCATCCGCTGCAGCACGTCGAGGGCGCCGGTGCGCGTGGGGTTGAGGCCGACGTCGGTGATCGTGAGGTCGGAGCCCTCGATGAGCGTCGCCGCGACGATCAGGAACATGGCCGACGACACGTCTCCGGGTACACGTCGATTGAGGGGAAGCAGCTCTTGGCCGCCCGCCACAGTCGTCGTCAAACCGTCTCGCTCCAGCGCGATCCCGGCGGCCGCGAGCATCCGTTCGGTGTGGTCGCGGCTCGGCGCCGGCTCCGTTATCGAGGTCTTCCCCGCGGCGACGAGCCCGGGCAGCAAGAGCGCGGTCTTGACCTGAGCGCTCGCCACGGGGCTGCTCCACTCGACGCCGCGCAGCTCGCCTCCGCGCACCCACAGGGGCGGGAGCTCCCCGCCTCGCCGCCCGTCGATCGAGGCGCCCATCGCCCGCAGCGGAGCGACGATGCGCGCCATCGGTCTGCGCCGGAGCGTGCGGTCGCCGGTGAGGGCGGCGGCGCCGGGGGCGGCGGCGCAGATCGCCACCATCGCACGCAGGGTTGTCCCCGAGTTGCCGGCGTCGAGGATCGAGTCGGGCTCGGCGAGGCCCGCCCAGCCACAACCCTCAACTTCTACCGTATGGTTAGGCTCGTCGAGGGTCACGGAGGCGCCGAGCTGGGCGAGGATCCTGCAGGTCGCGCGGACGTCGTCGCCGAGGTTGATGCCGGAGATGCGCGCACGGCCCCGCGCCAGCGCCGCCAGGATCACGGAGCGGTGCGAGATCGACTTGTCGCCGGGCACGGAGAGCGCGCCCCGCAACGGGAGGAGGGGACGCGCTCGATCGTCGTCTTGTCGTCTTGTCATCTTGTCCCCTAGTCGACTCTGGTGCGCTCCGCTCGATAGCCGCGCTGCGCGAGCGCGGCCGTGAGCGACTCCGCCGCGTCGGGACCCGCGACGATGAGCTCGAGGCGCCCGCGCCCACCCTCCGTGGAGTGGACGATCCGGAGGTCCTCGATGTTGGCGCCGAGCTCGCCCGCAGCGGTCGTCACCTCGGCGAGGACCCCCGGCCGGTCCGGGACCAGCATCGACAGGGCGACCGGCTCTCCCGGGAGGTCACCGCGTGCGAAGAGCTCGAGACGAGCGGCCCGGGCGCGGGACAGGAAGTCGGCGAGCTCGCCCCAGCGGTCCCCCCTGATCATCTCCGCGAGCCACCCGAGCTGGGCGCCGAGCTTCTCGAGCGCATCCAGCACCGCGCTCCGGTTCGAGCGGATGATCGGCACCCACAGGGCGGGGTTGCTGGCGGCGATCCGGGTGACGTCTCTGAAGCCCCCCGCGGCGAGCCCGAGCAGGCTCGCGCGGTCCGCCGCCGCCACCGTGGTCGTCACGAGGGCGCTGGCCGTCAGCTGGGGCACGTGGCTGAGCCTGGCCATGAGCGCATCGTGCGCCTGAGGATCGACGGCCACGGGGCGCGCCCCCACCGCCTGGGCCAGCCCCACGACCCGTGCGTAGGCCGCCGCGGAAGTGCGCTCGGTGGGCGTGAGTATCCACCAGGCATCCTCGAACAAGAAGGCGTCGGCGGCCTCGATCCCGTGGCGCTCGGAGCCCGCCATCGGGTGCCCGCCGACGAAGCGGGGGCCGAACCACCGTTCACCCTCGACGACAACCTCAGACTTCGTGCTGCCGACGTCGGTGACCGTTGCATCGGGTTCGAGCGCGTCCCCCAGCCCCGCGCTCACCGAGGACACGAGGTCGACGGGCACCGCGAGGACCACGAGGCTTGCGCCCGCTGCCGCGTCCCGCCCGGAGCGCGCCGGCTCGTCGATCGCGCCGCCCGCGAGCGCGGCTCGGAGCGCGGCGTCGTCGGCGTCGTAGCCGACCACGAGCGACGCCCGGCGTGAGGCCTTGAGCGCGAGACCGAGCGACCCGCCCAAGAGACCGGTCCCGATCAGCGCAACGCGGCCGAGAGATGTATCAACCATCGGTCGAGGGTTCCCGGGGGCGCTTTCCCGGGGCGCCGGGAGCTCTGCGCTCACTCCGGCAGGTCCGTGCGGAGCTGGCGCGCCTCGCCGAGATAGACGTGGCGCAGGGATCCGCGCGCCAGCTCGGTGTAAACGTGCGCCAGGACCCGGATGCAGCGTGGGATCGCGCCACGCACGTCGATCTCGCTGGCGCACAGCAAGGGAACGTCCGAGATCCCGATCAGGCGCGCCGCCGCAGCGGGGAACTCGGAGGTGAGGTCCGGCGTCGCGGTGAAGACGAGGCTCACGATGTCGTCGTGGGCGATGTCGTTGCGCTCGAACACCGCGCGCAGCAGCCCTGCCGTCGCCTCGACGATGGCACCCTCGTCGTCGCGGACCACCGTCGTCGCCCCGCGCAGCGCCTGGAGCCGCGCGGAGGAGAGTTCTCGACCTGTCAATCTGGACCCATGTCGTCTTGTCGTCTTGTCGTCGAACCTTGAGGGCTCTCCGCCTGCGACGGCCCGGCCGGGGCGTCCTTGAACGCAGCCGCGACGGTCGACAAGTCGACTTGTCGCTCAAAGGCCACACGCGCGATAGACAGCTCGAACCTCCTCGATCGATAGGCGCCGCAGCGTCCCCGGCTTCAGGCGGCCGAGCATAAGGGGGCCGATGCCGACCCGCACGAGGCGCCGTACGGGATGGTCTACCGCCTCCAGCATCCTGCGGACCTGGCGGTTCCTGCCCTCCGACAGCGTGAGCTCCACGAGGCTCGCTCCGGCGCGCCTGTCGAGCAGCCGGACGCCGGCCGGCGCGGTGACGCCGTCCTCGAGCGCGACGCCGCGCTCGAGGCGCCTGAGCGAGGCGGCCCTCAGGTGTCCCGTGACCTCGGCCACGTATACCTTGGGCACCGCATAGCGCGGGTGTGTGAGGCGGTGGGTGAGCGTCCCGTCGTTGGTCACGAGGAGTGCTCCCTCCGTGTCGACGTCGAGCCGCCCCACGGGCCACACGCGCCGCTCGACGTCGAGCAGATCGAGGACCGAGGTGCGCCCCTCGGGATCGGATGCCGTTGTGACGACGCCCACGGGCTTGTTGACGAGATAGGTGACGAGGTCCGCCGCGAGGGGAACGCGCGAACCATCTACCTCGACTACATCGTTGTCCTTGTCGATGCGGCGGCCCAACACCGCCCGCTCGCCGTTGACGACCACGCGCCCCTGGGCGATCAGTTCCTCCACGGCGCGCCGCGACGCGACGCCGGCGTGCGCGAGGGCCTTCTGCAGGCGCTCCCCCTCGGGACTCACGCCTTCGGAGAGAGCTTGGCCTCCATGTCCTCGACCGCCTCGGAGTCGGGCATGAAGTCGCTCAAGGGTGGCAGCTCGTCGAGGGAGCGCAGCCCCATGCGCTCCATGAACTCCGCCGAGACCGAGAAGAGGACGGGCGACCCGGGGCCGGTCTCCCGTCCTGACTCCTCGAGCAGACCGCGCTGAACCAGCGTCCTCACGACGCCGTCCGAGTCCACGCCCCGGATCTCGGCGATCTGCGAGCGGGCGCAGGGGCCGCGGTAGGCGACGATGGCCAGCACCTCGAGAGCCGCCCCCGTGAGTCTTCCAGAGCCGCCCCCCACGACGAAGCGCTCGAGCCAGGGAGCGCAGTCGGGGCTGGAGTAGAGGCGCCATCCGTGTGCGGAGGCGCGCATGACGAAGCCACGGTCTTCGCCCTCGAGCTCCTCCGCCAATGTCTGCAGGAGGGTCTCGACCTCGACGCGCGGCTTCTCGAGCACCTCGCCGATGACCCCCGCGGCCACGGGCTCGTCCGCGAGCAGAAGTATGGCCTCGACGATCTTGCGCTCCGGCACCTCCATCACGCGTCCCCCTCCAAGGCGTACTCCTCGACGTCCTCGACCACCTCGTCGGTCTCCACCTCGCCGGTCCAGCGCGCGGCGATGTCGCCGAAGCGCTGTGCCTGGAGAAGCTCGATCGCGCCCGCCTTGAACAGCTCGAGCAATGCGAGGAAGCGGACCACGACCTCCATCTTGCCCGCGCACGTCGCACAGAGGTCCCGGAAGGTCGCCTCAGGATGATCCCGCAGTCCTGCCGCGACCTCGACGATCGCGGCCCGCACCGACGCGACGATCGGCGCCACGTGCGAGACATCCAGCTCCGGGGCCGGAGGCGCCTCGAGGGCGCGAGCCGCGGCCCGCGCCAGGTCCACGGGCAGCGTCCCGGCGAGGACGTCGGGCCTCAGCTCTGCGAAGCGCGGCTCGAGCGTCACCCGGCGGGCGTGGAAGCTCCCGCCTCGCTCGAGCCCCGCGGCGATGAAGGCGCCCGCCGCGCGCAGGGTCGCGCACTCGACCAGCCGGGCCAGGAGAAGGTCGCGCTCCTCCAGCCACGCGGCGTCGCCGGGGCCCTCGTCGGGCACCGGCAGGAGGCGGGCGGACTTGAGCTCGAGAAGCGTCGCCGCCACCACGAGGAAGCCCGTGGCCGCCTCCAGGTCGAGGTCGTCCTCCAGCGCGCTTACGGCCTCGAGGTACTCCGCCGCTATCGCCGCGAGCGGAACGTCGTAGATGTCGACGCGCCGGCGGGTGATGAGGTGCAGCAGCAGATCGATCGGCCCCTCGAAGACCTCCAGCTTCACCGCGTGGCCCATGTCAGTGATCCCTGTGGACTTGTCGACTTGTCGTCTCGGTACCTCCGAGCGCCGTGCCGGCCCAGGTTATCCCGCAGCGAAGGGGCGGCGACGGCTTTGCGCGAAGGCGCCCTCGGGCGCGCTCGCGTCGCCGAGCCCGACCGCGGCCCGCACGCTCGACATCGTGTCCGCGGCCCACTGTGCCGCGCGCGCCGCCCCGAGGTCGAGGACGCGGGCGGTGGCAGAGGGATCGCTCGTGTACTGCTCGAGGCGCCGGCGGATCGGCTCCAGTCGCTCGATGAGCGCGTCGCCGAGCGCGCGCTTGAACTCCCCGTAGCCCGAGCCGCTCCAACGTGTCTCGATGCTCTCGAACGACTGATCCGTGACCAGCGAGTAGATGGTGAGCAGGTTCGTGAGTGCGGGCTTGTCGTCTCCCACCCTTATCTCGCGCCCCGAGTCGGTGACCGCCGAGCGGATCTTGCGCGCGATCGCATCGGGTCCATCGGTCAACGAGATGCTCGACGCGGGACGTGCGGCGGACTTGCTCATCTTCTGCGTGGGATCGTCCAGCGCCATGATGCGGGCGCCGAGGGGAGAGATCCACGGTTCCGGGACGACGAAGACGTCGCCGAAGGTTGCGTTGAAGCGCGTGGCCAGGTCCCGCATGAGCTCGATGTGCTGCCTCTGGTCCTCGCCGACGGGGACCCCGTGGGCTCGGTAGAGGAGGACGTCGGCGGCCTGAAGGACCGGGTAGGTGAAGAGCCCGACGCCTATCGACTCCGCGGCGCCCTTGGACTTCTCCTTGAACTGCACCATGCGGCGCAGCTCGCCGATGCGAGCGACGCAGCTCAAGACCCATGCCAGCTCCGCATGCGCCGGCACCTGGGACTGCACGAAGAGCACCGACCGCTCCGGGTCCACGCCGCACGCCAGAAGGCTCGCCCCGACCTCCAGGGTTTGGTCCCTGAGGGTCTGCGGATCCCATGGAAGCGTCAGCGCGTGGAGGTCGACGACGCAGAAGAACGCATCGTGGTCGTCCTGCAGCGCCACCCAGTTCCGCATCGCCCCGAGGTAGTTGCCGAGGTGCGGCACCCCCGTGGGTTGGATCCCGCTGAAGACCCTCTGGCCCGACGGATCTCTCAAGTTGTCCTGCAGGGTTACCTCCGAGAGCGGTTGACGCCGGTTCGGTGTCGCCTCCGTAACCTACAATAGTCGCTTGAGCTCCCCCCTCCTTGGACTGCTGAGCACCAACCCCGTGCTCTTCGCCCTGCTCGGGGTCTCGTTGATCGCGGCGATCTCGCTCCACGAGTTCGGCCACGCATATGCCGCCGACCTGCAGGGCGACCGCCTGCCCCGGGCCAGTGGTCGCCTCAGCTTGAACCCCGCTCGCCATCTCGACCCGCTCGGGACGATCTTCATCTTCCTCGTGGGGTTCGGATGGGGCAAACCCGTCGAGTTCCGGCCCAACGCCCTCTCGTCGCGTCGCTTCGGGGCCGCGCTCGTCGCGCTCGCCGGTCCCTTCATGAACCTCCTCTTGGCGGCCGCGGGAGCGCTCCTGTTCCGCTTCGTGGCCGATCCCGTGACCATCGACCTGGCGCGCGTCGGGATCTTCCCGAGCGATGCCTCCGTTGGGGCGCGCTTCGCGTTCCTGTTCACGTCGATAAACGTGCTCCTGGCGGTGTTCAACCTGATCCCCTTGCCGCCGCTCGACGGCTCGCGCCTGCTCACGATCTTCCTGCCGCCCAACCGGCAGAACATCATCTTCTTCCTCGACCGGTGGGGTTTCTTGATCCTGCTCGGACTGCTCTTCTTCGGGGGCTTCGCGCTGCTCGAGCCGATCCTCGGGACCGTGAGCCGAGTGATCTTCTCGCTTGCGTCCCTGTGACGCCCGGCGCGCGTGCGCCGCGGACTATCGACTTGTCGACCTCACGACTCCTCGACCTGCGCTCAGGTGGACAGCTTGCGGAGCAGGACCGAGTCGTCGCCGCGCGCCTCGAAGTCCTCGAGGACGTAGGCGACCGCCGCCCTGACGATGCGCCCGCGATCGGCCGCCACGCCGTGCTCGGAGCGCAGGCGCAGGCGCGCCCTCTCCAGCGCCACGAGGTCCTCGCCCGTGCAGTAGAAGGTGATCTTCTCGTCGTGCTTCGGGGGCCGTCGGACGCTCTCCTCGGGCGCGGTCGACTCGGCGACTTGTAACCTTGTCGACTTGTCGTCCTCGTTACGCTCCGGCGACGACTCCCTGTGGGCGGGGGCGTCTCGCTCGGACGACGTCCTCCGGAAGAGCTCGTCAGCTCCGGGCAGGCTGGCTCGACGCGACACGCTCAATCACCTCCGTGGCAAGCTGCCGATACGACGACGCGCCGGGTGAGCCGGGCGCGTAGGACAGGATCGGTTCCCCCACGACGGGGGCCTCGGCGAAGCGGATCGTCTTGCGGATGGGGGTCGAGAAGAGGCGCCGTCCGAACGCCTCACGGACGCGCGCCAGCACCTCCTTGCTGTGCAGTGTTCTCCCGTCGTACATCGTCGCTATGATTCCATCAACCTGTAGACGAGGGTTAAGCCTGTCCCGGATCCGGTCGATCGAATCCATGAGCAGCGCCATGCCGCGCAGCGCGTAGTACTCGCACTCGAGCGGGACGATGACGCCATCCGCCGCGGTCAGTGCGTTGATCGTCAGCAGGCCCAAGGAGGGCGGGCAGTCGATCAAGATGAAGTCGTAGCCGGAGCGCAGCGGCGCCAGGACCCTGAGCAGCGTCTGCTCGCGCGCCACCTCCTGCACGAGCATGAGCTCGGCGGCGGCGAGATCGATGTTGGAAGGGAGCAGATCGAGGTTCTCGATCGCCGTCTTGAGGATGACCTCCTCGACCTCGCAGGAGCGGTCCAGGAGCGCGTTGTAGACGGAGAGGTCGAGCGATCCAGGCTCTATGCCGAGCCCTATCGCGCAGCCCCCCTGGGGATCGAAGTCGACCAAGAGGACGGCGTGGCCGAGCTCGCCGAGGGCGGCGCCGAGGTTGATCGTCGTGGTGGTCTTTCCGACGCCGCCCTTCTGATTGGCCAGGGCGATGATGCGGGCGCTGCGGGCGGGAGCGGCGGGCCGCGTCGGGTCCGCCCGCTCGTCGTCCCAGCGCGCGTAGCCGCCGGCCCTGGTATGCGCCTCCATCAGCCCTCCCGATCGCCCCGCATCATCGTGCCGCCCCAGGCACACGGATGGCAACTTGTCGACAAGTCGTCAAGTCCGCCGCCAGCCTATCGGAGGGCCGGGCGGACGACAAGGCCGGACCACAAGGCCGGACCACAAGGCGATCGCCCGGGGCGGCGCTCAGCCGAGCAGCTCCGGCGCGAACGAGGTGCCGGCGGCGGCGCTCGACACGCCCAGGAGCTCGGCGACCGTGGCGCCGCAATCGCCGAAGGTGTCGCGCCGCCCGAGGTCCACGCCGGGCCTGACCGGGGCGCCCGTGACGAGCAGGGGCACCCGCTCGCGCGAGTGATCCGTCGACGCGGTCGTGGGATCGTTGCCGTGATCGGCCGTCACGATGAGGACGTCGTCGTCCTGCAGCGCGGAGCGGATCTCCGGCAGGCGCCCGTCGAAGGCCTCGAGCGCGCGCGCATAGCCCGCGGGGTCGTTGCGATGGCCGAAGGATTGATCGAAGTCGACGAGGTTCGCGAACACCAACCCTTCAGTGATGGTGGAGAGTTCCTCCGCCACCGCGCCTATGCCCTCTTCGTTCGAGCGCGTGGGTCGCGATGAGGTCAGGCCGCGGTGCGCGAAGATGTCGCTTATCTTCCCCACTCCCCTGACCTCGAGGCCCGCTCGGGAGATGGCATCGAGGACCGTGTCGCCGGGAGGCTCCACCGAGAAGTCGTGCCTCTCCGGCGTTCGCTCGAAGGCGCCGGGGCGCCCTCGGAAGGGCCGTGCGATGACGCGCCCGACCTCGTGCTCCCCGCGCAGAAGTTCCCGGGCGACGCCACACATGTCATAGAGGCGGGCCGGCGGCACGACGTCCACGTGTGCCGCGATCTGGAAGACGCTGTCGCCCGACGTGTACACGATCGGCCGGCCCGTCGACATGTGCTCCTCGCCCAGCTCCGCGATGATGGCCGTTCCCGATGCGGGCCTGTTTCCGAGCGTGCCGACGCCGATCGCCGCCTCGAACCTGTCGATGACGGCGCCCGGGAAGCCGTCGGGATAGGTCGGGAAGGCGCGCTCCAGGATCACGCCCGCGATCTCCCAGTGACCGGTGGTGGTGTCCTTGCCCGGGGAGCGCTCGATCATCGTGCCGACGGCGCCTTCGGGCGATCCCACCGGTTCGACGCCGGCGACGTCGGCGATAGTGCCCAGCCCGAGGGCGCCGAGGTGCGGAAGGGTGATACCGCCGACGGCCTCGGCGACGTGCTGCAGCGTGGCCGCGCCCTCGTCGCCGAACTCGACGGCATCCGGGGCGCCTCCGATGCCCACGGAGTCGAGCACGACGAGCGCAACGGCGCGCGCTCGAGATCGTGGTTGCCGCTCGGAGGTCACGCTCCGAGGCTATCCGCGCGCGCGCGGGTGCGCGGCCGCGTAGACCTCCCGGAGATGGCGATCGCTCACGAGCGTATAGATCTGAGTCGTGTTGAGGCTCGCGTGCCCCAGCAGCTCCTGGACCACGCGGATGTCGGCGCCGCCGTCGAGCAGGTGCGTGGCGAAGGAGTGTCGGAGCGTGTGGGGAGAGACGCGTCCCTCGAGGCCGACGGCGCGCGCGTGGGACGTGAGGATCTTCCAGCATCCCTGCCGGCTGAGCCGTCCTCCGCGTGCGTTCAGCCACAGGGCGCCGCGCGCGCCCGGGGCGCGGGCGCGCGCGGCGAGCTCGGGGCGAGTGGCGCCGATGTAGGCGGCCAGTGCGTCTCGAGCGGCGCGTCCCAGTGGGACGCGGCGGTCCTTGCGGCCCTTGCCGGAGCGCACCCAGACCGTGCGCTGCTCGAGATCGACGTCGTCGACGTCGAGCGCGACGAGCTCCGAGATGCGGAGGCCCGCGCCGTACAGGGTCTCGAGCATGCCGCGGTCCCGGCGGCCGAGAAGGTCGTGGGGAGGCGCCTCAACCAGCCGCGCGGCCTCCTCGACCGGGATCGCGCGCGGCAGCGAGCGGGGCCTCCTCGGAGTCCCCACGCGCGCCGTCGGATCGCCGTCCGCCTCCTCCTCGCGCACAAGGAACCGGTAGAGAGCGCGCACGGCCACGAGCCTGCGAGCCACCGACGCGGGCGCAAGCGGTGTGCGCGCGGGCGGCCGTCCCGCGCGGAGCCGCTCGAGGTAGTCGGTCACGTCGCGGTGTCCAGCGTCCGTGGGGTCGATCCCCTCGGCCGCGCAGAAGCCGCGCCACATCTTCAGGTCGCGGCGATAGGCGTCGATCGTGTTGGACGCCAGGCCTCGTTCCGAGCGGCAATAGGAGACGAACTCATCGACCCAGCGGTCGAGGACGTCGAGGCCGGAGGCTTTCGACGCCGTCCCGCGCGCCGCGGGAGGGGTGCGCCTCAGAGGGCTTCGGCGAGCGGCGTCCATCCGAGACCGTGTGCCTCGGCCACCGGTTCGTACACGAGCGCCCCTCGATAGACGTTGACCCCTCTGGCG
Source organism: Actinomycetota bacterium (assembly GCA_046262355.1). GTDB lineage: Bacteria > Actinomycetota > CADDZG01 > CADDZG01 > WHSQ01 > DATADD01. The sequence goes on along the minus strand of JBHEMX010000035.1, from coordinate 26,917 downwards.
AGCGCCGGATCCTCCGCGATGGAGGCTTCGACCCCCTGGTCCGCCAGCGCGGCGACGTACGGCAGCGTCGCGTTCGTCAGCGCATAGGTAGATGTGTGCGGAACGGCGCCGGGCATGTTGCCGACGCAGTAGTGCACGACTTCCCCGATGACGTAAGTGGGGTCCGAGTGGGTCGTCATGTGCGACGTTTCGAAGCAACCACCCTGGTCGATCGAGATATCGACGATCACGGACCCTGGTTTCATCTCCTTGACGTTTGCCTCGCTGACGATCTTGGGTGCAAGAGCCCCCGGCACGAGGACCGCGCCGATCACCAGGTCCGCCTGCACGACCGTCTGCTCGACGGACAAGCGGTTCGACGCAAGGGTCAGTATGCGTCCCTTGTGGATGCGGTCTACGTCGCGCAACTTGTTGATGTTCCTGTCGAGGATCACGACCTCGGCCTCCATCCCCTGCGCGATCCACGCCGCGTTCATGCCCGCCATACCCGCGCCGATGATGACGACCTTCGCAGGTCGTACGCCCGAAACCCCGCCCATGAGCACGCCTCTGCCACCGCGCTCGCGCTCGAGGAAGTTGGCGCCCACCTGAGGAGCCATCCGTCCCGCCACCTCGCTCATCGGGGCCAGCAGCGGGAGCGAGCCGTCGGGGAACTCAACCGTTTCGTACGCGACGGCGGTCGTTCTGCTGTCGATCAGGGCTTTCGTGAGCGGTTCGCTCGCGGCTAGGTGCAGATAGGTGAAGAGGACGAGGTCCTCACGCAGCAAGCCGTATTCGTCCTCGATCGGTTCCTTGACCTTGAGGACCAGATCCGAATCGGAGAAGACCGCCTGAGCGTTGGGGACGATCTCTGCACCAGCGCGCTCGAACTCCTCGTCGGAGATGCTCGAGCCACTTCCCGCGTCGTGTTCGATCACCACCGTGTGGCCTCCCACGGTGAGCTCTCGTACGCCGGCGGGAGTTATCGCGACCCGGTACTCGTTGTCCTTGATCTCGCGCGGGACGCCCACCTTCACAAGCGTGACACTAAGCCCTCGCGCCTGGAGTGACCAGTCGGGCAGGGCTCAGAGCCGCGTCTCGGTCAGCTCCTCGAGGGACGCGGCGCCCTCTCGTCGCCCTAGCGCAGCACCTACGAAGTCGCGGAACAGCGGATGGGGACGGTCGGGGCGGCTCTTGAACTCCGGATGGAACTGGGCGGTCACGAACCAGGGATGGTCTTGCAGCTCGACGATCTCGACCAGCGTGCGGTCCGGTGACTCTCCCGAGCACACGAGCCCGGCGTCCTCGAGCTTCCTGCGGAAGCGAGGGTTCACCTCGTAGCGGTGCCGATGACGCTCGAATATGAGCTCGGTCCCGTAGGCTGTATGCGCCTTGGTGCCGGGCAACAAGCGGCAGGGATATGCCCCAAGGCGCATCGTTCCGCCCATCGAAGTGAGGTCCTGGCCCACCAGGATGTCGACGACGGGGAAGGGAGTGGAGGCGTCGAACTCGGATGAGTTGGCCCCCGACAAGGATGCAACGTTGCGTGCGAACTCGATCACCGTGCACTGGAGGCCGAGGCAGATCCCGAAGAACGGAACGGCGCGCTCGCGCGCGAACCGAACGGCCTCGATCTTCCCCTCGATCCCGCGCACGCCGAAGCCGCCGGGGACGAGGATGCCGTCGAGGTCCCCGAGCGCGACGTCCAGATCTGCCCCCTCGAGGTCGTCCGACGCGATCCAGACGATCTCGAGTTCCGCGTCGTGCGAGAAGCCCGCGTGCTTCAGGCTCTCCACGACGGAGAGATAGGCGTCGGGGAGCTTCACGTACTTTCCGATGATCCCGATGCGCACCCGGCGCCTTGCCGACTCGATGCGGGTGACGAGTCCCTTCCAGGCGGCCAGGTCTGGTTCGCGCGCGTCGTCGATGCGAAGATGGTCGACGACGAACCCGTCGAGGCCCTCGCTTCTCAGCACCAGAGGGATCTCGTAGATGTTGTCGGAATCGACGGCCGACACGATCGCCTCGGTGCGCACGTCGCACAGGAGGGAGACCTTGCGCTTGAGGCTCGGCGCGATCGGCCGGTCCGAGCGGCACACGATCGCATCGGGCTGGATGCCGATGCTGCGTAGCTCGCGCACGGAGTGTTGGGTCGGCTTGGTCTTCAGCTCCCCCGCGGGGCTCATGTAGGGGACGAGCGTCACGTGGATGTAGCAGGTGTCGTTGCGCCCCAGCTCGGTCTTCAGCTGCCGGATCGCCTCGAGGAAGGGAAGAGACTCGATGTCGCCGACGGTTCCACCGATCTCGGTTATCAGTACATCGGCGCCTGAGTCATCGGCGAGCATGCGGATTCGCTCTTTGATCACGTTGGTGATGTGAGGGATGACCTGCACGGTGTCGCCGAGGAAGTCGCCGCGGCGTTCCTGTGCGATGACGGACTGATAGATGGCGCCGGTGGTCACGTTTGACGCCCTGAACATGTTCTCGTCGATGAAACGCTCGTAATGGCCGAGATCGAGGTCGGTCTCGCCTCCGTCTTCCGTCACGAAGACCTCGCCGTGCTGGAAGGGATTCATCGTGCCCGGGTCGACGTTGATGTAGGGATCGAGTTTCTGGACCATCACACGGAGGTCGCGCGCCTTGAGAAGCCGGCCGAGAGACGCCGCCGTGATGCCCTTTCCAAGGCTCGAAACCACACCGCCCGTCACGAAAACGTGCTTCGCCACCAACCCTCCGATCGCTATGCGCGGGCACGACGCCCAGGGAACGAACAGGTGACGACCCCCATGAGCGCTCCGCCGAACGGCCGCGCCCGCTCCTGGAGGAAGTCATTTCACGCTAGCACGGCGCGCTTGGATTTCGTTTCATCCGCTCGGAGCCACCTCGGGGTGGTCCGTCGCGTAGGTAGCGCCGGGCACTAGGCTCGTCCGAGACGATCCAGTCGCCGCAGCCACGCGTGGCGAGCGATGACCTCCGAGAAGGACCATCTCTCGGACGCGGCGTTGAGAACCCCCAGCGCGCCGATGGCGACCCCCCTCGAGCGCCCGCGCGTGGCCAGGGCGAGCCCCAGGCCGACGGCGGCCCCCAGCGGATCTGCGCCGGCATCGCCCAGCATCGCGCGCTCCCCGAGGTCCGCGGGCAGGCACCCCATGACCGCCCCCAGGAGGACGGCCCCGCTCCCCGACCACGACCGGTCCCCCGCCATGATCAGGGATGTGGCGGCGAGCGCCGACGCCTTCCCGGCGCGCCCCGGGGCGCGGTCGAGGAGGTTGACGAGGTTGGCGCTCAGGGCGACGATCGTGCCGATGCCGGCCGCACCGCGTGGCCCTTCGAGGGCCGCGCCCGCGGCGAGTCCTCCGAGGCCACCGGCGGCCATCTTGACCACGCCACCGGTGATCCGTCCCGAGGCTAGAGCCCCGAGGTGGCCTCGGAAGCCGCGCGCCGGCTCGTCTCCTCGCAGGTCGTCGACATAGCCGCCCACGGCCGTGACGAGCACCAGCCCGCCGGTCACGGCGGCCACCCGTCGAGCGGGCGCCCGGCCCGCCCCGGCCGCGACGAGAGAGAGGCCCACGGCCGTGCCCGCGGCGAGAGGCCCCCCCAGCACGGCCGGCACGGGGGCGCCGCGCACGTTGACGCGCCACAGCGAGGCGGGAGCGTGCGCGATCGCGCCGGGGACCATGCGCCGCGCGGCGAGCAGTGCCGTCGCCGGGGCGAGCGCGGAGGACAACGGCGAGCTCATGGTGAGGCGTCCCGGTCCAACGCGAGGTGCACCAGCAACGCCATCGGGACGAGGTACGAGAGGATCACTGCGGGGACGACGATCCCGGAGTCGTTGACGGCGAAGCCGAGCACCGCCAAGACGAGTCCTCCGATCAGCCCCGCGCGCAGGCGAGGGTAGGCGCGCGCCAGCCGCTCCCACCTCCCACGCGGCCGGCGCAGGAGCCACGCCATGACCCCGAGCGCGGGCGGCACGAAGAGCGTGTAGACCGTGGATCGGAACACGCGGATGTTCGCGGTCGCCTTCCTGTCGATCGTGTCGACGAGCACCGGCAGCCCTCTCGCGCGCACGTCGATGAACAGGCGCGCCAGGTGGGTGCGGTCATCCGGCGGGCGCGCCAGGTCGAGCGCGAGGAAGGCGCCCAGCACGACCACGCCGGCCACGACGCTGAGCACGACGATTCTCGGGCTCGGGCGACGTCCCGCGAGCAGCAGCCACGTGACGCCGAGCGCCGGAACCAGCGCGAGAGTGCCGCCCACGTCGCTTCCGAGTTGGGGGGCGCCGTCGACGACGACGACCGCCGCGAACAAGAGTGCAGTCGCGAGCAGGGCTTGGCGAGCATGCCGCCGGTGGTGAACGATGAGGGCCCCCGTGATCAGACCGCTCGCGCCGAGCACAGCGAATGCGATGTTGCCGGCCCCGGCGAAGCGGCCGGCGACGATCGGCGAGTAACCGAAGACCGTGTTGAGCTGCAGCGCGCCCGCCGTGGCGAGGTCGGCCACGAGCACGGTCGTGGTGAGGGCCGTAAGCGCGAGCAAGCGCTCGAGCGGTCGACGGAGGATCATCGTCACGAGCGCGACGAGCCCTGCGTCCACGAGCACGAGCAGGGCGACGAAGCCGCCGGCCCCGAGCTCGTGCGCTCGAGCGATCCCGGCGAGGTACGTGGAGACGGGGAATGCGACGACGGCCAGCGCCGCGGGCTCGAGCCAGTGCACCGGCGGCGCCCGCTCCGGGCGCGCCTCGCTGCGGGCCACGAGCGGAATCGCCACGAGGTACACGAGCACCTGGAAGACCACGAATGCCGTTGCCACGTTCGACTTGAGGTCATCCACGAACACGGATTCCGAGTTGAGGTCGAGCGCGTCCTGGATGCGATCGTCGGACGCCGCCTCCGTTGCAAGCCACGGTCCGCCGTTCATCGCCGCGGGCATCGCCACGCCGAGGCGATCGAGCACCGTCGGAGCGACGTCCGGGAGCGTGACGAGACCGCGACGGCGGGTGGTCGAGGACTCGAGCACGGTTCCGGGTTCGAACCCGGGGCCCACCGCGATGGCGACCCCCAGGCGCGCTTGGTCGGCGGCCGCCGGCGACGTCGGCGACACGATCATGAGGAGGTCACGGTCCGGGTCGAGCAGCGCTCGGGCCCGCTCGAGGACGTCGCTCGCGGCAAGGAGCGCCGTGGTCATGTCGACGCGCGCGGCGCGCTCGGTGGACGCGAGGGCCGCCGTGTCGGCGCGCGCGACGTCGCCTTGCTCGATCATCACCACCGAGCAGGGGACGGCGAGCGCCTCCTCGACCGCGCGCCGCATCCGCGTGGGGTCCGTGCGGACGCCGTAGGGGGCGTCGGCAGCGGCGCGCAGGAGCTTCCCACCGGTGGCGGAGAGGGCCACCCGACCGGCGCGATCCATCGCCCCGAGCAGCGTCCACCGGCCGAAGCCCGCAGGCAGCGGCGGCGGCATCCCTCGATCGCCGTTGCCGACGGCGATGAGTGGGATGTCGTCGAGCGCAGAGCCGAGGGCGCCCGGCGCGGCGCGATAGCCGGCGCGCCGGGCGAGGTCTTTCATCTCGGCGAGGCCGGCAGCCACCATCCCGGAGACGAGCGGCGGGGACGCCTCCAGGGCCACGGGGTCCGATGCGGCGGCCGGGCCCCCGGCGGAGCGCGCCCCGTCTACGCGCGCTCCCGCTCCGATGCTCCCGAAGCCCGCCGCATACGACGTCCGTGCGGTGTTCGTGCGCACCGATATCGACCCCAAGGCGCCGGCGCGCGCCGCGTCGAGGATCTCCGAGGGGCCTGCGGCGCGCACGTCACCCCAGGTCACGCCCGGCAACGTGAGTATCACGGCGTGCCGGCACGTGTCCTGGGCGACCGCCGCCGTCGGACAGAGGGTCACCGCGAGCGCGCCCAGCAGCAGCGCTGCGCTATGCCCGAGCCGCGGCACGGTAGGCCTCCTCGAGCCGGGCGAGCATGCGCGCCGTCGAGAACTTCTCGGCGAGGTCGCTTCCGGCGCGCTCCGCGTAGCGTCGGGCAACCGCGGGCGCCCCGAGCAGGTCTCCGAGAGCGCGCGCGAGCGCCGCCGCGTCGCCCTTGGGCACGAGTCGCCCCGAAACCTTGTCCTCGATCAGTTCGCCCATGCCTCCAACGTCAGTTGCAACGACCGGCGTCCCGAGCAGGATCGCTTCTTGCGCGGCGAGCGGCACCCCCTCCCACGTCGACGAGAGGCAGAAGACGTCGGCCGCGGCGATGTGATCGGCGAGATCGTCGCGCCAGCCCATGAATCGCACGCGCTCTGCGATCCCGAGCGCGCGTGTCATCTCCTCGAGACGCGCGCGCAAGGGTCCTTCGCCGAAGAGCGCCAGCGTGGCGCGCGGCAGCGCCGCCACGGCCCTCAGGGCCACGTCGAGCGCCTTCTGCGGCACGAGGCGAGCCGCGGTCACGATGAGGGCGTCGTCATCGGCGACGCCGAGCTCGCTCCTGACGCCGAGCGCGTCGCGTTCGACGGTGGGCGCCTCTCCGATACCGAGATGGAGGACCTCGATCTTGTGCGCCTGGCGTGGCGTCGCCGACCTGAGCGAGGTTGCGATCTCCTCGGATACCGCGAAGGTGCGCATCGACAGGCGCACGGCCAGCGGCTCCGACCACCTCAGGGACCACGCGCGCCCCCGACCGGCGATGTCTGGGCGAACGAGGTTGTGGACGGTGAGCAGCACAGGCGTTGAACGCAGCGTCGCGAGCCCGGCGTCGACCCCCGCTCGGAGGCCGTGAGCATGGATCACTTCGTAGCCGCCGGCGCGGGCGATCATCGCCAGCGAGCGGCGCGCGGCTCCATGCCCCCTGGGACCGTTGGGGATGACCAGCGGGAGCAACGGCTTGGGCATCGCGAGGGGGAGATCCGGCGGACAGGCGACGTCGACCACCAGACCGTTGTGGTCGTCGAGCGCACCCACGAGCTGCGCGACGTGGCGCGCGATCCCTCCTGCAGAGCGGCCGAGGACCTCGAGCACGCGGACGCGCGACGTGCTCACGCTCGGGCTCGCGTGACCAGCGCGGTGATCCTCGCCATCTCCTGGGATCCGGACAGCTTCATGACGCCGAGGTAAACGAGCGCCCCGGACGCTGCCGTGGTGGCGACGGCGACGAGGGCCTCCGCCCTGCCGGCGTCGGGGACGAGAGCGCGTACCAGCGCCATGACGGCCACGGTGGGCAGGGTCGCTCCGAGCGAGCGCACGAGGGCCGCCGTCAAGGAGGTCGTGCCGACGTGACCGAACCGGCTCGACAGCAGCCGGCTCAGCGCCACGGTCCCGAGCGCGAAGCCGATCGAGTGCCCGAGCGCGAGTCCGGGCACGCGCCACTCCGGCGGCAGGGACATGAAGAGCCCGACTCCCGAAGCGCTCGCCACGGCGATCGCGGCGGCGTTGACGAGAGCCGGTGATCTCGTGTCTCCGAGCGCGTAGTGAGAGCGCGTCAGCGTGAGGAACGCCGAATAGGTGGGCAGGCCCACGGCGAATGCGGCAAGGACGCGTCCCACCAACTCGGCTCCTTCCCTCGTCATGGCGCCGTACTGGAGCGTCAGGCGCGCAACGGGCTCCGCCGCCATCACCAGGAACGCCGCGGTCGGCAGAAGGATGAAGGCAAGCATGCCCAGGCCCTCCCTCAAGCGCGCGAGGAAGGAGTCCTCCTCGCGACGCGCGACGTGCTCCGACATGGCGGGAAACAACACGTTGGCGAGGGGTACCGCGAAGAGCGCATGCGGGACGTAGAAGAACGTGTAAGCCCACTGATAGGCGGCCACTCCTCCCTCTACGCGATTGGCGAGCATCAGCACGACGATCAGTCCGGCCTGATAGCCGCCCGCATAGCCGAGCGCCCACACCCCCAGCCGCGCGGCCTTCGCAACCGCCGGATGCGCGGGATAGAAGCGCCAGCGAAAGCGCCATCCGAGGCGACGAAGCTGCGGGATGAGAGAGACGGTCATGGCCACGACTCCCAGCGTCGTGCCGGCGCCCAGCACGAGGGTCTCGGCCCCGGTGATGCCGGAGACCGTGGGAGGACGGTCCGCCCGCATGGCGGCGTAGGTGAGATAGACGCCGATCACCACAACGTTGTTGAAGATGGGCGCGACGGCGCCGATCCCGAAGCGACGATGTGCATGCAGCGCCGCAGTCATGATCATGCCCGCGCCGTAGAAGATGACCTGGGGAGCGAACAGCCTGAGGAACGTGGCGCCGAGGGCGATCTCCTGCGAACGCAGCTCCGGATCCTCTACGCCGATCGTCAGGAGTCGCATCGCGAGGGGGGCAGTCAGAGCCAGCAGCAGAGCCAGCCCCAGCAGGGCCGCAAGGGCCACGGAGCCGAGGACGTTCGCGGCGTGCCAACCCTGCTCGCGCTCGTCGCGCACGATGTAGTCGACGAAGGTCGGGACGAACACGGAGGTCAGGACGCCGGCGGCCACGAGCTCGAAGATCACGTTGGGCGCGGTGTTCGCCGTCTGATAGGTGTTGGCCAAGAAGGTCGTGCCCATCGCCGCCGCCACCACGACGACGCGCACGAATCCGGTGACGCGCGAGATGGCGGAAGCCACCGTCATCGCGGCGGCTCCGCGCGCCAGCGAGCGCCCTCCGGCTCCCGCCTCCACGCCTCAGCCGGCTTGTTCCGGCGCCGGGATGATGCCGTCTTCGGCGCAGGCGCCGACCCCATGGTGACCCACGGCGGGTCCCGCCTTGAGGGTGAGTACGACTCCGACGCGCCCGGGAACGGTGTCGGCCTGGTTGACGGTGGAGACTCGGTCGGCGGCGTCGTCGCAGATCGAGTCGACGATGCCCCACGCGCTCGCGCTCGGCTCGGCCACCAGCACGGTGACGTCGCGCACTGCGAGGTTCGTCGCCAGGGCGGTGACGAAGCCCCGCCAACCGAGAGGCGCCGGATCGGCGTTGCCGGCGACGATCACGAACATCGAACCGGGCGGAACCGTGGGATCGGCCTCGTCGAACCCATCGGTCTGAAGGAAGTTCTCGGCGCCGAAGTCTTCGAGCATCTCCAGAAGACGTCCGTCGGCGGTCGGGCCGATGCGGGGGCGATCGAAGGAGAAGGAGGCCGCCGCCACCGCTCTGGCCGCCAGCAACCTGGCGGTGTCCCTTCGCAGCGCATCCGCGCCGGTCGCGTCCGAGGCCAGCATCTCCGCCAGCAGTGCGCGCTCGTCGGGATCCTCCAACTCGAGCCTCGTCGTCGCCTCGACCGTGCCGATCACGGCCCCACCGGCGATCCCGATCGCATCCCGCACTCCATCGACGGTGGCAGTGTCCGTCCCTTCGGCGGTGAACACGAGGACGTCCCGGCCCTGCAGGGCACCCTGCACCAGAGGGCGCTCGGACTCGTCGGCGAACTGCCTGAGCTCGCGCAGGTCGCGCAGCAGCTCCTGGTTCCTGCGGTCGAGGTCGTCGAGCGCGGTGTCGAGCCGGTTCAGAAGCGCTCCGCCGAGGAAGCCCGAGCCGAAGATGATCCCGATGGCGAGCGCGAACAACACGGCGACGATCGAGACGACGTGGTAGCGGAAGTCGATCACGGTGCTAGGAGACTGTCGTGAACCAGAAGTTGCGCAGCTGGATCCACAGCGCCTGCAGGTTCAGCCGCAGCGGCTCCGAGAGCCACACCGCTATCGCCAGCAAGACGACGGCGGCGACGAGGAGGACGAAGACGTCACTCCGGCGGATCCTGCTGCGGTACAGCCTGCTCACGCCCTTCGCATCGATGAGGATGTTGCCGACGCGGAGCCGCGTGAGGAAGGTCGACGCCATCCCCTTGCGTCCCTTGTCGAGGAACTCGATGAGGTTCGCATGCGTTCCCACCGCGACGATCAGCTCCGCTCCGCGCTCGTGCGCAAGGAGCATGGCGATGTCCTCGGAGGTCCCCGTTGCCTCGAACACGATGCTCGCAAGGCCGATCGCCTCGACGCGCCCCAGTCCCGGCGCGCCGCCCCCGGGATATGCATGCACTATCAACTCGGCGCCGCACGACAATGCCTCGGTCGTCACCGAGTCCATGTCTCCGATGATGATGTCCGGAGTGAGCCTCGACTCGAGCAGCGCATCGGCCCCGCCGTCCACCCCGATCAGGATCGGCCGCATCTCGCGGATGTACGAACGCAGCGTGGCGAGGTCCTCCTTGTAGTCGTATCCGCGCACCACGATCAAGACGTGGTGTCCGTGGAAGTCGGTCTTGACGTTGGGTAGGCGCGCCGCTTCGAGGAGCACGTCACGCTCGTCTCTTATGTAGGAGATCGTGTTGGCTGCGAAGCGCTCGATCTCAGACGAGATCCCCTGCTTCGCCGAATCCAGGATGGCCTCCGCCTGCTCGAGATCGAGCCTATGGCCGTGGCCGAACTCGGAACGGTCGTTGCCGTCCATGACGTACACGCGCCCATCCTCGATGCGCACAGGTGCACCTTCCGAGATCCGCATGACGTCTGCGCCCGCTTGGTCGATCAGCGGTATGCCGGCCGAGCACAACAGCAGCGGGCCGAGGTTCGGATAGCGACCGCTCGACGAGCTCGAGGCGTTGACGATCGCCCCTACCTGGCGCTGTATCAACCCCTCGGCGGAGATGCGGTCTATGTCTTGGTGGTCGATGACCGCGATCTCCCCCGGCTGCAATCGGGCCATGAGGTTCTTCGTGCGGCGGTCGACGCGCGCGGTCCCCGAGATCATCCGATGAGAGCGATCTCCCTCGTCGCGGCCCCGGATCTTCTTGATCATCGCGTGGCCCTCAGCTCGAGCAGCTCCTTCGCATGCCCTCTGGCGCGTTCGCTGTCGGGCAGGCCGGCAAGCATGCGCGACAGCTCGGCGATCCGATCGTCTCCCTCGACCTTGCCGACCGAGGCGCTCGAGCGCGCGCCACCCGAGGTCTTCACCACGCGCAGATGAGCATCGGCGAACGCGGCGACCTGCGGAAGGTGCGTCACGACGAGGACCTGGCCCCCGGTCGTTCTCGCCAGCCTGGCAAGACAGCGTCCGACCGCCTGAGCGGCCCGGCCCCCGACGCCGGCGTCGACCTCATCGAACACCATCGTCTCCGCGCCGCCCGCCGCGGTCGCGAGATGCAGCGCTAAGGCTATACGGGCCAGCTCTCCGCCGGATGCGACTTTGGCAAGGGGTCGCGCGTCCTGTCCCGGGTCGGTGGCGACGTAGAACTCGACGGATTCGGCTCCGCCCTCGTACAGCGAACGCGGCTCGAGCCGCACCTCGAAGCGTGCGTCACCGAGAGCAAGGTCGGCAAGAAGCTCGTCCATGTCGCGCTCGAGCCGCGCGCGCGCGGCGCGACGGGCCGCGGAGAGATGTTCCGCGCCCACCTCGGCTCGCCTCCGCGCCTCGTCGCCCCTGCGCGCCCAGTGCTCGGCGTCGACGTCCGGCTCCTCGAGCGCCGCGAGGCGCGCGCGCGCGCGCTCGAGATACATGAGGATCTCTCGTTCGTCGTCGCCGTACTTGCGCCGCAGACGGGCGAGCACGGCCAAGCGCCCGCGCGCCGCCTCGAGCGCGTCCGGGTCCACGGCGACGACGTATGCGGCGAGCTCGTGTGCGATATCGGCGGCCTCGTACCCCGCGGCCTCGATCCTGTCGCCGAGTTGTCCGAGGGCGGGGTCGTGTTCCGTCACGGTACCCAGGTCACGACCGGCGTCGGATAGCAGCTCCTGCGCACCCCGTTCTCCGGCGATCCCCTCGCGCGCTCGGGCGACCGCCGCTGCGATGAGCTCGGAGTGTTCCAGCCTGACGGCTTCGACGCTCAGCGCGTCGGCTTCCCCGATCTCGAGCGCCGCCTCTTCGATCTCCGCCACCTCGTCGCGCAGCGACTCCAAGTCACGCAGGCGCACACGTTCGTCGGCGCGCAGAGAGGTGACCTTCCGGCCGGCGTCGGCGGCCGCGCGCACCGCCGCGGCGACCTCTTCGGCGACGGTGTCGACGCCCGCGTAAGCATCGAGCAAGCGCCGTTGCACCTGCCCGACCGCTATGCGCTGGTGCTCGTTCTGGCCCGCGATCTCGACCAGGTGCGCGCCCGCCGCGGCGAGCAACGCAGCGGTAACCAACCGCCCGTTGATGCGCGCCCGTCCCCGCCCATCCGCCGAGACGGTGCGTGCGATCACGATCTCCGTGAGGTCCTCGTCGCCCTCCTCGACCACGCCGTTCGATCGCAGAAGGTCGGCGACGGGGTGGTGCTTCGGCACGGCGAAGCGCCCCTCGACGCGCGCCTCGGTAGCGCCCGTGCGCACGAGGGTCCTGTCGGCCCGGCCCCCGAGCAGGAGGCCGAGCGCCGCGACCACGAGCGTCTTACCCGCGCCGGTCTCCCCCGTGAGAGCGCTGCAGCCTCGCTCCAGGTTCAGCTCCGTGGCGTCTATGACGCCGAGGTTCTCGACGACGAGCTCGGTCAGCATCGCGAGAATCCTAAGGCGGACCCACCTGCTCAGCCGGGAAGCTGGAGTTTGGCGCGCAGCCTCTCTACGAAACCCGGCCCCGATAGCCGCACGAGCTTGAGCGGCCGAGGATGCCGCCGCACGGTGATGCAGTCGCCCTCGTGGAGGTCTCCGGCGGATCCGCCGTCGAGCGACAGGGAGGCCTCGTCGGGCGACTCGAGCACGATCTCCACGACCTCGTCGGGCGCCAGCACGAACGGGCGCGAGAAGAGCATGTGCGGGCTGACGGGCACGAGCACTATGCAGCTCGCCCGCGGCGACACGATGGGACCGCCCGCACTCAGCGCGTATGCGGTCGAGCCGGTAGGAGTGGCGACGATGACGCCGTCCGCGTTGAAAGCCCCGAGCGACTCTCCCCCGACGCGGACCCTGAGGCGGATGACGCGGTACCTCGCCTCCCTCTCGACCAGGACCTCGTTGAGACCCACGAGCCCCTCCTGGTCCCGCTCGTCGGCGACCTTGCAGGCGAGCATCATGCGCTCCTCGACGACGTAGTCGTCGCGCAATATGCGCTCCAGGGCACCTCTCTCGCTGCCTCCCTCTACCTCGGTGAGGTACCCGAGCCGGCCCCGGTTGACGCCGAGCAGGAGCGCATCGGAGCTGTGCGCCATGTGCGCCGCCCGCAGCATCGTGCCGTCCCCCCCGAGCGACACGACGAGGTCCGGATCGCCGGACGCGACGTCGATCCCGTGCCGAGCGAGCTCGTCGGTGAGCTCCTCGTGGAGCTGCGCCACTCCGGGCTTGTCCGGGTGAGCGACGATGGCCACGCGCCTCACCGTCATGGCCCGGCCTCTGCCACGGCGCGCCGGAGCGCCGCATCGTCGCTGCGCACGCCGGCGCGCAGATGGACGAAGAACTCCCGGTTACCGGCGGGACCAGGGGGGTCGGCAACCGCGGCGTCGAGGAGGCCGAGCCCCCGCTTCGCCCCCGCCTCGACGACCCCTTTCAGCGCGCCCAACCACGCCTCCGGCTCCCGCACAACTCCCCTCCTGCCGACCGCCCGGCGTCCGACCTCGAACTGAGGCTTGACCAAGAGGACGTGATCGGCGCGCCGTGCCGCCACCGACGCGAGCGCCGGCAGGACGAGTCGCAAGGAGATGAACGAGAGGTCGGCGACGACGCCGTCCGCGCGCCACGGAAGGTCGTCGGGGCTCAGATGGCGCACGTTGGTCCGCTCGAGGACCACGACCCGTCGGTCGTTGCGCAGCTTCCAGTCGAGCTGCCCGTAGCCCACGTCCACGGCGACGACCGCGTGCGCCCCCCGCTGGAGCAGACAGTCCGTGAAGCCACCGGTAGAGGCGCCGGCGTCGAGCCAGCGTCGTCCCGAGACCGGCACCGAGAACCTGGCGAGCGCGCCCTCGAGCTTGTCGCCCGCGCGCGAGACGAAGCGCGCCCTCGCGGCGGGCGAGAGGGTGATCGGCGCGTCCGGTGCCACGAGCGAAGAAGCGCCCGTGGCCGCAAGGCCTCGCACGCTCACCTTCCCGGCGTCGACGAGCCGCTTCGCTTCGCCGCGGGACCCGGCGAGGCCCCTGCGAACGAGCTCAGCGTCGAGCCGGAGGGGTTTGATCGGCGTCGAGCTCCAGCTCGAGGGCCGCGTACAGCTCGTCCAGCAGCTTCAGACGTGCCTCGCCGCCCGAGCCCTGGGCAAGCTCCAACCTCTCGGGCGCTGCGTCGATGACTCGTTTGCGATCCGGGTCTTCGCTCATCCTGCGCATTAAACCCGACCAGGAGCGCCGCGTGGCGGCGCCTGAGGGATCCGAGCCGCCTGCGGCGGGATCGGCGCCCGGAGGGCTCAGGTCGACCTCTTGGTGCTGCGCTTGCGAGTCCGCTTCCGGGTCGTCGCCTTCTTCTTGCTCCCCGACGGCGCACTCGTCCTCGACCGCCGGCCCGTCGATTTGCGTTGCGGCGTCGCATCGGCCGTGGCCGCAGCCGTGCCGCGCAGCGCCTCCTCGAGGCTCTGGAGGCGTTGCTCGAGCCGCTCGACGTCTCGGGCGCGCGCGACGCCGAGAGATGAGAGTTGCGCCTCGATCTCGTCCGCCACGAAGCGCGTGAGCTCTTTGCGGTTCTGTGCGCTCCAGTCGAGCAGGTCCCTGACGAGCGTCTGCGCCTGTTCCCTGCGCACGTCTCCTTCCTTCACCCACCCTCTGACGAAGTCCTCGGCCCGATTGCGGGTCATCTCGGCGATGCCCGAGGTGAAGACCGCCACCCTTCGAAAGTCGTCTCGCACTTGTCCTCCGTCCTCCCGGATGTGCCTCCGGCTGCTGCTCAACCCAAACCTATACTCGCTCGATGTTGAACCTGATCCCGATCTCGGACGCGAACCCGACCCGCAGCTTTCCCGTCGTAACCATCGCATTGATCGTGGCGAACATCGTGGCCTTTTTCCAGGAGCCCTCGCTCGGCTTGGGCGGCGCCGCCGGACGGTACTTCTTCGCGAACGCCCCCAGTCCGTGCCAACTCGGCGACACGTGTCCCACCAACTTCCCTCACCGGAACCTGGGGTCGTTCCTGGCGGCCGTGCTCGTATCGATGTTCCTGCACGCGGGCATCCTGCACATCGCCGGCAACATGCTGTTCCTCTGGGTCTTCGGAAACAACGTCGAGGACTTCCTGGGGCCGGTCAAATACCTCGTGTTCTATCTGCTGGCAGGCTTCGCGGCTTCTTTCGCCCACATCTTGACCCACATCAACGATGCGGTCCCAACGGTAGGAGCCTCCGGCGCGGTCGCGGGTGTGATGGGCGCCTATCTGGTGCTGTTCCCACGGGCGCGGGTCAATGTTCTCGTGCCGATCTTCTTCATCTTCACGATCATCCGGATGTCGGCGTTCGCAGTGCTCGGACTCTGGTTCCTCTATCAGTTCCTCATCGGAGCCCAGGAGGCGACCGGAGCCACTGAGGTAGCGTGGACGGCGCACGTCGGAGGCTTCGTCTTCGGCGCGGTGGCGGTCTTCGTCTTGGGTGGTCGCCCTCATCCCCCAGCGCGCGCCGCGTGGAGACCGGGATGGCGACTGTAGGGGCCCGTCGCATTGGGAACGCTCACGGTGCCGGTGAGCTACGCGGCGAGGCACTCTAGAGAGTGAGGTCGGCGAGGCTGTCGATGACGACGTCCGGAGCGGGCTCGATCGAGCGTTCGTCGCCCGGGTGGGTTACGCCGGACAGCACCAGGATCGTCGTCCATCCCTTCGCGACACCTCCCGCCAGATCGGTCTCTGCTCGGTCGCCGACCAGCGCGATGTTCTTCGCTCCGAGGAGACGGCGTTCTGCCGCGTCCAGCATCGGAAGGTGCGGTTTGCCCATGACCTCTGGGCTTCTTCCCGAGGCCCTCTCGAGTGCAGCGAGCAGCGCGCCGGCCCCGGGCCATTGCTCTCCGTGCGGCGCAGGCCAGGTCGCGTCGTCGTTGGTGGCGATGAACTCCGCCCCCGCGCGCAGCGCCAGTGCCGCCACGCGCATGGCTTCGTAGTCGAACGACGTGTCGAGTCCCACGGCGACGACGTCCGCGCTCGTGTCGTCGGCGTCCTCGACGATCACGAGGCCGGCCTCCGTCAGGCTCTGCCGCAGCCCGTCTCCACCGATCACGATCACCCGCTTCCCGGCGCAGCCGCGCCCGGCGAGCACCTCGCCGGTAACCACCGCGGAGGTGAGGATCTCTCGATCGATCGTCTCGATCCCCAGGCCCGCCAGCTTGTAGCCGTACTCAGACGTGGTCGCCCTCGAGTTGTTCGTGCAGAACACTATCTTCACGCCCGCGGCGCGCAGCCGAGCGATCGCCTCCGCGGCGCCGCCGATCGGCACATCTCCTCGGTACACCACGCCGTCGAGATCGCACACGAGACCGTCGACCCCACGCCTTCGCAACGCCTCGCTGGGTCGGCTCAGATGCGAGGTTCCATGCGTTTCGTTTCCCTTCCCGGGTCATCCACTGGTTCGCGATCCGGCGGCAGCGTTATCGAGCCTTGCCGGGCGAGCGCATCGATCCTTTCCTCGAGCCACACGATCGCGTCCGCCAAGAGATCGACGTTCGCGGCCGTCGTCTCCAAGAGCTCCTGGCGACGTTGGTCGTCGAGCACTTCCTTCCCGTGTGCCAACAGCATATCCGTGCACCCCTTGATGACGGCGAGTGGTGTCCGAAGGTTATGTGAGATGGCGCGCTGAAGCTCCCTTACCTCCGCGGCGCGCGTCTGCGGGCCCGTTTCCGGAACCCCGGCCATCCGAGCTCCCCCCTCTGGAATGGATCTGAGGCCGGCACAAACCTAACGAGGATGCGGCGCGGCCGCCAGGGGGTTCGTGCCTCTCTCCCGGGGGTCGGTACGGGCGCGGCCTCTCGCTCGCGACCCGGCCGGCCGGTCGTGGGCCCACCGACCCCGAAGGAGTGCTCTTTACCCCCACTGGGGGGAGTGCCATACGGAGCGGCGCTGGAAACAATGGGCCCTTCGCTGGGAACGGGCACGCCACGCGGTACGGGGAGCGAAGGGAGGGCTGTGGCCACGGAAGAACTGCAGCATGAGTGGGATACGTCCGAGCTCGCGCACATCGCACTGGACGACCTCGACACAACCGTCGAGAGCGTCTTGGGAGCGGCGCGCGATCACCTCGGTATCGACGTTGCGTTTGTGAGCGAGCTCATCAACGGACGGCAGATCTATCGCTCGGTCGACGGCGACGGCGAGTCCTTCGGCATGGAGATCGGCGGAAGCTCGGCGATCGACGACGACGATCTGCGGGCGCTCGAGTCGCGGCTCCCGAATGCCATATCCGACGCTCTGTCGGATGCAGGCGTGGTCGATCTCGGGGTGGCGCGCGAGGCTCACAGCGGTTCCTATGTTGCGGTCCCTCTTCGCTTCTCCGACGGGCGCAGGTATGGAACGCTCTGTTGCCTGAGCCACAGCGCAGATCCCATGCTCGGAGATCAGCACGCGCGCTCCCTGCGCTTGCTCGCGCATCTCATCGCCGACCAGCTCGAACGCCGGCAGCAGGAGTCGGAGAGCTGGCGCTCGAAGATCATGTCCACGGGCGCTCAGGCATTGCTCGCGGCCCTGGAGGCGCGCGATGGCTACACCAAGGAACACTCGGAGGCCGTGGTCGAGCTCTCGGCGCTGACCGCCGAGCGGTTGGGACTGAGCGCGCGGGCCGTCGATGAGATCAAACAGGTAGCTCTGTTGCACGACCTCGGCAAGATCGCCGTTCCCGATCCGATCCTGGACAAGCCCGGCGCCCTCGAGGAGCGGGAGTGGGTTCAGATCCGCGAGCACTCGATCGTGGGCGCCCGCATCGTAAGCGCCGTCGAGAGCCTTGCCCATCTCGCGCCGGCGATCAGGGCCGGCCACGAGCGCTGGGACGGCCGCGGCTACCCCGATGGGCTGGCCGGCGCGGACATCCCTCTCGCCAGCCGCGTCGTCTTTCTCTGCGACGCCTACCACGCGATGGTGTCGGATCGCCCCTACCGCGCCGCGCTGCGGCACGAGAGTGCGATACGAGAGCTCGGTCGGGGGTCCGGAACGCAGTTCTGCCCCTCCTGCGTCGAGTCGCTCATCGACGCGTGCTAGGCCGCTCGGGCCTCTAGCGCAGCACCGCCCAGCCGCCGCGCCGGTCCGGCACGTTTAGGCTGGGATCATGACGACGAACGAACCGCGACGCGCTCCGGTCGATCCGCTCGACGTTCTGGCGATCGACGCCCTCCTGAGCGACGAAGAACGCATGGTTCGGGCCACGGCACGCCGATTCGTGCGCGAGCGCGTCCTTCCCGACATCGACAAGTGGTTCGAGGCGGGGCATTGGCCGCGCGCGATAGCCCCCGAGCTGGGCGCACTCGGGTTGCTGGGCATGCATCTCGAGGGCTTCGGCTGCGCCGGCACGAGCGCCGTGAGCTACGGGCTGGCATGCATGGAGTTGGAAGCGGGCGATAGCGGCTTCCGCAGCTTCGTCTCGGTCCAAGGATCCCTCGCCATGTTTCCGATCAGGGCGTACGGCTCGGAGAACCAGAAGCGGCGTTGGCTGCCGGGGATGGCGGCGGGCGAGATCATCGGCTGCTTCGGGCTCACCGAGCCGGACTTCGGCAGCGACCCCTCTGGGATGCGAACGACGGCCGTCCGGCGCGACGGAGGTTGGGTGCTGAACGGGACGAAGATGTGGATCACCAGTGGAGGCATCGCGGACGTCGCTGTGGTGTGGGCGCAGACCGACGAGGGCGTCAGGGGCTTCCTCGTCCCCAAGGGAACCTCCGGCTTCACGACCCGGGACGTCCATCGCAAGATGTCTCTGCGGGCGTCCATCACCTCTGAGCTGATATTCGACGACTGCCTCGTGCCGGGCGACGCTCTCTTGCCCGGCGTCACGGGGATGCGGGGCCCGTTGTCGTGCCTCAACGAGGCGCGCTTCGGGATCGTGTGGGGGGCGATGGGAGCCGCGCGTGCGTGCTTCGAGTCCGCGCTGGAGTACTCGAAGACGCGCGTCCAATTCGACCGCCCGATCGGGGGGTTCCAGCTCACGCAGGAGAAGCTCGTCAACATGATGCTCGAGATCAACAAGGGGACGCTGCTTGCGCTCCATCTGGGACGGATGAAGGACGATGGGACGCTTGCTCCCGAGCAGGTAAGCGCGGGCAAGCTCAACAACGTGCGAGAGGCGCTGGACGTGGCGCGCAGCGCCCGCACGATCCTGGGCGCCAACGGGATCACGCTCGAGTACCCGGTGATCCGCCACATGAACAACCTCGAGTCGGTGCTCACCTACGAGGGGACGAGCGAGATACACACGCTCATCCTCGGCGAAGCTCTTACCGGCCTGCGCGCGTTCGCCTGAGCTTCGGCGAGCCCTGTGTCGAGAAGCGGCGATCATCCCTCCTCATGCCTGAGCTGAAGCCGTTCCGAGGGATCCACTACGCGGATCGTGACGATCTGAAGGACCTCGTGTGTCCGCCGTACGACGTCATCTCCGCCGCCGAGCAAGCCCGCCTCTACGTCCGACATCCGAACAACGCGGTGAGGATCGAGCTGCCGTTCTCCGAGAGAGCCGATGAGCTCGAGGAGCAGAGGTATCGGCGCGCCGGACGAACCTTCGACGGGTGGTTGTCCGGCGGGGTCCTGGTGGAGGACGAGGCGCCTTCTTTCTTCGTGTATCGACAGGACTTCGGCGCAACCGACGGCGCCCGGAAGCATGTCGTTGGAGTCATCGGTGCGCTCACCCTCGAGCGCTTCGGACCGACCTCCGGGGTCCTTCCACACGAGCACACGTTGCCGGGGCCCATCGAGGATCGCCTGTCGCTCCTACGGGCCTGTCCCGTGAACATCTCACCGATCTACGGCATCTTCAACGGAGCCGGAGCGCTGGTTCCGTTCTACGACTCGCTGCTGCACCGGCCCGCCGCCGTTCGTTTTGCGGACGACAACGGAACGCTGCATCGCATCTGGCGCATCGGCGCGCCGGCCGAGATCGCGATGTTCGAGCGAGCGGTCGGCTCGGCGCCGTTGGTGATCGCCGACGGGCATCATCGCTACGAGACCGCGCTTGCCTTCCACGAGGAACGCGGCGGCGGGCCCGGGCACCACGATGCGGTGATGTGTCTCTGCGTCGATGCGGACGCCGAGGACCTCCAGGTGCGGCCGTATCACCGGGTGTTCATGTCACAGACCACTGCGACGGAGATCGAGAAGGCCCTGGTCGATGGCTTCTCGGCCAAGGCGTTGTCGATAGGCGAGGGCGTCGGGGCTCTGGCGGCGTCCTCGTCCGACCATCCTTTGTTGTTCCTTCTTCCCGACCGCGAGATCCTGGTTGGTGTAGCGGACCAGGTGGTCACTCGGCGCGTGGGAGGCAGAAGCGCGGCATGGCGTGGACTCGATGTCGTCGCCCTGCACGAGGTCGTGATCCCCGAGGTCTTTCCCGCGGGGCTCGAGCGTGTGATGTTCTCGAGCGAGCTCGGCTCGGTCGTGGAGCTCGTGCGAAACGCCGGTTGGTCGGGAGGAGTCGTGCTGCGCGCCCTCCGGCCGGTGCAGGTGATCGAGGTCGCTCGCTCCGGCGAGCGGATGCCGCAGAAGGCCAGCTACTTCTCGCCGAAAGCGTTGACGGGCCTGGTGTTCCGCTCGCTCGTGTAGCGGCTCGTCTCGCAGGGGTCAGGTCATCGGGCGGGCCGGGCAGCTCCGGCCGGGATCTGAGGTCTGTGCCGGGCCGCATCTCTCGTGACCTGTGACCCTGTGCGGCCGCTGAGCGACGGCGGCGGTGATGTGGCTTAGGGATGCGGGACATCGAGCTCGGACCACGCCACGGCCGTATCGAGCTCGAGGTCGAGACGGGGCTCACCCGCGAGGTCGTCCGCCGCGTCGATGGCGGCCGCGATCGCGGTGCGCGAGATGCGTCGCCGCCGCCTCGCGGCCCCGGCGCCCGTACGCAGCAACACATAGCTGAGACCCGACCGCTCGATCGTGGCGGCGATCGAAGCCGCGATGGTGCCGGCGCAGACGACCAGGCGCACGCCGGAGGACGCCAGAAGTCCGCCCTCGATCGCCGCAGACACCGTCGCCTCCAGCGCGTTCACGCCGTCGTCGATGACGACGATCGTGCGGGCGTACTGGGCGGCGCGCTCGATCAGGTCGGCATCGACGGGCGATCCCACAGCCACGTGGGCTCCGAGCGCCCTCCAACGCGCCGCCGCGTCGCGCTCGGTCTCCACGATCCTCACCTCGTCCGACTGGTCGATGAGGCGCGCGATGAGCACCTCTGTCACGGGTGTGGCGGAGCCGATCATCAAGACGCTCAGCCCGTTACGCCCTAACGTTCAGCGCATCGTTCACGATCGAGAGTCGCGCGTGCGACGTTGGCTGCAGTGGTTCTCCGTCGACGTGGCGATGGAAGGGCTCCGTCGCGATGATCTCGAACCCATCAAGGTCGCTGGCGTAGAAGACATCTGGGTGGTGGACGAGGTCGCCGGACACGGCAACCCGCCAGATATACACCGGCAAGGCCTCGAGCCGCATCCGTCGCAGCGCGAAGATGTCTACTCCGCGCTCGAGGTGCACGTCCGGCGCGAGCGCAACCGGCCGGCCCGCGAGGTACGCGTACGGGCCTGCGTTGCAAGTGATCGCCATGGCCACCGGCACCTCTCCGAACGTGCCCTTGACCACCATGATGGGATTTCGGAGATCGAAGGAGCGCGCGAGCACCCGAAAGGCGCTCCAATAGAAGAACAGCTGTCCGAACCGTCGCTTGCTGCGCAGATACCGTTCGACGCGCTCCGCGGCCTCTGCATCGAAGCCGCAGCCGGCGCTGAACGTGAAGAAGCGATCGTCGATCTGCCCCAGCGGTACCCGGCGCGCCGGACGTTTCAAGGCGGTCGCCATGTGCTGCACGGCGGCGAAGGGATCTTGGGGGATGCCGAGCGCGCGCGAGAAGACGTTCATGGTTCCGCCGGGGATGATCCCGAGACTCGAATCTGTGCGGGCCACGCCGTTCGCGACCTCGTTGACTATCCCGTCTCCGCCGAAGGCGACGATGAGGTCGGCGCCAGCCTGTGCCGCGTCGCGCGCGAGCCCTATGCCGGCGTCCCGGACCGTCGTCGAGATCGCCTCGACGCTGAAGTGTGCGCGCATCGCCTCCACTACATCTCTTCGAACCGCCTCGGGCAGGCGACCGGCGTTATGGTTCACGATGAGGACCGCCGACGGCCTTCGTTCTGCGGGCATCGGGTCACGCTATCTCGGCGGCGGCGCCACCCCGCGACCCGGCGCAACACTGGGAGCTGCCATGAGACACACCATCACCTTCGACACCGAGATGCACGGGCGGGGCGGCATCACGGCGGCGTTCCTGGTCCGGGGCGATGCGACGGCGCTGGTCGAGACGGGACCCAGGTCGAGCGTAGGGCGCGTGCTCGCCCAACTGGAGGACGCCGGCATACGGGAGCTCGACCACATCGTCGTGACGCACGTCCACCTGGATCACGCGGGCGCGGCCGGGACCCTGGCTCGCCACTTCCCCACGGCGCGCGTCGCGGTGCACGAGATCGGCGCGCCGCACCTCGTGGACCCGTCGAAGCTGTGGTCCAGCGCGACCCGCATCTACGGCGGCGAGATGGAGAAGCTGTGGGGCGGCATCGATCCCATCCCCGAGCACCGGATCGAGCCGTTGGCAGACGGAGACAGGATAGATCTCGGCGGGCGCGTGCTGCAGGCGGTCGCGACTCCAGGACATGCGTCCCATCATCACGCGTTCTTGGACGAGTCCACGGGAACGGTGTTCGCAGGCGACGCGCTGGGCGTTCGCCTGGCCGATGTCGGAGCGATCCGTCCCGCCACTCCTCCTCCGGAGTTCGATCTCGAGCTTGCGGTGCGCTCGATCGAGCGGATACGTGGTCTGGGAGCGGAGTCGCTTGCGTTCACCCACTACGGGCCGACCGACCAGGGGGTCCGGCCGATGGGCGTAGGCGACGCGTGCGATCGCGCCGTCGAGGCGCTGAGGCGGTGGTGCGTGTGGGTCTCCGACGCGCGCGCTCGCACGGAGGATCTCGACGAGGCGGCGACCGAGGTCGAGCGCTTGGACCGTGCCGCTCGCGACGGTTCGTTGTCCGACGAGGCGATCGAACGGCTCGAACAAACGACCTCCTACCGGATGAACACGTGGGGCTACATGCGTTACTTGGACAAGCTCGAGCGCCCGGCGCCCGGTGGTCCGTCGCTCAGGTAGCAGTCAGCGGCTGCGAAGCCTCTCCGCTCGCTTGGGGGCGTCGGTGAGGCCCGGGTCGAGGGAGGAGATCGCCTCGAACCATCGCCGTGCTTGAGTGAAGCGCCCGCGTCGCTCGAGCAGGTCCCCGAGCACGTACCAAGCCCGGAGGTGGTACTCCTGCGCTTGCTCCGGTTCCAGCTCGAGGCGCTCGAGGCGCCGGATCGCAGCGTCGATGCGCCCCATGTCCCTGAGCGCTCCTGCTGCGACGATCTCCCCCTCGTAGGCCACGGCGGGGGCGACGGCCTCGCGGTCGATCTCGTCGCACAGCTCGAGCGCACGCTCCGGTTTGTGAAGGGCGCGGAAACAGTCGGCCATCACCGGGTTCTGCTCGGTCGTTCCGGCGAGCCGCCGGAATGCGGCGAGCTCGCGCGCCGCCTCCTTCCAGGACCCCGTGTGGTAGAGGGCTAGCCCCAGCAGCTCGCGCACCGATGGGGCTCGCAGAGCGATGTGCTTCGCCTGCTCGCCGAGCTCGATGGCGCGGCGGAAGTCCTCCGCTGCGAAGGCGGCCGCCGTCTCGGAGAAGACCTGAACGAGTATCCCGCCCTTGCCCGGGCGGGCCGTGGACTGCAGCTCTTTGACGACGTCGTCGGCCAGGTGCACGGGCGCGTAGCTCGGCGATCTGTCCTGGGGCCCGTCGTGCGCGCGCCGCCGAGCGGGTGCGACGCGCTCGTTGGGTCGTGGCCTTTTTCTCCGAGGATCCGCCATGGAACGACTGTATCGAGCGCTCGGGGCGCGGACGCGCAAGAGGCCGCCCTGCGGCGGCCTCTCGTCATGTAGATCCCCGGCAGTGACCTACTCTCCCACCCCGTCTCCAGGGCAGTACCATCGGCGCTGGAGGGCTTAACTTCTGGGTTCGGAATGGAGCCAGGTGTGACCCCTCCGCTATCGCCACCGGGAAACCTCTATTCGGTTGTCGTTGCTCAGGGTGGAACCCTGAACCGTCCATAGCGAGCGCGAGCGAAACCAAGCCCTCGGCCTATTAGTACCGGTCGCCTGAACACATCGCTGTGCTTACAGCTCCGGCCTATCAACCTTGTCGTCTAGCAAGGGGCCTTACCGGGTTACCCCGTGGGAGACCTCATCTTAGGGTCGGCTTCGCACTTAGATGCCTTCAGCGCTTATCCGGTCCGCACGTAGCTAAACAGCGTGCCCATGGCAGGACAACTGTCACACTAGAGGTGCGTCCGTCCCGGTCCTCTCGTACTAGGGACAGCTCCCTTCAAGTCTCCTACGCCCGCGGAGGATAGGGACCGACACTTCTGTTACCTCCGAGCCGTTCTTGAACTGCCCGGCGGCCAGGTCGTTTCTGTTCCGCCTGGCTCCCTGTGTCGCCACAAGGGTCGGACCATATCTTCATGGACATCTCCATGTCCGGCGTATGGCCTCTGAGGATTCTGGACGTCCAATCTTGCTTTCGATACCTGCCGCCACCATTCATCTCCACCCCGCTTGCAACAGCCGCTCGAAACCCTCTCGAGTCAAGTGTCTCCTGAGATCCATCTCTCTCACGATAATGGCGAAGGTCTCGAACTCAAGCTTCTTCTCACTCAAGATTGGGTGGGACACGAAGAAGGGGATCACCTTCTCGCACAGATCCTTCCGACGTCTAACCACATAGACGAGTGATCGGTCGGTACCACGTTCTCTCCCGTTTGGTCTGATGCGACCGCATCCCAATCGGGATTGCAAGAGGCGGAGGATTGACGCTCGCTCCGGATTCTGACTTACGTGGAATTCCGGAACGAGTTGCCATCCGAATCTGGTGGAAGGGTTGCGCTGGATCGCAACATGAAAGCTTCCTTCTCCGTCGACGTATCCCGCAAGGTAGTCGTCCAGTCTTTCCTGCTGATAGTCCGGCGCGATCTCAAGAGATCGCTCACCTATCGGATTGTTACCTAGCCAGTCCACACCTCATCCTAAGGCTGTGGTGTGACAGGTACCGCAGGATCCTTCCGGAGTTTCCAGCATTTAGCCGGATTTATAGACAGCGCGGTTGTCCACTGTCTCACGACGTTCTAAACCCAGCTCGCGTACCGCTTTAATGGGCGAACAGCCCAACCCTTGGGACCTGCTCCAGCCCCAGGATGCGACGAGCCGACATCGCACGTTGTTCCGCCGTTTCTGGCGGCGCAGACTATATCTTCACCCTGCCTGACCAAAGGCGAGGGGTCGGCGTGTTGTGGCGGCCATGGATTTGTCTCTTGTCGAGACAGGACTCGCCACCTCGGCCGGTGAGGCCTCAGTCGTTACGGGGTCATGTGGGAGTTTGTACTTCAATTCTGAAAGCATATGTCGCTCGATGATCTGTCCCAACCGACGGGTGCTCTCCACGCTTATGCGTATGCGGTGATAGCTCTTGTCTCGGTTAAGAGTGCCTCGAACTTTCCACTGGTCTCTCAGCAGGTGCAATAAGCACATTTGATCGATATGGTCGAACTGCTGAGTGTTGAAGTACACCGCATTCCTCGATCGTGATCCGTCATCCATGAACCAGACGGCAAGAACTGTGGGTGTGAGTTCTAGGTCCGGCACCGACTTCCTTCCTTCCTGCTCCATAGAAGAGCCGGTAGAAGGGAGTCAGTACAGGCAAGCTTCGAGTCACGAATCGATAAGCGACTCGCGTCCCATTGCCTTGTCTCTCCTTGGGAGGAGTGAGGACAAAACTCGCGCAGATGACTGAGCCTCCAATCAACGTAACTGCGCTGAGCTACGGAATGATTGATCTCAAGGAGTGCGTTGGTCTTGCAGCGCATGGCTCCGTCACCGAGAAGACTTCCGACGACGATGTCTCGCTGCAACTCCGACAGACTTCCCACGGTATTGCCCACTGTACGCAGTGTCTGCGACAGTTTCGGGGTTCACCGTTATAAGCCGATACTTGGACGGTATTTCGACCGTCTCACCCCAAATGTTTGAGGTGCCAAACAGTGCCGTCGATATGGACTCTTGGGCACTATCAGCCTGTTATCCCTAGGGTACCTTTTAGCCGATGAGCGACGGCCCTACCACGAGGAGCCGCCGGATCACTATCTCCTACTTTCGTACCTGCTCGACATGTCTGTCTCGCAGTCAAGCTCCCTTGTGCGATTGCACTCAGCCCCTGATGGCCGACCAGGGTGAGGGAACCTTTGAACACCTCCGTTACATTTTGGGAGGTCACCGCCCCAGTGAAACTACCCACCTGACAATGCCCCCGATCCGGATAACGGATCCGGGTTAGAAACCCAAAACGCGCAGGGCGGTATTTCAAGGGTGACTCCACCCCAGCCGGAGCCGGGGCTTCAAAGTCTCCCGCCTATCCTACGCAACACGTTTCAAGTTCCAATATCAAGCTGCAGTAAAGGTTCTAGGGTCTTTCCGTCCTTCTGCGGGTAACGAGCATCTTTACTCGTATTGCAATTTCGCCGAGTCTCTGGTTGAGACAGTGCCCAAGTCGTTACGCCATTCGTGCAGGTCGGAACTTCGTCTCGATCCCCTGTTCCCAGGGGGACAGACTATGCCTTCATCTCGACGAAGTGCCTCAAGGATCACATCGGGAAGATACCCGCGCTTTCCGCTTGGGTTCATCTTCCCGGCCAGCCGCACAATCTCGGCGAGTCCCGGGGAGTGTCGGTGTGCCCCTCGCGCCATTCGCTGACAGATCTCAGCGAAGATCTCGAAGTCTCGGCGCTTACCTGAAAGAAGCGGATATCGATAGAAGTGCGGAATCACGGTTTGGAGCAAAGGCCCGAGACCTCGAACCTCCCACTTTAACGTCCAGTCGCTTCGATC
>JBHEMX010000034.1:0-10845 GCA_046262355.1 Actinomycetota bacterium | reverse complement strand
GCCCACGTTCGACTTCCCCACTACGACCAAGCCTGGCGCCACTTGCGAGCTCCATGACCCGGGGTCCTTCAGCCACCTGGTCTGGGGGCTGCAACACCGCCGCGCCCTACCTGCCTTCCTTCACCTCGACGATCTCGTCGGCTACGAGGCCATGGGCCTCTCGGTGCGGGGCCGGCTATCGCGTGCGGGAGGACGCCGGCGTGTGAATCAGCTGGCCGTCCGGTCGAGCTAGGCCGATCTGTCCTATTTGACACGTAGCGTTGCATCCGGTTAACCTGAGAAAATTCTGAGAGAAAAATGAGAGAGTTCGATGACCGAATCGCCCGCCGGCTCCTTCTCCGCGCGAGCCTTCAGTTCCGGCTCCTCATCATCGGAGCCGCGGTGGTGGTGGACGCGCCGGGGGACGTCTTGCCGGAGTCCTTGAGCTGCGCGACGCCGAAGGCCATCTCGAGCGGAACGGTGATGAGCTGCTCGACTTCCTCGGCGGCAAGCCCGAGTGCCTCAAATTCTGCATCTCGACGTAGGGCGGTGTGAGAGGCCGACCTCCTCAACGGGGTGGAGGGCGTCGAGACGCTTTTCTCCCACGTCCGAACCTAATCGTGCTGAAGCCGGCGCCCAGGCCGCAAGTTCCCACCTCGCCGTACGTTGGGTCCAACGAGGGGGAGGAGCTGTCCCGCGGCGACCGCATAGCAGGGCGCAGGACACTCTTCGCCGGCCCCTGAGACGGTCGCGAGGTTTCCGTGCTAGTCGTCACGCTGGCTGCGGCGAGGATGGTCTTCGGCGTCGTCCAGCTACGCCACGCGCCCGGAGTCTTGTCCCCACCGGCGAGGAGCTGCGATGTGCCGCGACCAGCCATGGACGGGCGGCGATGCCTGGACGCGCATCCAGCTTTGCCAGGAGCGCGCTGATGATGCCGCGGCATTCGGCTGGGGAAGCCCCGCACGAGCCGAGCTCGAAGGTGACTGCGGAGGGAGGTCTCCAACAATGATTCGTTCGATCGTCAGAGCGAGCCTGCGGTTCCGACTTCTGGTTGTCGCCATTGCGCTGGGAGTGATGGGCGTCGGCATCGCGCAGCTTCGCGACGCCCCGGTGGACACCCTTCCAGAGTTCACACCGCCGTACGTCGAGATCCAGACCGAGGCGCTCGGGCTTGCCGCCGAGGAGGTGGAGCAGCTCATCACGGTTCCGATGGAGGCGGACCTGCTCAACGGCGTCGAGGGCATCGACGTGCTCCGCTCAGAGTCACTACCAGGCCTCTCCTCGATCACGCTCGTGTTCGAGAACGACTTCGACCTGTACACGGGCCGGCAGCTCGTCCAGGAGCGACTCACGCAGATGGGCGCGGCCGCGATGCCGAACGTGTCCAAGCCGCCCAGGATGCTCCAGCCCTACTCCTCGTCCAGCCGGGTACTCATGTTCTCGCTCGCCTCGGACAAGGTCTCGCCGATCGACAAGTCCGTGATCGCGCGCTGGACCCTCCAGCCGCGCCTGCTCGGCGTGCCGGGCGTGGCGAACGTGGCGATCTGGGGCTTCCGTGACCGGCAGCTCCAGGTGCTCGTGGACCCCGAGCGGCTGCGCGACCGAGACGTGACGCTGAAGCAGGTGGTCGACACCGCGGGCAACGCGCAGATCTCCACCCCGCTGAGCCACCTGGAGGGTTCGACGCCGGGCACCGGCGGGTTCATCGAGACCCCGCAACAACGGCTCGGGGTCCGGAACGTGTTCGACAAGCTCAGGAACCCGGCGGAGCTGGGCAAGGTGCCTGTCGACGACACAGGAGGCAGGCTGCGTCTGGGCGAGGTCGCGAACGTGGTTGAGGACCATCAGCCGCTGATCGGCGACGCGATCGTGAACGACGGGGATGGCCTGCTGCTCGTCGTGGAGAAGTTCCCCGGCGCCAACACCCTGGAGGTGACGGAGGGAGTCGAGGAGGCGCTCGACGAGCTGAAGCCCGGCCTCGCAGGCATGGAGCCCGACACCTCGGTGTTCCGGCCGGCGACCTTCCTCGAGGACGCGATCGCCAATGTCACGCTCACGCTCGTGATAGCGGGCGTCCTCCTCGCCCTGGCCATCGCCGCGTTCCTGTTCCAGTGGCGCTCCGTGCTGATCGCCCTGTTCACGGTCCCGCTCTCGCTCATCGCGGCGGGACTCGTGCTCCACCTGCTCGGCGAGACGTTCAACGCGCTTTCCTTCGCCGGGCTCGCGGTCGCGCTGGCCGTGGTGGTCGACGATGCGGTTGTGGGCGCCGAGAACGTCGGGCGCCGACTGCGCAGGCTGCGGGAGGCCGGCAGCGACCGGCTCACGGCGGACATCGTCCGGACGGCCACGCACGAGATGCGCAGCCCGCTGACCTACGCGACGTTGATCGCGCTGCTCGCGATCGTGCCGGTCGCCGTCATGGAGGGTCGGCCGGGCGCGTTCTTCGAGCCGTTCGTGCTCGCCTATGCGCTGACGGTGGCCGTGGCGATGATCGTCGCGCTGACCGTTACGCCGGCCCTCAGCCTGCTGCTCTTCTCGACCCGGGGGTTCAAGCCGCGGGAGTCCCCGCTGCTGCGTTGGCTGGCGCCGCGCTACGCCAGCGCTCTGTCGAGGCTCGTTCGGAGCCCCCGGGCGGTGATCATCGGGGCCGCTGCCGTGGTCGTAGTCGCCGGCCTCGCGTTCGTGCTCGCCAACAAGTCGGTCATCCCCTCGTTCAAGGACCGAGACGTGCTGGTGCGGTTGAACGCCGCGCCCGGGACGTCCAACACCCGGATGGCCGATCTCGCCAAGCAGGTCGGCCGTGAGCTGCGTTCGGTCCGCGGAGTCGACAACGTCGGTGCCCACGTCGGCCGCGCAGTCACAGGGGACCGGCGCGTCGACGTCAACTCCGGCGACGTCTGGGTGAGCATCGACTCCAACGCCGACTACGACGCGACCGTGACGGCCATCGAGGACGCGGTCGCCCGCGTGCGGGGAGTCCGTAGCGACCTCATCACGTACTCGGAGCAGAAGATCAGGGACGTCGGGGCGCTCCGGGAGGGAGAGAACCCGGCCACGGGTGACGGGCTCGACGTTCTGACGGGGTCGGACCGACCGCTCACAGTGCGCGTCTACGGCGAGAACCTCGCGACTCTCCGCCGACAGGCGGAGCGGGTGCGACAGCTCATGTCGCAGGTCGACGGCGTGTTCGATCCGCGCGTAGAGCGACGGCTCGAGCAGCCCAACGTGGAGATCGAGGTGGACCTCGATAAGGCGCGTCGCGCAGGAATCAAGCCGGGCGACGTCCGCCGTGCGGAGGCGACGATGGTCCAGGGCCTCCTGGTCGGGAGCGTCTTCGATGAGCAGAAGGTCTTCGAAGTGGTCGTGCAGGGCACGCCCAACACGCGCCGCAACATCTCGGACATCCGCAACCTCCTGCTCGACCGGCCCGGAGGTGGCCACGTGCGCCTGGGCGAGGTCGCCGACGTGCGCGTCGAGAACCGCCCGATCTCGATCCAGCGCGAGTCGGTCTCGCGCTATCTCGACGTCGAGGCGGAAGTCAGCGGGCGCAGCCTCGACTCGGTGGCCGGCGACATCGAGGACCGGCTCCAGAGCTCCGTCTTCCCGATCGAGTACCACGCCGAGGTGCGGAAGCGGAGCACCTCGGCGGAGATCAACCGCGGACTGATGATCGGCGCCGCCATCGCCGTGGCGATCGCGGCCTTCCTGCTGATGCAGGCTGCCCTCCGCAGCTGGCGACTGGCCGCGATCGCGTTCCTGACGCTGCCTGTGGCCCTCGCCGGCGGAGCGCTGGCCGGGGTGATCGACGGCGAGTTCTCCCTGGCCTCGCTCGTCGGCTTCCTCGCTCTCCTGGGGCTTGCGGCACGCCAGGGACTGCTCTCCCTCCACCACTTCCAGGGCCTGGAGCGCTATGAGGGCGAGGTCTTCGGGGCCGATCTGGTCCGGCGAGGGGCGCTGGAACGGTTGGCGCCGATCCTCGCGACCGCCTCGGCCCTGGCTCTAGTCGCGCTCGTGCTGGTCATCCTCGGCTCACGGTCCGGGCTCGAGATCCTCAACCCGATGGCGTGGGTGGTCCTGGGCGGTGTCGTCACGACGACGCTCGTGAGCCTGTTCGTGCTTCCGGCGCTCTACCTCCGCTTCGGCGACGGTCAGCCGACCCTCTCGCCCGACGAGGAGCTGATGCACACGGGGACTGGTGTCAGGCCCGAGCCCTCGGCTGTGCCCGCGGGAGCCGGCGCAGCCGGCGTGGCCCCGAGCGTCCAGGCGAAGGACGGTGGGGTGGCCCAGGATGAGCGCCGGCCGGCGGCCTAGGGTGCCGCGCCCGCTGGCCGCGGGGCTGGCGCTTCTCGTGTGCGGATTTGCGCTCCCGGCTTGCTCCGAGGTGGAGTCGAACGTACGCGAGACCTACCCCTACAAGTCCGAGCCGATCAAGGGATCGGACATCAACCGGGTGACGATGGCTGATGAGACCGCCGACCTGATCCCGGTCGAGACGACGTCGGTGCGCCGGGACGGGAAGCGAAAAGTGGTCCCCCACGGGGCGCTGATCTACAACCCGGACGGCGATACGTTTGTGTACGGGAAGCCGAAGCCGAAGACGTACATCCGGGTGCCGGTCGAGGTCGTCGACGTCGAGGGAGATCGAGCGGTGTTGTCGGCCGGCCCACCCGTCGGCACGACGATCGTGACGCTGGGAGCCGCGGAGCTGCTGGCGACGGAGTACGAGATCCTCGACCAGCACCCGTGAGCGCGGAGGGACTCGAGCAGTGCGTTGGATAGTCGCCCGTAGCCTGCGGTTCCGGTGGCTTGCCGTCTTCGGCGCCACGGTGCTGCTGGTGTTCGGCTTCATCCAGACTCGCGACGCGCAACTCGACGTCTTTCCCGAGTTCGCACCGCCAATCGTCGAGGTCCAGACGCTCGCGACCGGGAACACCTCCACCGAGGTCGAAGAGCTGATCACCATCCCGATCGAGGATGCGCTCAACGGCATCGAGGGCCTCGACGAGATGCGCTCCTACTCGGTCGAGCAGGTCTCCTCGATCAAGCTCTACTTCGAGCGCGGGATCGACGGCAACAAGGCGCGCCAGCTGGTGCAGGAGCGCCTCGCGGGGGTTACGTCCCAGTTGCCCACCTGGGCCAGTCCTCCCTTCATGATGCCGGCGCTGTCGTCGACTAGCCGGATCTTGAAGGTAGGGCTTACCTCGAACGAGCTGTCCCAGATCGACATGTCGGCCATCGCCTACTGGAAGATCAGGCAGCGGCTGACGCGGGTGCCCGGCGTGGCCCAGGTGCTCATCTACGGCGAGCGACTCAAGCAGCGGCACGTCCAGCTCGATCCGCGCAAGCTGAGGGAGAACGGCGTCTCGCTGAACCAAGTCATGGAGACCACCGCGAACGCGCACAGCGCGGGCGTGCTCCAGTTCGAGGAGGCGTTCACGGTCGGCACCGGAGGGTTCGTCGAATCGGACGGCCAAAGGCTGAACGTGCGCAACGTCATGCCGATCCAGGACGAGAAGGACCTCGCGAAAGTGCCGATCGAAAGGCGCAACGGCGAGGTCCTGCGCCTGAGCCACGTCGGCGATGTGGTCGAGGACCACATGCCGCTCTGGGGCGACGCCGGCATCGGAGGCCGTCCCGGGCTGATGCTGATCGTCCAGAAGCAGCCCGGCGCCAACACCCTGGAGGTGACGGAAGGAGTCGAGGAGGCGCTCGACGAGATGAAGCCCGGCCTGCCCGGCATTGAGGTCCACGAGGGCCTCTTCCGACCCGCCACCTTCATCGACATGGCGCTCGACAACCTGCTCACGGCGCTGCTCTTCGGAGTGCTGCTCGTGGTCCTGATCATCGCCGCCTTCCTGTTCGAATGGCGCACGGCGTTCATCAGCCTGCTCGCGATCCCGCTTTCGCTGGTGGGCGCGCTCGTGATACTCGAGCTGTTCGGCACGGTCATCAACGTAATGATCCTGGCGGGACTGGTGGTCGCCATCGGAGTGGTGGTCGACGACGCGATCATCGACGTGGAGAACATCGTGCGGCGCCTGCGTCAGGCGCGGGCGGAAGGGCGCGAGGTGTCGACGTTCCGCGTCGTCCTGGACGCCTCTGTGGAGGTGCGCAGCGCGATCATCTACGCGACGTTGATCGACGTCGCGGCGATCGTCCCCGTCTTCTTCCTGTCCGGCTTATCCGGCTCGTTCTTCCAGCCGCTCGTGCTGTCCTACGGGCTGGCGGTGATGGTGTCGATGCTGATCGCGACCACCGTCACGCCGGCTCTTTGCCTGCTTCTCCTGTCGAGGGGGCACAGACAACGCGAGTCCCCCCTGATGCGTGTGCTGAAGCGCGGCTACGGCGCCGTCATGGCACGGGTCATGCGCAGACCGCAGCCGGCGATCGTCACGGCGGCTCTCACGATCGGGGCCGGCCTGCTCATCTTCCCGACGCTCGGGCAGTCGCTGCTTCCGAACTTCAAGGAGAAAGACCTGATCACGTACTGGGCGACGAAGCCCGGCACGTCGCTGCCCGAGACGAAACGGATCTCGAACCGGGGCTGCAAGGACTACATGGAGAAGGTTCCCGCGGTGGAGAAATGCTCGTCGCACATGGGCCAGGCGCTGCTCGGGGACGAGATCCACGGCGTGAACTTCGACGAGCAGTGGGTCAGTTTCGATCCCAATGCCGACTATGACAAGAGCCTCGCGGGCGTAAGGGAAGTGATCGACAGCTACCCCGGGCTCTACCGCACCATCCAGACCTACCTCAGGGAGCGGGTGAAGGAGGTCCTGAGCGGGGCGAACGAGTCGATCGTCGTGCGCGTCTTCGGCCCGGACGTTGACGTCCTGCAGAAGAAGGCGGGAGAGATCGTCCAGAAGATGAAAGCGGTCGAGGGCACGGTCGACGCGCAGGTCGAGCAGGTGGAGCAGATCCCGAACATCGAGGTGGAGGTGGACATCGCCGCGGCGCGCCGCCACGGGATCACCCCAGGCGACGTGCGCCGGCAGTCCTCCGCGTGGCTCGCGGGCGAGGAAGTCGCCGACATCTTCGCCGGCGGCAAGGCATACGACGTTCACATCTGGAGCAAGCCCGAGTTCCGCGACAGCGTGCCCGACGTCGAGGACCTCCCGATCGACACGCCTGGGGGCGACCAGGTACCGCTGCGCAGTGTCGCGGACATACGCATCAAGCCGATCGCGAACACGATCAAGCACGAGCGGCAGACGCGCCGGATCGACGCCGCCGCCGACGTGGCCGGGCGGGACCTGGCCTCCACGGTGGACGAGGTCGAGCAGCGGCTGGCGGAGGTCACCATGCCGGCCGGCTACCACGCGGAGGTGCTGGGAGAGGCGCCCGAGCTGAACGCGGCCCAGGACGACCTCCTGCTCTACGGGATCCTGGCCGCCGTGGTGATCTTCCTCCTGATTCAGGCCGGGCTGGGAAGCGTGCGGCTCGCCCTGCTCGTGTTCCTGCTGCTGCCGATGGCTCTCGCTGGCGCGGTGTTGGCAGCGAAGATAGACACGGGCGTGCTGTCGCTCGGCTCCCTGGTCGGGTTCCTGACCGTGCTCGGGATCGCGGGGCGCAACGGCATCCTGATGATCGCCCACTTCCAGCACCTCGAGCGGGAGGAGGGCGTCCCGTTCGGACCGGCGCTCGTCCTGCAAGGGGCGAAGGACCGTCTCGCGCCGATTCTGATGACCGCGTCGGCGACCGGACTGGCCCTCGTGCCGCTGGTGATCGCCGGCACGATTCCCGGCCATGAGATCGAGCATCCGCTCGCGGTCACGATCCTCGGTGGCCTCGTCACCGCGACGATGCTCAACCTGTTCGTGCTGCCCTCGCTGTACCTGCGTTTCGCCAAGAGCGGGAAGGAAGGGATTTCCCGCCCCCCCGCTGAGACTGCCTGAAAGCCGTCGGTTCCCATGAGGACTACAGCCG
This sequence comes from Actinomycetota bacterium, assembly GCA_046262355.1. GTDB lineage: Bacteria > Actinomycetota > CADDZG01 > CADDZG01 > WHSQ01 > DATADD01. Next base: position 2,940 of record JBHEMX010000034.1, on the reverse strand, counting down.
CACGAGCCGGGATCGCCGCGGCGGCCGCGCTCGGTGGCTTGGTCGCCGTGACCGAGCCGGCGGCCGCGCACGGACTCGTCTGAGTCGGCCTTGTCCTCCTCAGCATCGTGTTCGGGGACGTCTTCCGGGCGTTCAACCCGTGGCGCGCGATCGCGCTCGCGGCCGGGTTCGTCGCCGGTCGCGTGACGAGTCGGACGCAGCCACCGTGCTGCTATCCCGAATGGCTCGGCCCGCTGGCCCGCCGCCGCCGGCCTGCTTCGGCACCGAGGCGTGGACCTCGCGGGGCGAGACGTTCTCCGTGTACTTCAACCTGTTCTCGCGCATCTCGCCCCTGACGGTCAAGGACGGAAGGCTGGGATTGCGGCCGCCGCTGTCCGGCATCGCTCGAGCCACTGCCCGGTACGGTTGCGGTGCTGATCGTGATGATCCGGAACGTCATGTTCGACGGCGCCAGCGAGGGAAAGCCGTGGGTCGAAGTCGCACCGGGCATAGAGGACCTGTTCGTTGACCTCGGCTTCAGCCCGGGGACATCACTCGAGCTGGCGTTCTCGATCGGCATGCTGATCGCGCTCGGCATAGTGACCGCGATCTACGCGGTCGGCGTGACGGGGGTGCGCGCGATCGATCACCGCCCCACCGTCACGGTCGCGCGCTTGTTCGTACACACGCTGGTCCCGATCGCAGCCGTATACCTGCTCGCGCATTACTTCTCCCCGCTCGTCTACAACGGACAGGCGATCGCGTACCTGTCATCGGACCCGCTCGGCAAGGGCTGGATGTTCAGCACCGCCGACAGCACAATCGACTACGCGATCGTCGGGGCGACCACGATCTGGTACGCGCCGACGGGCGTGGTGGTCGCGGGCCAAGTGTGCGGTCTCGTACTCTCGCACGACCGCGCCTTGGCGCTCTACGGAAAGGCCCGCGCAGCGGCGATGTCGCAGTACTGGATGCTGGCCGTGATGGTGGCGTTTACCACCTTCGGGCTTTTGCTCCTCTCCCAGGCCAACCAATGATCGAGCTTCTCCCCGCTGAGCTGCTGGATTCCCTGGTCCTGGGCGGCCATACGGGGTACGGCAAGGAGTTGCGGGAGTCCCGCGGCGAGGACGGAGAAGGCGGGATAGGCATGGCTTGGATCGTTGCGGTGCTTCTCCTGGCTGTAGGCACAGTTGGGCTACTCGTATGGGTCAGTTCGTCCAGTACAAGGGCGAAGCTGAAAAAAGTGGCACCCGGTGTATTGATCGCAGCCGTCATGGCGACGCCGCTGATGGTATGGACCGCCACCTCGGGGGTCGACGACGATCAGAGCCTGGTTGTGGAGCGTGCAACAAGCCCCACCGGCGCTCCGGAGTTCATCGTCTCGCTCGCCGAGGATGACCTGAACACCTTGGGTACGACCAATGGCAAGAGGGCCGTGCGAGTGGAATGCCTCAGTCGCGAGGGACAGGTGGTGCTCCAGGCCAAGCAGAGATGGCCGTTCGACAATGAGCCGGGGTACGAGTATCCGCACGCACACCAGGCGGCAAGCTCGGAACAGCTTCGTCGAGCCGACCGCTGCCGCCTCCAGGGCACCCACGTTCGCTTGGATGCGGACGTGGAGGGCGCCCTAACCGGTTAGCCGGCGAGTCACTCCCGGAGGGCCGTACATCTCCGCGTGGTTGAGCCGCGCCAGGTGGTGCATGCGGCCGGCGTGCATCCCATCCTCGGCCCTGAACGGGATCGGCGCGTGCGGCTTCGCCCCGAGGCGGTCGGCGCGAGCACGAGCCAGTCGCCGACCAACCGGCCGATGGGATAACTCGCGCTGTGCGTGACCGTGGCGGCAACAAAGCAGTGGGTGGCCCCGTCGAGCAGCGGCACCTCCTGACAGGCCGCGGCGCGCAGCGCCTCGGGGTCGCGGTCGCGCCAGTCCTCGCCGACGAGCGATCCCTGCCGCAGATCGCGGCTACCGGCGCTGCGCCGTGTGACCCAAGCGGTGTTCGACGGCGAGACGCTGTGGATGAGCGAGCACGGCCCGGCCGCCTTTCAGGACACCGTCTCGCAGATCGACAGCGCAGGGCGCCCGAGCGGATTGTGACGTTCCTCTTCGACCTTCTCCACCTCGACGGCGACGACCTGCTGGACACGTCGCTGGAGGAGTGCTCCGCGCGGCTCGAAGGGTGGCGCCACTCCTCAAGATTCCGAGCTTGACCACGTCCGACCCCCGAGGCGGCAAAGCGCGTCCTCAACGACGCCCTGCACGCCGACACGAAGGCGTCGTCGTAAAGGACGCCTGTCAGCTCTCTGCGGTGACGGCACTTCTAATCAGCCGCTCGTAGCGGGCGAGGGTCACGTCGCAGTAGGCAGGATCGAGCTCGAGGAGGCGCGCGCGCCGGCCGAGGCGCTCCGAGGCCACCAGCGTCGAGCCCGAGCCCGCGAAGGGGTCGACCATCGCCTCGTGGCGGGCGCTCGAGTTGCGCAGCGATATCTCGACGAGCTCGACCGGCTTCATCGTCGGGTGCTCGCGCGCGGCGCGTGGCCGTGGCACCTCGAGCACGCTCGACTGGGAGTGGTCGCCGTGCCAGCGGCGCGCCCGCGCCCGCGGGGCCCGCCGGCCGGCTTGTAGCCGTAGAGGATCGGCTCGTGGCGGAAAGCGACTGTGAACGGAGCGGTATCGGATCGCCCGAGACCGCGCCGCCCCGCAGATCGCAACACCTACACTGAGCGCGCTGCGCATGTCGCCCGTCGAAGCCGCGGTTGTCGCCGGATGGTCGTTCCTGGTCGCACTTGCCGGTGGCCTTGTCGGCTTGGTTCTCGGCAATCTCCGGCTCCCAGTCGTCCTCCTTATCGCTTCGTCCCCGGCCGCGGGCGGTGGTGCGAATATCGCCATTTCGGGAGTCGCCGCCACGGCGGCTGCCGCCGGACACCTTCGGGCCGGTCGCATCAATTGGCGACTGTTCGCCT
>JBHEMX010000033.1:0-52809 GCA_046262355.1 Actinomycetota bacterium | reverse complement strand
AGCGCTGGACCGCGGCCGGGATGCTCGAGGCCGAGAAGCGCTTCTACCGGGTCCAGGGATACCGCGACATCCCCGCGCTGCAGGCCGCACTTGGTTCTTGTCTCAGGGAGGTGATTGGATCGCAGGAGGAAGCCGCGTAGTCGTCAGTCAGTGGAGGGCCGTCTCAAAATCCACGACGGCCGGGACATCCTCGAAGCGGACACGACACGTTGACAATCCGTTGACAACTGCATCCCTCGCGGGGCTTGCCAAACACATGTTCGAAATCGAAAGAGCAGGTCAGAGGCAGCGGAGGGCGTGGGACTCGAACCCACAAGTCCTTTCGGACAACGGTTTTCAAGACCGTCCGCTTGCCAGTTAGCGTAGCCCTCCACCTCCGAGCGTAGCGTCGGCGCCGGGCCGCTTCGTACTGTGGGGGATCGAGCCCGAAAGACGGGCCCGTCGCCCCAAAGAACGGAGTTCTCGGGCGATTCGCCGCCTAGTTCGCCTAGTTCGTCGGCTCCAGCTCGTCGAACCCCGTGTAGGGGCGCAGCGCCTCTGGGATCGACACTCCGCCGTCCCCCCGCTGATGGTTCTCCAGCAGCGCCACGATCATCCGCCCGACCGCACATGCCGTGCCGTTGAGCGTGTGCACGAGACGCGTGCCGCCCCGGCCTCTAAACCGCACCTGCAGCCGCCGCGCCTGGTAGTCGGTGGCGTTCGTGGCGGATGTGAGCTCCAGGTAGCGCCCATCGCTCGGGAGCCAACCCTCGTTGTCCACCTTCTTGGCCGCCGCAGCGCCGAGATCTCCCGTGCACATAACCAGCACCCGGTATGGGATCTCGAGTGCCTGCAGGATCTTCTCCTGGTTCGTGCGGATCGCCTGGAACTCATCCCACGAATCATCCGGGTGCGCAAAGGAGAACTGCTCGACTTTCTCGAACTGATGCACGCGGATGAGGCCCTTCGTGTCGCGGCCGTAGCTTCCCGCCTCGCGCCGGAAGCACGAAGAGAAACCCGCGTAACGCAGCGGCAGGGCGTCCTCCTCGAGTATCTCCTCCGAGTGCATCGCGGCGAGCGGGACCTCCGACGTGCCGACGAGATAAAGGTCGTCGCGGTCCGATCGATAGAACTCGTGCTCCTCGGTAGGCAGGAAGCCGGTCCCATACATCGCATGGCGGCGCACCAGCACGGGAGGAACAACGGGAGTGAAGCCACGCTCCAGCAAGAAATCCACGGCGAAGCGCACGAGGGCGAGCTCGAGCATCACGCCGGGCCCCGTGAGATAGACGAAGCGACTCCCTGCCGTCTTGGCGCCGCGCGCCGCGTCGAAGATCCCGAGCCTCTCCCCCAAGGTCGCATGATCGAGCGGCTCGAAATCGAACCCACGCCGCTCGCCGACCTCTCGCTCGACGACGTTGTCGCCCTCGGAGAGTCCGTCTGGAACCGACTCGTGCGGCAGATTCGGGAGGTAGGCCGCCTCTTCCTCCAGCGCCGCCGCCACCTGCTCGAGCTCCGGCTCCAGCTCCGTGAGTCTGTCTGCAAGCTCTCGAGCCTTCGAGATGGCCGCCGGGCGCTCCTCGGCGACGGACCGGCCGATCGCCTTGGAGGCGCGGTTCTGCTCGGCCCTCAGCGCCTCCACTTCGGCGCGCAGCGATCTGCTGCGAGCGTCCAGCTCCATGACGCGCTCGAGGCCTTCGACCCCGCCGCGGCGCGCATAAGCAGCACGAACGGCATCCGCATCGTCGCGCAGCAAACGGAGATCGATCATGGCCGCCCCTAGAGGGACTGGGTTGCGGGAGCTCTCGATCCGCTCCGCTCGGCGCCGCTCAGTGCGGCGGCGATCGCCTCCCTCTCCTCGTCGGAGAGATTGTGCTCTGACGTCAGGCCCCTCACGGGTTTGGCGTAGGTCCGCGTCTCGGTGCGCCCGTTGATCGAGGTGATGACGAAGCCGTCTCCGTGATCGTCCAGCAACGCAGCCGAGAACGAGAGGCGTCCCCCCATGTCCTCGAAGGCGTCGTAGCGGTTCAACGCGAAACGCTGCAGGGCATGCCGGCCGGCCGCCGCTTGACTCATCTGTCTCTGCACGACCTCGTCGACGCGTTCGTCGAGCGCCTCCACGCGCTGCAGCGAGCTGCCCAGGGCCGAGAAGATGTCCCTTTCGCCGCCCTCACCGCGCAGAACCGCATACTCGCGCCGCAGTCTCTTGAGCCTGAGCGTGACGGCGACCGCGGCCACGAGGGCGAGGAGTGCGACGGCGCCGACGCCCGCCAGGGCGAGGGTCAGCTGGTCGGTCGTAAGGTCCGGCACAATCGTTCATCCTACACTGGAGCATGCGTCCGGAAGAGGTTCGCGAGCTGCTCCTGGACATGCGCGCGGGCGCCGCCTCGGTCGACGACGCGTTGACTGCTCTGCGCCAACTGCCGGTCGACGACCTCGGGTTCGCGCGCCTCGATCTGCATCGCGAGTTACGGCAGGGGCTTCCCGAGGCCATCTATGCCGAGGGCAAGACGGCCGAGCAGACGGTCGCGATCGCAAGTCGGCTGCTCGAGTCCACGACGTCGCCGGTGCTGGCGACCAGGACGCCGCGCGCCTCGGCGGCCGCGCTCATCGAAGCCTTCCCCGACGCGGTTCATTCGGAGCCGGCGCGACTCGTCGTGTTGCGGCGCGACGAGCGCGCCGAGCGCTTGGGGCGCGTCGCGGTTGTGAGCGCGGGCACGTCCGATCTGCCCATCGCCGAGGAGGCAGCCCTCACCCTGGACGCTCTGGGAGCACAACCAGAGCGAGTGACGGACGTGGGCGTGGCCGGCTTGCACCGGATCCTCGACGTTCAGGATCTCCTACAAGAAAGCGATGCAGTCATCGTGGTCGCCGGGATGGAGGGTGCTCTCGCGAGCCTCGTCGGCGGCATCACGGCCGCACCGGTGATCGCGGTGCCCACGAGCGTCGGGTACGGCGCATCCTTCGAAGGCCTCGCCGCACTGCTCGCGATGCTCAATTCGTGCGCCGCCGGCGTGGCGGTGTTCAACATCGACAATGGGTTCGGTGCGGCCACCTTCGCGCTCAGGATGCTGCGGAAGAAGATCGCTTGACGACACTCTACTTCGAATGTTTCTCGGGCGCGTCGGGAGACATGATCATGGGCGCGCTGCTCGATGCGGGAGCATCCGAACAACGCGTTCGCTCCTCACTCGATGCGCTGCAGCTCGATGGGTGGGAGCTTCACGTGTCGACGGTCTCGCGCGCCGGGATCCGCGCGACCAGAGCCGAGATAGCGATCACCGAAACAGTCGCGCCGTGTAGAAGGCACCGCGATGTCGTTGCCATCATCAAAGGCTCTCCGCTGCCCGAAACGATCGCGCGGCGCGCCCTGCGCACCTTCGAGCTCCTCGCCGATGCCGAAGCGCGCGTCCACAGCACCTCACGCGAGGAAGTGCACTTCCACGAGGTCGGGGCTGTGGACGCCATCGTGGATGTCGTCGGATGCTGTGCGGCATTCGAGCACTTTCGCCCCCACCACGTCGTCACATCTGCGATCGCCACGGGCGCCGGGATCACAGCAGGCGCACATGGATCGCTGCCGCTGCCGGCTCCTGCGGTAACCGAGATCCTTCAGCGCCGGAAGGCCTCGATATTCGGCCGAGGGAAAGCCGAGCTCATCACGCCTACAGGCGCCGCTCTCCTGGGAGCGTTCAGCGACGAGTTCGGTCGATTACCGGCCATGAAGTTGCACGCCAGCGGATATGGAGCCGGCGCGCGCGAACTCGACACACCCAACGTGCTGCGTGTCTTCGTCGGCGAACGCGACGAGAACGGACGGCGCGCCCAGGCGACCGTGATAGAGGCGAATCTCGACGACATGAACCCCGAGCTCGTCCCTCATGTGATCGGCGAGTTGATGAGCGCCGGTGCACAAGACGCGTGGGTAACCCCGATCGTGATGAAGAAGGGCCGCCCGGGTCTCACGCTGTCGGTGCTCGCGTCGCCGGCCGAGCGAACGAAGCTTACGGAAATCATCCATCGGGAGACGACGACGCTCGGCGTCCGCGTCGTCCCTGTGATCAAAGATGCTCTCGAACGGCGTTGGATCGAGGTCGACGTCGCCGGACGGCCCGTGCGCGTGAAGATCGGCATGCAACGTGGCGAGGCCGTCAACGTGGGACCCGAGTACGACGACGCCCGGGCCGCAGCGCGTGCGTCGGGACTGCCGCTCAAGCAGGTCTACGCGCTCGCGGTGAAGGCCGCCGAGGCGTCCATCGCAAGCGACGCTATCTAGTCTTTCGCTCTCGCCGACAAGAAGTCGAGCACGCCTTTCTCGATCTGGGTCTCGTCGGTCCACCGTTCCTCGAGGTTCTCGGTGCCAACGAACGCGAATAGCGTTTGCTTGAGTCGATCGTCATAAGCATCGCCCGAGTCGCCGGCGTCATAGCCGAGATGCCTCAGAAGGGCTCGCAACCTGCCTGCGAGCGCTGCGTCGATGTCGATGAACTCGAGCTCGGACGAGCGCGGGAAGTAGAGGCGTTGCAATTCGAGTACGCGCTCGAGCTCCGGGATCGGGCCCTCGTGGTCGTCGATCCTGAGGTCGATGAAGCGATCGTTTGCGCCCCCGTAGCCGGCACGGTCTCGCACGACGAGCAACGCGGCCGACTGGCGACCGCGGCGATCCCCTCCCGCGACATCGCCCGCTCGCAGCGCCGCAACCAGGCGCGTGGCGAGATCTCCGGACGCCGACTCGAACGCATCGACCATGCCATGGACGACGTCGGGGCCGGTGAGGATGTTGCCCTGACAGGTGAGGCCGTTACCCGTGACGCCGCCGGCCCACTCGAAGCACTCGTCGCCGGTGAACGACCCGGCTCGACCCTGCGCATCCACGATCCCCAGCTGACGGTGAGCGCTCTCGGGATCAGCGCCGGTAAGCGTTCCTACGACGTCGCTTGCGCTCCGGCCGGAGGCCAGCGCATCGAGGCCGTCGGGGCCGAAGCTGAGATTGGCCAGCGCCTGGGTCGCAACCGCCCCCGCTCCTGCTCTCGCCCATGGGACCGCCACGCCCACCGCGAGGAACTTGGATGCTACCGCCACGCCCCATTCCGGCGACGGACTCGCGTCTGGATCCCAGGCGACGATCGAGAACGTCATCGCGCTCGAATGGCTCTAGGCTCGTGCGGCTCTTTGGAGCTTTTCGTCCTTCTCCAACGGATACCAGCAGGCCGCCACGTGGTTGGACACGACCTCTTCGAGCGGCGGGAACTCGTTACGGCAGTTGTCCGGTACGCCGTCCGCGCCGGCGACGGAGCGCGCCTTCGGGCAGCGAGGATGGAAGGGACACCCGGATGGAGGGTTGACGGGCGATGGCACGTCGCCCTCCAGCGTGACCCTGTCGACGATCGACCTGGCGCTGCCGGCATGGCCCTTGGGCACGGCGGACAGGAGGGCCGCCGAGTAAGGATGCTTCGGGTCGAGGTAGAGATCGCGGGCCTGCGATATCTCTACGATGTGACCGAGGTACATGACCGCGATGCGATCGGAGATGTGGCGCACCACTCCGAGGTCATGCGAGATGAACAGGTAGGTGAGCTTGAACTCCTCCTGCAGGTCTTCGAGGAGATTGAGGATCTGGGCCTGGATCGAGACATCGAGAGCCGATACCGGCTCGTCGCAGACGATGAGCTTCGGGCGCAGAGCGAGCGCCCGAGCGACACCGATGCGCTGCCGCTGGCCCCCGGAGAACTCGTGCGGATAACGATTGTAGTGCTCGGGGTTCAGACCGACGCGGTTCATGACGTCTTGGACCTTGCGCTTGGTCTCTCCCTCGGTCTTGTGGATCCGGTACGGCGCGCCGATCACCTGACCGACCGTTTGACGGGGATTGAGCGACGCGTACGGATCCTGGAAGATCATTTGCATCTCTCGACGCACCGGGCGAAGCTGCCTCTTGTTGAGTTTCGTGATGTCGCGCCCCTCGAACCAAACCGTTCCGGACGTCGGCTCGAGAAGGCGCGTAACGAGCCGGGCGGTCGTCGACTTGCCGCATCCGGACTCGCCCACGAGCCCGAGCGTCTCGCCCGGCATGACACTAAAGGTGACGTCTTCGACCGCGTGGACCCGCGCTACCTCCCTCTGCAGGATGATCCCCTTGGTGATGGGGAACCGCTTCGTCAGATTCTCGACCGCGACCAAGGGGTCGCCGTGAGTCTTGTCGGAAACGACGGCAGGCTCGGGAGGCGTCGCAAGCTGGCTCATACAGCCTCCTTCATGCGCCGGTCCTCTCTCTCCTTCCAGATCCTCTTCTTGTCGTCAACAGAGAGATGGCATGCATCCGGGTGGCCTCCCCCGCGGTCCAAGAGATCGGGGCGTTCCTTGTCGCACGGCTCGAAGCGATGGGGGCAGCGTGGGTGGAACGGACAACCGGGTGGAACGAAGATCAACGACGGCGGCGAGCCCTCGATCGGGATGAGCCTCTGGCCCTTCTGGTCAAGGTGGGGGATCGACTCCAAGAGGCCCCATGTGTAGGGGTGCATCGGGGACGTGAAGACCTGCTCGCGGCTGCCCATCTCGACCGCGCGCCCTGCATACATCACCATCACGCTCTGAGAGACGTCCGCAACGACGCCGAGATCGTGCGTGATGAGGATCACGCCGACGTTGAATTCGGACTTGACCCGGTCGATGAGCTCGAGGATCTGCGCCTGAACCGTCACGTCGAGGGCTGTCGTGGGCTCGTCGGCGATAAGGAGATCGGGATTGTGCACGAGCGCCATCGCGATCATCGCTCGCTGTCTCATGCCCCCGGAGTACTCGTGAGGGTAGCTGCGGAAGCGCTCCTTGGGTCGAGGGATCCCGACCGCATGGAGTAACTCGATCGTGCGCTCTTCAGCCTGCCTCTTGGGGATCTTGTCGTGGGTCAGGATGGCCTCCACTATCTGGTGGCCCACCCGGTAGAACGGGTGCAGGCAGGCGAAGGGATCCTGGAAGATCATCGCCAGCTCCCTGCCGCGGATCGCTCGCATCTCGTCCTTCTTGAGCTTGAGAAGATCGGTTCCCTTGAACAGGACCTCTCCCGTGACCTCGGCGCGATCGAGGTCCGTCAAACCTAGGGAGGTGAGGCACGTGACGCTCTTGCCCGACCCGGATTCCCCCACGATCCCGAAGGTCTCGCCACGGTGGACCGTGAAGCTGAGGCCGTCAACGGCCTTCACGATGCCGTCCGGCGTGGGGAAGTGGACGTGGAGGTCTTTGACCTCGAGCAGGACGTCGCGCTCTGCCATAGCGGGAGTATATTCGCTTGCCGTCTCGGCGGAAGGCCCTAGGAGTACCTGACCCTCGGGTCCAGGGCCGCGTAGGCGACGTCGACGAGCAGGTTGGCCACGATCACGAAGGACGCGGCGATCACCGTCGTCCCCAGGATGATCGGCAGGTTGTTGCTCAGGATCGCATCCACGGCGTAGGCCCCTATCCCGGGGATATTGAAGATGCGCTCGGTGATGATGGCGCCCCCGAGCAGGACACCAAGATCGAGTCCGTACATCGTCACCACGGGGGTCAACGCGCTGCGAAGCGTGTGCCGCGTCACGGAGCGCTCGTTCAAGCCTTTGGCTCGGGCCGTGCGGATGTAGTCCTCACCCTGGACCTCGAGCATGTTTCCTCTCACCATCCGTGCGTAGATCGCGGCCGACACCAAAGCAAGGACGAACCACGGCAGCCACATGATGCGGATCCACCCGATCGGGTCCTGGGTGAGAGCCACGTACTCGCCGGTCTCGTAGATGTCTATGCCTGAGTCGAAGAAGAACACGGCCATGAGCCCCAGCCAAAAGGTCGGCATGGAGACGAAGAAGAGGGCGAACACCATCGAACCTCGGTCCCAGATCGTGCGTCGCTTCAGCGCCGAGATGACGCCGATCCCGACCCCCATCAGGAGCCACACGATCGAGGCTCCGATAGCGAGCGACGCCGTGGCCGGCAGACGCCGCAGGATCGCCTCGGTCACCGGCTCTTGGGTCTGGTACGAGTAGCCGAGATCGCCTTGGAACGCGTTCCCGACGTAGCGCGCGAACTGAATGTAAACCGGTTGGTCGAGTCCAAGTCGCCTCGTGACCGCCTCGACCGTCGCCGGCCGCGGGTTCTTGCCCGCGAACATGATCGCCACGGTGCGCGAACCGCTCGCCGACTTTCCACCCGCGCCGCCCGGCAGCACGAAGAAGATGACGAACACCACCGCGATGACAAGGACCAACGACACCACGGCCCACATCAAGCGCCTGGCTATGTACTGCATCATCTCGTCATCACTTCCCTCGTCTCCGCCGTCTCAGCCTCGCAGCCGGGCGGCCCGGGCCGACCGCTCATCGCGGCCGGCCCGAAGTCCACCTCTTGGGTCCGCCGGCACCCCGTGCCGCCGGACGCCATCTCTGCCTCCTTACTCCGAAGAACGCACCCCGACGTTGACCCAGTCGATCAACGTCGTGAAGGTGTGGTGATAGGCGTTCACGGCGTCCGGGCTGAACGGGATGACGTCCTCGTCCCACGACCACGGGACCCAGACCGCTGTGTCGGTTGCCATCTTGTTGACTTCCTGCCAGGCCTCGTTCCTCGCCTCGGGATCGGCCTCGGCAGCCGCCTCGTCGATCGCCTGATTGAGCTCAGGATCGTTGATCTCGGCGTAGTTGCTGTTGCCCGACTCCAAGATGTTGTCGCCGTGGAACAGCGGGTCGAAGAACGTGAACCCGTCGGGGTAGTCCTGACACCACCCAGCCGACACTCCGATGTCTACGTTCTTCGAAGGGATCCCGTAGAACTGCGAGTACTGATTGGGGAACTCGGGCAGTTTGGAAGTGATGTTCGTGAAGCCAAGATCCTCGAGGTCCTTGCGCACAGACTCGAAGTACTTGTCGTGCGGCGGCGTCGACGAGCCGACCACGAAGATCTCGTCGTCGTAACCATTCTCGTACCCCGCTTCCGCCAGGAGCTGCTTTGCCTTGTCGATGTCACCGGCCATGTTCGGCGTCTCGAACGGGTTGAACTCGTCCGGTGCGATGTAGCCGCTGATGCCCTCCGGGATGATGCTGGTTGCGATCGGTCCCGTCACCGGACCGCCCTGGAGCCGCTTGAGGTTCTCCCGGTCGATCGCGTAGTTCACGGCCTGCCGGACCTTGATGTCGTCGAACGGCTTCTCGGTCGTGTTCATGTAGAGGTACCGGGTGCACTCCGACGGGCCTCTCGCCGTGAGCTCTGAGAGCTCTGGGTCGGTCACCGTCTGCTCGAGCAGAGCCTCGGTCGGCTGCGCGTCCCAGGCGATCGTGAAGTCGCCGTCCTGGATCTTTTTCACCGCGACGTTCGGGTCGAATCCGAGCCGGATCTTCACCGAGTCCGCGTAGGCGCCGCGGATGTCGTCGGTGGCCGAGTCCCAGAACTCGTTGCGCTCGAGCGAGATCGACTCCTCTGTCTTCCACTCCGACACGTAGTACGGACCCGACGACACCATGTGGTTGTCGTAGTCGGAGTCCTGCTTCTTGTCGTACTTCGAGGCCCAGCTCTTGGGCACGGGCGCCGTAGCCGGCATGGCCAACCTGAACGGCCAGTCACCCGCAGGCTCGGTGAGACGGAAGACGATCTCCTTGTCGCTGGGCGTCTCGATGCCGCTGATGTCCTTCGCCTTGCCGTCGTCGAACTCCGTTGCGCCCTCGATGATGTTGTAGTAGTAGTTGTACTGGGCGCCGACCGAGTCGATGAACAGCCTCTCGATCGCATACTTGATGTCGGCGGAAGTGATCTCCTCGCCGGTCACCCCTGGAACGTCCTCGCCCCCCAAGGCCTTGCCCCACTTGACGCCGTCTTGGATGGTGAACGTCCACTCCGTGGCGTCTTCGTTGGACTGCCCGGTGTCCGTGGCGAGATCGGGCACGATGTCACCCTGCTTCTCGACATCGGGAGTCGCCGGGTAGTTGACGAGCGTCCTCGTCACGCCGCGAAACAGCGCTGAGCCGAGCACGTAATAGCTCTGCCCCGGGTCCATATAGTCGACGTCGGAGGTTCCCGCCATCGTGAGCGTGCCGCCCGTGGGGATGTCTTCCTTGGCGGCATCATTATCGCTGCCTCCGCCGCCCCCGCCGTCGTCGCCACCACATGCTGCGGCCACGAGCATCAGCGCGGCGAGGAGGGCCCATAACCTGATGAATCTGGATCCGTTCTTCAAATGCATTCCTCCTGCTAGGGTCGTTGCCTTACTGCATCTTTGAAGGTGTTCGCTCGGTGCTGCCTCGTCCTCCTTTCATCAGTCTGCAGTCTTGGGATCGAGCGCGTCGCGCAGTCCGTCGCCGAGAAGATTGAATCCGAGCACGGTGACGAACAGCGCGATCCCGGGGAACGTCATGTACCACCACGCGGCCCCCACCGACACGTAGTTCACCGCGCGTGAGAGCATCGTGCCCCATGCAGGCGTCGGTTCCTGCACGCCCACCCCCAGGAACGAGAGGCTCGCCTCGAAGATGATGTTGATCGGGATGATCAGCGTCGCATAGATGATGATCGGAGCCACGAGGTTGGGGAGGATCTCTCGGAACATGATCCAGTTCGACGACGCTCCCAACGAATGGGACGCCTCGACGAACTGCGCCTCGCGCAGCGACAACGTCTGCCCCCGGACGATGCGCGCCATGTAGGGCCAGCCGAAGAAGGCGAGGATCGCGATCACGAGACCCTCTCCCGGGTTCAGGACTATCCCGAGGGAGATACCCAGCAGAAGGACCGGGATGGACAAGATGAGGTCGAGCGTGCGCGAGATGACCGTGTCGATCCAGCCGCCGCGCAGGCCGGCGAGCATGCCGAGGATCACCCCGATGCCTACCTCGATGCCCGTGGCGACGATCGCGATCTTGAGCGACACCTGCGCCCCGTAGAGAACCCGCACGAAGAGGTCCCTGCCGAGATCGTCGCCGCCGAACCAGAACTCGCCGCTGGGACCCACGGGAGAGCCGAACTCATTGAGGAGCGTCCTGCGGTACTGCTGATCGAACGGATGTCCCACGACCCTCTCCCACAGAGGCGCCGACAGCGCCAGCAGGATCATGAGCACGACCAGCCCCGCGCCGATGATGGCCAGCTTGTCCTGCTTGAACTTCTCCCAGAAGATCTCGCGCGGCCTGCGCGCAACGACGCCGACTGGTCCTTGCTCTGCTCCGGGGGCAGGCGCGCTTCCCGGGACGGTCGAGAATTCAGTTGCGCTCTGGGCCACTCGAGCGTCCTCCTGGGACTCGGCTCCCGGACCACCTCGGTCCCCCGATGGCTGCGCGAGAGCTAACGACACTACTACACCGGTCGTACTTCATCCAAACCTGCTTGAGGGAGAGGCGCCTGCCGCGTGCGGCGGGGGCACTAGAGGTCCGTGGGCCGCCCGGGGGCGGTCGTGGTCCCGGCGAGCAGCGAGGCACGCTCGACGTGATAGAGGCCGAAGGAGCCGAAGGAAGGCTCCGCGAAGAGCAGCTCGGCGCGCCATGCCTGCCTCGCCTCGGCTCGCAAGAGCGTGGGCGGCACTCCGTTGCTGCGGGCAAGCCCGAGGAAGGCCCGCATCCATACGTCGAAGTCCTTCTCGTTGACCGCGCGCGCGGCGATGAACCTCTGGACCGATCTCTTCGAAGCGTCGAGGGGACCGCGCAACCCCCTCTTGCCGCTCGCTCCCCGGGTGTGGCCGGTCGACGCCTTGCGGATCTTCCACGACGCGTCGTCGGCCGTCCACGGGTCTCCGGTGGCGACTCTGGGGGCACCCCACACGAGGGCAAGGGCGGGATGGTCGGGACTCGTCATCCTGACGCCAACCTGCAGAGCCAGCAGCGCCGCCAGCAGCGCCGCCGCAACGAACGGCATCGCCGTGGAAGATCGCTCGGTCACGCCGCTGTCGGCGAGCGCAAGCAGGCGGGACACCCGGCGCACGACGCGTCGGGGACGGCCCGAGAAGCCGAGCGCGAGCCCCGACGAGAACACCCGGCGAGGACCGACGAGCTCGCAGACCTTGAGCAGGCTCGAGGCGACGACCAGGGGGCGTCCCGTGATCGACGCCGCATAGCGGTCCGCCTCGAGCTCGCGATCGACGAGCAGATGCCGGTAGGCGATGTGAGCGATCGGATTCCAGGCGACGACGTCGCGCAGCCACCCGGCGGCGAACACCACCCTGAGGTCGTGAGCCCTCAGATGAGCTACCTCGTGTGCCAGGACCGCCTCGAGCTCATCATCCTCGAGGGACTCGAGCACGCAGTCCGAGAGGAGCACCCGCGGCCGTCGTCCACCCACCGTGAAGGCTCCCGACGCTCCGGCCGGGAGGAGCGCTGCGGCGGGCGAGACCCTCAGATGAGCGGCCGCCGCCAGTCGCTCGAGGACGACGCCGACCCTGCGGGCCTGGGCCTCGTCGAGCGGCCGGCAGTGCTCGACCAGTCGCCGGGTGACGATCGTCCCCAGGACCCGTCGCAGGAGCATCACGCAACTCATCACGACGGCGATCCACAGCAGCCAGGCGCCCGCCGACCCGGTGACCGCATAGGGGGTGACTGCCGGCGCGCCGCTGGTCTCCAGCAAGAGGAGCTGCCCGAGACTGCCGGAACGCTCCAGCACCGCCAGCGTCGCCGGTCGGAGGATCGCGATCTCCGGAAGCACCGGACGCCGGAACATGAGCGCCGCGATCAACGGAAGCAGCAACGGCAGACCCGCGAGGACCCCGGACGCGAATCCGCCGCCCCTGTGGATGAGGCGGCGGAGGATCATGACGACGGGCAGCGTCACGAGAGATACGGTAAGGATCACAATCCAGGCGGAATCCGGCTGGAGCGCGACGATCGTCGGGCCGGCCTTACCCATCGGCTTCCGCCCGCTGCTCGATCACCCGGCGCAGGCTCTCGACGAGCCGCATGTCCTCTTCCTCCAGCCGGTCGACGAAATAGGCCACCGCGGGATCGCGGAACTGGCCGACGAGCCAGTCGAGGACCGACTTGGTGACCTTGCGCCCGTACTGTTCCCGGGAGACCAAGGCCGAATAGCGGTGGGCGCGTTCGGACTCGGCTCGAGCGAGCAGTCGCTTGTCCACAAGACGGCCCATCGTCGTCATGACGGTGGTGTAGGCGAGCCGGCGGTCCTCGCCGAGTACCTCGTGGACGTCGCGCACGGTCACATCGCCCCGGTCCCACACGACCCCCATCACATCTGCCTCGAGTGGACCGAGAAGCGCTCCGAAGGGCTGCCTGCGATTGGATCCCATCCGTCTCCCCGGGAAAGGTAAGAGAAGATGATAGCCACTCTGATTCCGTTTTGTACCGTCGTGCAACATCCCGTCGCAGACGTGGTTGGCTGTGGAGAAGCGTCGGGTGAGCCAGGGAGGCTCGGTGAGCAGTAGGCGCCTTGTTCGACCGCGGGAAGGCAAGATGATCGCCGGGGTGTGTGCTGGGGTGGCGCAGTTCTTCGGCGTCGACGTGACGATCGTCCGCGTGCTGTTCGTCTTCTTCGGCCTCTGGGGGGCGGGCGAGATCGCCTACATCGTGCTGTGGATCCTCGCTCCCAAAGCCGGCTAGCGGACGAGCCACAGCCGGGCAGTAGCTTGGCGCCATGGAGCGTCCCAGCCGCTCTTGGATACACCCACGGCGCCAAACAGACACGTAGAGGCCTCGGTGGGCGAGGGGGGATTTGAACCCCCACACGCTTGCGCGCACTGGCACCTGAAGCCAGCGTGTCTGCCATTCCACCACTCGCCCAGTGGATCGGGAAAGGCTAGCAAAGGCGGGCGAGAGCCCTTCCGCCCTTCCCCCCGACCCCTGATCCCGGAACATTGCCGGGCACCCGCAAGAGCCCCCGGCGGCGGTTCCGCGCGGCCCGGCGGCGGTCCGTTGGGCCTCCTCGGCGCTGCGGCGCCGAGGTGAGGCGGGCGGCCGCGGTCATAATCGCTCGATGGGAGTCGCACGCAATCTGGAGAAACGCCTCGAGGGCATGCTCGAGGGCGTCTTCACGAAGATGTTCCGTTCCGGCCTCCAGCCCGTGGAGGTCGGGCGCCGGATCATGAGGGAGATGGAGGAGGGCCGCACCGTGTCGGTCAACCGCATCTACGCCCCCAATGAGTTCCGCGTCTCGATGGGAGCGGAAGACTTCGAGCGCTTCTCGCAGATGGAGGCGGGGCTCGTGCGCGAGTTCCGCGAGCTCACGATCGAACAGGCCAAGAACAACCGCTGGAACCTCATGGGCATGCCTCGCTTCGCTTTCCAGGAGGTCGAGGGCATGGGCAAGGGGGAGTTTCGCGTCGAGGCCTCGCTGGCGGCCGACCCCGACGGCGAAGCCCCTGCGGTCTCGACCCGCGAGCCCGACGCAGCGAACCTCTCGGCAACCCGGGCGATCCTCACGGACACGGCCGACAGGCTGGGTCTCGAGTCCACGGAAGCCAAGCTTGTCGTCCTCGATGCGGCGGGCGCAACCGAAGAGCACATCTCGATCACGGAAGTCCCGGTCACGATCGGGCGCCAGTCGACCAACGATGTGGTGTTGTCCGACCCGAATGTGAGTCGCCGCCACGCCGAGCTTCGTCGCAACGGAGATCGCTGGGTCCTCGTCGATCTGGGATCGACCAACGGAAGCACGGTCAACGGCAAGCCGGCCCGCGAGCAGGAGCTCGACCACGGAGACAGGCTCAGCTTCGGGACCAGCGAGCTCGTCTTCGAGATCGGGAAAGCAGGCTAGGCCGTGCCACAGCTCGTTCTGGACCTGTTGAGATTCGTTTTCCTCGCGGTTCTCTACATCTTCGTGTGGCGCGCCGTAAAGGCCGTATACCTGGAACTGAGACCCGAGAGCCGTCGCGCCCGCCCACAACGGGCCGGGCGCCAGCAGGCGGCGACCCCCTCAAGGCCTCCGGCGCGCCGAACGCGCAAGGCGCCCGGCCACCTGGCGGTGGTCGACGGCAATCCGCTCAAGGGCAAGACGTTCGACCTGGGAGACGAGCTGGTCATCGGACGGGCACAGAAGTGTCATCTTGTGTTGGACGATACCTATGCGTCACAGATGCACGCTCGTATCTTCAGCAAGAACGCCAACTACATGTTGGAGGACCTCGGATCGACCAACGGGACGTACCTGAACCGGCGACGGATCACATCGCCGACGGAATTGCAGCGCGGCGACCAAGTCAAGATCGGCAAGACCGTGATGGAGATACGCAGATGAACATCTCGGTGGGGGTCAAGAGCGACGTCGGACGCATCCGTTCGGGCAACGAGGATTCGTACCTCACGAACGATCTCATCTTCGTCGTCGCGGACGGGATGGGGGGGCATATCGCCGGAGACGTCGCCTCGTCGACCGCCGTCGACACGATCAAAGAACATCTGGGCTCCGCTTCAGGGAGCGATCCAGAGACCCTGGCACAGCTCATCCGCCATGCGAACGTCACGATCTGGGAAAAGGCGCGTACGGATGCGTCTCTGACCGGGATGGGAACCACATGCACACTGGTGTACGTGGACGGCGACCGAGCCCACGTCGCACACGTCGGCGACTCGCGCGCCTATCGGTTACGCGCCGGGGCCTTGGAACAATTGACGGAGGACCACACACTCGTCGCTCGCATGGTCAAAGAGGGAAAGCTCAGCCCCGCGGAGGCGATGCACCATCCTCAGCGCAGCATCATCACGCGCGCGCTCGGGGTTGACTCCGACGTACGAGTGGACCTGACGTCGGTCGAGTTGCGCGACGGAGACCGTCTGCTGCTCTGCTCGGATGGGTTGACGTCGATGATCGACGAGGACTCCATCGCCGAGGCGCTCGAGCGGGAGCAGGAGCCGCAAGCCGCCGCCAACCTGCTCGTGGATCTTGCGAACGAGGCCGGCGGAGAAGACAATGTCACGGTCCTCATCGTCGACCTCTCCTCTGGGAGCGCAGCCGGCGGTTCGGCCTCGAGCGAGGCAGCCTCTCCTCCTCCGCCGCCCGAACCTGTCGGCACCGATCCAGGACCGGCCGCCGCCGCTCCGGTGCATGTCGTGCGGTCGTCACGGAGGTGGCCTCGATGGCTGATGGTCTTGCTCGTCATCGCCGCGCTCATTGCCGGTGGCTTCCTGGCGGCGCGTTACGCACTTGATAACTCTTGGTTCGTCGGGGTCGACGAGGACGACCGCATCGCGATCTACAGCGGCATCCCCGAGGAGATCGCCGGCGTGCAGCTCAAGGAGAAGCAAGAGGTTACTCCCATGCTGCTCGCCGACCTGCCGGAGTTCAAGCAGGCAGGCGTGCGCGACGGCATCAAGGTGGATTCGTTGGATGAGGCGCAAACCACCGTGGGCAACCTCAGCGATCTCGCTCAGGATTTCGCCCGCGACGGAAACACGGGGGATGGGACCTGACGATGCAGGTCGTCGCTCGCCGCAACACCGAACTTTCGCTGCTCATCCTCGCCCTCATGCTCGGCGGCGGAGCGCTTGCGCTCGTGGCTCTCGCACGCGACTCGGACAAGGTCTCGGTCGTCGCGCCGTACGTCGCAGTCGTGACTGTGGTCTACATCGCGGCACACATCGTCATGCGGAAGCTCCTTCCTCAAGCCGATCCGCTCATCCTGCCGCTGGCCGCGGTCTTGAACGCACTCGGGGTTGCAGCGGTGTACAGGCTGTCGCCGGACCAGTACGGGCCCGTTCAGGTGACGTGGACGGTCTTGGGTGTGGTGTGCTTCATCGCCACCTTGTTCCTGGTCAAGGACTACAGGGTCCTGGCACGCTACAAGTACATCCTTGGCTTCGTCGGCGTGGGACTCTTGCTCCTGCCGATCACTCCCCTCGGCCTCACCGTCAACGGAGCACGGCTCTGGGTCGGTTTCGGGGGCTTCAGCTTCCAGCCCGGCGAACTGGCCAAGGTCTGCCTCGTCATCTTTCTCGCTGCTTACCTAGCCGAGCGCAAGGAACTGTTGGCGATCGCGTCGCGCCGGATCGCCGGATTCCATGTGCCGGACATCAAACACTTCGGCCCGCTGATCGTCATGTGGGGGCTGTCTCTTGCGGTGATGTTCTTCGAAAAGGATCTCGGCTCGAGCCTCCTCTTCTTCTCGATATTCCTCGCCATGATCTACATCGCGACCGCCCGCATCGTCTACCTTGTGCTCGGCGCGACGCTCTTTGCGCTCGGTGCTTACGTCGGCTATCAGATCTTCTCCCACGTGCAGGCGCGCGTAACCGTGTGGCTCGACGTCTTCGATCCCAAGCTGATAAGGGACGAGGGATTCCAGCTTGCCCAGTCGATGTTCGCACTCGCCACAGGTGGCCTGTTCGGGACCGGGCTCGGGCAGGGTCGTCCGGACCTGATACCCGCGGCGCGCACCGACTTCATCTTCTCGGTGATCGGTGAGGAGTTAGGGCTTCTCGGGACTGCGGCGGTTCTCCTCTCCTTCATCCTGCTTGTCGCGCGTGGCCTGCGCGCCGCTATGCTGGCTCGGAACGATTTCGGACAGCTGCTCGCCGCCGGGCTCACGACCATCCTCGGGATCCAGACGATCATCATCCTCGCCGGCGTGACCCGCCTTCTCCCACTCACCGGCATCACGCTGCCGTTCATGTCCTTCGGCGGCTCGAGCCTTCTGTCCAACTTCATACTCATCGCGCTACTTGCGCGGGTGACACATCAGACGGCCGACGAGCCCACCCCCGCTCACACCGCCGAGATCCTCATCGGGGGACGGCGCTGATGCAGGCGCAGATCCGCCGCGTCGGCATCGGTCTCCTCGCCGCCTTCCTGCTCGTGTTCGTACAGCTCAACTACGTCCAGATATTCGCCGCGGAGAGTATCGCCAACAACAACGCCAACATCCGCTCGTTGCTGCAGGAATACTCGATCAAGCGGGGGGCGATCGTCACGGCAGACGGGGTAGAGATCGCCGTCAGCCACCACACGAACGACAACCTCGAGTACCTCAGAACGTATCCGCAAGGAGAACTCTACGGCCACACGACCGGCTACTACTCGATCGTGTTCGGGACGCGAGCCGTCGAGAGCTCGTACGACTCCGAGCTGCTCGGAGAAGGAGGAGTCATCTCGATGCAGGACATCGAAGACTCGTTCCTCGGGGCCGGCGAACAGGGTGACGACGTCATCACGACGATCGACTCGGAGCTCCAGAAGACCGCACGAGATGCGCTTGGAGATCAAAGGGGAGCGGTCATCGCGCTGGATCCGCGCACCGGTTACGTCAAGGCGATGTGGAGCAACCCGTCATTCGATCCCGGTCCGCTCGCATCACACAACCCCAAGGAGGAACGCGCCTACGCCCGCACGCTTCGGCCGCGCTCGCCTGATTCACCGCTCGTCAACGGCGCAACCCAGAGGGGCTACCCACCCGGATCCACGTTCAAGGTAGTCACCGCCGCAGCGGCGCTCGAATCGGGCGAGTACCGGCCGAGCTCAACGTTCGATGATCCCGTCACCCTCGACCTGCCCCAAACTACGAACACGTTGTCGAACTTCACCCAGCGGGCATGCCTTACAGGCACGCAGATCACCCTCTTCGACGCGCTGCGGATCTCGTGCGACACGACCTTCGCGAAGCTGGGGCTCGACATCCACAACGAGGTCAAGGCGACCGCCGAGGCTTTCGGCTTCAACGGAGACATCCCGTTCGACGTGAGGGTCGAGCCGAGCCGGTTCCCCGACGTCCCCGACGATTCGCTGCCGCTGCGGGCGTTCGCCGGCATCGGACAGGGCGACGTCGTTGCGACGCCGCTGCAGATGGCTCTGGTCGCTGCGACGGTGGCCACCGGCGGGGAGGTCCCGCGACCTCGTCTCGTGAGCGAGATCATCGATTCGTCGGGCGGCATCGTGGAGAGCTTCTCGCCGGAGAGCCTGGGCCGCGCGCTCTCCGAGGACACCGCCCGCAATCTCACCGAGATGATGGTCGCGGTCGTCGACGACGGCACCGCGCCGAACGCGAAGATTTCGGGCGTGGACGTGGCCGGCAAGACGGGAACCGCACAGAGCGCAGAAGGAGCCGCGCCGCATGCGTGGTTCATCTGCTTCGCGCCCGCCAGCGATCCTCAGCTCGCGGTGGCGGTCGTGGTCGAGAACGGCGGCACGGTCGGAGCCGAGGCGACGGGCGGCGTGGTGGCGGCGCCGATCGCCAAGGCCGTGCTCGAGAAGGACCGCGAGCTCAGCAACGAATGGTAGAGGGCCCACGGCTCTCGGGGCGCTACAAGCTCGAGGAGCAGATCGCGCGCGGCGGCATGGGCACCGTTCATGCGGCCACCGACGAGAGGCTCGGCCGGCGCGTCGCCGTCAAGCTGCTGAGGGATGATCTGGCCGAGGATGCCGACTTCGTCGAGCGCTTCCGGCGCGAGGCACGCTCGGTTGCCACGCTGATCCATCCCCACATCGCCAACGTCTTCGACTACGGCGAGGACGGCGGGCACCGCTACATAGTCATGGAGCTCGTCGAGGGCATGGATCTCGCTCGGCTCCTGCGCGCAGACGGCGCGCTTATGCCCGATAGGGCTCGCCGGATCGCCGTCCAGGTGTGCGAGGCGCTCGGATATGCGCACGCATCCGGGGTCGTGCACAGAGACGTCAAGCCGGCGAACATCATCGTGTCCGCCGAGGATGCCGTGAAGGTGACGGACTTTGGCATCGCGCAGGCGGCCGGCGACGTGACGCTCACGGCTGCGGGCTCGGTGCTGGGAACCGCTCAGTACATCTCTCCCGAACAGGCGTCGGACCGGGACGTCGGCCCCCCTTCGGACGTCTATTCGATGGGCATCGTGCTCTACGAGATGCTCACGGGAGTCCTACCGTTCACCGGGGAGTCCCCGATAGCGCTCGCCATGCGCCATGTCTCCGAGGAGGTGCCGCGGCCGAGCCGTGCCCAGGAGAACGTGCCCGAAGACCTCGATGCGGTGGTGGCGCGGGCGACCGCCAAGCGGCCCGAGCAGCGCTTCGGCGACGGCACCGAGATGGGCGCGGCTCTGACGGGGTCGGGCGCTTCGCCCGCGACCGCGGTGATGGGCGTCGCCGGTCCGCCCACTACGGTGCTCGGAGGCGGGGTCCGCGCGACCGCGATCGAGCGCGAGACGCCGGGCACCGACCGCTTCGCGGCTGCTCCGACGCGGCGGCGCCGACGGGGCCTCGGCGTCGCCCTCGGGATAGCGGTCACGATCCTGCTGCTCGCGGCGACGGCACTGCTGGCGATGACGCTCTTGGGTCGCGACGACGAGCGGCGGCCGCGGCGCGGGCAGGCCGGCGGCGCGCCGACGCAGCAGCCGGCGAGCGAGTCGCCCGCGCCGGTCGAGGAGCCGGAGGTCGTGACGGTCCCGGCGGGGCTGGTCGGCAGCAACGTTCGCGACGCAGAGGGCGTCTTAAGGGAGGCGGGGCTGCGATCCGCCACTGAGGTCGTCGAGTCGGAAGAGGACAAGGACATCGTCGTTCAGGTCGATCCGGAGGAAGGCACCGAGCTGTCTGTGGGAGACACCGTTACCCTGTTGGTCAGCGAGGGGCCGCCTCCAGACGAGGAAGCGCCTCCCGACACGCCCCCCGGCCAGGACGAAGACGGCGGACCACCGGGCCACGGCAAGCCCAAGGGCAAAGGCAAGGACAAGGGGAAAAGGGATTGAGCACCTCCAGCACGACCTACGGCGGTCGCTACGAGGTCATCGAGCGCGCCGGCGTGGGGGGGATGGCCGAGGTCTACCGCGCCCGCGACGAGCTGCTGGGCAGGGAGGTCGCCGTCAAGGTCTTGAGCGAACGTCTCTCGCGCGACCGCGCCTTCGTCGAACGCTTCCGCCGCGAGGCACAGTCGGCGGCGAATCTCAACCATCCCAACATCGTCTCGCTGTACGACTACGGCGCCGACGAAGGCACCTACTTCATCGTCATGGAGTACATCGACGGACGTCCCCTCGACGACATCATCCGTGCCGACGGGGCTCTCATGCCCGAGCGCGCTGCCGAGATCGCGGCAGACGTCGCCCAGGCGCTGCAGAGGGCGCACGGCGCGGGGCTCGTGCATCGCGACATCAAGCCGAGCAACATCCTGATCGCGACGACGGGGCAAACGAAGGTGACCGACTTCGGCATCGCGCGCGCGCTGGCCCGCGACGGCGAGCAGACGATGACCCAGACCGGGATGGTCATCGGCACCGCGGCCTACCTCTCGCCCGAGCAAGCCCAGGGCGATCCGGTCGACGCGCGCTCCGACGTCTACTCGCTCGGCTGCGTGCTCTACGAGATGCTCACGGCCCGAGCGCCCTTCACGGGTGACACGCCGCTGTCCATCGCCTACAAGCACGTGCGCGAGGAGCCGTCGCCGCCGTCGCGCGTCAACTCCGACGTCCCGGATGAGCTCGACGCTATCGTCATGAAGGCGATGGCCAAGAACCCCGACAACCGCTACGACGGCGCGCTCGATATGAAACAAGACCTCGACCGCTTCCTCGGCGGCCAGGGCGTGCACGCAACCCCACTGCTGGCTGGGGACACGACCGTGGCGCCCGGCGCTGGATCGACGCAGGTCATGCAGCGAGAGGCGTACGAGCCGCATCGCCGGCGGCGCTCCGGACCGATCCTGCTGGTCGTCCTGGGCGTTCTCGCGCTGCTCGGAGCGCTCGGCTGGCTTCTCTTCAGCAACCTCACCGACAGCGTCCCCCAGGTGCGCGTTCCGGACGTCGTGGGCCGCCAGCTCGAGGTCGCCCAGGACACGCTCGAGCAAGAGGGGTTCGGCGTGGAGTTCGAGCGCAGGAACGATCGAGCGCCGGTGGACCAGGTGATCCAACAGGACCCGGAGGCGCGCGACCTCGTGGACGAGGGCAGCACGGTTGTCCTCACGATCTCGAAGGGTCTGCGCCAGGTATCTGTGCCCGACCTCTCGGGCATGACCCAGCGCGAGGCGAGTCGAAACCTCGAGGACCACAAGCTCGAACTCGGTTCGGTGAACCGGGAGGCCAGCGACGAGGTCGAGGAGGGCCGAGTGTTGTCTCAGTCGCCGCCCCCCGACGACGAGGTGGACGCGGGCAGCTCCGTCGCCATCACGCTCTCGACGGGACCAGAGCTTGTGGAGGTCCCGCAGGTCGAGGGGCTGCCCGAGGAACAGGCCATCGGCCTCCTGCAGGGACTGGGGCTGGGCGTCGACGTCAACCGTGAGCCGAACCCGGACGTCGACGAGGGAGTCGTCGTCGCGCAGGAGCCCGCTGCGGGCACTGAGGTGGCCCCCGAGGATGTGGTGTCGATCCTGGTATCGGAGGGGCCGGAGGACTTCGAGCTCCCCGATGTGGGGGGCCAGGATGCCGACGAGGCCGAGGCCCAGCTCACGGAGCTCGGGCTGAGCGTGAGCCAGGAGGAAAGCGAGGAGGGCTGCGCCCAGCCTCCGGATACGGTGTGTGACACGGACCCGGATGCAGGGACGTCGGTCGGGGAGGGCGACGAGGTCGTGCTCGAGGTCCAGGGCGGCGAATAAGGCCAAGGGGCCGCTCGAGCCGGCCGAGGGGGTGCGAGATCCCGCATACGGCAACCTGCCACCCACTGGACCCCGTCAGGGGACGGACGCGAGGAAGTTCTCCAGCAGTCTGTCGCCCTCGGCCGTGAGCACGGACTCCGGGTGGAACTGCACACCCTCCACGGCGAGGTCCGCATGGCGCAAGCCCATGATGGTGTCGTCGGTGCTGCGTGCGGTCACCCGGAGCTCCGCAGGGATCGAAGGATGCTCGACCGCGAGCGAGTGATAGCGGGTCGCCGAGAACGGCGACGGGAGGCCGGCGAAGACCCCGGTGCCGTCGTGGGTCACCTCTGACGTCTTACCGTGCACGGGGCCGACCCGGGCGCGCGCCACATCGGCCCCGAACGCGGCCGCGACGCACTGATGTCCCAAGCACACGCCGAGCACCGGCACCCGCCCCGCGAACGCCTTTATCGCCGCGACGGATACACCTGCGTCGCCCGGTGTGCCGGGCCCCGGCGACACGACCACGGCGTCCGGCTCGCTCGCTTCCAGCTCCTCGAGCGAGTGGTGGTTGCGGACCACGATCGGCTCGGCCCCGAGAGAGCCGAAGCTCTGCGCGAGGTTGTAGACGAACGAGTCGTAGTTGTCGATCAGCAAGACGCGCATGCCTGCCCTCACCGGGCGAGCTTACGGGCTCCGGCGCGCCGATAAGGTCGGGACATGTCACCTTCGGTGCTCGTTCGAGACGCCACGATCGACGACCTCGACGAGGTGGCGCGCCTCTTCATCGAGCTCAAGCACCACCATCGGCAGCTGCAGCCGCACAACCCTCGTTACGAGGTCGGCGACTCCGCGTGGCGAGACACGGCGCGCCGCGCGCTCGAGTCTCCCGCGACGATCGTGTACGTGGCCGAGCTCGATGAGAGCGTCGCCGGGTTCGTGAACCTCAGGCTGGTCGAGAAGCCTTGGGGCGTCTCGTGCGAGATCGACACCCTCGTCGTGACCGAGGGGGCGCGCGGCAAGGGCTGCGGCGTGGAGCTCATGCGCGCCGCCGAGGACTACGCGCACCTGGCGGGCGCACGCGGCATCAGGGTGGACGTGTTGATCACGAACGAGGGCGGGCGCGCCTTCTACGAGCAGCTCGGCTACGAGGCCTTCGCGCTCCGCTACGGCAAGGCGACGACGGTGCTTCCGTCGAGCGGCTGAGCCGCGCACGCCGCGGCCCAGTCGGCGCCGCCTGCCACTAGAAATTCGGTGGCGCCAGCTTCTCGGTGAGCACGACCAGCGCCACGGCGGTCCCGACGGCTATCGCGACCCACAACAGCAACTCGGCGAGGCGCGCGCGCCACGTTCGCCGGCGCCTCACGTTTGTCTCGCCGCCGCGTCCATACTGGCGAACACCAGGAGGCGCTGCGCCGCGGAGAACTTGGGGTTGCAGGTCGTGAACACGATCTCGAATCCCTCCGTCGCATCGGGATTCGCGATATCGCGGGCGTTGGGCGCCACGATCTCCCTGCCCGACACGCGGTAGGTGAAGTCGCCCCACTGGGTCTGCATGCGGACGGGATCACCGATCTCGAGCTTGTCCAGGCCCCAGAACGGCGCGCCGAAGGTCGTGCGATGCCCGGACACGATCACCCGGCCCTGCTCGCCCGGCCACACCGCGTCGCGGTCGGTGCACAGGGGACGGGAGAAGCCCTCCCTACAGGACGGGTAATGACCCGGACCGAGCCGCAGCTCGTCGTCTCCAACCCCTTCCACCACGATGTGGTCGAGGTCGATGGACGGCATCCGGAGCCGGAACACGGGATCCCCGGGCCTGGGCGAGAAGCCCTTGGGGGGACCCCCGAGGCCCCGCTCGTCCTCGGGTCGTATGGGCATCACCGGCAGGTCGTCGAACTCGCTCGCCAGCCTGTCCTGCTGACGCGCCGTGTACAGGCCGGTCCCCCACAGGGTCCAACCTACGAAGAGCAAGATGCCGACACCTACGGAGATCAGCAGCTTGCCGAGGTTGCGCAAGATCCTCATCGGTCCAGGATTATCCCCCTCGACCGCTATCGTCGACGCATGCCGAAGAGCCGCTCGAAGCGGCGGCGCCGACAGCCGCCTCCCAAGCCGAAGCCGAAGCGCTCCCCTCCGTTCGTGGGCGCACTCTTCTTCACCCTGCTGCTCACGGGCGTGGTGGTGATCATCGGCAACTACGTCGGGGTCTTCGGTGGAGGAACCGCCAACTGGCGTCTCTGGTACGGGCTCGGGCTCGTCTCCGCCTCCTTCATCGTCGCCACGAGGTGGCATTGAGAGCGCGAATGACATGCCTGTGGTTTATCCACGCCTGTGGAAGACGCTGTGGAGAACGCCCCCGATGAGGCTCGTCGCAGTGGGACTGGCGCTCGGCGCCGTCGCCGTCCTGGGGCCCTCCTTCGGATTCGTGCGGGCGGCGGTCGCCGTGCTGATGTTCGCGGCGATATTCGTCTTCGGATCCCGCTACATCCGCACGATCGTGACGGTGCCGCTCGAGCCCGAGGTCACGGACGTGAGCGACTACGGCCTGCGGTACGTCTGCTCGATGTGCGGGCTCGAGCTGCGGGTAGAGAGGGCTGCCAGAGACAAGGCGCCGACGCACTGCATGGAGCCGATGGTGCTCGTCCGGGAGGACGGAAAGCCGCCGCTACGCCCGGTGTGATGATCGAAGCATCGTAGGGCGAGCGCAGGAGCACTAGTCGCGCCCTGCCTCCCTGACCCGGCGCGTGAGCCGCACCGTCGTCCCCTCCGGCGAGGTGTCGAGCCCGAGGTCGTCGACGAACTCGCGCATCAAGTAGAGCCCGCGACCGCCCGACGCGAAGCGATCGGGGAGCCCGTCGCGCTCCACGGCCTGAGGATCGAAGCCGGGGCCCTCGTCCGACACCGTCACGGTCACGTCCCGGCCGTCCAGGACGCAGCGAACCCGTACCTCGCTGTGTCCCTCGGATCTGCGCCCGTGGCGGCATGCGTTCGCAACGGCCTCACCGACCGCGAGCAGCAGCTCCTGCGACGCCTCCACCGAAGCTCTCACCTCCGCGAGGAAGCCCGCGACGAAGGCGCGCACGTCGGCGATGCGCGCGGGCTCGTTCGGAAGCACCAGCTCGCGCGTGGGTTCGCCGATCGTGGAGTCGGGAACGACCTGCACGACCAGCATGGCGAGGTCGTCTCGGAGCTCGTCACCTCCGACCCACGCCTCGACGGCGCGCCGGATCGCCTGCACGAGCTCGCCGGGCGTCCCGACGCCGTACTGAGCGACGATGTCCGAGAACTTCCCCTGGCCGAACGGTCGCCCCCCGCGTGCTGCCTCGGTGACTCCGTCGGTGTAGAAGACGAGCATGTCACCGGAGTCGAGCACCGTGCGGGTCGTTGTGAACGGGGTGCCGGTGTCGACGCCGAGCGCCATCCCACTCTCGGCCAACCACTCGACCTCGCCCGACTTCGCCCGATAGACGACCGGCGGCACGTGGCCCGCGTTCGTGTACTCGAGCTCTGCTCGCTCGGGTTCGAGGACGCCGACCACCACGCGCACGAAGCGGTCACCGGGGAGATGGCTCGCGAGATGCTCGTTGAGCCTCTGCACGAGCTTGCCGGCATCATCCTCCTCCCACGCGAGCGAGCGCAGCGTGTAACGCGTTAGAGCGGCGTCGTTGGCCGCCGGCGGGCCGATACCGCAGACGTCGCCGAGAGCGATCCCGTGTCTGCCCCCGCTCATAGGGACGAAGTCGTAGAAGTCCCCGCACACGGCGCGCCGCCCCGCTGCGGGGACGTAGTGGGCGACGAGGTTGAGGCGTGGAAGGCTCGGCACCCCGGCCGGTAGGAGGCCCCGCTGATAGCTCTCGGCGGTCTTGCGCGCGTCCTCGTAGAGACGCTCGATCTCGCCCGCTCGGCGGACGCTCTCCGTGACATCGGTGTAGACGTCGAGGCGCCCGACCAGCGCACCAGAGTCGTCCAACGTCGCCCTCGAGTGCAGGCGCAGCTCGCGGCGCGCCGGGAGGATCTGCTCGACGGCCGCGCGCAACTCGACCTCCGGCTCGTCCCGCAGTCGCTGGAACCCTTCCATGAACCCCTCGGGGTCCTCCGTCTGGCGGGCTATCGTTCGCAGGAGCTCGACCACGGGCTGGCCCAAGTAGGCGTCGCTCGGTATCTCGAAGAGCTCCTCGGCGCGCTTGTTGACGATGCGCACGACGCCGTGGCGGTCGCGGAAGACGATCGCCTCTCCGACCGAGTCGAGCACCGCAAGGAGACGATGGCGCACCGCGGTCGCGAGGCGATGCTCCTCTTGCTCCGCGCTGTAGTGCGACCGCAGCTCGCGCGCCAGCAGCCCCGCGACCGACCCCGAGAGACCGAAGATCGCCGCGTTGAGAGCGCCGGAGACGAGGTTCGGCAGATCCCCCGTGAGGCCGGCCAGCACGAGATAGCCCGCGGTCGCGGCCACTGCTGCGGCGACCCCGAGCGAGAGGTTGCTCAAGAGCCCGACCACGACGATCACCGGCACGAACGTGAGCTGGATCGACGGCACGTAGCCGCGCAGCAGCCCGTATACCGTTCCCGCGAACATGAGCCCGACCACCGCGCTCAGTCCCGTCACGAACTGAGCGCGATGTGCCCGCGGGAGCATCACGCGGAAGGTCACGAAGATCCACACGGCGAGCAGAGCCACGACGACGAGGCCGGCGCGATAGATCGCGGTCGGAAGCGGCGTCGAGTGGAGCAGCAAGAAGATGACCGCCGCCGTTCCCCACGCGGTGATCTCGGCGACGTGGAGGATCCACCACCAGCTTCCCCTTTGTGCTTGGCGAATCCTCGGCAGCATCCTCTTCCTCGCTAAGCGAGCGGACGTTCATTTCTTAACCCGTTTGCGCTCTCCATAGTCGCCCAGTGCGCAACACTTTCCCGTCTTGCGCGAGCATCTCGAGGTGCGCGAGCGCGGATCGCTCGGCCACGGGATGGAGTTCGAGCGGGGTCCCCTCGTAGGCGAGCCGAACGATGTCCTCGATCGAAGAGCCCGACGGATGGAGCGCCGCGATGATGCCGGCCTCCCGCTCGGCGCGATGCTCGAGCAGGCGGCGCCAGACGTCCTCTCCGCCGTCCAGCGCCCGGAAGTGGCCCGGGTAGATGCGGTCCGCGCCGAAGGTCGCGAGACGGCGAAGCGTCGCGAGGTAGGTCCGCATGTCGCCCTCGGGCGGCGAGATCACCGGCGTGCCCTCCCCCAGCACCGTGTCGCCCGCGAACAGGGCCTTTTCCTCCTCGAGCAGGAGAGCCAGCTGATCGCGTGCGTGACCCGGCGCATGGAGGACCCGCAGCGTTGCTCCCGAGATGCGCAGGATGTCGCCGTCGGCAAGGGGTACAACGTCTGCTCCACCGGCGCGCTGAGGCCCGAACGCGGCCACGGGGGCCTCCGTACGCTCGAGGAAGGCCGCGACGCCTCCGACGTGGTCCGGATGGCGATGCGTCACGATGATGGCGGCGACGTCTCCCGCGACCTCGGCGAGGCGGTCGATGTAGGCCGGGTCCTGCACCGCAGGATCGATCACCCACGTGGGGCCGGTGCCGACGACGTAGGTGTTGGTGCCGGGACCCGTCATCTGCCCCGGATTCGGCGCCACCACCACCTGCACGAGGGGCGAGAGGCGCGCCGCGAGCAGCGCGGACGATCCCTCCAGGCTGCCCGCCACCACCGAGGTCAGGGCGGCATCGACGGTCGCCCAGCTCCGGAGGCGCTGAAGCACGTCGATCGTCGGCGGCGCCATGATGGCTCGGCCCGCGGCGAGCTCGCCGAGCGCGTCGGCGGGGGTGCTCCAGCGGCATCCCGCGACCTCTTCCGGGTTGGGGACCGGCTGCCACTGCGCCGGCGCCCGGGCGAGGAAGAAGCGCGTGTCGAACCGGACCGGGGAGCCGACCGGCGTCACCCAGCGGCCCGCCGGGACGAGCTGGTCCGTCGACAGGACGACACCGAGATCGAGGCAGCGTTCCAAGAAGCGCTCGGGTTGCGCGGCGTCCGCCCGAGCGAACTCGTGCGTCGGGCCCTCGCCGAGGAGCAAACCGACCTCCTCGAACGCCTCCCGCAGGGCACACACGAAAGACCCCAGGGCCGCAGCACCGCCCGCCTCGTGCAGCTCGGCGGGCGCCGCGACGGGAGAGCGGGCCGAGGCCCTCGCCCAGCGCCCGTCGAGGTCGGAGGGCGCAACCGCTCCCCCGGGGAAGACGACCGCCCCGCCCATGAACCGGAAGTGGCGCGGGCGCACGGTGAGCAACACCTCGAGCCCGTCGATCCCATCGCGTAGGAGCACGAGGGTTGCCGCATGTCGCGGGGCCGGCGCGGGCGGCTGAAGCGTCACGCGGCAACAGGAATGACGAACCTCATACGGCAAAGGTATGTTCTGCGCCCGACGAAGACGAATCCCTCAGGAGGTCTCGATGGCCGTGAGGTTCCTCTCGCAGGAATGGGCCCAAGCCGTCACGGAGGCGCTCAACTCGTCGAGCGAGTTCAGCGACGCTGCAGCGCGCCACCCGGCGAAGCTGCAGCAGGTCGTCACCGACACGCCCGCCGGAGAGACGAAGTACTACTTCGCGATCGACGAGGGCGCCGCCCAGATGGGGATCGGTGAGATTGAGGGAGCCGAGGCGACGATCACCCAGAGCTACGACACTGCCGTGGCGATCAGCAAGCGGGAGATCCATCCGCAGCAGGCCTTCATGCAGGGCAAGCTGCGGGTGACCGGAAACATCATGAAGCTGCTGCAGATGCAATCCGTGTTGAGCGCCTTGTCACACGCCGTCGCATCCCTCGAGGTCGAATACGACGCCGAGTGACGGCGCCGGCTAACCTCCGACGATCACAGCCCGGACCTTGGTGCGCCCCGCGTGGATGTAGCCGAGCTTGCGCGCCGCCCGGCGCGAGAGGTCGAGGATCGTGTTCGAGTCGCTGTACGGCCCCCGATCCTTCACCGTTACGGTCACCTTCTTGCCGTTGGCCCTGTTCTTCACCCTGAGCTTGGTCCCGCACGGCAAGGTCCGGTGGGCCGCGATCATCTTCTTGGGCTTGTAGCGTCCTCCGCAGGCCATCGTCTGCCCCTTGTAGCGGTTGGCGTAGTAGACGGCTTCGCCCTTCATGACCTTCCTCTGGGCCACGCCGGTGCCCAGCAGGACACCCCCCAGCGTCAAGAACAAGCACAGCACAAGCAAGATCGAGCGGTAGATGGCGCACCTCCCTGTCGCAAGCCTCATCGCCGTGGCGACGCCCCAAAACAAAAGAGCCCCCTCGGGCTCTGTGGAGCGACCCTAGACGGAGGTTCCAGAAAACGTCAAACCAGGGCGGCGCCACCCCTCGTCCGGTGAGAAACCCGCGCACGAGCCGGTTCCCCGGTGACCGCCCGAGCCGCCGACGCGCAAACGGCGACGACGCATCGGTCCGGGGGGCGTGCGGCTCTCCCTGCATGGGACAACGGTTCCGGCTTACGCTCTGAGCCCGCTATGAAGAGCATCGCAGCCGGGAGGGCGCGCCGATCGCTTTCCGGAACGCAGATGCTCGCCATCCGCGGATCTCGGAGCGCAGGGCTTCCCGGGTCGGCACCCTGAGGGTTAGGGAGGCATCGTGAGTGAGGGCTGGGGCGAGGGGGATTCTGGGCTCTATCGCGCGATCTCTTCGATCGCAGTGCCGGCGCGCGAGGAACAGCTTGCGACGATCGCTTGTCTCCTGCCGTTCGAGCACGAGGAGCGCTTCCGGGTGGTCGAGCTTGGCGCGGGAGAGGGGATGCTCGCGCACACGATCCTCGACTGCTATCCGGGCTCCTCGGTGCTCGCCCTCGACGGGTCCGACTCGATGCGAGAGCGCGCAGCTTGCGTTCTGGCCCGCTTCGGCGGGCGCGCCGCGATCGATCACTTCGACCTGGCATCGCAAGACTGGCTGCCGCACCTGGACGGAGCCGACGCCGTGGTGTCGTCGCTCACCCTCCATCACCTCTCCGGAACAGGCAAGAGGCGCCTGTTCGAGCAGGTGGCTACCCAGCTTCCGGCGCGCGGCGCGCTTCTGATCGCCGACCTGGTGGAGCCTCAACGGGGCGAGGTCCGCGCGCTCTTCGCGGCGACCTGGGATAGGGAGGCCGAGCAGCGTTCTCCGGCAGGCGCGGGGCCCCGAGAGCCGTTCGAGGCCTTCCAACGCTCGGGGTGGAACCTCTTCCGCCATCCCGACCCGGAGGTGGACAAGCCATCACCGCTTGCCGACCAACTGTCGTGGCTCGCCGCCGCCGGCTTCCCCGTCGTCGACTGCTTCTGGCTGCGCGCCGGGCATGCCATCTATGGCGGCTACCGCGCGCGCGGGGTCTCTGAGGCAGCAGCGCTCCCCTTCACCCGCGGACTCGAGGCGGCACGAGCCGCCGTCGAGGCCGGTCGCGTCGTCACCTGAGGGCGGCCGCCAACCATCTTGCGCACCGGGTCCGGTGCTGCTCCACTAGAAGGCAGAGGAAGCCGAGGCCCTCGGGTGGCCGCCCGACCCTCTAGCTCTTTCTGGAAGAACCTGGCATCATGGACGGGGGATCGCCCCGGTCGCTGCGTCGCATTCCGGCGGAGCGAGAAGGGGGAAGGAGACATGGAACGTCCAGGGAAGCGGCGCTCCTGTGAGAGGGAGATCGACCGCCGCGCCTTCCTGCGCCGGTCCGGGAGCGCATCGCTGGGGCTGGCGGCCGCGGCCACGCTGCTCTCTGCGTGCTCGTCGGCCGAGCCACGGCGCAGTGGACCATCCTTCCGGCTGGCGCGCCCCGACCGCCCCGTCACGCTTCCCCTCTTCGACGACAACCCCCCGCTGGACGACGACCTCCCTCCCGAGCAAGGGGCAACGCTCAAGATCTACAACTGGGAGGAGTACCTCTGGCCCAAGGTCGCCAACGAGTTCGCCGAGAAGTACAGCATTGAGGTCGAGATCTCGAGTTTCGCCAATATGGACGAGGCGCTTTCAAGGCTGCGTTCCGGGCGCGACGACTACGACGTCTTCTTCCACAGGGTGGACGTGCTGGGAAAGCTCGCCGCGGAGAAGATCGTGCGGCCGCTCAACCACTCCTACATACCCAATCTCGACGAGTACGTCTGGGCCGTGTACCGCAACCCCTTCTATGACCAGGGTTGGCGCTACACGGTTCCATACACGGTCTACACGACCGGGATCGCGTGGCGGATCGATTACGTCGACGAAGACGTTGCCGCCATGCCCAACCCGTACGAGATCTATTGGGAGCCCAAGTACAAGGGAAAGATCAACCTCTTCGACGATTACCGAGAGGTTCTCGGCATGGCGTTGCTGAAGAACGGCATCACGAACCTCAACACTGCCCGTGCGAAGGACATCGCTCTCGCGCAGAAGGATCTGACGGAACTCGCAGATCTCGTCGGCGCTTTGAGCATCGATGCGTACGACAACCTGCCGAAGGGTCGCGCGTGGATCCACCAAGCATACTCCGGCGACATGGTGGCGGCTCAGTACTACTTCCCGAAAGGGGCGGATCCGACCGTGCCACGCTACTGGGCGCCGACCGACGGACGCGGGGCTGTGGGCAACGACACGATCGCCGTCCTGAAGAATGGAAAGAATCCCGTACTCGCACACCACTTCCTCAACTATTTGCTGGACTCGCAGACGGCCATGAAGAACTTCGGATGGAACGGCTATCAGCCTCCTCAAAGAGACGCCGATCCCGAACGGTTGGTGGGTGAGGGATACGTGCCGTCCTATCTCGAGAACACGATCGTCCGCACGAAGGACTTCAATCGCGGGTTCATGGAGCTCGAGCTGAGCCCCTCGGTCGACGAGCTATGGCACGACGCGTGGGAGGAGTTCCGAACCCATGTCTGAGCCGTGCGCCTCGAGAAGGAGCGGGATGCTCGCGCCCTTGCCCACTGCAGCTCTATCGCTGCTCGTCGTAGCCCTCGCCGCATCCTCGATCCTCGTTCCGCCCCATGCGAGTGCGCAGGAGGCCGGTTCTATCCCCGTCACGCTTCGAACGCTTCCCGCACTGGAAAACGTACGGTTCGCAATCGACGGCGAAGTCTTCCACACCGACGCGGCCGGCGTTGCGCAAGCGGCGGTTGCCGGTCCAGGCGATCACGTGTTCACGGTCACGGCACACCGGGTGATCGAGCCGGGACTGCGCGTCGACTTCTCCAAGTGGTCCGACGGAGCATCGGGAAGCCAGCGCATGATCTCGGTCGCCGGCCCGATGGAGATCGTCGCGGGCTTCAACAGGAGCTACATCGTGCGACCCAGCTTCAGCGATGCTGCAGGCGCAGCCCTCCCCGCGTCCACGATGCGATCCGTGACGGTGGTCGACGACAACGGCGAGATGCTCTCGCTGCCTGCGCTGACGCAAGGCCTGCGGGGTCCCACGGCGCCTCGCTGGGAACGCTATCCGGCGGGCTCGCAGTGGGTCGTCGCCAGCAACGTGCTCGCCTCGAACGGCGGACTCGAAGAGCAGAACCTCACCTACGAGGTCGATCACGTCGTTGCTGCCGGCAAAGAGATCGAAGCCTCATCGGAGCCGTTCCAGCCTTCCGCGCGCAGCGAATGGCCGATCGAGGTCGCCGGGCGCGTCGTCGAGTTCGGCGCGCGCGATGTCGTGTTCGGCTCGTCGGCAAGCCCCGGCATCGAAGTGACGTATCCAGACGGCGACACCGTCAGGCTGGAAGGTGGCGCGAGCCCTACCCTTCTCTTGCCCGAAGGCTCCTACGTCGCGCGCGCCGGCGGCGGCGGTATCGCCCTGAGTGCAAGCTTCGACGTGCCCGGCTCCGCCACGGTGGAGACCGCGGTCATCGGCTACCTCGACATCGCTCTCGTTACCTTGGTGCTGGCGGGCGCCACCGCCGTGCTGCTGCTACGCCGCAAGGGCGGCGCGCCGGGCGTGGCCCCGGTGCGCGCCGCGCGCGCCGAGGAGCCGCCCCAGGTCCGGAGCGCCGCAGCGCCACTGGAGGAGAGGATGCTTGGGGTGCCTTCAGGGTCGTCTGGTGAACGTCCGTCGGACGGTAAGGAGACTGCGGCGCGCCGCAGTTCGGCGCCTCCGCCTCCGCCGGCCCCGCGGCCGCGACTCAAGGTGTATCTGCACAGCGGACGTTGCATCGAGGGTGTGATGGAGGGCAAGGCACCGTCTTCGGACTCCGACGTGATGATCATGACCGTCTCGACCGTGTGGGACGCCGGTGGTCAACGGGTAGCGAGCACCCCGATCGACTCGTTCTTGCTCGCGTCGCAGATCGCTCGCATCGACGAGCTAGGAGACGACGTCGAAGTCAAGAGGACCGCGACCCGTGAACCGGATCTAAGCTTGGCCGAGGGTGCGCCGGAACAATCGGCAAGCGCATCCAACGGAAACGCAACGAAAGACTCGCATAGCGTGCCGTGAGGCGCCTGCCGTCGGCCTCAGATGGCTGCGGCACGCTTGCACGCCAACCCTCAGAGCCCGGCAGCACACATTCCCGATGAAGCGATGTGAAGGCAGATGATGAGTGAAGTCACATCCGATGTCGCGCGTCGTCTGAGCGCCAGGGCGGCCGCATCCGTCGCAGAGCAACGCCTTACGGGCGCGTCCGCCGGCGTCGTGCTCAACGACCGGCTGGCGTGGTCGGGTGGTTACGGGTTCGTCGAGACTGCATCCGACCGGGCCCCCGACGAAGACACCCTCTATCGCATCGCGTCGATCACAAAGACTTTCACGGCAACCGCCATCATGCAGCTGCGCGATGAAGGCAAGCTCGATCTCGATGATCCGCTGGTGCAGCACATCCCGGAGTTCGCCTCTGCGCGCGACCCGTTCGGCCCCATAGAGCACGTCACGATACGGCGGTTGCTCACTCACGAGTCCGGCCTCATGACCGACTCTCCAGGGATGAGGCCGGAGAGCTTTTTCTACCCCTCAACGGAAGAGGTCCTGGCGGCCGCAGACCACATCACGATCGCGATCCCGCCCGACTCTGCCGATAAGTACTCGAACCTTGCGTTCCAACTGCTCGGAGAGGTCGTGGCGCGCATCGGCGGGCGCTCCTATCCCGATCACGTACGCGCGCGCGTGACGGAGCCGCTGGAGATGAAGAGCACGACGTTCGATCCGGGCCACGATCTCGGCGAGCGCGTGGCGCGCGGCTACGACGCTCGCTGGTTCACGGACGAGCTTCGGCCTGCCGCGATCCTTCCTCCAACCGGGATCGAGTCGGACGGCGGCCTCTACTCGACGGTTGCGGATCTCGCCCGTTGGATCGTGTTCCAGTTCACGGCCGCCGACGACGACACCGGACATCAAGTGCTACGAGCGTCGTCTCTACGTGAGATGTTCCGCCCCAGAACCATCACGCGCGACGACTGGACCGAGGCACAAGGAGTGGCGTGGTACTCGACGCGCCGCGACGAGACGATCCTGCTGGGACACGACGGGAGCTTGAACGGGTTCGACACGAGTATCCGGTTCAACGTCGCCGCCCGCATCGGTGCGATCGTGTTGCTCAACGGCATCGGCGACGCCTCCGAGCTTGCCTTCGGTCTCGTCGAAGAGATGCTCGGACGCTCATCGGGGCATCCAGATGCGGAACCGCGCGCGCAGCGGGAGGCGACGCCGGAGCGATGGCGAGAGTTGCTCGGTCTCTACGTCATGGAGGACTTCGGGCAAGAGGCGCGCGTCGAGTGGCGCGACGGCCGGCTGATGATCTCCACCGGGGACGACTTCCGCCGCCTCGAGCCGACCGACAACGACCTCACCTTCATGGTCCGTGGAGGCCGCTGGTCCGGCGAGCAGCTCGTGTTCGAAAGAGGCGAGCAAGGAAGGATCGAGGTGGCCAGGATGGCCGCCGAGCCTTTCGTAAAGATGATCCCGGCACGGGACCTCCGGGAAGGGGGCAGGGCGTAGGGCCGTCGGTTCCGCCACGAGGACCGAAGGACCAGGCGGTGGCAAAGAGAAGATCTCTTCGGACCCTCCTACACCGGCACCAGCCGCAACGGCTCTTCCACGCAGATGCGCTTCCTGGTGTCCCCCGGTGGCTCAAGTCCTCATCCCATGCTTTCGCGGGTTCTCGACTCTTACTTCGCCCAGTGTGCTGATATGCCGACCTCGATCTCGGTGTGCGTCGTCGTGTGCTGCATCGCTTCCCCCTGCTCGTCGCCGCCTGGCGGCGGACCCTAGCGCAACGTCGAAAGCAGCTGCTGAGTGAGCGCAGTGCTGATCTGTAAGGGCTCTCTCCCGGGAAGCACTC
Organism: Actinomycetota bacterium; assembly: GCA_046262355.1. Lineage (GTDB taxonomy): Bacteria > Actinomycetota > CADDZG01 > CADDZG01 > WHSQ01 > DATADD01. Next base: position 17,174 of record JBHEMX010000033.1, on the reverse strand, counting down.
TGGTGAAGTTTATGGGCTTACGAGCAGGCCCCTTTACGGATTCTTGTGGAGCGGATCGGACTCGAACCGACGACTTCCTGCTTGCAAAGCAGGTGCTCTACCAACTGAGCTACCGCCCCAAGGCTTCGATGACGCGGCTACTTCGTGCAGCGCCACATCCTATCTCCCGGCCTGCGGCCTCACCACATGGCGTGCGACGGAACCGCCGGCGAGTCGGTTCAGATCCGACGAAAGCCGAAGGGCGAGGGGTCCGGCGCGCCGAACCGCTCGTGACACTCGTACAACAGCCGATCAGCCGCCCGTCGTCTTGACTACCTCGGTGCTCTCCGTCGGCCGGTTGTTGGGGAAGAACAGCAGTAACGACGGGTCCTCGCCCGCTTGGGCAGACCCTCTCGAGACCTCGATCGAGTCGCACGGCGCTCCAGAAGCCGCCGCAGATCAGCGGAGCGACGGCGAGCGCGGGATCGATGACGTTCAGGCGCGCGCGATACGTTCCGGTCGCCTCGGGGATACCGCCCACCCCGTCACAGATCGCCGGCTCGAACGTCGGCTGGTCGAAGGCTAGGGTGCATGCCTCAACCTTGTAGGAAACCTCCGGCTGTGCGTCGCTGAGACCTATCGCCTGGGCGTCGACGGCCACCCCGAACAGGTTCGTGTTGAAGTTCGAGTAATCCGGGAAGTAGGTCGCGGCGCACTCGTCGAAGGGCGACTCGAGCGAAAGATCGAACAGACAAGTCAACCCGTCACCGGGAAGCTTGACGGCCAGATAGTCTGCCTCGAGCTCTGGATCCGCGAAGTCGCCGTCGGCTGCAGCGTCGATGAAGACGTCCACCTCGACGCTCTCCGTCGTGTTGTGGATTCCCGTCGCCCTCGCGCCGAACTCGACCGGCTCCGCGGGAACGTCGTCTGCCGTCAGGAAATCGACCCAGCTCAGTGCACCGAGCGGATCGGTACCTCCGGGAACGCCTTCCGCTGTCCCATCTATCGAGTCACCGGTGAACGATCGCGCACCGATCCGAGTGAGGTCCTCCTCTCGCCCCGTCTCGCGCGCATCGCGCCCACCGGCGAGATAGGAATCGACCTGAGAGACGCCCGCCCCGTCGTTGCTCACGGCGAGGGTCGCGGATCCCGAAGAGAGGTCAAGGCTGTCCGCCGCCACGTCGCTCTTCGAGGCAGCCAGCGGAGCGACGTGCCATGGAACGCCGAACGAGTCCTTCTTGCCGCCGCGCTGCTTGACGCTGACGACGCCGTCGATGTTCGGGCTGAAGTAATACCACCCGTACTCCTGCTCGACCTCGGAGATGAGCCCGGGCTTCACCTTGAGCCGCACCCATACCGTCTCCTTGCGCTTGGCGCCCAACCTGAAGGAGCGGGACTCGCCAAAGCTAGACTTGCTCAGCCCGATCCTGACCTTTGCCACACCTGGGGCGAGATCGCTGTAGCGCGTCCCGGCCTTCACCTTGTAGGTGTGTGCTCGCGCCGAGAGGTTCTTGACCTGCAAGGATCGCTTGATGGTCTTCTTCTTGGGGGCCTGACGGAGCCCGAAGGAGATGCTGCCCGGCCATACGAGCGAGCGAGCCTTTGCCGACTCGTCGACGCGCACGCGGCCTGCTCCCTGAACCGTCGCGGACACGGGACCGGCGCCGAAGGCGTCTTTCAACCGGCGCTTGGCGTGGTTCATCAGCGAGGCCTTGATCTTCCTCGGTTCCCAGTTGGGGTGGATCTGGCGTAGGAGCGCGGCCGCGCCGGCTATGTGAGGCGCCGCCATCGAGGTCCCAGAGATCGTCAGCGCGCCGTCGCCCGTGCCGACCCCAGCCGCAGTGATGTCCGCTCCGGGAGCGGTGATATCCGGCTTGAGCTCGTCGGTGACCCGCGCCGGACCTTCAGAGCTGAAGTCGGTGACCCAGTCGCTAACGCCGGGGACCACCTGGGCCTGGGCGTTGATCGTCACCGTCAGCGGGGCGGTGTTGTAGCTCCCCGGCGCATCCGGGCTGACCGCCGCCGCCAGGGCGGCCGCGTCGGCCGTGCTCACCATCACGGCCGGGATCGTGATGTCCTCCCCGAGCTCCCCGGCGCCCAGCGCGAACGGCAGCCCGGCGAAGCCCGACCACAGGATCACCGCGCTCGCGCCCGCCTCCTGCGCCCGGAAGACCTTCTCGGTGCCGTCGCAATCGCCCTCCGCCGTCGAGCCCTTGAACACGAGGGCGATCTTGCCGTCGAGCTCGCTGCCGGTCGGGGTCTCGTCGCAGAGCTGCCGGTCCGCCGGAGACGGCTGCCCATCCGGATCAGACGGTGGGTCGACCTCACGGGCGTCGACGAGCTCGCCCGTGATATCCGCCTCGACGGGGCCCGACCAGTCCTGGTGCACCGCATAGCCCCCCTCGGGGAAGGAGACGCCCTCGGCCGCCACGGTCAGCGCACGGAACTGGTCTATGGACGCGGCCACCGAGATGACGCCGTGGGCCACGGCCGGAGAGCCGACCACGTACGGTGACCCCCCGACGGGCTGGTTGCCCGCGTTCCCGGCCGAGGCAACGACCACCGCGCCGAGGTTCACGGCCTGCTGGGACGCGATCGTGTCCACGGTCTTCGGCTCCCCGTAGTCGGAGCCAATCGACATCGAGATGACGTCGGCGTGGTCCTTGACGCTTCCGTCCTGGTTGGGATCCATGGCGCGCTCGATGGCCACCGCGAGAACGTCGCCCGTGGTCGTTCCGGCGGTGCCGAGGACCTTGTAGGCCCACAGCTTCGAGTTGGGTGCCACCCCCTTGCCGAAGTTGCCGTTGACGCCGGTGCCGCAACACGTGCTCGACACGTGAGTACCGTGGCCGTCCAGGTCGAGCGGATCCTCGTCCGGTGTGGGAGTGTCGTTGTCGGGATCGTCGTCGTAGGGGTCGTAGTCGCCGTCACCAACGAAGTCGTAGCCCTTCACAACCTTCTCGGTGGGGAAGGTCCCCTCTTCTCGCACCGTCGGATCGTTGGACTCGTACGCCTCGACCGTCCCGGGACCTCCGAAGGCCTTGTGCGTGTAGTCGATGCCCGAGTCGATGATCGCGACCCGTATGCCTTCGCCGCGCGCCTTCTTGCCCCCGAAGGTGTTGCCTCGCCATACCTTCGGCGCGCCGATCTGGGGCACGCTCGAAGCCAGCGACCCTGTGATCCGCTGCACCGGCTGGACCGAGGCGACGTCGGGGCGCCGGGCGAGGGCCGCTGCAGCGTCTGACGTGAGCTCCGCCGAGAAGCCGTTGAGCAGCGTCGCGAAGCGGTAGACGACCTCTCCCCCGGCAGACTCGGCGGCGCCGACCACGGCCTCCTGTGCCGCCCTCGCCGCGTCGCGGGCCTGCGTCTGCGCCGCCCCGGACAGAGGAGCGCCGGCCGCCTTCGCCGCCACGACCCTGTCGGCCACCGACGGCGCCTCGAGCACGACGGCATAACGCGCCGGCTGTCGTGCCCGCACGGCGGCGGGGACGAAGCCTTCGGGAAGGATGTTCTCCCGTCGGGAGCTTAGGCGTGGGTCGTCCCGGGGCGTCGCCCCGGAGAGGCCCGGAGCAGCGAGGATCAGAGCCAGCGACAGGGCGAGCGCTACAGCGACGCGGTGCCTCAAGACAACCCCCCTCTGGAGCGGAACCCACCCCGGTGGGTGGAACCGGGATGCTAGCAAGTCCCCGGCCGAGGCAACGGAAATATGAGTTCTGCGGGCATGGTTATGGGTAAGGAACAAAGACATCAATCGGGAGGACGCCCTGGTGGCCAACATGCAGGCAGTGAGCGAGCAGGAGTTCAACGAGGTCGTGCTCGGCTCCGACACGCCGGTGATCGTGGACTTCTGGGCGGAGTGGTGCGGTCCCTGCCGTCTCGTTCACCCGGAGCTCGAGAAGATCCAGGACGAGTACGGCGCCAAGGTCCGCGTCGTCAAGCTCAACATCGACGAGGCGCCCGGCATCGCCGCCAAGTACGGGATCATGAGCATCCCAACGATCGCGCTGTTCAAGGACGGGGAGCGCGAGTCTCAGATCATCGGTGCCCGCCCCAAGGAGGACATCGTCTCGGGGCTCGGGCTGAACTCGGACCACTAGCCGGACGGCTCTCGTAGCGCCCGCCTCGTGGCGTGATGAGTAGGATCCTTATCCGTCCGGGCCCATAGCTCAGCTCGGTTAGAGCGCACCCCTGATAAGGGTGAGGTCGATGGTTCAAATCCATCTGGGCCCACCATTGCCCTCCTGATCGAACTCGAGCGCGAGTAAAAGCCACTCGAGCACTTCTGGACTGGGCAGGCTGCAGTTGCCGGTCCCTGATGCGCACGCCTGCAGCACCGCCGATCGAAGCGCGCGGATCTTCGGGCGGGCTTAAGGCAGGCGGCGTGGCAGCTGATGGCCCCGGACTGGTTCGGATCGGTGCCCACGTGTCGGGGATCGGGGACGAAGCCCGGCGGAGATCAGGAAGCACCCCGAGGGATGTGAACGCGGGCTTGATGTGTATACTGTGTGTATGTACAGTGAGCGACTCCAGATACTTCTGACTCCGCAACAACGGCGCCATCTCCAGAAAGAGGCCAAGCGCCGCGGCACTTCTGTCACCGCACTGATCCGAGAGGCGGTCGACGAACATCTCGCGGTCGTCCCCCAAGAAGACCGGGGGAGGGCCTATCGATCAATAGTCGCTCGGCGCACTCGCTTTGTCGCTCCCGACCAACTCGACGAGCTCGTCGAAGGACGCTTCGGATAATTGTTTTTCGTCGACACGAACATCATCATTTACGCAACGACCCGCTCCCGCTATCGGGATTCGTGCACCCGCGTCCTCGAAGCTGTCTCCCTTGGTGAGGCAGACGCCCGGACGTCGGTTGCCGTCCTCGAAGAGATCTGGCACCTCGAGCTTCGGGGCTCACTTGGTGATCTTGGCGGGTTGACGGCGGATGTCCGAGCCCTGTTCGCTCCAGTTCTCGCGGTGACCGACGAGATCTTCGGGAAGGCTCTGGCCCTCGAAGTACCGGCTCATCTGGGAGCCAACGATCGCGTGCACGCTGCGACCTGCCTGGTGACGGACATTCCGACGATCGTGTCGGCGGACGCCAGCTTCGACGACGTGCGGGGACTGCGCAGAGTGGATCCGCTCGACGAAAGGGGCCTCCGGCGGCTTCTGGACACTTGAGGAGCCCTGTGGGCACAAACCGCTACACAAGTTCGGCCCTGCGGAGAGGCTTGAATAAGCATCCAACTGGTGCCCCACCTGTAGGTCCCCCGCTAGAGGTTCAGGTCAGAGGTGGTTCCACGCGCCGCGGTCCTTAGTGGTTCGACGGCTCGGGCAGCACATGGGCAGACTCGGCGCGATCCGCGACCTCAGCCGGGACCGCCTCATCTTGCGCTGCATCAAGGAGTGGGTCGCCGGGTTCCGTCGGACTTTGAGACTCCGATCGGCGAGAACCCCCAGCATGCACCCGCGGGCACGGGCTGGGCGTCCCCCACAGTACCCGTTCGGGTGATTGAGGACCCCCCGGCCGGGATGCTATTCAATGCACTGCGCATCGCATTGCACATCAGGCACTTGTGGCACACAACCTGTAAGGGATGGTCATGAACAACACCCTCGGACTCAAGCCGGAGCAGGTGAGAACTCGCAAGTTCACGAGCGGGCGACGCGGGCTGGACCCCGACGAGGTGATGTCATTTCTCGCGGAGGTGGCCGACGCCTACGAGGTGGCGCTCGGCAGGGTGCCGTCCTTCAAGGATCTCGGCCAGGAGGCCGGCGTCCTGCTCCAGGCTGCGTGCGACGGCGCCGAATCGTTGCGGCGGAAGGGCGAGCAGGACGCTCGGGCACTCGTGCGTGAGGCGGAGGAGGAGGCCGCGAAGGTTGCGAAGGACATCCGCGAACGCGCCGAGTCGGATGCGACCGGCGTGCGCGAAGAAGCGGGTCAGGTCCGTGACCGAGCTCAGCAGGATGCCGCCGCGGTCCGCGAGGAGGCGGGTCAGGTTCGCGAGCGCGCTCAGCACGATGCCGCCGCGGTCCGGGAGGAAGCGGAAGGGATCCGGGAGCGCGCCGAGCAAGACGCGAGCACATTACGCGAGAGAACCTCGGCGAAGGCCCAGAAGACCGTCAACGAGGCCGAGCAGGAGGCCGCTGGCATCCGCGAGGAAGCGGTTCAGGTCCGCACACGCGCCGAGCAGGACGCCAACACCCTGCACGAACAGGCAACGACCAAGGCGGAGAAAACGAGCAAGGTCGCCGAACAGGACGCCGCGCGCATCCGCGAGGAAGCGGTTCAGGTCCGCACACGCGCCGAGCAGGACGCCAACACCCTGCACGAACAGGCGACGGCTCAGGCCAAGAAGACGATCGAGGACGCCGAGCGCTCCGCTCAGTCTCTGCGAGGAACCACCCAACGTCGGTGCGACGAGGCTCTCGCCGGCATCGCGCGGCGCCAGTCACAGCTCGAGCAGCGCGAACGAGAGATGGGCAGCTGGATCCAGGATGTGCAGACCTCTCTGCGTTCGTTCGGTGACGGCGCGGACGCGCGGCCCGCGGGCGACGGCTTGAAGGCACAAGAGAGCGTCGAGGACCTCGTGGTGTTGCGCGACGACGAGGAGGCCATCGTCGCTCTGGACGGCGCCGATCCGCGCCTCGAAACCAACGGTTAGGAGCTCGCACCCCATGTGGTCGCAATTGTTCACCCGGCGAGCCGGATCCGTCGAAATTGGCTCCTCCCAGGCGCCGGCTCACGACGACGAAGGTGGGCCGAGCGCGATCCGCCTCGCCCTGCTGAGCCCGGCGCCGTGGCGGGATCAGGCGGACGGCGCACACGTTGACCCGCAAGAGGTCGCCCAGGCCGACGTTGGGGGGCCCAGCTTGCCCCAGGATGCGCGGGATACCGCCCACATCCACGATGGGTCGGCACCCCCACACCCCGATGGGACCGACGGCCCCGCGACCGCCGAGCGGTCAGAGGCAACGGCGCAGTCCGAGGGCTTCGCCGCCACGGAAGAAGCCGTCGGCCGAGATGTAGTCCAAGAGCTCCTGCAGCATCCGCCCGAGACGTGTCGCCAGACCGCAGCGATGTGGGAGGGGAGCCGGCAGGCCGCCGTGCAGACGCCGATCTCAGCCGCAGAGCTCTTTGCCCATTGGATCCATCGCTCACAGCTGCATGAGGTGGAGCGCCGCCGTCTCGAAGATATCTACGCGCAGCTCGATTCTCAAACGCTGAAGACCTTGGCGGAGGCCGTACGAGAGTACAGGCAGAACCCGGGGGCCGTGGAAGCGTTCGTCGATACGATCCGGGAGATCGAGCTCAGCATCGACGCTCCTTCCTGATCCAGATCTCGCCCCGGGCGCCGGGTGGGCGGCAAACGGGCAGCAACTTTTGTCCGAACATGTCCATCGGTGCCCATCTCCGTCCCAGCGAAGGGCGGCTGAGCAGGGACAACGCGCAAGACTTCAGGCTTGGGAGCCCGGGGACGTAACGTGCAGGTGATCGTGCTGCCCTGATCTGCCCTTTCGCGGGCAGCACGCGTTCGGATCCCGTTGGGGGGCCACCCATCCCCCAAGGAGAGCAGGCGACCATCCCGCAACGAACGACGTCGGCCGATGGACCACCGGCCTTGGCGACGGCGCGTGCCCCTCTGAGCCGGATCGCGGCCGGCGCTACCGGTGACTTCTGCGCCGGCTTCCGCCGGACGCTGCTGATCCCTGCGGGCCCGTTCCCGCTGGACGCGATCAACTCATGCCGGACGATCCGTGGCGCCGCTGCTTCGCAAGAGCCCGAGCTCGCCTGCCCTCGGCCGTCGTGTGCGACCATCGGATGATCGCTCTCAAGCCGGCCGAGGTGCTGGAGCTGCTCGACTGGAAGCGTCGCGTGTTCGCCCTCTACGAGGGGATCCGGGCGGCCGGCGCGCCACAGGATGCGTGGAGGATGTGGCGGGACCAACGCAATGATCTCTTCGCCAACCATCCGCAGTCACCCCTCCCGGCCGACGTGCGCCGCGGATGGAAGGGGCTCGACCTGTTCGACTACGCGCCCGAGATGCGTGTGACGGCTGCGGTCGAGCCCGCCGAGCAGAGCCATCTCGAGATCGCTACCAGCGACAACACCACGATGGGGTTCACTCGCTTCGCCGCGGCGCGCTTCGAGCTCCTGGACCGCGCCCTGACCCTCGAGCTCTACTGGCTGGACGGCTACGGAGGCGGGCTCTTCCTGCCCTTCCGGGATGCCACCAGCGGCGCCACGACCTACGGCGCCGGACGCTACCTGCTGGACACGATCAAAGGCTCGGACCTCGGCGCGCAGGGCGACCGGCTCGTGCTGGACTTCAACTTCGCCTACAACCCGTCGTGCGCGTACGACCCGCGCTGGGTGTGCCCCCTGGCGCCGCCGCCCAACCGTCTCGACGTCTCCGTGACGGCGGGCGAGCGCGTCCCTGAGGCACGCGCTCGCCCAGCTTCGTCCTAGAGGATGCCCTCGGCCTCGAGGAACTCCTGTGCCACCGTCGCAGGATCCTCTTGATCGATGGCTACCCGCGCGTTGAGGTCGGTGATGTTCTCGCTCGTGAGCGCACCACTGACCTCGTCCAGCAGGTCCGGTAGCTCACCGGTTGCAACTTCCTGTCTCACCAGCGGCGTGATGTTGTCGGCCGCCTGGAGGTTCTTGTCGTCTTCGAGCACGGTCAGACCCTTCTCGGCGACGAGCGCGTCGGTCGAGAACAGCAGCGCGACGTCGACCGCCCCGCTCTCGAGCGCGGCCACGGTAGCGGGGCCATACTCCAGCGGCTTGAAGTCACCGAACTCGACCCCGTAGGTGTCCTTCAGACCGGGGATGCAGAACGGTCTCTTGGGGCACTCTGCAGGCCCGCCCAGAGTCATGTCTCCGGCGACGGACTGAAGGTCGCTGACCGCGCTGAGGCCGTGCTCCTCGGCGATCTCGGGAGTGACGACGAAGGCATTCGTATCGACCGCGGGCGAGTACTGCAACACCTCGAGCCCCATGTCGGCCAGCGGCTGCTCGAGCTGTTCGGTCACCTCCGCCGGATCCGTGGACGCGGTCGCCTCCGGGTCCAAGACCGAGAGCAAGCTGGCGAGGTACTCGGGCGCGACATCGATCTCGCCGGACTCCATCGCGGGGAGCCGGACCTCGCGCGAATCGATGCTGAGCTCGCGCTCGACCTCGTAGCCCGCGTCCTCGAGGACCTGGGCGTACATCTCGCCGACGATCTGCGCCTCGGCGAAGGCGTCGGAGCCGACCGTGATCTGCCCCTTCGACCCTCCTCCGTTGCCGCCGCCGGCACTTTCCTGGTCGTCCCCACCCGACCCGCATGCGCCGAGCAAGAGCACGAGCGCAAGCGAGGTCGCCCCAAGGACGCCATTGCGGACATTCCGCATGGGTCGCCTCCCATCTTCTAGTGGGGTGCCCGGCCCCGGTCATGTGGACGCGGGTCACCCTAAAGCGGCCGCACTGCAACGTGGGGCTACAGAGCGCCGCCCGAGGGTTGGCCCACTTGGGCGGCCGGCTCGAAGCCGAGTGACGGCTCCGGGCTCCGGGTCCGGGGCCGGGCGATGCGCTCGACGAGAGTGAAGCCCAGCTCTGTGAGGAGCGCCAGGAGCGCTACGAGCAGAGCGCCGCCGAGGTACATCCCGTCGTTCTGCTGCGAGAACCCGTCGATGATGTAACGACCCAGACCCCCACCGGCGATGAGCGCGCCCAGGGTGGCCGTCGCCACCACCTGCACCGTCGACGTCCGGATGCCCGCCACGATCAGCGGCGCCGCAAGCGGAAGCTCTATGGACCTGAGCAGTTGGCCCCCCGACATGCCCATGCCGCGCGCGGCTTCGAGCGTGTCCCGGTCGACGCCCTTCACCCCCACGTAGGTATTCGTGAGGATCGGAGGGATCGCGAGCAGGAACAGCGCCGCCACGATCGGCAAGATGCTGAACCCGAGGTCGAACTGCAACGCGAGCGGGAAGGCGAGCGCCAAGACCGCGAAAGAGGGGATCGCTCGGCCGAGGTTCGCGGCCGTGATCGTGACGAACTCGGCGCGCCTCGTATGTCCGATGAACAGTCCCATCGGCAGCGCCACCACGAGCGCCAGCACCACCGCGAGCCCAGAGATCTGGATGTGCTCGACCACGCGCGTAGGGATGCCGGCGCTGCCGCTCCAGTTGGCCGCGTCGCTGAGCCACTGCCATAGCTCGGATAGGGGGTTCATCGCGCGGTCACGTCGGAATGCGCCGCCGGGTCCACGGCGTCAGGCGTCGTTCGGTCACGAGCAGGAGGCGATCGGCGGCGATCGCCAGGACCACCGACAGCACCGCTCCGGCGATCACGGAGGTCGTGTAGAGGCGCTGCAAGCCCTGGAGGATGTAGTAGCCGAGGCCGCCCTGACCGATCACCGCGGTGACCGTCACAAGTCCAACGGTCGTCACCGTCGCGATGCGGACGCCGGCGAGGATGACCGGGACCGCGAGCGGAAGCTCGACGCGCCACAGGAGCTGTCGCGCCGTGAAGCCCATCCCCGTAGCCGCCTCCTTGGCATCGTCCGGCACCCCGTCGAGGCCCGCCACTACGTTGCGGATCAGGATCAACAGCGTGTAGCTCACGAGCCCGATCTCGGCCGTCGTGGGCGAGAGGCCCGTGAAGGGCACCAACAGCGCGAACAGAGCGAGGCTGGGGATCGTGTAGAGGACGCCCGACACCGATGCGATCGCGCCGTACGAGCGTCGGTGCCGATACGCGTACACACCGAGGGGGAACGAGACGAGGAAGCCGATAACGACCGCGAGCATCGTGAGCACGAGGTGCTCCCACGTCTTGTTGAGCAGCCCCTCGAGGTTGTCGGCCACCCAGCCCGGATCGAAGAACGGTCCGATCACGTGACGATCTCTGCAGAGATGCGGTCGAGCGTGAGTATCCCTCGGTAACGCTGGCCCTCGGTGGCGACGACGGCCACCTTGGTGCGCGATGTCGCGATCGAATCGAGCGCCTTGCGTAGTGAATCTGAAGCCGTGACGAACGCACTGAACGGACGCGCCGTCGCATCGGAGACCACGGTGCGTCCGCGCAGGGACTCCTCGTCGACCCAGCCGAGCAGTTCGCCATCATCCACGACGCTCGTCCAGTCGAAATCGAACTTCTCCATCATCCGGCGCGCCTCCTCCACCGAGGCGGAGGGCGTCACCACAGGGCCCTCTTCGATGTCGATGTCCGAGACCATGATGAGCGCCAGCCGCTTGAGCCCGCGCTCCTCGCCGACGAACTGTTTGACGAAGTCGTTGGCGGGGGCTCGCAAGATCTCCTCCGGAGACGCGTACTGCTCGAGCACTCCGCCGGTGTTGAGGATCGCGATGCGATCCGCCAACTTGATCGCCTCGTCGATGTCGTGCGTAACGAACACAACGGTCTTGCGCAGGTGCCGCTGTATCTGCAGGAACTGCTCCTGAAGCCGCGCCCGAACGATCGGGTCGACCGCTCCGAAAGGTTCGTCCATGAGCATCACAGGTGGGTCCGCCGCCAACGCTCGGGCGACACCGACTCGCTGCCGCTGTCCGCCCGAGAGCTCGCTCGGATAGCGACGAAGCATGTCGGGATCGAGCTCGAGGATCCCGGTCAGCTCGTCGATGCGCCCCCGGATGCGAGCGTCGTCCCACCCCTCGAGTTTGGGCACCGTCGCCATGTTCTGCGCGATCGTCCGGTGAGGCATCAGCCCGATGCTTTGGATCACATATCCGATGCCGCGCCGCAGCGCGACCGGGTCTTGATCCCGGACATCGCGCCCATCCACGAGGATCGTTCCCGACGACGGCTCGATGAGCCGGTTGACCATCTTCATCGTGGTCGTCTTGCCACAGCCGGACGGTCCGACCAGCACGACCGTCTCGCCGGAGCAGACGTCGAAGGACAGTTCGGCGACGGCGTCCGCGCGCGTCCCCTCGAAACGCTTGGATACTCGCTGAAGCGAGATCATGACCTCTTCGCTCACGCCCGACCTCTGGACGGTGTCTGCCGATTCGGCGACATCCTACGGCGCCTTAGCGGGGCACTAGAGCTCCCGCTCCACGAACGTCATCTCGGCGCCGCCCACGACGTCTGCGGCGAGGTTGTACAGGAAGGCGAGGAAGACATTGACGAATGAGGCCACGAGCGCCAGTGCGAGTCCGATGATGAACGCCCACCGTTCGACGAACCACAGCGTGATGTCGAAGGTCTCCCACAGCGCCGTACGCCGACCCAGGATCTCGATGCGATCAAACAGCCCCGCAGAGGCCAGGACCCCGAAGACGATCGCGACCACGCCTAGCCACAGCAACAGGAAGCACCCGTAGTAGAAGAGCGACAGCTTGAGCACGCTCACCGGATCGATGTGGCGAAGGGTCCTTCTGATCCTGCGCACCGCCGGACGCGTCCTGTCGCGCTCTGCGCGCGCACGCCCAGGAGACGACGAACGGTCCGAGTCGGTCGCCTTGAACGCGCCGCGCGGGATGACCTCCGTGCGCTCGGTCGACGCCTCTTCTGAGTCCTCCGCGGACTCCCGAGAGGGCGCGGGATCGTCGGCCGCATCCAATAGGTCCATCACCGGCTCGAACAGCGGGCCGGATGATCCTGCAGAGATATTGCCGCCGGACGCAGACGACGACTCCGCGTCCGCGTACCATCTGTCGGGTTCCTTCTTCCTCGCCGGCAAACGCAAGCTCCCTCGACGATCGAACGAATCCCCCAGTATGAGCGAACACCCTACGACTTTGCCAGAACCGCTCGGTCCGGCGCCGGATCAGGTCAGTTTCGCCTGACCGTTGTCGTCGACGTCCCTCACAACCGGCGCGAGAGAAGATATGCACGTGCCCGATGCGAGATTCATCACGCGCACGCCCGTGGCCAGCCGTCCCTGGCGCGAAATGGTACTTACCTTCATGCGTATCACGACGCCGTCGTCCGAGATAAGGAAGATCTCGTCATCCGATGTCACGACCGATGCGCCGACGATCGCGCCCCTGGGGCGGGTCAGCTTCGCCGCGATGACGCCCTTGCCACTGCGTCCCTTGCGCGGGAAGGCTCCCAACCTCGTGCGCTTGCCGTAACCGAACTCCGTAACGATCAAGAGCTCGCCGTCGTCGTCGCCGATCACGTCACAGGACACGACCTCATCGTCCTCGTCGAGCTTGATGCCGATCACCCCTGTGGCCGTTCGCCCCATGGGACGCACGCTCTTCTCCGAGAAGCGGATCGCCTTGCCCTTCTTGGAGATGAGCAGGATGTCTTCTTCGCCGGACGTCGGTCGTACACGCACGACCTCGTCCCCGTCCCTCAGGGTGAGGGCGATGATGCCCTCACGCCGCGACGAGTCGTACTCGCGGAACAGGGTCTTCTTGACCATGCCCCTCTTCGTGGCTATCAGCAAGTAGCGATACGTCTCGTAGTCGCGCGTGTCGATCACCGCGGCGACGCCGTCCTCCGGGCGCATCGAAACGATGTTGACTGCTGCCGTGCCGCGCGCGGTGCGATCACGCTTGGGGATCTCGTGTGCCTTCAGTCGGTAGACCCGCCCGCTGTTGGAGAACAGCAAGAGATACGAATGCGCCGTCGTGGTGATGAGATGCTCGACGATGTCGCCTTCCTTGAGCTTCGTCCCCTTCACGCCACGGCCACCCCGCCCCTGGCGCCTGTAGGTGTCGAGGACGACGCTCTTGACGTAGTTGTCGCGCGACACGGACACGACCAGGTCCTCGTCGGCGATGAGGTCTTCGATGTCGAACTCGCCCTCATCCGGGACGATGCGCGAACGGCGCTCGTCCGCATACTTCTTCCTGATCTCCTTGAGCTCCTCGGCGATAAGCGCGCGCACCCGGGAAGGATCCGCCAATATCGCCTCGAGCTCCGAGATGGTCTGCTGCAGCTCCGTGTGCTCCTGTCGTATCTTGTCCTGCTCCAGAGCGGTCAGCCGCCGCAGCGGCATGTCCAGGATGTGCTGGGACTGGGTCTCGGAAAGACCGAAACGCTCCATAAGCTCGTTGCGGGCCTGTTCCACATCCGCCGCAGCACGGATCAAAGCGACGATCTCGTCGATGTGATCCAGGGCGATGATGAGGCCCTCGAGGATGTGTGAGCGCTCGCGCGCCTTTCGCAGCCTGAAGTTCGTGCGACGGACGATCACCTCGACCTGGTGGGTGATGTACTGCTCGATCACCTCCCCCAGGTTCAGCGTACGCGGCACGCCGTCGACCAGCGCCAGCATGTTGACACCGAAGTTCTCCTGGAGCTGCGTGCGCTTGTAGAGCTGATTCAACACAACCTGCGGGATCGCATTGCGCTTGAGCTCGATGACGAGCCGGATCCCCTCGCGCGACGACTCATCCCGCAGATCGGCGATGCCCTCGAGCTTCTTGGCGTTAACGAGCTCGGCGATCTTCTCTGTGAGCCGTCCCTTGTTGACCTGGTACGGGATCTCGGTGACGACGATGCGCGAGGCGCCGCGCGTTCCCTCCTCTACGTCGCAGACGGCGCGCATCTTCACCGAGCCGCGACCGGTCGTGTACGCATCGATGATCCCCTGCCGCCCGAGGATCAAGGCGCCGGTCGGGAAGTCGGGACCCTTCACCCGCTTCATCGCCGCTGCGAGCAGCTCGTCCTTGTCCAGCGCAAGATCCGGGTGCTCGAGAACGTCGATCACCGCATCGATCACTTCACCGAGGTTGTGCGGCGGTACGTTGGTGGCCATCCCCACCGCGATCCCGTTCGAGCCGTTGACGAGCAGGTTCGGCAGCCGCGCCGGCAGAACGTCTGGCTCAACCTCGAAATTGTCGTAGTTGGGAGAGAAGTCGACGGTCTCTTCGTCGATGTCGCGCAACAGCTCCATAGCGGCGCGCGACAAGCGGCACTCGGTGTTGTGGCTCACGAATCCATTCGTGATGAAAGAGTGGTCCTCTGAGTCGACGCGCAGCGAGTAGACGGGTCGGACGCCGGAATCCTCGACCGATGCAACACGGGCATAGTAGAACCCACCGGTGACAAGCGGTGCGATCACAGCCTTGACCTCGGCGCTCGCGATCCGGCCGCGGAAAGCATCGTGCCCTCGCTCCCAGCGATCGAACGTGTCGATGCTGTGGTGCTGCAGCCAATCCTTGTCGACCCAGAGAGATTCGCATCCCCCGCGCACATAAGGGGCAAGGAACGGCACTCGATCCCGTGCGATGCCGCGTCCCTCGCTGGGGAGGGCCTCGAGCTCCGACTCGAGCTTCTGCTGCTTACCTCCGAGGAACCCGACTCTCGTCGCAAACAGGCGCGCGTCGCGGCGGTTGGAGATCACGAGCTTGATCTCGCCGCGGATTGAATCCGACTGATGCGAGACAACCCCGAACTCGAGCAGCAGCGTCTGCACTTCACACGCCAGTCGCCTACTGCGGGTTGAGTAGCTGATCTGCATCGTGTTCCGAGCCAGGAGCGAAGACGATCCGCCGCCCTCGAAGAGGGACTGAAGGAACGCTCGCTTGAACTCGGAACAGCCGTCCCAAACGAACGACGGCACGGCCTTGGACGCACTCCGATCTCCGACGAGTTCACCCAGCGGACTCGCCTTGAATCGCGATACCTCTTGCACGTCCAACCCGACAAGCCGGCTCCCCGACTTGATGACTCGCTCGTAGACGTAGCGCGGGCCTCCCACGATCGCGTCGTAGGCGAGAAGGACCTCGTTGAAGTAAGCCTCGTCGACGTTGTCCAAGCCGGCACGGCTCTCCGAGGCAAAGCCTTCGGCCACCCATGCTCCGGCCAGCACCGCAAGCTGCCACTCGCGCTCGGTAACAAGGCCTTCATCGGGATGCTGCACGCGGTTCAGGACCACGTAGGTAGCGGGCGTCACCTCCTCGAGCAGTCTCCACAGGAGCATGGGGACCCCTGCGACGCTTTCGAGGCACAGCACCGGATGATTACGCGTTCCCGTGAGCTCATAACCCCCGGCCGTCCGGATGCGGATCGTGGGGTGGTCGCCGCTGTGAAACAGCTTCGAGGCGAGCACGAGATCGCCGTTGCGGTCGAGAACCTTCACTGCGACGTCCGCCTCCGAGTCGCGTTCCACATCGGCGAGCGCGGCGATCCGCTTCGTTCCGTCGGCCGTGCGCACGAGCGTGTCGCCGGTGACGCAGTAGCGCATGGCGCCTGGTGGGTCGCCGTCGATCGAGCCGAAGTTGCCCTGACCGTCTATCAGTTGATAGCGCGTCGAGAAGTCCTGCGCGAGGCGCGCCAGAGCGTCGTATATCGACTGGTCTCCGTGCGGGTGATACTTCTTCATCACGTCGCCGACCAGCGCCGCACACTTGCGATGCTGGCGTTCCGGACGGAGTCCCGCCTCGAGCGCCGCGTACAGGATGCGACGGTGCACCGGCTTAAGGCCGTCGCGCACGTCCGGGAGGGCGCGGCTGACGATGACCGACATCGCGTACTCCATGAAGGAGTACTCGACCTCGTCCTCGAGGCTTATCTCGTTGACGCCGGATCCTCCATCGGATCCATCCGGCAGCTCGTTCTGAAAAGGCTCTTTCGGCATATCCCTACGGCTCTAGATGTCTAGGAATCTGATGTCTTTGGCGTTGCGCTGGATGAAGTTCTTGCGCGCCTCCACGTCCTCCCCCATCAGAGTGGAGAAGATCTCCTCGGCGAGCGCGGCATCCTCCATCGTCACCCTGAGCAGCGTGCGACGGACGGGGTCGAGCGTCGTATCCCACAGCTCGGAAGGATCCATCTCGGATAGGCCCTTGAAGCGAGATGCTTCTATCTTGGCGCCCTGGTTCGAGGCCCGGTACGCCTCGAGCTGCTCATCGTTAAGGAAGTACAGCACCTTTCCCTTGTGCTTGATGCGATACAGCGGAGGTTGAGCGACGTAGAGGTAACCCGCGTCGATCAGCTCGGGCATGTAGCGGAAGAAAAACGTCAACAGCAGCGTCTTGATGTGGGAGCCGTCGACGTCGGCGTCGGCCATCGATATGATCTTGTGATAGCGGCACCTCGAGAGGTCGAACTCTTCGCCGATCCCCGTGCCGATCGCGGTGATGATCGCCTGCACCTCTTTGTTCTCGAGGATCTTGGCGAGACGGGCGCGCTCGACGTTGAGGATCTTGCCTCTCAGCGGCAGGATGGCCTGGAACTCCCGCTGGCGTCCCTGCTTTGCGGTGCCGCCGGCCGAGTTGCCCTCGACGATGTAGAT
>JBHEMX010000032.1:0-18643 GCA_046262355.1 Actinomycetota bacterium | reverse complement strand
GTCGTGCTCGTCCACACCCACATCATGGTCGCGTCCTGCAAATGATGCACTCGTCATGGTCATCGGATTGGGTGGTCCCTTCTCGCCCCGTAGTGATGATTGGCAACAGCACCTGTCTCACGCGAGCCTGACACACAGGGGAGCGGTCGTGCTACGGCACAAGGTCGTCATAGCCATCTGAACTGTCGTCGTGACCGATGGCCCTACTGGGCAAGGCGGTGGCGGCCGGTCCTGAACTTGTCGACGCCGGGCCCCACTCCTTGTCGGCGGGCTCGACCGCCGCTCAGGGTCGCAACCGCACAGATGGATTTTGACGGCGTCGCTCAGGCGACACAGTGGTTCCCGACGTCGGACAAACCAGGTATGGGCGACGGCAAGGTCCACGAGGATCGCGGTAGTGGCACGCCCTTGTGTGGAGCCGCCGGCCTTTAGGACAACGGTATGACCACTACACTGAAAGCCGGTGAATTGCCGTCGTTGCCTAGGCTCGTAGCACGCTGCTCACGTCGAGCTACACCAAGTGTCGATCGATCCCGCCGTCCACTCATGAGACGTGGGGATCGGACTCCCAATCCGATGGCTGGGAAAGGCCTCTTGACGGCCACCGATTCCGGCGCGCCCGTGCCCCTAACAGAGTCGATTTCATCATGTCCGGTCATAGGTCGGACAAGACTCTGATCCGGGCCTTCGTTCCGCGGTTCTCAACCTGGACGACGTCCAGTTCCCGAAGCCGTCCCAACATCGCGGAGCGCCAGGAAGCCACGTCGTCGCCCACTCAGGATGATTGTCCAGTAAGAAACCATCGAGAATGGTTTGGATGCCTCGACCTATCTGAACGAACTCAAGGAACTCGAGCCAAGTCCCTTATTGGAAGGTGTAGCCTTACTCAGCTGCTTCCGGATTAGCTCCTGCTCACCTCGAGAAAGGGTCCGTCCTGCAACACGGCTTGACCGCCCTTCACGGACGCGAGTGAGAGGATCGCGAGAGGACCTGTCGGCTGGCCGGACTCTACCGAGATCGTAGACCGCTCGATATACGCGTCAAGCGAGCTCTTTTCCTGTGGGCCTACAGGGAATCCCGTCGACTCGCCGGCCGCTATCGCCGGACGTCAGAGGCGTGCCGGACGTGCGCTCATGCCACGCCCAGGTACGCCTCTTTGACTCGCTCGTCGGCGAGAAGCTCCTCACCGGGTCCCTCGGCGACGATGCGCCCGGTCTCGAGGACGTAGCCACGCACGGCCGTGCGTAGTGCGGCGTCGACATCCTGCTCCACGAGCAAGACGGCCGTGCCCGACGATGCGATTGCCCCAAGTCGCTCGAGCAGCTCGTCTGCCAGCTTGGGAGCGAGACCGAGCGAGAGCTCGTCGATCATGATGAGGTCGGGGCGCGCCATAAGCCCTCGCGCTATGGCGCACATCTGCTGCTCGCCTCCCGACAGATGCCCTGCGACCTGCCCGAGCCGCTCGCCGAGGCGCGGGAAGTAGCCGATCACTCGGTCGAAGTCGGCGGAGATCTCGGCGTCCCGGCGATGGTACGCACCGAGGTAGAGGTTCTCCTTGACGGTGAGACCGGCGAACAGGTGGCGTCCCTCCGGCACATGGGCGATGCCGAGCGAGACGATGTCTTCGGGGGCACGTCCTCCTATGCCGTCGCCCTTCCACACGATCTCGCCCCCGGTCGGCGCGAGCTGCCCCGAGACGGCGCGCAGGAGCGTGGTCTTGCCGGCCCCGTTAGATCCCACGAGCGCCACGATCTCGTTCTCATCCACTCGAAGGTCGACGTCCCACAGCACCTCGATGGCTTCGTAGCCGGCGTGCAGCCCCCGCAGCTCAAGCACCGGGGCCCTCGCGCTTGACGTCGTCGTGCTCGTGCTGCCGGGCGTAGCGCTCGCCGAGGTAAGCCTCGATGACGCGCTCATCGCGCGCCACCTCCTGGGGGGGACCGTGCGCCAGCTCGCGCCCCTCGTGGAGAACGAAGATCTCGTCGGAGATGGCCATGATTGCCCTCATCACGTGCTCGATGGCTATAACCGTGATGCCCTCCGATCGCAGCGAGCGAATCAGCTCTACGGTGGCGTCGACCTCCTTGGGGCGGAGCCCCGCCATGACCTCGTCGAGCAGCAGCAGACGGGGCTTCATCGCCAGTGCCTTGGCGAGCTCGAGCCGCTTGGTGTCCGCGACCGAGAGCTCCCCGGGATGGGCGTCCGCTTTGTCGCTGAGACCGACGCGCTCCAGGATCTCGTTGCTGCGCCCGAGACTGTCCTGCACGGACGTTTTGTCACCGGGACCGAACATCGCTCCCACTGCGGCGTTCTCGCGCACAGTCATGTCTCGAAAAGGCTTGACGATCTGAAACGTGCGAGCCACTCCCGAGCGCGCAAGATCCCATGGCTTGCGACCGGTCAGGTCCTTGCCGCCGATAAGCACCTGTCCCGAGTCCGGCTTCACATACCCCGTAACGACGTTAATCAGCGTGCTCTTGCCGGCGCCGTTGGGCCCGATGATCCCGAGCACGCGGCCTTCCTCGACCACGATCGAGACCTCGGAGAGGGCTTGGAGCCCTCCGAATCGGCAGGCGAGCACGCTCGTCTCGAGCACGGCGCTCATAGCCGGTACCTCTGGATGTTCTCTACGAGCGACAACCTCCTCTCCGTCCTGATCCGCCGCGCGAACCTCACCGCGCCGTCGGGCAGGAAGATCACGGCCACGATGACGATGGCGCCGAAGATGAGCGTGTGCAGGTCGAGGAAGTTGGTACGCAGATACTCCGACAGGAATTGGAGGGCGACCCCGCCGATCAGCGGACCGATGACCGTTCCGATGCCGCCGATGACCGCCATGACCACCATCAGCACGGTTATCTCCACCGAGAACATCCTCTGCGGATAGATGTTGACCAGCTGGAAGGCGAATAGCGCCCCCGCCAGCGCCGTGAGCAGACCAGAAAGGGCGAATGCGGCGATCTTCGCGCGCGTCGTGTTGACCCCGACCGCGGCCGCCCCGTCCTCGTCCTGCTGGATGGCGCGCAGGGCGTAGCCGAAGCGGCTTCGCGCTACGGCCCACGACACGGCAACCGCGACCAGCAACAATGCTAAGAAGTAATAGTAGAAGCCGGTCTCTCCTGGATACGAGGTGGTCGCTTCGGTGCCAACCGCCGGGATCGTGATGCCGGAGTTTCCGCCGGTGATGCTTGGAGCGTTGATCACCAGCTCGCGTGTGCCTTCGGCCACTCCCAGAGTTGCAATGGCGAAGTAGTGACCCCGCAGCCGAAGCACCGGGATGCCGACGAGGACGGCAAAGACTGCTCCGATGATGCCCGCGACGACAAAGGCGGGCCAGAAGGGCCACGTGAGCTTCGACATCAGGACCGCGGTCGTGTAACCACCGAGTCCGAAGAAGACGACGTTGCCGAAGCTCGCGTAGCCGGCGAAGCCGCCGATGATGTTCCACGCCAGTGCCAACGTGGCAAACATGAACACGCCCGCAAGGGTTCGTTGGAAGCTGCTGAGCAGCAACGCGGGCGCGTAGATCATGTACGCGAGCACCGCCGCGGCTCCCGCGACCACCCACCACTGCTTTCCCTCCGGAAGGTGGCCGTTGCGAACCAGCCCGACCGTGGGCCGAGGCGCAGTGCCTTCGCTCACTAGGCTTCCGCCCGCGCCTCGTAGAAGGGGTGCCCGAGAAGTCCGCTCGGCCTGACGATCAGCACCACCACGAGGACCGCGAATGCGATTGCGTTGACGAGCGTTGTGGACAGGTACTGGCCGCCCCAGGCCTCGGCAACCCCGAGCACGACACCGCCGGCGAGGGCGCCCCACATGTTGCCCAGCCCGCCGAGCACCGAGATCACGAAACTGCGAAGGGTGAAGGTGCCGGCGCCGACCGGGGAGAATGTTCCGACGACACCGACGACCGTGCCGGCGGCTCCGGCAAGTGCGGCGGCGATCGCGAACGTGAGCGCGTATATGTGCCGTGCATTGATGCCCATGAGGCGCGCCGTAGCCCGATCCATACCGGTCGCCTTTATGGCCTGACCGGTCTTCGTTCGATTCATGAACGCAACCAGCGCCGCCGTGAGCGCAATGGCCAGCAAGAAGCCCAGGAGGCGACCATAAGGAATCCTCACATCACCGAGGCTCAAGCCCTCCGCCGCATACGACGTTTCGATCGAGCGGAAGTTGCCCGAATAGATCAGGATCAGTCCATTGACAATGAGCAGCTCGAGGCCGAAGGTCAGCAGCAAAGTCATCCAGATGGGGGCATTGACGACGAGATTGATGAGCAAGCGCTGCAGGGCGTAGCCGACCATGAATAGGACCGCGGCGGCGACGAACATCCCCAGGAGCGGGTCGATCCCGAGCTTCGTGTTGAGCTGCCATGCCACATACGCGCCAACCACAACGAACGCGCCGTGAGCGATGTTGACGATGTTCATGACGCCCCAAACGAGAGAGAACCCGATCGCTATGAGGGCGTAGACGCCTCCTTGCAACAAGCCGTAGAGCGATGCCTGGAGGAACTGCTCCACCCTGGGAGCCTCAGCGCTGTTCGAAGCTCGGCGCGGGCCACTGCAGCGGTTTCGTGCCCTCGCTCTGCGGCCACACCGTTACGACTTTCCCCTTTTGGATCTGGATCACCTGCATCGGCTTGTAAACGTTCTTGCCCTCCTCGTCGAAGCGGATGGGCCCGAAGAAGGACTGCGTATCGAGTCCGGCCATGGCGTCGCGCACCTCCGTGGGATTCGTCGACCCCGCGTCCTCGATGGCAAGCACCATCGCGAGACAGGCTGCGGTCGCCTCGGCGTTGTGGTACTCGGGCTCGTGGCCCACCGCCTGCTGGAAGCCCGTGGCATAGTCCTCGGCCGTACCGAAGAACTTGTCCTCACCCTCGGTCTCCACGGTCCACTGTGACGAGCCCAGCGTGTAATCGGCGTTCTTGCCGAGCGTCTCTGCGAAGTCGGGGGTGGGCGGCGCGACCGTCTCCCCGAAGCCTCCGCTCGGCTCGATGCCGAGCTCGGCGCTCTGCTTGATGATGGCGACGCCCTCTTCCAGGTGCACGGATCCGAGGATGAGGTCGGGATCCTCCGGGTTGATCTTGGTCAGCGACGACGATACGTCGGTCGCCCCCTCGGGGAAGTACTCCGTGCCCACTACCGTCATGCCTTGCTTTTCGGCCTCCGCCGCGCCCCCCTTGGCCGCGGTCTTGGAAAAACCATCGTCGGCGGACAACACGGCAACGGTTTGCGGCTTGGGTTCGGCGATGTCGGCCACCGCCTTGACGATCGTGGCAAGGTATTCGCTCGCAGGAGAGAGCACGCCGAAGATGTACTGATAGCCCTTCGCGTAGATCGCATCGTCGGCGCCGGCGCTGCTGACCATCAGCTGCTGGTTGCGCTCGGTGACCGCCGCGGCCGCCTCCGTAGAGGAGGAGCCGTAGGGTCCCAGGATGAAGCTGATCCCGTCGTCGTTGAACTTGTCGACGAGCTGCGCGGCGACGTCCGGCTCGGACTGGTCGTCCTGGTAGGTGATATCGATCTTGTAGGTCTTGTCGCCGGCCTTGACGCCACCCTTCTCGTTGATAACCTGCTTGCAGTACTCGTAGCCCTCCTTGGTGAGGATTCCCTCGCGGTTGAGCTCTCCCGTTAAGGAGAGGGCGGCACCGAAGGTGAGCGTCCCCCCCTCCGTTCCCCCGGAGGCGGAGCCGCTCCCCTTGCACGACGCACCTACCAGCGCGAGCCCACAAAGGACGGCGATGACCCAGCGACGGCTCATGAGCGTTCCCCCCTTGGGTCTGACCCCGACCTTCCGCGCGAGCCTTACAGAAAGCCTCTTGATCCTAACCCCGTTACTCGAGAGCACGCCGGAACGCCCTGAGGGCGAAGTCACGGACATGGGCCGCAGAGTCCACCGCGTGTCTCTGCAGGGCCTATCTCGGCGTAGCGTGACGGCGTGGACCCGCGCTACTCCGTTGCCCTCACCGACTGGCTCGCCTGTGCGCGCCGAGGGCGCCGCGAACCCGCCGCGGCGGCAGCACGCCGGGCCTCCGAAGATGCCTCGGGACGAGTTGTGGCCGCCGGCGCGGCGGGCCACGTGCTCGACTACGACGACACCTATGTCCCCGGGCTGTGCCATCTGAGCGCCCCTATCGCTCCCGTCGCCTGCATCCTGGGAGCCGACTCCGGCGCCTCCATCGCCGACGTCCTCGCCGGCTACGCGGTGGGAGTGGAGACAATGGCCGCGCTCGCGTCCGCCAGTCACCCCGCCCTCTACGCGCGAGGGTGGCACCCCACGGCGGTGTGTGGCGCGGTCGGAGCCGCGGCCGCCGCCGGTAGCGTCCTGGGTCTCGACGAGCGCGCCACCCGAGTGGCGACCTCTCTTGCGCTCCTGCGCGCCGGCGGACTGCTGGCCGCGTTCGGCTCCGACGGTAAAGCGCTCCAGGTCGGCCTGGCCGCGGCCACCGGGCTCACCGCGGCCCGCCTCGCCGCCGCGGGGGCGCGCGTTCCCACGTCGGTACGAAGTGGCTTCGAGTCCGCCTACGAAGGGCGGTGGGACGACCCCGGGGAGTCGCCGTCGATCGCCGACAACTGGATCAAGGCCTACCCCTGCTGCCTCCAGACGCATGCCGCGATCGAGGCGGCCGACGAGGCCCGCAGGGCGGGAGCAGTTCCTCAACGGGCGCGCGTGGTGGTGCATCCCGTGTCGCGGCGCGCCGCACCGTACGACGACGTCGGCTCCGGGCTCGAGGCGAAGTTCTCGATCCCCTACACCGTCGCGCTGACGCTGCTGCACGGGCCGCCGTCAGTGGACGACTTCACTTCGGCGCGAGAGGATGTCCGCGCTCTCGCGCGCAACATCACGGTAGCCACCGATGCCGACGTCGGTGAATCGGAGGCGGTTCTGGAGACTCCCGAAGGCTTCTCCCGGCGGGTAGCCGCCGCCCTGGGCTCGCCGCAGCGTCCCATGACCGAGAACCAGCTGCAGCGCAAGGTCCACAGCCTGGCCGGGGCCGAGCTCGACGGAGTCGTGGACGAGATGGACCGGCCCGCCAAGATCCTGGTCGAGGCCGCGCGCCTGTGAGACCGCTGCTCGACGGCATACGAGTGATCGATCTGTCGCGCGTGCTCGCCGCGCCGTTCACCGGGCGCGTGCTCGCGGAGATGGGAGCCGAAGTCATCAAAGTCGAATACGGCCAAGGGGATCCTGCGCGCGCGATAGGGCCGCACTGGGGCGAGCGCTCCCTCTATTACTCGAGCCTCAACTCCGGCAAGAAAGCGATCTGGCTGGACCTCGACGGGGCAGAGGACATGCGCGTCCTCAACGACCTGCTCGCCACAGCCGACGTCGTGATCGAGAACTTCCGCGCCTCCACCGCCACGGCTCTGGGACTCGATCCCAAGGGTCTCCTCGAACGGCACCCACGGCTGGTTATCACAAGCGTAACGAGCTACGCGCGCGGCACCAACCGCTCCGACGAGGGCGCTTTCGATCTCACCATCCAGGCGGAGGCGGGCATCATGTCGGTCACGGGGGAGGTGGGCCGGCCCCCGATGCGCGCCGGAGTGCCGATCAGCGACCTCTCCGCCGGCATGTGGGCGGTGGCGGCAACGCTCGGAGCTCTGTTCGCACGGGAGCGCGACGGCGCCGGACGCCACGTCGAGATCCCCATGCTCGATGCCACGCTGCCGTTGCTCGCCTACGTGGGCACGACTGCGCTCGGCGTTGAGGTCGATCCCGGCCCGGTGGGCTCCGGGCACCACAATGCCTGTCCCTACGGCGCCTACGCGACGCAGGACGGATGGGTCGTCATCGCGGCTCTGAGCGACAAGTTCTGGCTCGCGCTGTGCGGCGCTCTGGGATTAGACGGGCTCGCGGCGCGCCGGGACCTCTCCACCAACGTCGGGAGGGCTCTGGCGCGCGCCGAGGTCGACGCCGAGGTCGCGGCAAAGGTCGCCGAGCTCACCGCCGCGCAGGCCCTCGAACGGCTGCGGCGCGCCGACGTCCCGCACGCCCCCGTGAACGGCGCCATCGCCGCACTTACCGCCCCTTACGTCGTCGAACGCGGACTGCTCGAACGCATCGACGCGCCGGAGGGCACCTACCACGTCGCGACCACTCCGCTCAAGGCCGAGGGAGTCAGGCTGCGCGCCGCGCCGGCGGTGGGCGAGAACAACGACGAGATCCTGAAGCGTGTCGTCGGCACCGACCGATCAACCCGCCGCGCCTCCGAGGCCGAGCGCGACCTATGAGCTCAAGCGCGCGGGCGTCGCCGGTTTCGAGGACCCGATGCTCCGGGCGCGATCCGAACGACCTCCAGTCGTGTCCGGCGAGGACGAAGCGGCGAGTCTGGCCGTAGATGCGCGACCTCCCGACCGGAACCGTCACCTTCCTGTTCACCGACGTCGAGGGCTCGACGCGCCTGCTGGACGAGCTCGGGGCAGAGAGCTACGCGACCGCGGTGGCGGAACACCGCCGGCTGCTGAGAGAGGCGTTCGCGCGCCACGGCGGTGTAGAGGTGGATACGCAGGGCGACGCCTTCTTCGTTGCGTTTCCCGACGCGGCGAGAGCACTGGCCGCGTCCGGTGAGGGACAGGCGGCTCTCGCCGAGGGGCCGGTCCGCGTCCGCATGGCGCTGCACACCGGGGAACCGGTCGTTACCGACGAGGGCTACGTGGGCCTCGACGTCCACCGCGCGGCGCGCATCTGCTCCACCGCCCATGGCGGCCAAGTGGTGCTCTCGGCGGCCACGCGCACGGTGCTCGACGGCGGCGCCGAGCTGGTCGATCTGGGGCTTCACCGGCTCAAGGACCTGGGGACGCCGGAAAAGCTGTTCCAGCTCGGCCGCGACCACTTTCCCCCGCTCCGATCGCTCAACGCGACCAACCTGCCGGCGCAGCCGAGCACGCTCTTCGGGCGGGACCGGGAGCTCGGGGAGCTCGTCGGGCTCGTTTCAGAGGCGCGGCTCGTGGTGGTCACCGGCGCCGGCGGCTCGGGCAAGACGCGCCTCACCCTTCAAGTCGCGGCGGAGCTCGTGGAGACGTTCACGGACGGCGTCTACTGGGTGTCGCTCGCGCCCGTCACCGAGCCCGAGCTGGTCTGGTCGACGATAGGCTCGGCGCTCGGCGCGCACGGCGATCTGGCGGCGCACATCGACGAGCGCCGCGTGCTGCTTCTGCTCGACAACCTCGAGCAGGTGCTCGACGTCGCGCCCCGGCTCTCGGAGCTTCTCGGTAGCTGTCCGAATCTTCACCTGGTGGTCACGAGCCGCGCCCTCCTGCGGATCGAGGGTGAGCGCGAGTACCAGGTCGAGCCCCTCGCGGCCGCCGACGCGGTCTCGCTGTTCCGGGAGCGCGCCGCCGTGGCCGAGCCCGAGGAGGCGGTCGTCGAGATCTGCCGCCGCGTCGATTGCCTCCCCCTGGCCGTCGAGCTGGCCGCCGCGCGCACGGCGATCCTTCCTCCGGACGCCCTGCTCGACCGGTTGGAGCAGCGCCTGCCCGTGCTGACGGGCGGCCGGCGCGACGCACCCGAGCGTCAGCGGACGCTGCGCGCCACGATCGAGTGGAGCTACGAGCTGCTCGACGACGACGATCGGCTGCTGTTACGGCGCCTGGCCGTCTTCGCAGGGAGCTTCGACGCGGCCGGAGCGGAGGAGGTCGCGGGAGCAACGCTGGACAGCCTGCAGTCCCTCGTCGAGCACAGCCTCGTCCGCCGCTGGAGCTCGGGGCGCCTCGGTCTGCTCGAGACGATCCACGAGTTCGCGCTCGAGCACCTCGAGGGGTCGGGCGAGGGCGAGCCCACCCGTCTCCGGCTCATCCAGTTCTTGATCGCGCGGGCCGAGTCGGCCAACCTCACGGACGAGGCGGAGGGGCCGCAGCGGCCCGACCTCGTGAGACCCGAGGCCGCCAACGTGCGAGCAGCGCTCGAATGGTCCCATACCGCCGGTCACGTGGAGCTCGGGCTGCGACTCGCCATCGCCCTGGAGAACTTCTGGACGGCAGCGAGCCCGTTCGGGGGGACGCGCTGGTTCGAATTGCTGCTGGGGCGCGCCCCGCCGCTGCGCGCCGACCTGCGGGCCCGGGCCCTTCGAGTGTGGGGCGGAGTGGTGTTCATCGCCGGCCGCTTCGAAGAAGGCACGCGCCTGTACGAGGAGAGCCTGGCCATTTACCGGCAGCTGGGGGACGAGCTCGGCGTGGCCATCCTTCTGTGGCGGCTCGCCAACTCCGAGCTCGCTCGCGACGACACCGTGACCGCCCGGTCGCTCGCCGAGGAGAGCGCCGAGATCGTGCGCCGCGTCGGCTTCCGCAAGGGCGAGGTGGTGATACTCGGGACGCTAGGAGAGATCGACCTTTTCGAAGGGAATCACGACCGGGGGCTCGAGCTGTTGCGTACCAGCATCGCTCTCTCCGAGGAGATCGGCTTCTCGTGGTGGACGGCCGTGTCGCTCGCCCTCGGCGCCGAAAGCCTGCTCGAGCTCGAAAGACTCGAGGACGCGGAACGGTGGGCGCGAGAGGCGCTCCCCGAGGCCCTCGCCGTCGGCGAGCGTCAGTTCCTCCTCATCTGCCTGGCGGTGCTCGCGCGCGTCGCCGCTCACACCGGGCGTGCGGAGCGCGCCGGCACGCTGTGGGGCGCGGTCGAGAGGGAGGAGGCGCGCGCTCCGGTCGGCCAGTGGGAAAGCGAGCGCGCCCCCTACGAGGCCGCCGTGCTCGAGGCGCAGGGCCGCGACTTCGACGGCGGACGGGATTACGGTTAGGTATTGCAGCAACAGCTGTCCGAACAGCGCGAACAGCAGCACGACTACGGTCGCAACGCCGACCGCAAGATACGCGGCGCGAATCCGACGGCGCGGCTCGTAGGAGCCGGTGAGCGAGAGGAACACGGGCACGTTTCCGAGCGGATCGAGAATGGTGTCGGCACGGCTTCTCACATATCTCCCACTATGTGGCCCCTTGGCTGCTCGGGGAGGGGTCCTCTGGACTTCCGCGGGTGGCCGGATAAGGTAGGGAGTAGGGGCGAAGGGGAGGAACCTTGGAGGCGGAGGATGTATGGGCGCGGCGTGAACCATGCAAACCCCCCGCGACCCAACCAAGCGCAGCCCTCGCGCCGCCGCCCCCACCGACATACACGCATCGAAGCTGGATTGAGCGTCATGCGTACCTAACGGCAGTCGCTGCCTTGGTCATCGGTCTCGGCATAGGCGGCGCAGGGTCCCTCGAAGAGCCAGAAAGGGACGGAAGCGGCACCTCGGCTTCCGCGACGAACCTGCGCAGGAGCAAGCTAGATGCTCGTGCCAAGAGGCTAGACAACCGGGCAACCAAGATTGCGGCGCAAGAAAACCTGCTCGATGAGCGTAAGGAAGAGCTAGACCGACGCGAGGAGGCTGTCGCTCAGCAGCCCGAGGCACCAGAACCGGTGACGTTTGGAGAAGGGACGCTTATCGTCGGCCAGGATGTGGCTCCGGGAACCTACCGAGCATATGGGACGGAGACGTGCTACTGGGCGAGACTGAAGGCCCTTGGCGGCAGCCTGGACGACATCGTTGCGAACCACGTCGGGGGTGGAGCCCAAACGGTTGAGATAGCCCCCACTGATACTGCGTTCGAGAGTTCCGGCTGTGGAACATGGAGCCCTGTCTAACTGACGACCCGTCAACATCCTGCAACTCAAGGTCATGGACTGGTCAGCCCGACCTCGGCCAAAGGATGAGGAAGAGGGATGTGATTGCGGTCGTAGCGGGTCTGATGGCCGCCTCGTTGTCGAGGTGCGCTTCCCATGTTGTCGCACGACGCTAAGGAGGCCAAGAACGGCGGCCGTCCAAAGGAGAAGGGCCGGTAGTCACGAACTGTCGTTGGCTTTGGCCGGCGCATCGAGACTCGAGGGGAACAAGGGTAAGGCTGCACCACAGGAGGAAGGGAGAACCACCGAATGAACGAGCAACGTAGGTCTCCGCTGCGCGGACTGATCGATGCTCGCTTCGTGTGGCCTCAAGGGCTCGGCCATCACCCGGCACTGGTGCCTCGCAATCGCAGGAAGGCTTCCAGCCCAACCCGTCCAGGGGGCGTCACCGGGAGCCCGCGCCCCGCGTTTCGATACGGCGCCGCCAAGCACAGCTACCGCTAGCCCCCGCGATGAGTTCCGGACCTCCCAACGGTCACAGAGATAATGGGCGATTCCGAAGCAGGGCTCGCGCTGGGGCTCGACGTTCGTGGCGAGCGGCGAGACCCGGCAAACACGTCGGCATGAGGCTAGGAAGCGGTAGGAGGTCCGCCATGAACACACCCCCGATCGTGTCGCCGGAGGAGTGGAAGGCCGCGCGACAGAAGCTGCTGGTTAGGGAGAAGGAGCTGACGCGGGCGCGTGACGCACTTGCCGCACAGCGCCGACGGATGCCGTGGATGGCGGTTGGGAAGGACTACCGCTTCGAAGGACCGAACGGCCCGGTCAGCCTGCTCGACCTGTTCGAGGGACGGCGTCAGCTCATCGTGTATCGCTTCTTCTACGGGCCGGAAGTTACAACATACGCGAACGCGGGCGGCGCGTACCCAGAGCGGGCCTGCGTGGGCTGCTCCTTCGTCGCCGACCAGGTTGCGCACCCCGCGCACCTGAACGCGCGCGATACCACGCTCGCCTTCGTCTCGCGCGCACCCCAGGCCGAGATCCGCGGCTTGAAGGAGCGCATGGGCTGGGACGTCCCCTGGTACACGCTCACCGACGCCTTCGATGCCGATTTCGACGTGAACGAGTGGCACGGGACCAACGCCTTTATTCGCGATGGCGAGCAAATTTTCCGCACCTACTTCATCGACAGCCGCGGCGACGAGGCGATGGGGAGCACCTGGAGCTATCTCGACATCACTGCCCTGGGTCGCCAGGAGGAGTGGGAGAACTCACCCGAGGGCTATCCGCAGACCCCGGCCTATCAGTGGTGGAACTACCACGACGCGTACGACGAGACCGCGTGATCGCGCGGCGGCGTTCCGGGCGAGGAGCTAACCCGACGGCCCCGCCAATAGCTAAAGGGGCACTGCCATGGCAAAGCAGTATGGGCACGTCGCGGCGAGCGTCGAGTGCCATACTCAGCCGGACCCGCACGGGCATGTCGCCCGACGAGATGAGGTGGCGATTCCCCGGCGCACGTCTCGGTGACGTTCTCGAAAGGCTCCGGTCCCCAGCGGACGTCGACGCATCCGTCGCCGCGTACGCGGCGGAGGACTCCCGGCGCTTCCGATAGATCCGTCCGAGGCCCGGACGTGAGTGGCGGCACCACGCCGCCCACACCGGGGCTTGCCCATTCCCCGCCGTTGAGCCACAGGTCAGGTTGTTTTCTCGAGGTGGCGCAGAAAGGCGCTCGCTGTGAGAGTTTCGACGCCGCGGTCGTGAACTCTCCGAGCGAGTTCTCGATCCGACGTCACAACGGTCAGCGTGCTCCTGTTCGACTACCGTGGCTACGGTGGCAACCCAGGCATCCCAGCGAGGAAGGGCGCCCGTGACGCGCGCGCGGCGTACAAGTTCCTCGTCGACGAGGAGGGGATTCCGCCGGAGCGACTCATCTTCTACGGCGAGAGCCTGGGCGCCGCAGACGTCACAGAGCTCGCCACCACACATCCGCCGGCAGGCCTCGTGCTCCGGTCACCGTTCACGGATCTTGCGACGGTGGGACGGATCCACTACCCCCTTCTTCCCGTTGGTTGGTTGCTCCGAGACCGTTTCCCGGTGGCCGAACAGCTGGGGCGGGTGAACGTGCCGACGACGGTCGTCTACGGCACGAGGGACTCGATCGTGCCTCCCGAGCAGAGCCGCGCAGTTGCCGAGCCCGCGGCCGGGCCGACAACGGTCGTCGAGATCGAAGGGACGGGTCACAACGATCTGGCTCTCTTGAACGGTCCCCAGTGATCGACGCCGTCGTCGACCTCGCCGAGCGGCTCTGAGGCGACGCCGATCCTATGGTTGTCGCGCGTAGGCTCACCCGGGAGGGTGCGCGAAAGCGTCCTTTACCAGGCGCCGGATCGACCCTTGCGAGCATAGGATGAGCGTGCCGCCCCCGTCGACGATGAACCACGCGCCAGGTGCGCGGCGATCTGCCTGGCGCTTCCGGAGGTCTCGAGTGACGGCGATCAACAGCTCAGGTTCTCGGTACGGAATAAGACGTTCGCCTACTACCTGGACGATCACCACGGCGACGGCAGGATAGCGCTGTGCTGCAAGGCGCCGAGCTGCGGAGCGCGCTCGGCGAGGACGACCAGCCCACGATCGTGTGCGCGCAGGCCGGCAATGTGAACAGCGGCGCGTTCGATCCCCTCGGGGAGAGCTGCGATGTCGCGCAGCGGCATCAAGCCTGGGTGCACGTCGACGGCGCGTTCGGCTTGTGGGCGGCCGTATCGACCAGGCTGCGCCACCTAATCGCCGGTTTCGAGCGAGCCGATTCGTGGGCGACCGACGCGCACAAGTGGCTGAACGTCCCCTACGACTCCGGCGTGTCCATCTGCAGGCATCCACACGCTCATCGCGCTGCGATGGGGGTCCGAGCAAGCTATCTCGTACACAGCGAAGGGGCGAAGGAACGTGACCAGATGGATTGGAACCCCGAATTCTCGAGGCGGGCGCGCGGCTTCCCCGTCTACGTCGCGCTCAAGTCACTCGGGACGTCCGGAGTGGTCGAGTTGATCGAGCGCTGTTGCGCCCACGCGCGCACCTTCGCGGCGCTTCTGTCCGAGGAGCCGGACATCGAGGTCCTGAACGACGTCGTCTTGAATCAAGCGCTGGTCCGTTTCCTGGCCGATGACGGCGATCACGACGCACGGACGCGGCGTGTGATCGAGCGCGTCCAGCACGACGGCACTTCGTGGTTCGGGGCAGCAGGTGGCGGGGGATGCAAGTGATGCGCATCTCGGTCTCGAACTGGTCGACGACTGCGGCGGATGTCGAGGCCTCGGTCGAAGCCATCAAACGAGCGGCTGCCGCGGCGTAGACCAAGCGCTCGAGCGCTTGTGAAGGGGTCCGAAGCTAGGTTGCCGCCACGGGCATCGTGTAGCTGAAGCATGCGCCCTGCCCCGCATCGCCGGACACCCAGATCCGTCCTCCTTGCGCCTCCACCAAGGACTTGCATATGTAGAGTCCGAGACCCGTGCCCTCCGCCATCGCCGCGAGGCGCGACATCCGCTCGAAGAGCTCGTCGCGCCGGTTCGGCTCGATCCCAACTCCCTCGTCTTGCACGTCCACACGAACCTCATCCATCTCGCGCCGGACGCGCACGCGTACCACCGTCCCGGCGGGGGAAAACTTGGTCGCGTTGGACAAGAGATTTCCCAGGATCTGCAGATTGCGCTCCCGATCGCCCAGGGCCGTGGGCAACGGCTCCTGAACGACCAGGTCGAGGCGATGAGAGGCGCTGGACGCCCGCAGATCCTCCACCGCACCCCTCACGACCGCCCCGAGGTCAAATGGCTCTTTGAGGCAGGCAAGCTCCCCTGATTCGATCAATGCGACGTCGAGATCCCGGCGCAACAGCTCGCTCATCCGGTGGCCTTGGCGGAGGATCACATCGAACCTTCGCTGCCTGTCCTCCTCGCTCAATCGATCCCATTGTTTCTGCGTCATGTGGGCGACCCCGTCGATGACCGTGAGAGGCGAGCGCAGATCATGCGAGACGCGCGCCAGGAAGTCGTTCTTCAAGCGGTTCATCTCTTCCATCCGCCGGTGTGCCTCGCGTTCGCGTTCCAGCAGTAGCAGGTTCTTGACGGCGTTGCGGACGGCGGCGCTGATCGACTCCAGCAACGAGAGCACGTCGTCGCTGAAGACACCCGTGTCCGCAGCTCCGATATTGAAGGTCGCAAAGACGCCGGTGTCGTCCACCAAGGGGAAGATCGCGTAGGAGACGACTCCCCTTTCGCGCAACACCCGGTCGAACTCCCATACCTCTTCAGACGTGTCGTTTACGACGACCGGGCGCTGAGAGCTCAGGGCCATTTCCATCGAGTTTCCGGCCAGCGGGACACTTTCGTCGTCGGGAAAGGAGGAGGCAGTACCGGATGGGGAGATACTGGCTATGCGCCGGTAGTGTCGGTGGTCTTCTTCGATCAGCGCGAGCGTCACCTGACGGTATGGGACGACGCGTTCGAGCACCTCACCGAACCGAGAGACCGCTTCCGTCGGACCCAGGCGGGACGAGACGGCGTCCAGAGCGGCGGCGAGAAGCTTGCGGTTGGTGACGTCGGTGACGGTGCCTTCGAAGCCTTCGATCGCGCCGTCGGCCCCGTGCCAGGGGCGCGCGCTCACGGCTATCCATCTGATCGCGGCGTCCTTGCGCCGGATCTCGTACTCGAATCCAGATGCGAATCCATGGGTTTCGATCTCTCGCCGGAACTCGGCTCGCCTCGACGGATCGACGTAGATCTCGCTGATGTTGGACACGTTCGACACGAAGTCCTCGGAAGTCTCGTACCCGACGATCCGAGCCGCGGCGGTGTTCACCCACCTGATGCTCCCATCGACGCCGGTCTGGAACAGCCCGACCCCGGAGTCCTCTACGAGGCGACGGTACCGCTCGAGCCGTTCGTCGGAGTCGACTCGCCTGGGCTCCTCTTGGTGTTTCTCCACGCGTCCCACTTTCCGTCTGCCATAACTCACGCCGCGCGCACACCTCACCTCATGTGGCCGCCAGTTGCACGAAGGTCTTCGGTGAAGCACGTGGCGATTGACGAGCCTACCGGCTAGCGCTCCGCGCGGCTCGACGTCGGCCACACGCGGGACACGGTCGGCCGATGCCACGCTGGGCCTTATCGCGTATCGACATCCTGTAGCGGCGCGGACCGTCCGTCGCACTCGACACCAGCTCGATACGCGAGAAGTCGAAGAGGCTCCTTCCCGGCTCCAGAGCTGGGTTTCGTTGCCTGAACTGTTGTCTGTAGGAAGCGATGGCTTGTGATCTCAGGACGACGCGGCATCGGATCGGTCATCCGGTGCTTCGGAAGACGAGGTTACTGATTGATTCAGCAGCAGCTTCTTGCAAATGCGGATTCGAGTGTGAGTAAACGTCCAGCGTGAAGGCCACGCTGCTGTGGCCAAGCCGCTCACATACGATCTTCGGGTGGATGCCAGCGCTGAGTGCTAGCGTCGCGTGCGTGTGCCGAAGATCGTGCAGCCTGATCCGCGGCAACCCCGACGCCGCTACAAGCCTATTGAAGCGCTTCGTAACAGCGGTTGGATGGAGCGGTCCCTCTCCATCTAGGCGGAAGTCGAGCGATGGCGGCTGCCATCTCACCCGCTGACGATGCGCTCTCAAGGAGAGCGACCGTGGTGCGATCCAGCGCGACAACCCGCTGCCCGCGTGTCGTCTTCGGCTTCGACCTACGTACCTCATGCCCAATCGTCACGAACGTTTGACGGATTGTCAAACGCCCGCCGTTAAGGTCGAGGTCCTGCCATCGCAGACCGACCGCCTCGCCCCGGCGCAATCCAGTCATTGCGAGAGGTACCAGAGTTCGTAAAGGTCGTCATTGGTCGCGTAAGCAAGGAACGCTCGGAGCTCAGCCGGCGTCCACGTCTGCATTTCCCGAAACTCGTGGCCTCGATCCTTCGGGGGGTCAGCGTCCTCGCCGTACTCGCTTCCCCAACGGTCATAGACGTGCCACCACGTGCCGGACGCGTGATCGAGGCCGTCTTTGCAGTCCGGATCGTCGGTGGCGCGCAGGGCCACCCGCAGCCGAACCCACGAAGCCTTGCTGCCAACGGCCTCGATCGCTTTCTTCAAGATCCAATCGTGAGCGCCGAACGAGTTACAGCCATTCGTTCCGTTCGCCCACGCATAAGCCTGAGGTGCTGGCAGTAGCAAAACGCTGAGCACCACGAGCGCGATGAGGACCCACAATCTAGATCCCAACGTCCAGCCCCTTCCGAGACAGGGCGACGCCTCGCTCTCCGCCGCAAGCTCCGGGTGCCGTCTTCTCTCCGCGTATGCAGCGAGCGTGTTCCCGAGCAAGAGAACGAGGTACGTTCGCTGGATCGTGCTGGGCGTCTGAGCCATCCGCTCATCTTGCGGTGGGCGGGCAGCGCAGTCCAGCTTTGTCGGGGGAGATGAGTTTCTCTCCGCGGCGCGGTCTAATCGAGCGAAACGGCCATTCTGCGCTGTAGCGTTCGGAAACCGAACGCTACAGCGTGCAGAAACGGGGTGAGGGGAGTGGTCGTGCCGAAACTGATCTATTCGATGAGTGTGTCGCTGGACGGCTTCATCGCCGGGCCCGACGGCAACTTCGACTGGACGGCTCCAGACGAGGAGCTGCACCGCTTCCACAACGATCGGACTCGCGCGCTCGGCGGCCATGTCCTCGGCCGGCGACTGTACGAGACGATGAAGTACTGGGAGACGGCGCAAGAGGACCCCGCAGCAACCGATTACGCGCTTGAGTTCGCAGAGATCTGGAAGGCGTTGCCCAAGGTCGTGTTCTCCAACACACTCGACGAAGTGGTGGGCAATTCGCGCCTGGCCCAGGGCGGCATCGCCGAAGAGGTTGCCGAACTGCAGGAACGATCCGGGAAGGACGTGGCGATCGGCGGAGCCGACCTGGCGGCTGATGCGATCAAACTCGGGCTGGTCGACGACTTCCGGCTGTTCGTCATCCCCGTGGTCGTCGGCGGAGGGAAGCCGTTCTTTCCG
>JBHEMX010000031.1:0-22519 GCA_046262355.1 Actinomycetota bacterium | reverse complement strand
CATCGATTCGGACAGGATGAGTTCAAGTCGTGCCCGCTACGATTCTTGCTTGATCCGATCACCGCGTCGCGAACTGGCTTTGGTCGCCGAGGAGTAACAGGCCCGAAAGTCACACGACGGCCTCAGCCGAAGAATTCATCGAACGCAGCGCTATCCCGAATGAAGGCCGAAAAACTGTCGATCAGGCCCTTGCTATTCAGCGTAAGGATCTCGATTCCATCTTGGTCGAATACTTTGTCACCCAACTCATGATGGTAATGAACCACTGCGACCATGTGGGTGTCATCGGCCACCACATCCTGCAGTTTGATGCTGAACATTGCCGAACTGGTTTCCCAGCCGACCTGCTCGAAGAACCTGAAGACCTCGTCGGGACCATGCTTTGGTCCCGCGAACTTTCCGCGACCCGGTGCCGTCCAGACGATCTCATCGGCGAGTAGCGCCCGGACCTGCTCCATATTGCCATGCTCGAAGATCTCGTAGATCTCCCTGCATCGAGCGACGTTCGGATGCTCGGCCACGTTCCCTCCCAAGGTGGGAGCAACAGTAACGCGTCTGAGTGGACCCGATCGGAGTCGAACCGACGACCTCCGCCATGCCATGGCGGCGCTCTACCAGTTGAGCTACGGGCCCAGCGAGAGATCGATGCTAGCAGCAGAGTCGTGGCAGGCCCCGCGGCCGAGGCGGTGAGTCGCTGGAGCGACCAAGAGCCCTCCACCGTCGCTCAGCGACTGCAGGGGCACAAAGGTCGGGTCGCGCCCCGCGATCAGGTTGAACCTCCCGTGCACGCGGCTGCATCCCGGGAGTCCCCGGAGCCCCCAGGGACGCGGGCGGCGGCTTAGACTCCTCCCGAGCCCTTGCGGCGGCGGCGCCTCGAGCGCTTACGGCGCGCCGGCGTGGCCTCCTCGGAGGACGTGTCCGTCGCCGCGGCGCCGATGCGAGGAGCGGCCGGCGCCTTCTCGCGGCGGGAATGTCCATTGGACTCCGCCGGGAGCGGATCCTCCTTGACCTCCTCGAGCGCGTGCACCCGCTCGCCGCGCGCTTCGCGCTCCTCGGCGACCTTGAGGGTTATGCGGTACTCCTGCGGATGCTGTGGCACGCCCCAGACCGACTGCAACTCACCGATCACTCCCTCGAGCGTGCGGCCGTCGGGCTCGATCGTCGTGGCCACCCGCGGCCCGCGCCCGAGCCCCCTAACGAGGTCCTCCGACGACCTCGGAGATGCCGCCTCGGCGCTCTTGTGAGACGAGCGTCCCCTGCGCCGCCGACGCGACCGCCGCACGCCGTCGGCGGTCGTCGAACTCTCCCGCGCCTTCGGCTGCTGCTGCTCGCTCGACCCCTCCGGGGCCGCCGCAGGTCGACGGCGCCTACGTCGCCTCCGCCGTGGCTGGCTCATCTCGTTCCTCCCACTGCTCCTCCAAGGAGAACCTGGGGGCATCCGACCACAGCCGTTCGAGGTCGTAGTAGTCGCGCTCCTCCTTGAGGAACACGTGGACCACGAAGTCGATATAGTCCAGCACCACCCAGTGGCTCTCGCGCTCGCCCTCACGACGCGCGGGCTTGATCCTGCGAACCTCCAGCAAGCGCCGCTCGATCTCGTCGGCGATCGTATGCACCTGGCGCTCGCTGTTGCCGCTGCAGATCAGGAAGATGTCGGTGATGACGAGCAGCGAGGATACGTCGAGCGCCACGAGCCGCTCCGCCTTCTTGTCGGCTGCCGCCCGGGCCGCCTCCAGGACCAGGTCACTCGTCGTGGACATCAGTCCTTTCGTAGGAAATCTCTTCCAATCACGACCGTCAGGTTCACGATACCCTGCGATTGCGCCGCGACCTGCACCTGCCCGACGCCCAGCAGCTCCCTTGCCCGCTCCGCTTCGGCCAGCGCTTCGGGCGTCGACTCGTAGGCGATGATCAAGGTCGTCTCGTAGTTGAGGCGCCGCGCGTTGGCCGAGAGCACGACCCGGAAGCCGTGTCCCACGAGCCTCTGCCCGACCCTCTCACCGATGCCCGGGACGCCGTTGCCGTTGAGGATCTGGACCCGGCTCTCATCCTCCGGCCGCGCGACCTCCCCTACGAGCGACGCCAGGAAGCGCGCCGCCT
The DNA here is from genome assembly GCA_046262355.1 of Actinomycetota bacterium. Taxonomy (GTDB): domain Bacteria; phylum Actinomycetota; class CADDZG01; order CADDZG01; family WHSQ01; genus DATADD01. Next base: position 20,419 of record JBHEMX010000031.1, on the reverse strand, counting down.
CGGCGTCGTCGACCTCGTAGAGCTCCTCTCCGCCCGCGCCCACCTGGGTCACCGGAAGAACGCCGAGCATCCGTTCTTCGTGACGCACGGCGGTGAGCGACGCGAACAGACGGCCGATCTCGGCGGGACGCGCGTCGGAGTCCGCGACCGCCCCGTCGGCGCGCTCGATCGCGTCCTGCAGCGCAGCGGGGTCGCTCTGGAACGACTCGAAGAGCGCGTCCCAGAAGGCGAGGTGCCGGCTTGCGAGCTCTGCGTCGTCGCCGCCGAGCCCGATGACATAGAGCAGGCTCACTAGCGACGCTGCCGGCAGTCGCTGGAGCCCCTGCGTGAAGATCAGACGGGCCCGGTTGGGACCGGCGGGCACCCGGACCTCTGCGGGGACGTCGACCGACATCGGACCGGTGGACTTGAAGATGAGGCGAGCATCGGCCTGCGAGAGCCCCAGGTAGTGGTCGATGCTCATGTTCAGCAGGTTCTCCACGCTCACGAGCAGCAGCGATGCGCCTCCGGATGAGTACGCGTCGCTGAGACCCTGAAGGCCGCGCCCGGGTATCTCGACCGCGGTGTGAGCCGGAAGGTAGATCACGGCACCGCGCTCGGCGATGGGATCGTGGGCCACGACCGTCGCCCACACGACGCGGAGCCGGCCGACATCGTCCTCGCGCGTTCCGAACACAAGCGTGGAGGAAACGTCATCCCCTCGCCGGAGATCGGGCTCTGTGGGGGAGCGGGCGCCTTCTCGGGAGGGCCATCGCTCGACAGGTTCACGATAACGGCGCCGCTCAGGGCCGCCACCGCCACAACCGACGCAACGATGGCCGCCGCCGTGCCGCGCCTCGTCGCCCGCTTCCGCGCACCCGGCGCCGCGCGCGCAAGCCCGCGTCGATCGTCGTCGCTGCGCGACATCACCAGCGTGCATCTCCGACGTAGAGTCCGTTCTTGCGGATGTAACGTGCGACCTCGTCGGGCACCATGTACTCGATCGGTTGTCCCGTTGCCACGCGCTCCCGTATCTCACTCGAGGACACACCGATGGCGGGCATATCGAGGACGTGAACCTCGGGCATCGCGGGACCGGCCTCGACACGTTCCAATCGGAAGCCGGGTCTCGTCACGGCGATCACTTCTGCAAGCTCGGCAAGTCGAGCGATCTTCCTCCACGTGCTCAGATGCATCGCCGCGTCCGCTCCGGCGATGAAGAACAGCTCGACGTCCTCGCCGTGGAAATCGCGCAGAGCCTCCATCGTGTCGGCGGTGTAGGTGGGGCCGCGACGATCGATCTCCATGCGCGATGCCGCGAAGCGCGTGTTCGACGCTATCCCCAACACGGTCATGAGATACCGATCCTCGGCCGCCGAGTAGCTCTGCTTCTGCCATGGCTGCCCCGTGGGGACGAAGAGGACGAGGTCGAGGCGGAAGCGGAACAGGACCTCCGAGGCCGCGACGAGATGGCCGACGTGTATCGGATCGAAGGTCCCGCCCATCACACCGAGGCGCGCCGGACTCTCGAGAGTGGTCTCCACGTCTCTACCTAAGCGGAAAAGCGTGCCGATAGGGCGGAAAAGCGGCGGCGACCGGCTCAGTCATCTTGGGCGGCGCCGGGCTCCGGCTCGAAATCGAACGAAGTCTCCCCGATCCGGACCTCGTCGCCGGCGCGCGCCCCCGCTTCGCCGAGCGCTCGCTCGACGCCCATCGCAAGCAGGCGGCGCTGCAGGCGCTCCACCGCCTCCTCGTTGTCCATGTCGGTCACCGCGACCGCCACCTCGGCGCGCCGGCCTCGCACGCGCCAGGCGCCATCACGGTCACGTCGCACTCGGATCGGATCCTCGCGCACGACGTGGCGGACGTACCCGACCGGCTCGGGCACCTCCGCGTGGGCGCCGGCGACCTTGTCGAAGAGGAGCCCGATGAGCTCGTCGACGCCTTCGCCGGTTACGGCCGAGATGGCGGCGGCATCCGGGATCCGTTCGGCGACGAGCGAGAGACGCTCACGATGAGCGTCCACCTTGTTGACCGCGATCATCGAAGGTCTCGCAGCGAGAGCAGGATCGAACCCTTCCAACTCCGCGCGCAACAGCCGCACGTCTGCTACGGGATCGCGATCGGGTGCGCCGAGATCAACCACGAACAGGAGCACGGCTGCACGGCTCACGTGCCGCAGGAAGCGGTCCCCCAACCCTTTGCCCGAGTGCGCGCCCGGGATGAGCCCGGGGATGTCGGCCATGACGAAAGAGCGATCGCCGCGGCGCACCACGCCGAGGTTGGGTACCAGCGTTGTGAAGGGGTAGTCGGCGATCTTGGGACGAGCCGCCGAAACGCGCGCGATCAGCGTCGACTTGCCCGCGTTCGGGAACCCGACGAGTCCCACGTCGGCAAGCAGACGCAGCTCGAGCCTGAGCGTCGGCGCCTCTCCCGGCTCGCCCTTCTCCGAGAAGGAGGGGGCCCGTCGCGTGGCGGTCGCGAACCGAGCGTTTCCACGACCACCGCGCCCGCCGCGCGCCCCCACGAACTCATCGCCGGCCGCCGCAAGGTCGGCGAGCAAGGTGCCGTCGTCGGCGTCGTAGACGAGGGTCCCGGGAGGAACGCGCACCACCGCATCGCGTCCTCGAGCCCCGTGACGCCGGCCGCCCTCGCCGTGCCCTCCGCGAGTCGCCTTCACGTGAGGATGGTCACGGCACTCGAGCAACGTCGCGACGGACGGATCCGCCCTCAGGATGACGCTTCCGCCGTTGCCGCCGTCGCCGCCCTCCGGCCCACCGTTCGGCTTGTAGGGCTCACGGCGGAAGGCCAAGGCCCCGTTGCCGCCGGCGCCGGCCAGGGCGACGATCCGGGCCTCGTCGACGAACGTCGGCGACCGGGGATCGTGCGTACGCGCCAAGGAGGGCTACAAACTCAGACGGCGGAAGCGTGCGCCGCTAGAATCCCGCCCCGCAAATCACCGACGCCTCCGAGCGCCCCTGCATCACCCATCGCTGTGTGTCTCGTCGCTCACGTACCTCCGGGCACGCTCGACTCCGCGCCCTGCGGGCGCGCGGGACCGCCCTCGGTGCCGGCGCTACCTACGCGAGGGACCACTAGTCGTGGAGGATGCTGACGACGCGACGGCCGCGCAAGCGGTGGAACTTGACGGTGCCCGCAGCCAGAGCGAACAGGGTGTCGTCGCCGCCGCGACCGACGTTGTGGCCGGGATGCCAATGGGTCCCGCGCTGGCGCACGATGATCGTGCCCGGCGTCGTCGTCTGACCGCCGTACACCTTGACGCCGAGCCGCTTTGCCTTCGAGTCGCGTCCGTTCTTGGAGGACGCCGCCCCCTTCTTATGCGCCATCGCCGTCACCTCCTTGGTTTGTGGCTCCGCCTCGAGCGCGAGAGCCGCCGAGCGTGATGTCGGAGATCTCGATGCTCGTGTACTTCTGGCGGTGACCCGTGTGACGTCTATAGCCGGTCTTGCTGCGGTACTTGTAGACGTGGACCTTGGTTCCCTTGACCTCGCCGCGGACCTTCGCGCTAACGGCTGCGCCGTCGAGCTCGGAGCGTCCGGCGCGCGCGGTCCCGTCGTCTTCGACGACGAGGAGGGGCGTGAAGTCGACGGTGTCCGCCCGAGCGTCGAAGCGCTCGACGTCGATGACATCGCCTTTCGAAACCTTGAACTGTTTGCCGCCCGCGCGGATCACTGCATACATCGTCATGACCTCTTGATCGGTTACGGGAGCTTCAGGATACCAGAGCTCGACACAGGGGTGCTGCGGGCGCGGCCGGATCAGTCGACGTCGTGGATCAGTATCCCCCTACCCTCGCAGGTGGGGCACGGATCCGAGAATGCCTCGACGATGCCGGCCGAGACGTTCTTGCGCGTCATCTGGACGAGCCCGAGCGGCGAGATGTCGTGGACCTGTGTGCGCGACCTGTCCTCCTCCAGCACGCCTCGAAAGACCTTGATCAGTTCGTCACGGTTCTTGACATCTTCCATGTCGATGAAGTCGATCACGATGATCCCGCCGATGTCTCTCAGCCTCAACTGCCGTGCGATCTCGATCGCCGCTTCCTTATTCGTACGGAACACCGTCTCCTCGAGGCTCGACTTGCCGACGAACTTCCCGGTGTTGACGTCCACGACCGTGAGCGCCTCGGTGCGATCGATGACGATATGGCCACCGGACGGCAGCCACACCCGGCGGTCGAGGGACTTGCGGATCTGCTCGAGGATGCGAAACTCCTCGAAGATCGGGAAGGACCCCTCATGGAGCTCAAGTCTCTCGTCCAGATCCGGCGTCGTGGCTCGCACATACGAGCGGAGCCTGTCCTCGACGGTGGCATCGTCAACGACGCAGCGAACGATGTCTTTGTTGAAGAGGTCTCGGATCACGCGCGTCTCGAGCTCGGGCTCCTGATAGATGAGCGCAGGAGCTCGGGTGTGCTCGGTCTTGCGCTCGATCTCCTCCCACGTCTCGACCAGCCGTCGAAGATCCGTCTCGAGGTCCGATCGCTGTGCCCCATGGGCAGCCGTGCGAACGATGAGTCCGTGGTCGTCGGGACGAAGCTCCTGAGCGATGTCGCGCAGCCGGGCACGTTCCGCGTCGTTGAGCCGCCGGGAGACACCGAGTGAATGGGCTTTCGGAACCAGCACGAGATGGCGGCCGGCGATCGACACCAGCGCCGTGAGCCGAGCTCCCTTGGAGCGCATCGGGTCCTTGGTGACCTGCACGAGTATGGGCTGACCCGACTTGAGGACCGTCTCTATGCGCGGTATCTCGTCGCCCTCGTCGCCCGCTATGCCGACCTCGCCGGCGTAGAGCACACCGTTGCGCGCCTCGCCGATGTCCACGAAGGAGGCCTCCATCCCGGGGAGGACGTTCTGGACACGCCCGAGATAGACGTTGCCGACATAGGACCGATCCCGGGCACGCGCCACGTAGTGCTCAACGATGCGGCCCTTCTCGATGACGGCGATCTGCATCCCCTTCGGGTCTGCATGCACGAGCATGACCCGCTCGATACGGGGGCGCGCCGAGCGGGGCCTGCGGCGCGGCCTGCGCCGTCGGGCGCGCGTCGTTTGCTTGTTGCCGCCGGCGTCCTCGGCGACGACATCTCCGTCCGCGGCACCCGGCGCCGCGACGTCTTCTCGCAACTCCGATGCCTTCTCCCTCCGGCGCGGAGCGATCTCGCTCACAGGAAACGCCTCATGTGCACATTGAGAAGGAGGCCTACCGCAACGAAGTTCGTTATGAGGCTGGAGCCGCCGTAGGAGATGAATGGAAGCGGGATCCCAGTGATCGGCATGATACCCATGGTCATGCCGACATTGACGAACATCTGGAACGCCCACAAGCCTGCTACCCCTGTGGCGATCAGCGTTCCGAAGAGATCGCGCGACATCCCCGCGATCCTGAGTGCACGCCAGATCAGCAGCGCGAACAGCCCGAGCAGGGTCGCAGAACCGACGAAGCCGAGCTGCTCGCCGATCGCGGTGAAGATGAAGTCGGTGTGCTGCTCGGGCACGAAATCGAGCGCCGTCTGGGTCCGTGCACCCTGCAGCGCTTCCCTATCCGTATGGATATCCAGACCTTTGCCGCGCGCGCCTCCAGACGCGATGGCGATCGTCGCCTGGGTGAGGTTGTACGCCTCGGATTGAACGTCCGGATCCTCCTCGAGGAACGAGGTGATGCGCTGGAGCTGATAGTCCTGCAACAGACCCATCTGCAGCACGACGAGGATCCCGATCAGGGCAAGCGAAGCCAAGGACACGAAGTGTCGGATCTTGCCACCTCCCACGAGCAGCAGAGCGGCGGTCAGCACGGCGAAGACCATCATCGTCCCGAGGTCGGGTTCGAGATAGATGAGCGCGGCGGGAGGGATAACGAGCGCGCAGCAAACGGCGACGGCGAGCGCGCCGACGTCACCTTTGCGCTCCGCCAAGAAAGCGGCCAACGTGACGATGACTGCGATCTTGGCAAGCTCCGAGGGCTGCGCCTGGAAGCTGCCGAGGTTGATCCAGCGACTTGCGCCCTTCGACACGTATCCGAGGGGTGTTAGGACGACGACGAGGGCAAGCAGCGTGACACCGTAGACGATCGGGGCCAGCCCCTTGAGATGCCGGTAGTCGACGAAGCTCACCGCTGCGAGGGCGACACTGCCTAGGAGCACGTAGACGAGCTGACGCTTGAGGAACGTGGCGGGGTCGAGGCCTGCTTCGGTCTGCTTGCTGGCGGTGGCGGTGAACACCATCACGATCCCGAATATCGCCAGAGAGATAGTTGTGAGCAGCAGCACCGGGTCGAGGTGCTTGAGCGGAGCTCTGCGCGCCATGCGCGACGAGATCGGCTCGCCTCCGATGCGGTCGACCGCCTCGCCGACGAGGCTGCCCATGCCCATCAGCCGGACGCGTCCTGTCCAAGCTGCACATCGGTCTTCTTGTCGATCCCGAAGATGCCTTCATAGATCTGGCGCGCGACCGGAGCGGCACTTTCGCCGCCGTGACCACTCTTCTCGAGGTAGACGGCCACGACGTAGCGCGGGTCGTCGGCCGGCGCATACGAGAGGAACCAAGCGCTGTTGAACTCCTTGTTCGCGCCGACCTCGGCCGTGCCGGTCTTGCCGGCGATGGGGTAGCGATCGGTGGGAAAGCCCGCGAAGGCAGTCGTTGCCGTCCCCTGGTCTCCCGAGACGACGTCTATGAGCCCCTCACGGATCACGCCGAGCTCGGTCTCGTCGAGCGGAAGGCGCCTAACAACCTTGGGCTTGAACTCGCGCAGCGTCTTCTCGTCGCCGTCCGCGGTCGTCGTGGCCACCCCCATGGCGAGCCGGGGCTGCATGACCTTTCCGCCGTTGGCGATGGCCGAGTAGGTGACCGCCATCTGCAGAGGCGATACGAGCAGGTCGCCCTGGCCGATCGACATGTTCACCGTGAAGCCGGGGAGCCACTGGCCGTCGTAGCCGCAGTAGTCGTCACACCACTCCTTGTCCGGCACGCGGCCGTCGAACTCGTAGCGCAGGTCGATCCCGGTTTCCCGTCCGAAGCCGGCCTGGCGGATGTAGCGCTGGAAGCGCTCGGAACCATCGCCCCTTGCCGCGCCCCACTGCTCCTCCATCCGCCACCCAAGCTCGTAATAGAACGTGTCGCAGGAGATCTCGAGCGAGCGAGCCAGACCGATCGCCCCGAAATCTGCCGACGTCCAGTTGTTGAAGACCGTGCTGCCCGGGCCTCCCTCGGGTGGATAGATCCTGCTGCCGGGACAATCGAGATAGTCGTAGGGGCCGATCGTTCCCGTGGCCATGGCGGCGCCCGCGGTGACGACCTTGAAGGTCGAACCCGGAGGCAAGCCGCTCTGAACCGTACGGTTCACCAGAGCGTCGTCATCTGGATCCTCTATCGTGGCCTGCCCCAGTCTGTCGAACTCCTTCTCGGTGATGCCGTCGGCGCGTATGGAGGGGTCGAAAGTTGGAAGGCTCGCCATCCCCAGCACCTGGCCGTTGGTCGGATCCATGACCACCGCGGCGCCGGCCGGCGCCTGATAAAGGGCCCCACGCGCGGCCTTGATCCCCGCCGCCAGCGCCTTCTCCGTGAGCCTTTGAATGTTGGCGTCGAGCGCCAGGATGAGATCGTTGCCGACCTCCTCGCGACGCAAGATCTTCTCGCCGGCGATCCGGCCGGTCGAGTTGATGACGACCTTCGTGACGCCGGGGCGCCCACGGAGATAGCGATCGTAGGCGTACTCGAGGCCGTCCACACCCACGAGATCCCCCGCCGCATAGCGCGGTCTCACTGCCTTGAAGTGTGGCAGCTTGAGGTCCAGATCGGAGATCTCATTGACGTAGCCGAGGATGTGCGCGGCGGTGTTCCCTCGAGGGTAGGTACGTATGGGCAAACGCAGGATCTTCACGCCGGGGAAGCGCTCCTTGCGCTCCAGTATCCAATACACCTTCTTCTCGGGAACGTCGTTGGCCACCGGCACGGGCTTGTAGGGGGAAGCGGTTACTTCGTACAGACGCTCCCTCAGATCCTTGACCTTGATGTCCAGCACCCGCGAGAGACGGTCCAGAACGCGGCGCTCCTGCCACCTGCTGCGCACGATCTGACGGTCGATCGTCACCGCCAGGGACTTCCGATTCTTCACGAGAACCTCCCCGTTGCGGTCGAGTATCCGCCCGCGCGGCGGCTCAGTGTGCACCAGCCGCACGCGGTTGTCGCGCGCGAGTTGACGGTAATCGTCCGACGCGAGCACCTGAAGGAACCAGAGGCGCGAGAAGAGCGCGACGAAGCATGCGATCACCAGCGTTCCGACGATCGCGAGACGCACGTAGACGCGGTCTATACCGAGCGCGCTCTTGTCCTTGTCTCTGTTGCCCGTGAAGCTCATTCCCATCGGTACACTCGTTCCGGCCGAAAACGATCCGCGATCCTGCGGGTCAGCGGGAACACGAACGGAGTGAGCAGTGTGTCGTAGAGGATAACGAGACCCGCCACCTTGGCGGTGTAGGCCAGGCTCACCCAGGGACGGCCCATGATTATCGACAGCAGCGCGTAGCCGAACTCGGCGACCGCAGACGCTATCGCGACGGACAGGACGGGGGTCCAAACCGATTCCGGCGGGCCGAACTCACGCAGTCTCCCCGCCGAATAGCCGATGAACGTATAGACGAGCGCCGTGAGGCCAAGGATCGACTGCGGAGGAAGCAGCAGGTCCTGCAACAGTCCGGCGGTGAAGCCCACCACGACCCCCACACGCTCGCCGTCGGTGTAAGCGAGCGACACGACGACAACGAGCACCAGTTGTGGGATCACTCCGAGCAACGTGAGGCGCGCCAACACGGTGGACTGCAGCGCCAGCGCCACGATCACCACGGCCGCCACGGCCGCGACGCGCGCGAGCCCGACCTCGGCGAGGATGCCGCCGGCCGGGGTCGGAGATTCTCGACCCCTGCCACTCCTGACCCGCGTGTCTCTCGTCGTCGTACTCACCTCAGACTTGCCGTCCGTCGCCTGTTCTCAGAGCCGCTGTCCAGCAGCACGCTGACGAAGTCCAGCGCGGTGAAATCAGTATCCGACTCCACTCTGATTTGACGCTCGAGAGCCGCTTCTTGGCCGGCCACCTCGGCGACGACTCCGATCGGGATGTTGGCGGGGAACACGCCTCGGTTATAGCCCGACGTCACGACCTCGTCTCCGACCGCGACGTCGGCCTCGGGGTCGATGAGCTCGAGCGAGAGGAACTCGCTGCCGCCGTTGCCTCTGACCACGCCCGTATCCCGCTCACGCTCGACGCGCGCCCCGGCCGCCGCATCGGGATCGATCAACAGCAACACCGTCGCCTGGTTCCTGTCGGCCTGGATGATCTTGCCGACGAGACCCTCTGGGCTGATGACGGCCATGTCGGGGCGGATGCCGTCGGCGCGTCCCTTGTCGATGAGAACGGCCCACTGGTAGTTCGAGGGGACCTTGGAGAAGACGGCCGCCGTCACCGTGCGCATCGTGGGCCACGACTTGTCGAGTTCGAACATCTCCCGGAGCCGCAGGTTCTCGTCCTGGAGCGCCTCGGCCTCCTCGATCTCCTGCCGCAGACGGTCGAGATCGTCCTCCAGCCTGCGGTTGCGGCTGCGGATGTTGGCCAGGTCGCCGATGGACGCGAAGAGGTCCCCTACCGGTTGCGTCACCGAGCTGAAACCCCGCTGTATCGGCGCGACGACCGTCACTGCAAGGTCCTTGGCGCGCCCCAGCATGCCGCCCTCGTTCTGGCGGAAGTCGAGCGTGATGAGAAAGATCGACAGCCCAAGGCAAAGGAGCAGCAGCAGCCGTCCTCGCCCCGATCGGCGGTACATCGGTATTCGAAACCTCGTTGCGATCGAAGAGAACTGGGGGCCAACTGAGCGCGCCGCGGCGCGGCGCCCTCGTCACCCTGCAGGCCCATGGTACGCCTCGCGGACCTCAACGCCCTAGCAGGGCAAGGCAGCCACTAGTGACGGGTCGAGGAGATGAGAACCCGCTTGAGCGACTCGAACTCCTCGAGGCACTTGCCCGATCCCACCGCCACCGCCCACAGCGGGTCGTCGGCCACGTGGATCGGCATGCCGGTCTCGTGCTTGAGGCGCTCGTCGAGTCCTTTCAGGAGAGAGCCGCCGCCCGCGAGCACGATCCCCTTGTCCATGATGTCCGCGGCGAGCTCTGGAGGCGTCTTGTCGAGCGTGTTCTTGACCGCGTCGACGATCGAGTTGACCGGCTCTTCGATCGCACGCCGTATCTCTTCGGCAGACACGACGATGGTCTTCGGCAAACCCGTCACGAGGTCGCGACCGCGGATCTCGGCCTGCTGCTCCTCGGGCATCGGGAAGGCCGAACCGATCGCCATCTTGATCTCTTCAGAGGTCCGCTCTCCGAGCATCAAGGAGTATTCCTTCTTGATGTAGTTGATGATGGACTCGTCGAGCTCGTCGCCGCCGATGCGTATCGACTGGCTCGTGACGATGCCACCGAGCGACACGACCGCGACCTCAGTTGTGCCGCCACCGATGTCGACGACCATGTTGCCGGTAGGCTCGTGCACGGGAAGGCCGGCTCCGATGGCCGCAGCCATCGGCTCTTCGATGATGAATGCGCTGCGCGCGCCCGCGGAGATCGTCGCTTCCTCGACGGCGCGCTGCTCGACACCCGTTATGCCCGACGGAACACACACGACGACGCGCGGCTTGACGAGGAACGAGCGACGATGGACCTTTTGGATGAAGTAGCGCAGCATCTTCTCCGTAACGTCGAAGTCCGCGATCACGCCGTCCTTGAGGGGGCGGATCGCGACGATGTGTGCGGGCGTGCGTCCTATCATCTGCTTCGCCTCGGATCCAACCGCAAGGATCGCACCCGTCTTGGTGTTTATCGCTACCACCGAAGGTTCGTTGAGCACGATGCCGCGCCCGCGCACGTACACGAGCGTGTTCGCCGTTCCCAAGTCGACGGCCATGTCGCGGCCTATGAACTGGAACAAGCTATCCATGTTGATCTCCTGGATGGTCTTGGTATGTGAGTCGCCCCCGCGTTCCCTCCGCGGGGCGCCAGGTTAGCCGAAAAAGAGGCCCACCTCTCTCGACGCCGATCCCGGCGAATCGGACCCGTGAACGATGTTCTCCGTGATCTCGGTGGCGAAGTCACCGCGGATCGAGCCGGGGGCCGCCTCCAGCGGGTTCGTGGCCCCCATGACCTGCCGCATGCCGCCGATGGCATCGGGACCCTCGACCACCATGGCGACCACGGGTCCCGAGGTGATGAAAGCAACGAGATCCGAGAAGAACGGTTTGTCGGTGTGTTCGGCATAGTGCTCGGTGGCGAGCTCTTCGTCGATCGTGAAGAGCCTCATCTCTTTCAGGGAGAACCCCTTGGCCTCGATGCGCCGGATGACCTCGCCGACGAGCGCTCGTCTCACCCCATCGGGCTTCACCATCACGAACGTCTTCTGAGATTCAGTCACCAAGACCTCCTGAAACGTCGACGAGCTGAGCCCGCGCTTCACCCACCACGTAATGAGAACCCGTCACGCAGACGATGTCGCCCTCTCGAGCGGTGCCGACGGCACCTTCCATCGCCCGACCGACGTCGGCCACGACAACGCCGTCGAGCCCGAGCTCCTTCGCCGCGACCTTAAGGTCTTCGGGATCGACCGCGCGAACGCTCTTCGGCGCCGTTACCACCAGCGTGCATGGAAGGCGCGTCATCTCCGCAAGCATCCCTCTGTAGTCCTTGTCGGCGAGCACGCCGACGACGAACCGAACGCGCTCGAAGGCGAGGGTCTCGACGAGCCCAGCCACCAGCGCAGACATCGCGTCGGGGTTGTGGGCAACATCGAAGACAACCCTTACCCCACCGGAATCCTCGAGCGTCACAGTCTCGAGCCGCCCCGGTGCATCGACATTGCCCAGCCCATCTTGGACGATCTCCCGATCGAGAGGCTGCGCCGGCAGGAAGCGGGACGTTGCCTCCAGCGCCACCGCTGCGTTGACCGCCTGATGCCTCCCGTGGAGGGACAGAAACATCCCCTCGTAATCCGCGGAGCTGGTGCGCACCGAGACGAAGCGGCCTCCCAGGGCGACGCGGTTGTCGGACACCGAGAAGTCTCGCTCGATCCGAGCGACGCTCGCCGCCGACCGCGCAGCCGCGTCCTCGATGACCGACAGCACCGCGGGATCTCTCTCACCCGTCACGACATCCACGTTCGCCTTGATGATCCCTGCCTTCTCACGAGCGATGTCGACGCGTTCGGCGCCGAGGAGCCCGGTGTGGTCGAGTCCCACGTTGGTGATGACGGCGACCGCTGCCGGCACGACGTTGGTTGCGTCCCATGTCCCCCCCAGCCCGACCTCAACGACGAGGGCGTCCACCGGTGTCTCGACCGCCCACAGGAAGAACATCGCCGTGAGGACCTCGAAGTAAGAAAGGGTCTCGTCGAGCTCCTTCTCGACGACCCGCAGGTAAGGGAAGAGGCGCTCGAAGGTCGCGCCGAAAGCCGCCTCAGATATCGGCTCTCCCGACAATGCTATGCGTTCGGTGACCGAGGACAGGTGTGGAGATGTGTATGTTCCGACCGAGAGCCCGGTCGCCGCTAGCAACGATGTCGCGATGCGCGCCGTCGAAGACTTGCCGTTCGTGCCGGTGATGTGGACGGCCGGTATCGATCGCTCGGGATGATCCAGCACCTCGCACATCGCCTCGATGCGATGGATCGACCGCGCTTTCGTCTTCATCGCGTCCACGCCCAGAGAGTCGAGATAACGCTGAGCTTGGTCGAAGCTCATGTTGCTCACGCCTCCAGAGCGCGCAGTTGGTCCTCGAGCGTCTCGCGCGCCGAGAGCGCCTCCTCCAGCTTCGCTCGTTCCTTGTCGACGACGGCCGCCGGCGCCCGCGCGATGAAGTCTCCGTTGTCGAGCTTGCGCCGAGCACGATCGACGTCCGCAGTGGCCGAGTCGATCTTCTTGCGAAGTCTGTCGCGCTCGACCTCCAGGTCGATCACGTCTCCGAGTGCGACCGACATCTCCAGGCCGGCTGAGGTCAGCGCGCGCGCGTGCCCGCTGGGCGGCGGCAGGGCGTCGGTGAGCTCGATGCTCTCGAGGCGCGCCAGCGCCGTGACGGCAGCGCTGAGCGTTCGCACCTCGTCGGCGTGCTCACCGGCGTCGACGGCCACCGACATGGGCCTCCCGGGAGGGATGCCGTGGTCGACCTTGAGGCGCCTGAGCGCCGTGACTAGCTCACGGAAGCGTTCCATCGTCGCCTGCGCGTCGCGGTCGGACCGCCCTGCAGCCACGGGCCACGAGCCACTCATGATCGAGCCGCCCGACGGGTCCAGGCGCGACCACAGCTCCTCCGTGATGAACGGCATGATCGGGTGTAGCAACCTCAATACCGCGTCCAGGACGTGCAGGAGCACCGCATAGGTGGTCTTCTCCCGTTTCGTCGAGGCGTCCAGCTTCGCCAGCTCGATGTACCAGTCGCAGTACTCGCTCCACGCGAAGCGGTGCAGGGAGCGCGCCGCCTCCGACCAATTGAACGCGGCAAGATGGCCTTCGATCTCGACGATCGTCTCATCGAGCCGTGACAAGATCCACCGATCCTTGACGTCGAGCGCGTCCGGTCCGGGAATCTCCGGTCGCTCGTCGCCGACGACGAGCAAGACGAACCTAGCTGCGTTCCAGAGCTTGTTGGCGAAGTTGCGCGCCCCCTCGATGCGGTCCTCGGAGACGTTCGTGTCGTTGCCCGGAACCGCGGCGAAGGCGAGCGAAAACCTGAGCGCATCGGCTCCATAGCGGTCGATCATCGTCAGCGGATCGACGACGTTGCCCTTGGACTTCGACATCTTGCTTCCCTCGAAATCCCGAACGATGCCGTGGATCAAGACCTCTCGGAAGGGGACGTCCTCCATGAAATAAAGGCCCGAGGTGATCATGCGAGCGACCCAGAGATACAAGATCTCGTAACCGGTCGCGAGAAGAGTGGTCGGGTAGAAGTATCGAAGATCCTCCGAGTCGTCCGGCCACCCGAGCGTCGAGAACGGCCACAACTGGGACGAGAACCATGTGTCGAGCACGTCGGGGTCCTGATGGACCTTGCCGGATCCGCAGGCGGCGCACGTGGTCACATCCTCCATCGACGCCCGCACTTCGCCGCAGTCGTCGCAATACCACACCGGGATGCGATGCCCCCACCACAGTTGGCGCGAGATGCACCAATCCCTGATGCCGAGCATCCAGTCCTCGTAGGCCTTGCGGAAACGAGGCGGCTCGATCCGGACGCGGCCGTCGCGCACCACCTCGATGGCCGGCCCCACGAGCGGCTGCATCTTCACGAACCACTGTTCGGAGAGCCACGGCTCGATCTCGGTGCCGCAGCGATCACAGTGCCCCACGGAGTGGACATAGGGCCGCTCGACACCGTCGACGAGACCGAGCTGCTGAAGCTCGTTGAGAACGGCGCGCCGAGCATCGTAGCGGTCGCTGCCCTCGAAGCGACCGGCGTTCACGTTGAGGTGCGCTCTCTCGTCGAGGATGTTGATCTTCTCGAGGCCGTGGCGCTCGCCTATCTCGAAGTCCGTCGCGTCGTGAGCCGGCGTGACCTTTACCGCGCCCGTCCCGAAGTCGGCGTCCACCGCGTCGTCGGCGACGATCGGGACGACGCGCTGCGGGAAGAACGGATGCTTCACGCGCTTGCCCACGAGGTCCGCGTAGCGCTCGTCGCCGGGATGGACGGCGATGCCCGAATCGCCGAGCATCGTCTCTATGCGCGTGGTGGCAACCGCGACATAGCCCGAGCCATCCTCGAGCGGATACCTGAACGTCACGAGCTCACCGGCCACGTCCGAGTGCTTGACCTCGATATCCGATAGGGCAGTCGTGCAGCGCGGGCACCAGTTGATGATCCTGAGCCCGCGATAGATAAGCCCGTCGTCGAACCATCGCACGAACACCGTCCTGACCGCGCGCGACAGCCCCTCGTCCATCGTGAATCGCTCGCGCTCCCAGTCGACGGAGTCCCCCAGGCGACGCATCTGCTCGAGGATCCGCCCGCCGTAGGTCTCCTTCCACCGCCATACCCGGCGGACGAACTCATCGCGCCCGAGCTTGTGCCGGTCGAAACCCTCCTTCGCGAGCTCACGCTCGACGACGTTCTGGGTGGCGATGCCGGCGTGGTCGCTGCCCGGTAGCCACAGGGTCTCGAAGCCCATCATCCGGGCGCGCCGCGCGAACGCGTCCTGAAGCGTGTGGCCGAGAGCGTGTCCGACGTGGAGTGCTCCGGTGACGTTGGGCGGTGGGATGACGATCGTGTACGGCTTCTTGTCCGGGTTGGGGCGGGCGTGGAACAGACCCTGCTCCTCCCACGTCTCGTACCACCGCCGTTCGATCTCGGCCGGCTGATATGTGGTCGAAAGCTCCTGGCTCACCGGACTTCCATAACGATCTGCTGTAACACCCTGTTCTCCTCGTCTTTGGACCCGACCACAACGAAGCGCAGCCGGTCCAAGATGGGCTCTGCGCCCAGGCCCCCGATCGACTCGAGCACAAGGCCGTCGGCAGCGGCACCCAGGTCGTCGGCCTCGAGCAATGCCTGCGGCGAGTATCCATCGTTCAACGCATCAGTCGCGACGCTGCGAGCATGCCGGTCAAGCTGGGGCGCAGCGAGCGCGCCGAGCGCGAGCCTGGGTGCGAGAGCGCTCTCAACCGAGGCCACTGCCACAAGAGCGTCGGCGCGCGCCCACAGCGCCGCGGCGACGCTTCCTCCGAGTCCTCCGAGCGACCTTGGCCCGCGCTCGAGATAGGCGAGTCCCAGGCGGTCGGCGGGGAGATCCTCGGTCGCCTCCTGGAAGGGCGCGCGAGAGGCCAGGGATCGCCCCGCCGCGGCATCCAACGCGGCCCTGACGGCGACCTCGTGGCCCGCGATCACGAAGCCGTCGAGGAGCGCTCGAGCGATGTCGCCGTCAGCGAGCGCGTAATCGGTTCCCGCGTAGGACCTGCGGACGGCGCCCGCGCCGGCGGCCCGGTCGAGAGCCGCGGCGGCTTCATCCTCGTCGGCGACGGCGATGAGCGCCGCGCGGCGCGTGGCGGACCCGTCCGGCAGCGCGAAGAAGGCGACCTGGCTCCCGACCCACGGCCGGACGTCGCCGAAGGACATCTCACCGGCGCCGATGACGGCACCAACCACCCGAGCAACCACGCCCTCCACCCCTCCCCGGGCGGGGGGCACATCGAGGCGTGCGATGAGATGCTCGAGAGCGAGCCTCTGGTCCCGGGAGGGCTCGAGGAAGACGCTGACGTAGGTTGCCGCCTCGGGCGGCACGAGCTCGATGGCATCGTCGCGGGGAGGGCCGAGAAGGTCCACGACGAAGGCCGCTCCGATGCCCAGCGCGAGGAGGATGCCGAGCGCGATCAGCAGCCGGCGGCCCACCGCGCTGCGTTCATCGGTGAAGCTGACCCACACTTAGGGGCTCAGCTCACCGACGAAGGGAAGGGAGCGGCTACGCGGAGCGCTCGCGCGCGGTGCGGTCGCTGCGCGCCTTGGTGCGCGGCACGAGCGTTGGGTTCACGCGCTCGAGCACGACCTCTCTCGAGATCACGCACTTGCCGACGTCCTTGCGGCTCGGGAGGTCGTACATAACGTTCAGCAACACCTCTTCGAGGATCGCGCGCAGCCCGCGCGCTCCCGTTCCGCGCAGCATCGACTGCTCTGCGACCGCCTCGAGCGCGTCGGAGGTGAACTCGAGCTCGACGCCGTCGAAGTCGAAGAACTTCTTGTACTGGCGGATCAGAGCATTCTTGGGCTCGGTGAGGATCTTTACCAGAGCTTCCTTGTCGAGGTTGTGGACGTGGGTGATGACGGGAAGCCTTCCGACGAACTCCGGGATCAACCCGTACTTCAGGAGGTCTTCCGGCAGGACGTGACCGAGGATCCCGCCGAGGTCTTTCTCCTCCATCTTGCGGACGTCGGCGCCGAAGCCGACGCCCTTGCGTCCGATGCGGCTCTCGATCAGCTTCTCGAGACCTGCGAAGGCGCCACCGCAGATGAACAGCACGTTAGTGGTGTCGATCTGGATGAACTCTTGGTGCGGATGCTTGCGTCCACCCTGCGGGGGGACGCTGGCGGTCGTGCCCTCGAGGATCTTCAGGAGCGCCTGTTGCACGCCCTCGCCGGATACATCACGTGTGATCGAAGGGTTCTCGCTCTTGCGAGCTATCTTGTCGACCTCGTCGATGTAGATGATGCCCGTCTCGGCGCGTTTGACGTCGTAGTCCGCGGCCTGGATCAGCTTGAGCAGTATGTTCTCGACGTCCTCCCCGACGTAACCGGCCTCCGTGAGCGCGGTCGCATCGGCGATCGCGAAGGGGACATTCAGCATGCGAGCAAGCGTCTGAGCCAGCAGTGTCTTGCCGCAACCGGTCGGCCCGAGGAGAAGGATGTTCGACTTAGCGAGCTCTACCTCGCCGTCTTGACGCGACCCGACCTGGATCCGCTTGTAGTGGTTGTAGACGGCCACGGACAGGACCTTCTTCGCCTGCTCCTGCCCGACGATGTAGTCGTTCAGGAACTCGTAGATCTCCTTGGGCTTGGGAAGATCCTCGAGCTTCAGCTCCGGCGTCTCGGATAGTTCCTCTTCGATGATCTCGTTGCAGAGGTCGATGCACTCATCGCAGATGTAGACGCCTGGGCCGGCGATGAGCTTCTTGACCTGCTTCTGCGACTTCCCACAGAAGGAACACTTGAGCAGGTCGCCGCCGTCGCCGAATTTCGGCACCGGAACCCCCTTAAACCTCGGGCTTCTCCGCAGAAGAAGCGTCGGTCTCTGCGTCGGCTAGTCTCGTCGGTTCTCCCCCCACGATGGCGGGGCTGTGCTCCGCCACCGTGCGGCTGCTGATGATGTTGTCGATGATACCGTAGGCTTTTGCCTCGCTCGGATTCATGAACCGGTCTCTGTCGATGTCCTTTTCGACCTGTTCGACAGGTTGACTTGAGTGCTGCGAGATGATCTCCGCCATCCTTCTGCGCAACGACAGGACTTCCTTCGCGTGGATCTCGATGTCCGTGGGCGTGCCGGAGAAACCAGCCGAGCCTTGGTGGATCATGATCTTGGCGTTCGGCAGCGCGAAGCGCTTGTCCGACGCGCCACCACAGAGCAGGATCGCTCCCATGGACATCGCCATGCCCACGCATATGGTGGAGACGTCCGGCTTGATGTATTGCATGGTGTCGTAGATGGCCATCCCCGCATAGACCATGCCCCCGGGCGAATTGATGTAGAGGCTGATGTCCTTGTCGGGATCCTCCGATTCGAGATGCAGCAGCTGGGCAACGATCAGGTTGGCGATCTGGTCGTCAACCGGCGTCCCCAACATGACGATCCGCTCCTTGAGGAGGCGGGAGTAGATGTCGAAGGCACGCTCGCCCCTGCTCGTCTGTTCGACGACCATCGGCACGAGGTAGTTGCGGTACGGCTGTTGATCCATCACTCTTCACTTTCCTCGGCGGCGGGTCTACTGGACACGTTGACGAGATCGACGACGTAGTCCAGCGCCTTGCGCCGCATGATATCGGCTGCGACCACTGACAAACGCCCCGAATCCACGATCTGCTTCGCAAGCTCCTGTGGATCCCTGCCGGAGCGAGCTGCGGCGACGGCGATCTCTCGCCCGATCTCCTCCTCCTCGATGCCGATCTCGTTGCGGCGCGCCACCTCTTCGAGGAGAAGCTCCGCCTTGACAGAACGCTGTGCTCGAGAGCGGATGTCCTTGCGGATCTCGAGCTCCGTGGCATCGCTCTGGAGCGCGTAGTCGGCGAACGTCATGCCGGCGCGTCCTAGATCCTCCTCGAGATGCTCGAGCTGATGATCGAACTCCGTGGCGACCAGCTTCTCGGGTGCCTCGAGGTGCGCTGCGTCGACGAGTCGCTCAAGGACGATGGCACGCAGCTCGTCCTCGGCCAGCTGTCCCTTCACCTCGCCCAGGCGCTCACGCAGGTCCTCTTTGAGAGCCTGGAGATCGTCGAACTCCCCGACCGTCTTGGCAAAGTCGTCGTCGAGGACGGGAAGCTTCTTGGCCTTGACCTCCTTCACCAGGACCGTGAACGAAAGCTCGCGCCCGACGGATCCATCGCCATCGCCGGCAGTGGCGACGACGTCGTTGAACCGGACGATCACGCCGGGACGAGTGCCCTCGACCTCGTCGTCCAGCCTCGGCGAGCCGGTGCGGGAGCCAACCTCGTAGAGAAAGTCGGGGGCGCTGGCGTCCTCGACGGGCTCGCCGTTGTCGTAGCCCTTGAGGTCGATGAGCACGAAGTCGCCGCGGCGCGCGTCTCGCCCCACGGTCTCGAGCTCTGCAAAACGCTCTCTCAGCCGCTCGAGCTGCTCGTTCACATCCTCCTCGGTCACGTCGCTCTCGGGCGCCTCGACCTCTATGTCCGACATGTTTGGGAGCACGATCTCGGGCCGGACGTCGACCGTCGCCTCGAAGATGAGCGGAGACCCCGGATCGAAGTCCACGACGTCGATGTCGGGCGGTGCGATCGCCTCGAGGTCCTCGGCCCTCAGAGCGTCCCGGTAGAGATCGGGAAGCGCGTCCCGCAGGGCCTCCTCGCGCACGACGTCGGCCCCGACCCGAGCGTCGATGAGCTGACGAGGCACCTTGCCCTTGCGGAACCCCGGCACCTTGATCTCCCCGGCCCAGCGCCTGTACGCGGCGTTTATCGCAGGGGTGAGGGCGTCCTCGGCCACCTCGACGCGCAGCTTGACCCTGTCCTTCTCCACGCGCTCGGAGGTCGTTTGCAGGGCGTCCGTCTTCATCGTCCGCTCATCCTAGCTTCGGGTGGGGCCGGCAGAGGCGCGACTCGGGCCCGCAGGAGGGGCTTTGGCCGTCTCGGCCATCCGGCCCATCGGCTCGACCCGAACGGCCGTGAGGAAGTGGGATCCCAGGTTGGGAGCCAGAGACCGCGCTAGGCGGACGAAGTGGGGATGACGGCCCCTGGCTCCCAACTCGGGCTCCCACCAACCGCGACGGTGAGCCTCAAGGTCAGGCGCATCTTACGTCTGACCGCCTCTGCGACCGTAGATTTCTCGCATAATGGGAACAACGGGGCGTAGCGCAGCTTGGTTAGCGCGCAGCGTTTGGGACGCTGAGGTCGCCGGTTCGAATCCGGCCGCCCCGACGTGGCGGAGTGGTGGAAGACGAAAGAGTGGGAACGCCGGCAACCATGGTTGGCCGGGGCCGTGAATGGTCTGATCGTCTGGTTCACATTCTTCTTTGTTTGGGAGGGCACCGTCGGTAGGAGGCTTCTCGTCGCCGCCCTGGTCGGGCTCGCGGTCGCTGTGCTTCGGGCCGCCTTGCTCTCTCGCGAAAACAGGAACCAGTCGAAATAGAATGAGCGGCTTGCGGGTGTAGCTCAATGGTAGAGCCTTAGGTTTCCAACCT
>JBHEMX010000030.1:0-27088 GCA_046262355.1 Actinomycetota bacterium | reverse complement strand
GCCGCGCCGTGCTCGTCGATCAGCGCGCCGCTGGTGAAGCGCTCGAGCCCGAACGGCTCGGCGAGCGGACCCGGCGCGCCGTCTGCGATCGTCTGCGCGTAGACGTCACCGGAGCCGGGCGTCGCCTTGAACCCTCCCGTGCCCCACCCACAGTTGATGAAGAGCCCCTGGATCGGCGTGGCGCCGACGATCGGCGACGCATCGGGTGATACATCTACGATGCCGCCCCATGTGCGCAGGAGCTTGGCGTGGGCGAAGATCGGAAAGAGCTCGAGCGCCGCAGCTATCTGGTGCTCGATGACGTGGAACGAGCCGCGCTGAGCGTAGGAGTTGTACGCGTCGATCCCCGCGCCCATCACGAGCTCGCCCTTGTCTGCCTGACTGACATAGACATGCACCGCGTTCGACATCACGACGCAATCGAGGATGGGTTCGAGAAGCACCGACACCAATGCCTGTAACGGGTGGCTCTGCAGTGGGAGGCGCAGCCCGAGCATGGACGCGAGCACCGACGTGTGTCCGGCCGCCGCAAGCGCAACCTTGTCGGCCTGGATCTTCCCGAGCGTCGTGTCGATGCCGGCGACGCGACCGTCGCGGAGATCGAAGCCGGTGACCTCACAGTGCTCCACGATGTCCACTCCGAGACGATCGGCGGCGCGCGCGTACGCCCATGCGACGCGGTCGTGGCGCGCCACGCCGCCGCGCCGCTGCAGTGTGGCGCCCAGAACCGGGTAACGAACGTCGGGCGAGACGTTGACGATGGGACAGAACTCCGCGACCTCCGGGGGAGTGAGCCACTCCGCATCCACGCCGTTCAGCAGGTTGGCGTTGATGCGCCGCAGGCTCGATCGCACGTCGCCGAGATCGTGCGCAAGGTTCAGCACGCCGCGCTGACTGAACTGCACGTCGAGGTCGAGCTCCTCCTCGAGGCCTTCCCACAGCTTGAGCGAGTGCTCGTAGATCGCGGCGCTCTCGTCCCAGAGGTAGTTCGAGCGGATGATCGTCGTGTTGCGGGCCATGTTGCCTCCGCCCAACCAGCCCTTCTCGACGATCGCAACGTCGGTGATGCCGTGCTTGCGCGCCAGGTAGTAGGCGGTGGCAAGCCCGTGCCCGCCGGCGCCCACGATCACCACCTCGTAGGAGCGTTTCGGCTCGGCGGCTCGCCAGAGTCGGTTCCGGGCTTCCGGCGCGGTCACCCTCGCATACGCTCCATCTTGGGATCCCACAGCGGCTCGGCCTTCACCGTTGCCGCGAGGCGCTCGCCGAAATACTCGATCTCCACGCCCGTTCCCTCGGCCGAGAGCTCCACGGGGAGGTACGAGTAAGCGATGCAGTGGCCGACCGAGTGACCGTATGCCGCACTCGTCACCCAGCCCACGACGTCGTCACCCGCGTACACGGGCTCCTTGCCCATGACGACGTCTCGAGGCTCGTCGAGAGCGAGACAGCTCAGCCGCCGACGAGCCGGCGCAGATGAGAGCTCCTCGAGCTTGGCACGCCCGATGAAGTCCCCCTTGTCGAGCTTCACGGTGAAGCCGAGGCCGGCCTCGTAGGGATGGTCCTCGGTCGTCATGTCCTTGCCCCACGAGCGATAGCCCTTCTCGAGGCGCAACCCGTCGAAGGCTCCGCGTCCTCCCGCGACCATGCCGAGCGACCGTCCCGACTCCCACAAGAGGTCCCACAGCCGCAGGCCGTACTCCGCCGAGGTGTAGAGCTCCCACCCGAGCTCGCCGACGTAGGACAGTCGCAAGGCGACGACGGGTATCTCCCCGATGTGGATCTCGCGCGCGTGGAAGTACGGGAAGGCCCCATCTGAGAGGTCGTCTGCCGTGAGTGGCCGAACCAGCTCGCGCGCGCGCGGGCCCCACGCGCCTATGCAACAAGTCGCGCCCGTGATGTCACGGACGCACACAGACCGATCGGCGGCGTGACGCGCGACCCAGTCCTGGTCGAGAGGCCCGTTGCATCCGACCTGGAAGCGCTCGTGGCCTAGGCGGGCAACGGTGACGTCGCTCTTTATCCCGGCGTGCTCGTCGAGCATGAGTGCATAGGTGACTGTTCCGACCTGCTTGTCCAACTGGTTGGTGCAGAGTCGCTGCAACAAGGCGAGAGCTCCCGGACCGCTCACCTCCAGGCGCTTGAGAGGCGTCATGTCATACAACCCAACCGTCGCGCGCGTCTGAAGGTGCTCGGCGCCGACGATGGGAGACCAGAAGCGAGCCGACCACGCTGCGCGCTCGGGGATCGACCACCGTTTCAGCAAGGGTTTGTTGACGTCGAACCATTGAGGCCGTTCCCACCCCATGCCTTCGAGGAACACGGCACCGAGTTCCCTCTGACGCACATGGAAGGGACTTACGCGAAGTGGTCTCGGCTCCTCCATCGGCTGCAGCGGGTGGATGATGTCGTAGACCTCCTGGAAGGACTGCGATGCGCGAGCGAGGAGGTAGGCGGGGCTGTGCCCATGGGCTTCGAACCGGTTCAGATCGCATTCTCGTAGATCGATGCGGGGCGCGCCGTGAACGATCCATTCGGCCATCGCCTTGCCCACACCTCCGGCATGCGTGATCCATACGGCTTCGGCGACCCAGAAGCCGGCGACGTGCGCGGCCGGGCCGAGCAGCGGGAAACCATCGGCGGTGAAGGAGAAGATCCCGTTCATGGCCTCGGCGACGTCGACGTCGCGCAGGGCCGGTAAGAGCTCTTGGGCGTCGGCCCACGGCTGCTTGAAGTCATCTTCGGTGAACTCAATGACCGACGGCATCACCGCCGCCTCCTCGTAAGGCGGCAGGTCGTCGGCGGAGACCGGCATGGAGCGGTGCTGGTAGGAACCGATCCCGTAGCGCTCCCGGTTGTGACGGAAGTACATCGAGCGGTCTTGGTGGCGCAAGATCGGATGAACCACCTCGTCCGTCACGTGCGCGAGCTGGGGGATGGACGAGCTCCACACGTACTGGTGCTGCATCGGCGACAACGGCATGGACACCCCCGCCATGCGCCCGACGCGCGGCCCCCAGATGCCCGCGCAGCAGACGACAACGTCGGCAGGGATCGTGTCCCCGCGCGTGGCAACGGCTCTTACGCGCCCGCTCTCGACCTCGATGCCGGTCACCATAGTGAGGTCGCGAAGTATCGCCCCGCGCGCACGTGCGTGCGCGGCCATGGCGGCACACGCACGGACGGTCTTGGCGATGCCATCCCCGGGTACGAAGAGTCCCCCGCGGATCCTGTTCGGATCCACGAGCGGCACCTTGTCCACGACCTCCGCGGGCGACAACAACTGCGCCGAGACACCCCACGAGGCGGCAAGGCCGAGCTTGCGTTTGAGGTCCTCCCAGCGCTCGGGCGTGGTCGCAACCTCGATGCTCCCCACCGGGTAGAAGCAGGGCCGTCCGTCTGCCTCGAGACCGGAGAGGAGGCGGCTCGTGTAGGCCGCGAGCGCGGTCATGGTCTTCGACGGGTTGGTCTGGAACACGAGGCCGGGGGCATGAGAGGACGACCCTCCGGCGGCCGGCAGCGGTCCTTGCTCGACGACCGTTACGTTGCGGCAGCCCAGCCGGGTCAGGTGGTGCGCAACCGCACACCCGACGATGCCGGCCCCGATCACCACTATGCGGGCGTCGGCGTCAGTGGGCACTCACTCACCTCCGGTTGACGTTGGCGGTCTTCCCTGCCTCGCAAGGTGTACCGCATCATGCGGCACGAGGGGGAGATCGCGCTCGCCCGGTTGCTCACCGCCCTGCTTCCAGCGTCCCGGCCGGCGGATCGGGATCGGGCGGCCCGAGCGGGCACCGGCATAGGCTTGTACGATGGCGATCTGTCCTGCCTGCGGCGAGGACAACCCCGACCGGTTCAGGTTCTGCGGCGTCTGCGGGAACGCGCTGCCACGGCCCGCGGTACTCCCGATCCAGGCCCGCAAGGTCGTCACGATCGTGTTCTCGGATCTAGCCGAGTCGACGTCGCTCGGAGAGCGCTCGGACCCCGAATCGCTGAGGGCCGCCCTGAACCGCTACTTCGTCGAGCTCCGAAGCATCCTCGAGCGCCACGGGGGCTCGGTCGAGAAGTTCATCGGAGATGCGGTCATGGCCGTGTTCGGCATCCCCCGCGCGCGCGAGGACGATGCGCTTCGCGCGGTGAGAGCCGCGGCGGAGATCAAGGAGTCGGTCGCAGTCCTTGGCGAGGAGCTAAAGGATCGATGGGGAACAACGTTCGAGTTCAGAACCGCGGTCAACACCGGCGAGGTGGTGGCCGGCGACATATCCCAAGGTCAGTCATTCGCATCCGGAGATGCCGTCAATGTCGCGGCGAGGCTCGAGCAACATGCATCTCCCGGCGATGTCCTTCTCGGAGACGGCACCTATCAGCTCGTAAGAGACGCGGTGACGGCCGAGCCGGTGGAGCCTCTCTCGGTCAAGGGGAAGGCCGCTGCGGTCCGAGCATGGCGGCTCGAGAAAGTCGTCGGCGACATCGGCATCACTCGAAGTCTCGGCTCGCCGCTCGTCGGCAGGGAGCGCGAGCTGGATCAGCTCAGACACCTCTTCGAACGCACAAACCGCTCGATGAGCTGTGGGCTCGTGACCGTCTTGGGGACCGCGGGGGTGGGCAAGTCGAGGTTGACCGAGGAGTTCGCTCGCGCCGTCGACGATCGCGCCACCGTACTCCGCGGTCACTGTCTCTCCTACGGGGAGGGCATCACCTTCTGGCCGGTGTCGGAGGTCATCAGAGAAGCGTCCGGCATAACCCAACGTGATGCGTCCGCGCAGGCGCGGGCGAAGCTCGGCGCACTCGTCGGTCGCGACGGCAACTCCAAACTCGTGGCCGACAGGATCGGTGCGTTGCTCGGCATGGAGCCGTCGGCGCCCCAGATCCAAGAGAGCTTCTGGGCGGTGCGCATGGTGTTCGAGCGCATGGCGCGCGATCGTCCGCTGGTGCTCGTGTTCGACGACATCCACTGGGCCGAGCCCTCTTTCCTCGATCTCATCGACTACATCGTCGGCTTTGCGACGGCCGCACCGATCATGATCTTGTGCATGGCTCGGCCGGAGCTGCTGGATACTCGCGCGTCGTGGGGAAGCGGTCATATCAATGCTTCTTCCATATCTCTCGCGCCCTTGGAGGAGGACGAGAGCCAGCGTCTCATCGACGGCATCCTTGGAGAGACGTGCGTCCCAGCGGAGGTACGAGAACGCATCTCACGGGCGGCGCAAGGCAACCCCCTTTTCGTCGAGGAGATGCTGCGCATGCTCGTCGACGAAGGGCTCCTCGTAAGGGAGGGGGATCGCTGGATCACGACGGGAGATCTCTCGGCGGTCTCGGTGCCTCCCAGCATCAGCGCGCTCCTGACGGCGCGCCTCGACCGGCTGGCTGAGGCAGAGCGTGAAGTCCTACAACGTGGGGCGGTCGTGGGACAGGTCTTCTGGTGGGGTTCGGTGGCGGAGATGTCGTCGGACGAAGCCAGGGAGCCCCTTTCGAGCTATCTGCAGACGCTCATCCGCAAGGAGCTGATACGTCCCGACGTCACATCGCTCTCAGGAGAGGATGCCTTTCGCTTCACTCACATCCTCATCCGCGATGCGGCATATCACGCCATGCCCAAGGCGACACGCGCCGAGCTCCACGAACGGTTCGCGACATGGCTCGAGCGCAAGGCCGGCGACCGCGTCGGGGAATACGCGGAGATCCTCGGGTATCACCTCGAGCAAGCTCACCGCTACAGAGATCTCCTAACGCCCGGCGACGAGAGCCTCGCCGGACTGGCCCGGCGGGCTGGTGTCTTGCTCGCTCGAAGCGGCCACGCGGCTCTGAAACTTGGAGACGCGCGCGCTGCCCTCAGTTTGCTCTCGCGCGCGGCGGCTCTGCTTCCATCTGGAGCCGACGATCGGGTCCGCGTTCTGCTGGCTCTTACCGATGCGCTCGGTCACCTGGGGGACTTCCAGCGTCAGGGCGAAGTCTTGGACGAGGCGGAGAAGGCCGCCGCGACAGCGGACGAACTTGTGCTCTCTCGGCGTGCTGCGATCCGCCGCATATCATGGCGGGGGAAGATCGATCCGGGTATGACCGTCGCACGGACGCTGTCGATGCTCGAGGAGCTCGCACGTGTCCTTGCCCCCGAGGGCGACGATTGGGCACTCGCCGAGGCCTGGGCCGGTATCGCCGGCGCCCGCGGGTGGCTCGGGCGCGTGGGGAGCAGCAATGAAGCGGCCCAGATTGCGTCCCGGCACGCCGAGCGCGCCGGTGACGTCGTCGGAAGGAGTGACGCTCTGCTCTTCGCCTGTTGGACGCTCGAGGACGGCCCCACCCCTGTGGACGAGGCGATCGAGCGTCTCCATGCGATCCTCGTGGACGCCAAGACAAAGGGTCCTATCATGGAAGTTGCACCCCTCCTGCCGTTGGCGCACCTAAATGCGATGAAGGGTCGGTTCGACGACGCACGGCGGCTTGTAGGCGAGGCAAAGTCGATCCTCCATGAACTGGGTCTCGTAACGATGGCCGCATCGGTCGCGTCGCTAACCGCCGGAGAGGTCGCGTTGCTCGCGGGCGAGTTCGAAGTTGCCGAGCGCGAGCTGCGTTGGGGTTACGACACGCTCAAACCCACGGGTGACACGGGAACGCTATCCAGTCGAGCGGCCGCGCTTGCCAGAGCGCTCTACTCGCTCCAACGCCATGACGATGCGCTGGAGATGGCCGACTTCACCGAGAGCATCGCCGCAGCGGACGATCTCGAGCCCCACATCTGGTTGCGCGGTGTACGAGCCAAGGTGCTGGCGAAGAAAGGAGACATCGATCGAGCCATCGGGCTTGCACATGAAGCGATCGAGCTCGTGGCCCGCACCGAGTGGCTCAACCGTCATGCGAATGCATCGATGGACCTGGCCGAGGTGCTCCGGATCGCGGGGCGCGATACCGACGCCCGCCCGGTCATCGAAGAGGCACTGGCCCTCTTCGAGCAGAAGGGCAATCTCGTTTCCGCGGCGGCAGCGCGCCGACTGCTGTAGGAGCTGCAGACGTGAGGTTTGGGAGGCGTCCAGATGAGGGCCCATGCAACCTGCGCGAAACCGGTTGAGGAGACGCCCGCATCCAAGACGTCGACCACTAGGAGGGTGACTCCACGGGCCCGAGGCTCACAACCTTCCATCCCGCCTGTGCGAGCGCCTCGTACCGGCGCCGGATCGCCTCGTCGTCGTAGACGCTCGTGCGCGTCTCGCCCATGTCCTCCAAGCCGTCGAAGGCGTGCTCCAGCGCCCCCTCGAGCGACGTGGGCACGTAGCGCCGACCCGTCCATCGGTAGGGTTTGCCGGCCGCATCGAGATTCAAGTAACGGCGCGTGAACCCGTGCTTGTAGAGGCGGACATCGCCCGAGTAACCCATGAACATGAACGCCCCACACCACTCGAAGGGAAGCACCTTCTCGAGCGGATCCCAGTCGGGCTCGTGGGCACGGCGCTCCTCGAGCATCCGGGTCCATTCGTCGTCGAGCTTCGACAGCTTGGTGATCATCTCGTCTCGATCCATGGGCGCAGCCTATGGAACGAACGGTCGAGCGACAGTGGCGCCGGCCACTTTCGTGGTCGAGATCGACCACTCAAGGAGGGGTCCCTCCACGGAGTAGGGTTCTGAGATGGGCTAGGAGAGGGGATCGCGATGCCGCGGCGGCTGCTTACTGTGATCATTGTCCTTGGTCTGGTGGTTCCCACGGCGACTTCCGGAGCGCCGGACGGCGAGGGCGCGCCGACGCTGTCGATCGCGACGCGACTGTCCGATCGCCGCTACGTCGCCGCCGGGGAGCGAGCCTATGTGGTGGGAACAGAGAGCGGTCGCTTCCCCGCCATGGGGTTCCACACCCGCGGCGAGATGGGCGGTATCTGGAGTCCTCCGATCAAGCTCCTCGACGGTCTGTGGTTCGGGATAGACGACACGTGGATAGGACCGGCAACGAGGTTCACGAGTGGCTACGGCTACACCGAGATGGAGCTGCCGCACACGAACGGCATGAGCGTGACGCGCACCGAGTTCGTCCCCGATGGTCGACGCGCCGCGCTCTTCGGTTTGCACTTCGACGCCGGCGAGCGCGACCGCAGCTTCGTGCTCAAGGTCGACGCGCATTCCGAGCTCATGAGCGCTTATCCGTGGGGGGAAACGGTTCCTTCGCAGCTCGACTTCGATCTGCGCGACTCGGCGACCTTCGACGGGCGCGCCTTGGTCTTTCGAGACACGGGCAAGCCGCCCGTCGCGAACGCTCGCCGGCACGATTGGGCGGCACTGGTCGCCGGCACATCGACACCGATCGGCGCAGAGACGGGATCGGGGTTCCGTGGCCCTCAGGGTCCACCGGTGATCTGCCCCGCCACGGGAGATGCACCCGAGCGCTGCGACGACACAGAGTTCGGCAACGGCGCAGGCGGACGACTGCGCTATCGAGTCTCGGTCCCCGAGGGGTCGACGCGCACCGTGTGGTTCGCAGTCGCCGGCTCCGACAAGGGTGTTGCTCACGCGCGCGCCGAGTTGCGCGCCGCTCTCGCCGACCCCGGGCGTCTGCTCGCCGCAAAGATCGCACGGCGCGAGGCGCTTGCGGCCAGGACCCAGCTCACGCTGCCCGACGATCCCCTGCTCGCGCAGGGCATCGACTGGAGCAAGCAGAACCTCGCAGACTCGGTCCAAGAGGCGCGCGACCTGCGCATCCGAGAGACGGCCGGTGGAACGCGCTGGCCGGCTCCGGAGGACGTCGTGGAGCGGATCCGCTTCCTGGCTGCGGGCTTCCCCGATTACCCATGGATGTTCGGGACCGATGGGGAGTACACCGCGTTCGCGAGTGTGGCCGTCGGCCAGTTCGAGCCCATCGAGGCTCATCTGCGCGCGCTGCGCGACGTCAGCCGAATAGTGAACCGCGACACCGGAAAGGTCGTGCACGAGGTCGTCACTGATGGATCCGTCTACTTCGGGGCGAACGAGGACGAGGGCAACACGGATGAGACGGCGAAGTTCCCCAGCGCGGTCGCGCTGTTGTGGCGTTGGACCGGCGACGACGCGTTCCGAGATGCGATGTACGGGTTCGCCAAGGACGGCATGCACTATGTCGTGGAGGCGCTCGACGAGGACGATGACGGGTGGCCTGAAGGTCTCGGCAACGTCGAGCGTCCCGGCATGGGTGAGGAGAAGCTCGACGTTTCCGTCTATACGATCCGCGGGCTACTCGACCTCGCCGGCCTCGCCAAGAGCAAAGGTGACCTGGTCACGTTCCGATGGGCGATGATGCACGCGCGCCGCATGCGGCAGGCGTTCGAGGACGCGTGGTGGATGCCCAAGGTGTCCCAACATGCGGACTCGCTCGACGATCCCGGCAACGTCAAGTTGCAGCAGCGGCACTGGATCGGTGTGACCCCGATGGAGGCGGAGCTCGTGCGTCCCGGCACCGGTGCCTTCGAGCCGGGGCTCGCGACGCGCCGCCACGGCCTGCGCGCGCTGGCGCTGCGTGAGACGCGCTGCTACGGCAACGAGAACGGCCTCTTTCACACCGGCGCGCCTGGATGCGATCCGGCGCAGTCGAGCGCACCTGCGGAGAGGATCATCTTCACGCTCAACAGCGCGGTGATGGCCGTGGCCGAGGGCAACTACGGTCGCCTCGGTCCCGGCCGGCAGCAGCGCTTCACGACCGCGAACCGAAGCTTGATGCTGCCACGTCCGGACGAGCAGCCCGGCGCCATGCCGGAGATCGCGCCGTCA
Organism: Actinomycetota bacterium; assembly: GCA_046262355.1. Classification (GTDB taxonomy): domain Bacteria; phylum Actinomycetota; class CADDZG01; order CADDZG01; family WHSQ01; genus DATADD01. The sequence continues at coordinate 17,368 of JBHEMX010000030.1, read as the reverse complement.
CCGGATTACGGACGGTCCATCGATCTCCCACTGACCGAACGCGCCATGGTGCTGCAGGCTTGGGGCGCATACGGGACCGCGTGGCCGGTGGTGCACCAGCAGCTCGGGGTGCGCCCCGACCTTGGCTACGGGAGGCTCGCCGTCGTGCCTCACGTGCCGCCTCGATCGTCGTCGATCGGGGGCGAGAACATCCGCCTGGGCGACGGATACGTCGACGTCGGCGCCGAAACCGACGGCGCGACCTACACGACCACCGTGCATCTCGGCGTCTCGGCGCGCCTTCGCATCGGTCACACCCTTCCCTTCGGCGAAGAGATCTCGAGCCTGACGCTCAACGGCGCGCCGGTGCGTTACCGAGTGCGAACAACCCATCAAGGTAAAGAGGTGACGGCCGCGGCAAGCGGGGGAAGAGACTTCACGTTCGTCGTCACCACGTAGCGGACGTCGAACGGAGTCGCCACGAGCGGGACCGGAGGATCGCAGGGACAGAGCGCCGGCCGGCCTTCGGTCCCAGCAGACGCGCGCCGACGGCCTTTGGGGCGAACCGGTCTGGAGGTAAGCCGCCTGGGGCTCGGACTGGCGGCGCTGGGCCGGCCCGCGTACATCAATCTCGAGCACGGCTCCGACGTCGGTCCGGATCGAAGCGTCGAGGGCATGGAGCGCAGGGCGCACGAGGTGCTCGACGAGGCGTTCGATGCCGGCGTTCGGTACTTCGACATCGCTCGCTCCTACGGACGCGCCGAGGCATTCGTCTCGTCATGGCTCGCTCGCCGCGGGCCCGCGCCCGCCGCGGTCACGATCGGTTCGAAGTGGGGCTACACCTACGTCGGCGAGTGGGCCGTGGATGCCGAGGTCCACGAGGTCAAGGACCACTCGGCAGACACGCTACGTCGTCAGCTCGACGAGAGCCGCGCACTGCTGGGTCCCAGATTGGCTCTTTACCAGATCCACTCGGCGACTCTCGACAGCGGCGTCCTCGAGGACCGCGCCGTCCTCCAAGAGCTCGTCCGACTACGCGCCGGTGGGGTCGTCGTGGGACTCACCACCAGCGGGCCTCGCCAGAGCGAGACACTGTGGCGCGCGCTCGAGCTGGCGCTCGACGGCACGCATCCGTTCACGTGCGTCCAGGCGACCTGGAACTTGCTCGAGCCCTCGGCCGAAGAGGCCCTGGCGGTGGCGCACGAGCGAGGCTGGGGCGTGATCGTCAAGGAGCCCGTTGCCAACGGACGCCTGTCTCCGCGAGCCGCGGGGACGCGGGACGAAGCTGCGGGAGAGATCCTGCGGAGCGTGTGTGCGAAGCACGGAGTGACCGTGGATGCCGTCGCCATCGCTGGGGCGCTGCACCAGCCGTGGGCGGACGTCGTGTTGTCCGGCGCGGCGAGCGGAGCACAGCTACAGAGCAACCTGACCGCGTTCCACGTGTCGTTGAGCGAAGCGGATCTCGACGAGATGTCGGCCCAAGCCGAGCCACCCGAGGAGTACTGGAGCAAACGGTCTGCTCTGCCGTGGAACTGAGCTCGACGCCGGTGTCTGGGCCCCTCCTGCAGAACGCCGCTCGAGGGAATGTTGCCCGGCCGACATCCCGACTGTTTGCTTGCTAACAGCATCCTCTCGGAGCACGCTGGAGAGTGTTCGGAGAGCGCACTGTCACGTGCGCCACTGCTCTCCAGGAGGCCGTCGTGGACAGGAGGGACTTCCTCAAGAGGTCCGCTCTCTCTTCGCGCCGAGTGGGTGGCCGTGCCCCAGCCGGATGTCGTCAGGGACGGCTCGCCGGATGGGGTGCGCTATCAAGCACAGGCGCTGGGCGGAGCCACCTTCGCCCGCACGGAGGGTTGCTGGGCCGCCGACGACAGGATCTACTTCGCCTGCACGACAGGGGGAGTGGCCGAGGCGGGCTAGGTCTTCGAGTTCGCGCCGGCCGAGCAGAAGCTGACCCTGCTCTATGAGTCCAGCGGCGCGGGAGAACTGAACAAGCCGGACAACCTCACGACGGGCCCCGGTGGGGACGTCTTCTTGTGCGAGGACACCGGATACGACGTCCCCTTGCCCGTCGACTACATCAAGCCCAGCATCCGCGCCGTTACGGAGAGAGGCGGCATCTTCGAGTTCGCCCGAGCGGAGTCGAATCTTACTGAGTTCGCGGGCGTGTGCTTCGATGCTCCTCGGCGCACGATGTACGTCAACCAGCAGGGCGACCCGCGCGACGGCACGCCGGGGGTCACCTACGCGATCTGGGGGCCGTGGCGCAAGGGACGACACGAGGGGGCACTGAGGTTGTTGCGCGTCGACCGCCACGCGCGGCTCGGTTGAGGGCCGCAGAAAGATAGCGCTGCTACGCTGCTCGCCGCATGCGCGGGAGCGAGGCAGGGTCGGATGACGCAACTCGATGACGGGGCGCTACGTGCAGAAGCCACGTCTTTGCTGCGCGACCTGATCCGGATCGACACCTCCAACCCGCCCGGTCGAGAGACTCCGGCCGCGGTGCTCCTCAAGAGCTACCTGGAGGGCGCGGGCGTCCACTGCGAGCTCGTCGCTCGCGATCCCGAGCGCGCCAACCTGATCGCCCGCATCCCCGGGACGGGAGAAGGTCCCTCGCTCATGTTCATGGGCCATACCGACGTGGTTCCCGCCGACGCGCCGACCTGGACGCATCCGCCCTTCTCCGGGCACGTCGACGAGGACGGCTTCCTCTGGGGTCGCGGCGCCATCGACATGAAGAACGAGACCGCCACGCGCGCAGTGACCGTGGCGGTTCTCGCACGCTCTGGGTTCCGACCGCGCGGCGATCTCGTCTTCATCGCCCAGGCCGACGAAGAGGACGGCACGTACGAGGTGGGGCTCAAGTGGTTGCGCGACGAGCGGCCGGACATCCGCTGCGACTACTCGATCGACGAGGGAGGAGGGGAGCGCCTGGAGCTCGCCGACGGGCGCGTCGTCGTCCCGATCAACATCGGCGAGAAGGCGACTCTGCCCGTGCTGGTGACCGCGCTCGGCGAGGCGGGACATGCGTCGATCCCGACGGCGGGCGCCAACGCAGTGCCGCGCCTTGCGGCGCTCATCGAGCGCCTCGCCCGATACCGCACGAAGCGGACCCTCCGGCCGGAGATGGGCCGACTGCTCGAGGTCCTCGTGGGCCCGGTGAACGGAGACCTCGACGGCACGATCGAGCGTGCCTCGCGCCTGCACCCGAGCTTCCTGCACGATCTTCCGCCGCTGTTCGGATCCACGATCGCTCCGACGCGTCTGTATGGGTCGAGCGCTCGCAACGTCATGCCGGGGCGAGCCTCGGTCGAGTGCGATTGCCGGGTTCTCCCCGGGACCTCGCCGGAGGACCTCGAGCTGGAGCTGAGAGCCGCGCTCGGAGACGATCTTCCCTATGAGCTCGAGTTCCTCGAGCCGCCCACCGGGGGCACCGTGGCCCCTATCGACACGGCGCTGTTCGGCGTGTGCCAGGACTTCCTCGACCGCAACGATCCCGGAGCGTCCCTGCTGCCGACGATCTCGACCGGCTTCTGCGACTCGCATTTCGTGCGCGAGCGGTTCGGAACCGTGGCTTATGGCTTCTGGCCCATGCGTCGCACGCCGAGCGACATCTATCACGACACGATCCACAACCGCGACGAGCGCATCCACTCAGACGACCTCGCGTACGCGACCCGCTTCCATATCTATGCGGCGCGCCGCCTCCTAGGTGATCCGGCACCGGGCTGGGCTCGGTAGAGGCTCGGGCGCCGAGCCCGTAGGCACTTTCACGTAATTGGCTCCAGACGCCTAAAGCGAGGCGCCTGCTCCTGTCGACATTGGGGGTGCCCCCCCCGTGACAGTGGAATGAGGAAGCTTCAAATTGGAGAGAGCTCTGCGAGGATCCCTTGCCATAGGGCTCATCGTCGCGTTCATCTCCTTGTTCTTCGCTCGTGGCGTCGTCGAGCGGGCCGGCGAGGATCGTTTGGCGGAGGCCGCACAGGTCGCCGAGGCGATCTCCGAAGACATCATCCTGCCGAACTTCCCCGCGGGCGGCCTCCGGGCGGGCAGGGCGATCGAGAAGCTCGATGAGGCCGTGGAAGGCTATGCGCGGCGCAACGGCGAACGCGTCGTCGGTATCCAGGTGCTCGCCCCGTCGGGTCGGGTTCTGTATGCGTTCGGCGAGCGCGCGTCGACCTCAGCGACCGGCGCTGGGTCCCAACTGGACACCCGTATCTCCATCGTCGATCGAGCGCGCACGGACAGGCTCGAGATCGCCGTGCCGGTGACGGCCGAGGCGACTCATGTGGGAGCCGTTCGGGTGGTCATGCCACATGCTTCAGCCTCTCGTTGGCTTGGCGACGGGGCACGCACGCTGTACTACATGATGGCCGGCTTGTCGGTCGTCTTCCTTGCGCTGCTGGTCGCGGTCCTCCACTTCTCCCGAAGGACCTCGAGTGCCCTGCGCCGGCAAGCGGTTCAAAGCGAGCAGCGTGCCCTCCATGATCAGCTCACAGGATTGCCGAACCGGTCGCTGTTCCGAGACAGGGCGCAGCTGGCCATCGCGAAGGCGAGGCGCAAGCAAGGCTGCGTGGCCGTCATGGTCATGGACCTCGACGGCTTCAAGGAGATCAACGACACCCTCGGCCATCACCATGGTGATGTCCTGCTGCAGCGGCTGGCGGTCCGACTTCCGGAGTCGCTGCGTGAAGTGGATACGATCGCGCGCTTCGGAGGTGACGAGTTCGCCGTCTTGCTCGACGACGTATCGAGCGCGGAAGACGCCCTGATGGTTGCCGACAAGCTTCGTGCAGCCGTGGCGCGTCCCGTGATCGTGGACAACATGACGTTGAGCATCGACGCTAGCATCGGCGTCGCTCTCTATCCCGACAACGCATTGGAGTACAACCGACTCTTGCAGCGAGCCGACGCGGCGATGTACAGGGCAAAGGCATCCAGAATGGGCTGTGAGCTCTATGCGGGCAGCTCCGATGATCACAGCCCCAGTCGCCTTGCGCTGTTGCAAGATCTCAAGAGCGCCATCGCCGACGACCAGATGGTGCTGCACTATCAGCCGAAGGTGAGCCTTCGATCTGGACGCGTCGTGGGCCTCGAGGCTCTCCTGCGGTGGCAGCATCCCAGCCGCGGCCTTATCTTTCCCGACGATTTCGTCCCCATGGCGGAGAGCGCAGGCTTGGCCGCGCCGCTCGGGAGCTGGGTCAACGCCAATGCCCTGCGCCAGCATGCAGCGTGGCGCGACCAAGGTTTGGACATACCGTTGGCGGTCAACGTCTCTGCCCGCAGCCTCACGGAACCGGATCTTCCGCACGAGATCCAGCGACTGCTCGACAAGCACGGGTGGTCGCCGGGCAGTCTGGAGCTCGAGATCACCGAGACGGCGATCATGCAGGACCCGAAACGCTCCCGTGAAACCCTCAAGCGGCTGGTGACATCGGCGTGCGACTCGCGATAGACGACTTTCGGTACCGGGCACTCCTCGCTGGCGTATCTCCAACGACTTCCGGTCACGACCCTGAAGATCGCCAAGCCACTTGTTGCGACCATGCACGAGAGTCGCGGCGATCTCCTCATCGTCCGTTGTGCGATCGATCTCGGGCAGAGCCTGGGTCTCGAGGTGGTCGCCGAAGGCGTGGAGGACGAGGCCACATGGAACATGCTGTCGGATCTGGGCTGCGACGTCGCCCAGGGATACTGGCGGGGAAGACCCGTGCCGGCCGACGACATCCCGTGGCTGCTGCACCATGTCGAGCAGCCGGCCGCGATGGCGGCCGAGCTCGTGCACTGATGCTCTAGCTCGGCCTCCCTAAGACGTGAGGTTGCGGTCGGGGGACACAGTCGCTTCTCGAGGACGTGCTGTGTGCGATGCCTACTCGTGCTGGTGCAGCGCGTCGCCGATCAGCCAGAACATCGGCGGCCACAGGCCCACGAACATCGCACGCCGCTCGGCGTTGGCTCGTTCCTCCTGATCCAAGGTCTTGGCTCGGAATCCCAAGACCAACACGTGGATCCAGAGACCAAGCGGAGATCGGCGCGCCGACGATGACTCCACCGGATGAGAGCTTGTCCCTCTCTCGAGACCGTCGCTCGGTGCATCACGAGCTCTCCGGCGGATACCGACGTCAGTCGGGGACCGAGACCTCCAGCATGTCGAGCAGGGCGTCCATGCCGTGTGCCCGAAGGCACGAGAGGGCGGCATCGGCGGGCCCCGAGCGCCGCTCGATGCGTTCGAAGGCGGCGTCCAAGAGAGCCTCTTCACCGCACCCGCGTTGCTCGAGACCCCGGCGGCCGATCTCGGCGACCGTGCGGAGGAAGCCGGGCACCGGCTCGGGCGCCGTCATCCCTGCGACCATCGCGGCGCGCCGGTAAGCGCGCAGCGTCGCCCACCACGTCTCGCCGAGCGTGTCGTCGAGGTAGGACGCGACGTCTCCGGCGCGTTCGACGAGCCCGAGCGACAGCGCCGGCGCGAGCCCATGGGCCCCCGGCTGCTGACACGCCGGGCGGATCTCCAGCGTCCCTATGCGCGCGCGGGGGCGCGCGCTCGGCCACACGTAGTGCTCGTGGAACAGGAAGTCTTCGAACAGGGCATCGCCGTCCACGTCGTCAAGGTGTGCTTCGGTGAAGGCTCCGTCGATCATGCGGAAGCCACCCAAGTCGTCGGGAAGCATGAGACAGCGAAGTTCGAGGACCAGGTCGATATAGTCCTCGGCGGCGCTGAAGGGCCGCGGCGGCATGCCGACGCGCTGTGGCTCCGTCGAAGTGGCGGCCATGAGCCCTTCGCGGCCGGAGGCATAGCGGCCCCGACGCCCCCCGTAGACCGCCGAGTTCGCCGTGAGCGCGATGAGCGCTCCGGAGAGCGCGTTCATCACGTTCGTCACCGCCGCGAGCTCGGATGTGCCGACGTCGATCTGAACCTGATCGCTCGCCGTCATCGTCCAGCGCAGCCACGGCGCGCCCAGGGTCCTCAGCAGGGCGAAGTAGCGGGGCTTGGGCGACATCATGGCCTCGCCGGGTGGCGTGCGCGGCTGGATGCCGTGCCCCAAGACCCTCATCCCGAGCCGGTTCGCCGCCCGCACGACGCGCCGCAGCGCAGGCGCCAGGTCGCTCTCCAGCTCGAACAGGGTCCGGCGCGGGCCGACCGAGATCTCGATCGTTGCTCGCCCGACCTCGATCGAGCCGACCCACGACTCCGCCTCGACTCCGACGAGCAGTCCGCGGGGACCCTCATGGGTCGCGACGTATACAGGCGTGCAGCCGCCCTCGTCCAACAGCATCCGCAAGACCGGCTCTGCGTCGGCGGCGCGTCCCCACCGGTCCACGAGGACGAACTCTGCCTCCCGTCCTAGGTATCGCCAGGCGGGAACGCCGGGGCAGAAGCGCTCTGTGAAGCGTTCCGTGAGATAGGTGACCAGTCCGTCGCGGTCCGGCGGCGACACGGAGAGAGGCTCAGAACGAGGGGTAGCGCGCCGCGTTGCCGCACAGCTGCACCGTCTCGCCGTCGAGCAACGCTCCATCGGGTCCGAGACGGAACCGGTTGAGCTCGCAATTGAGGATGTCCTGCGCCAGCGACTCGATCGGGCCGAGGCCCTTGATCGCGCCGTGCAGCTGTTGGAGGAAGTTCTGGTGCGAGAGCACGAGCACGTTCTCGCCGCGGTGGCTCTTCAGTGTCGCCTCGAGGAACCATGCGGCGCGCCGGTGCAGTGCGTCGAAGGACTCCCCGTCCGGCGGGTTAAGCGAGTAGCGCACGTCACCGATCTGCAGGTACCTCACCTGGGGGAAGCGCACAGGGACCTCGGCGGGATCCACACCCTCCATCTGTCCGAAGGAGCGCTCGGTGCATTCCTCGTTCACCTCTATGTCCGAGGGCGACAGTCCGGTCACGAGGGAGGCCGTCTCGAGCGCTCGTTGCAGGGGCGAGGAGATGACCGCGTCGAAGGTCGCGCCGTCGAGCGCCGCCGCCGCCTCCTTGGCCTGCAGACGCCCCTCGTCGATCAACGGGACATCGATGCGTCCCCCGACCCTCTGGTCGCGGTTGAGCAGGGTGAGCCCATGGCGAATGGTTGTGAGCAGGGTCTCTCCGGCGCCTAGCTCGAACGTGGTCACGCCCGGATCCGCTCGCCCTTGGGGTCGAACAGAGGCTCCGAGCACACCGTCGCCTCCACCCAGCGCCCGAAGACCTCGATCGACGGGCGGGTTCCAACTTCCCATAGGGCGCGCGGCAGATATGCGTAGGCGATGCTTTTTTCCACCGAGTACCCGAGGCCTCCTGACGTCACGCGCGCCACGATAGCCCCCTTGTGGCGTACCGGCTCGTTGCCGAGCGTGACCGAGCTGGAGTCGTCGAGCACCAGACAGCAGAGCCGCCGCTCGAGCCCTTGCGCCTTCTTGGCGCGCAGCGCCTCCATGCCGATGAACTCCACCGCCTTGTCGAGCTTTACGCAGAAGCCGAGACTCGCCTCGTAGGGATCCTCCTCGGGAGTGATGTCCGTGCTCCACACCCGATAGCCCTTCTCGAGCCGCATCGAGTCGATCGCCCGGTAGCCGGCGGGTACGAGGCCGTGTGGCGCGCCTGCCTCCATCACCAGGTCCCACAGCCGCGTTCCGAACTCCATCGGTGGATATAGCTCCCATCCGAGCTCGCCGACGTACGTGACGCGCAGGGCGAGACAGGGGACATCACCCACGGTGATCTCGCGCGCGCTCATGTAGGGGAACGCAGCGTTCGAGAGGTCGTCGGAACAAACGCTCGAGAGGACGTCGCGCGCCCGAGGCCCCCACAGGCCCAGGCAGGCATAGGAGGAGGTCACATCGCGCACCTGGATCCGGGGGTCGTCGGGCTGATGCTTTCTTATCCACCCGAGGTCGTGGTTGCCGAAGGCCGTGCCGGTGACGATCATGAAGCGTGCTTCATCGATCCGCGTGACCGTGAAGTCACATTCGATGCCGCCGCGCGGGTTGAGCATCTGCGTGTACGTCACACTGCCGATGCCCTTGTCGATGTCGTTATCGCACAGCGTCTGCAAGAAACGCGCCGAGCCGGGTCCGGATATCTCTATCTTCGAGAACGACGTCTCGTCGAACAGGCCCGCACGCGCACGCGTCGCCAGGTGCTCGGACGCGATCGCGCTGGACCAGAAATGTCCGGCCCAGCCACGGGGCCGTAGTGACTCGTGGCGCGGTTCCTCGTTGGACTTGAACCAGTTGGGACGCTCCCACCCGGATTTCTCGCCGAACTCCGCGCCGAGTTGGACGAGCCGCTCGTACGACGGCGACTTCCGCAGGGGCCGCCCGGCTCGGCGCTCCTCGTTGGGGAAGTGGATGTCGTAGTAGGTGGAGTAGATCTCGCGCGTGCGCTCGAGCGTGTAACGGGGGCTGCGGTAGTGACGACCGAAGCGGCGGATGTCCATCTTCCAGAGGTCGTAGCCGGGCTGCCCTTCGGCGATCCACTCGGCCATCACGCGTCCGATGCCGCCCGCGCCGGCGATACCGTGCGCACAGAAGCCTGCGGCGACGAAGAGACCGTGGATCTCGGACTCTCCGAGGATGAACTCGCCGTCGGGGGTGAACGCCTCGGGGCCGTTGACGACGTTGGTTATCTCGGCCTCTTCGAGCACCGGGATCCTCTTCATGGCTCCCTCCATGAGGGGCTCGAAGCGCTCCAGGTCCGGCGACAGCAGCCTGTGGTTGAAGTCCTGCGGGATCCCCTCGAGGCCCCACGGCGCCGGGTCACGCTCGTAGCCGCCGACGACGAGGCCGCCGACCTCCTCCCGGAAGTACACGAGCAGATCGGGGTCCCGCAGGGTTGGGAGGCTCGCTTGCACGCCCTCCAGGGGCTTCGTGATGAGGAACTGATGCGCCATCGGCATGACCGGGACGTTGAGGCCGGCGAGGCGTCCGAGCTCTCCCGCCCAGATGCCACCTGCGTTCACGACGGTCTCGCAGCGGATCACGCCTTGATCGGTGACGACGCCGCGCACGCGCCGGTCCTTGACCTCTATCTCCACGACCCTCGTGTTCTGCATGATGCGGGCGCCCCGAGCGCGCGCTCCCTTGGCGAGGGCTTGTGTGAGGCCGCTGGGGTCGAGGTGCCCGTCGGTGGCGAGGTGGGCGGCGCCCCGAACGCCATCCGGCTCGAACAGCGGGAAGAGATCGTGCGCCTCCGCGGCAGAGAGGATCTCCAAATCGAGCCCGAAGGTCTTGCCCCAGCCGGACAGTCGCTGTAGCTCCTCCATGCGCTCCTTGCTCGAGGCGAGGCGCAGACTCCCAACCTCGTGCCAGCCGACGTTGACGCCGGTCTCGTCCTCGAGCGAGCGGTAAAGCTCGGCCCCGTACATCATCATGCGAGTGAGCGTGACCGACGACCTGAGCTGCCCGACCAGCCCGGCCGAGTGGAACGTGGATCCCGACGTGAGCAGGTTGCGGTCGAGCAGGACGACGTCGGTGCAGCCGAGCTTCGTGAGGTGGTACGCGATGCTGGCTCCGCCGACGCCGCCACCGATGATCACGACCTGTGCCTCTTGGGTCATCAGTTCCCTCCCGCCGCGTCGGAGAGCCACCGTTCGTAGGACGGGTCGCTCGCCTGGCGCCGGCATCTCTCGAAGTGCTCGTCGGCATAGCCCTTGTAGTCGAAATCGAGCGTCGACAACGCTCGCTGGAGATGCCCCCACATCGCCTCTCTGAAGTCCGACATGATGCGCATCAGATGCAAACGCGCCCGGCGCGCAGCGGTCACGTCGCCGAAGTAGAACTCCAAGAGGGCCTCGTTGGCGTGGTCGTCGAGGTCGTTGTTGACCGACATGTTGCCGAGGTCGAAGTAGAGGTCCCCCATCCCCGCGTACTCGTAGTCCACTATGAGCACGCGCCCGTCGCACTCGATGAAGTTGGCGTTCAGGAGATCGTTGTGGCAGGGGCGCGACGTGACCGGGAATGCATCGAACGAGCGCTTGATGGAGTGGGCCCGCTCCGACAGCCACGCGTAGGCGTCGGGTTCCTCCACGCCTCGCTCCCGAGCGGCGCGCCGGTAGGCCTCGACTACGGCGAAGGGAGAGAAGGTCCCCGGGATGGAGTGCGCGGAATGGAACGCCTTGACCGAGGTCACGACGCGCCCGAGCACCTCGGGTTCCCTCATGCGCTCGGGCGCGATGGGGAAACCGTCGACGAACTCGGTCACGAGGCAGCCGTTGTCGGGATCCGCCGCCACCACCTGAGGTGCGATCCCCGAGTCCGCGGCGGCGCGCGCCGCGGCGGCCTCGACGCCGCGATCGATGCCCAAGACCTCGGTCTTGGCTCCCGCCATCCTCAGGAAGTAGCGGTGGCCGCCGCCGGCGACGAGGAAATTGCGGTTCGTGATGCCACCGTCCACCGGAGCCACGGTGACCGCGTCTCGAGCGCCGAGAGAGGGCATTGCTGCGAGCACGGATCCGAGCGCCGGATCGCCGAAGATCCATGCCTCGCCGACTCCCCCCATCACCCTGCGGAAGCTAGCATCGCCGATCGGTTGCGGTCAATATCGATCCGAAATGATCGAGGCGGGGTCCGCAGGCCGCTGGTCGCTTCCTAGCCGACCCGAAACGAGCTTGTTCGTTCAAAGTCGGTCTCATATAATCTCCGCGCCCAGCAGAGGAAGGGCGCGCAGGCGGCTTGCGCCGTCCGATCCCGAGAGGAGATGGGGGGAGCGTTGCAGTCTCCGTTGCCGGCCGAGCGGCACCGGCGCATCGAGGACGTGCTGCGCGAGCGGCACACCGTGCGCGTCTCGACGCTCAGCGACCTCCTCGGCGTCTCCGAGGTGACGATCCGGCGCGATCTCGAGCTCCTCGAGCAACGCGGCATCCTCGAGCGGACCCACGGCGGCGCAGTCGGCACGCACCGGATGGGATCCGAGCCCACGTACACCGATGCGCTCGCGACGCGCCGCGTCGAGAAGACTCTTATCGGCGAGCGGGCCGCAGCTCTCGTCGCTCCGGGGGACACGATCTTCCTGAACGGCGGGACGACAACGCTCGAGGTCTTCCGTCACCTCGCGGCTCCGCGAACCAAGGTCATCACCAACCACGCCGCGATCGCGTATGAGTCCGACGACAAGTCCGGCCTCGGGGTCGAGGTGGTGGTTCTGGGCGGGCAGTTCCGCAGCAGCTCCCGCTCGATGGTGGGGCCGATGACGCGGCAAGCCATCGGCACCGTATACGCCAATAAGGCGTTCCTGGGCGTCGAGGGCATCAGCCTTCGCTACGGGCTCACGACTCCGTCGGCAGCCGAGGCAGAGATCGCTCGACTCATGATCGAACGTACCGCGGGGGACGTGATCGTCGTGGCTGATCACTCCAAGCTTGGAACCGTCGCCGACTTCGTCATCGGGGACCTCGAACAGATCAGGTGTCTCGTGATCGACGCGATCGGCGAGGAGTACGAGCAGGGTTTGATCGCGGCGCAGGTGGACGTCGTTCGTCCGACGGACGGCGACAGCCGCGCCGCAGAAGGCGCATGAGGGCGGGATTGGAGCGGGAGACGTTCGAGCGCGAGGCCGACCGCCTCCTCGCAGCGGCGCGCACCGCCGATGTGATGATCAGGCTGCTCGGCGCGCTCGCCTTCCGCTACCACTGCCCTCGCTACGGTGAACTACAGGACCGCCTCGGACGCGTGTATACGGATATCGACTTCGCCGGCTACGGGAGGGACGCGGACTCGATCCGCTCGTTCTTCGCGGCCAACGACTACAACGAGGACGGCGCGATCTACGTCGCCTCCGAGGGCTCGCGGCTGATGTTCGACTCGGGGACGTCGAACCTCCACATCGACGTCTTCCTCGACAAGCTCGACTTCTCCCACACGATCCTATGGCGCGGCCGTCTCGAAAGCGACTACCCGACGATCCCGCTGGCCGAGCTGCTGCTGGAGAAGATGCAGATCGTCAAGATCAACGAGAAGGACCTCATCGACACGGCGATGATCCTGCTCGAGCATGACCTCGGGGATGTGGACGAGGAAACCGTCAACGTGGACCGCGTCGCCAAGCTCTGTGCCGAGAACTGGGGCCTTTATCGCACGGTGACGGAGAACCTCGACAAGGTACGGCAGTACGCCCACAACACGGAGGTCATAGAGCCCGACGAAAGAGACGGCCTCGACGGCCGCATCGCCGGTGCGCTCGAGCGCATCGAGCAGGAGCCCAAGTCCATGAAGTGGAAGATGCGCTCGCGCGTCGGCGAACGCGTGAAGTGGTACCAGGACGTCGACGAGGTCGGTCCAAGCTAGGAGACCGCATGCGACTGCTGCGCAAGAAGGGGACGAACAGAGCGGAGGAGACTCGCATCTTCTTCGCCACCGATGCTCACGGCTCGGAGACGACCTTCCGCAAGTTTCTCAACGCCGCGCGCTTCTACGAGGTAGACGTCTTGATCTACGGCGGCGACCTCATGGGCAAGATAGTGGTTCCCCTCGTGGACGGCGGCGGAGGGCGCTACCGGGCGAGCCTTCACGGCAAGCAGCACGTCGTTGAGGGGACGGAACAATTGGAGGAGTTCCGGCACCGGCTCGACACGCTCGGCTTCTACTCGATCGTGCTCGACCAGGACAGATACGACTCCTTCGCCGGGAACCAGGACGCGGTCGACGACCTTTTTGACGAGCTCGCGCGCGAGCGCCTCGTCAAGTGGTGCGAGCTCGGTGAGGAGCGCCTCGCCGGCTCAGGGGTGCGCGTCTATCTCTGCGGCGGCAACGACGACACTCCCGTCGCTCTGTCGATCCTCGAGGAGGCGGCGACCGAACACGTCATCCCCTGCGAGAACAAGCTCGTGCAGATCGACGAGGAGCACACGCTGGCAAGCGTCGGCTACTCGACGCCGACCCCGTGGAACACGCCGCGTGAGCTTCCGGACGACGAGATGGGCGTGCTGATCGAGAAGCTCGTGGGCGACATCCCGGACCACTCGAAGACCATCTTCAACTTCCACACGCCGCCGCTCGACTCTAACCTCGACACGTGCATGAAGCTCGACGCGAGCACGGACCCACCGTCGCCCATCCTCGACGGTGGGCAGCCCGTGTACTTCGGCGCCGGCAGCGGGAGCGTGCGCGAGGCGATCGAGAAGTACCAACCCGTGATGGGGTTGCACGGCCACATCCACGAGTCGCGCGGGATCTCGCGCTACGGCGACACACCGAGCTTCAATCCCGGAAGCGAGTACGGCGAGGGAGTCCTCAAGGGGCTGATCGTGGGAGTGAAGGGGGGCAGGGTAACGGGATACCAGTTCACTTCGGGCTAGGCCCCGCGCAGCGCGCCGTCCTTCGGCGCTCCACGGGTCGTTCCAACCTCATTTCCCGAACAAGGAGAGGACATGGCTGACGCAGTAGCCGCTCCACAGGTCTTCACCCGCAAAGCATCCGGCTTGGTCCGGGTGATGTCCCCGTACTCGGCGTTTATCTACAACATCCTCACGATGGGCATCATCTTCCCGTGGACGTTCGTGTGGGCGCCCACAGCGTTCCAGGGGTCGAACCTCGTCGTGGGCATCTTGTTCGCGTTACTCTTCGAGCTTCCGATCGCGCTTTCGTACGTGTGGCTCGCGACGTCGCTACCCCGATCCGGTGGCGACTACGTGTTCCAGAGCCGCGTCTTCGGGGGCGGCCCCGGCTTCACGATCGTATTCAGTCTCTTCGTGGTGTGGATCTTGCAGTGGGTCGCGCTGTCGGGATGGCTGCTCGCGGTCCTGGGGCTCGCGCCCACGTTCATCGGTCTTGGGGTCACCACGGGCGTCGACGCCTTCGCGAACTTCGGCGTATGGGCGGCGTCGTCCAATGGGATCATCGTGGTCAGCGTACTCAACGCCGCCCTTTCGCTCATCCTTCTCGTCAGCGGCTTCCGCAACTACGTCAAACTCCAGTACGTCATCTGGTACTCGATCCTGGCCGCGTTCGCCACCATGCTGGTGCTGTTCTTCGTGACGAGTCCCGCGTCCGCGCAGTCGAGCCTCAACTCCTTCGCCGCCTCGGTCGACGGGGTTCAGAACTTCTTCGCGACGGCCAAGGGCGCGGCGGCGGAAGCGGGTGTCAACTTCAACCCGCCGTTCAGCCTCTTCGGAACACTCATGGTGGCGCCGATCGCGTGGACGAGCCTGCAGTGGGCTTCGTACTCTACAGAGCAGGGCGGCGAGATCAAGAACGCCCACGTGTTCCGCAACCAGGTCTTCATCCTGGTCGGCTCTCTGGCAGTTACGGCGGGGCTCTTGATCCTGCTCGCCGTCGCGATCCAGAGCGGCGTCGGACGCGACGGGCTGCTGGTGGCGTCGTCGGGATACTGGTACGGCGTGCCCGAGGCGCTCATAGGCGGCACCTTCCTCATGCCCAACCTCATCGCCATAGCACTCACCGCAAGCCCGTTCCTAATACTCGTGATCGGGCTCGGCTACATACTCAATTCGTTCCAGATCGTGTGTAACTGCTACATAGGAACGACGCGCATCCTGGTCGCGCAGTCGCTCGACGGCTTGCTGCCCGAGTGGCTGTCGAGAGTGCACCCACGCTGGCGGACGCCGGTGAACGCGCACGCGGCGTACTTCCTCGCGTCGCTGCCGGTGATCTTCGCGTTCAACAAGGTTGCTGATTGGAGCACGAAGTGGGCGCTCGGCGTGACCTTCGCGAACGGGGCGGTGATGGTCATCTCGGCCCTTGCGGCGGGACTCTTGCCGTACCGCGCCAAGGCGTTGTACGAGGCGTCGCCCGGAGCTCCCTACAAGCTGGGCAGCGTCCCGTGGGTCACGATCCTCGGAGGCGTCGGCTTCCTCGTGGGTGCGTTCATGGTGGGGTCGTTCCTGTTCGTCGACGACCTGGGGCTTGCGTTCAACTCCGCGGATCCGACGCCGTACCTGCTGGTGTTGGGCACGCTGCTCTTCGGTCTCGCCGTGTACTTCATCATGAAACAGACGAAAGAAAGCCAGGGCGTGAAGGTCGAGTATGCCTTCCGGGAGATCCCGCCGGAGTGATCCGGCCGGCCCGCGTGACGGCGCGCGCGGCAGCACCGCGAGACGCCACGATAACCGTCATAGGTGGAGGGGCGATCGGCTGCGCGGTCGCCTTCCGTCTCGCGGCCGCGGGGCACAGTGACGTCCAGGTGATCGAGAAGGGCGACGTTGCCGCGGCGACCACGGGGCAGGCGGCGGGTCTCGTGGGGCAGGTCCGCGCGAGCCCCGAGCGGACGCGCCTCGCGATGTCGTCGGTCGCGCTCTACCGGCGTCTCGGCCAGGACGCCGGGCACGATCCCGAGTGGCGCGAGGTCGGAAGCCTGCGGCTCGCGTTGAACGAGCCGCGCGTCGAGGAGTTCCGTCACATGGCGGACGTCGCGCGCAGCGTGGGGCTCGAGGTGAAGCTGATCGATGCAGGCCGCGCCAAGGAGCTGTGCCCGCCGCTCGATGCATCATCTGTGCGGGCCGCGCTGTGGTGCCCGAGCGACGGCTACCTGCAGCCGTACAGCCTCACGATGGCGTACGTGAGGGCAGCTGCGCGCCTCGGCGTGAGCTTCGTCACCCACACGACCGTCACGGGGATTGGCGTGCGGAACGATGCGGTGACCGGCGTCCAGACGGACCGGGGGGCGATCTCGACGGAGACGGTGATCAATGCCGCGGGGCCCTGGGCGAACCTCGTGGCTCGCATGGTCGGCCTCGAGCTCCCGATCTTTCCGGTGCGACACGAGTACTTCATCACCGAGGAGGTCGGGTGGTCGCCGGACATGCCCGTGCTGCGGATCCCCGACGTCGGGCTCTACGTACGGCCCGAGATCGGCTCTGTGCTGTGTGGAGGATGGGAGGACGACGCGCTGAGCCTCGATCCGAGGATCGAGCCCGCGGAGTGGGGCGATGTGCCTATCGAGCCGGACTGGGACGTGCTCGCCCGCTTCGCTGGTGACCTGGCCTCTCTGTTCCCCGGCATAGACGCCGCCGGCGTACGGGCGGTCTTCAGGGGCTGGCCGAGCTTTACGCCCGACGGGCGCTTCCTCGTCGGTCCGGTCCCCGGGCTCAGAGGCTTCGTGATGGCCGCGGGGTGCAACGCCCACGGCGTGTCGGGTTCGGCGGGTCTCGCCCAACACCTTATCGAGAGCCTCGAAGAGGATCCCTCTGCGTACGTGCGCTCCTTGAGTCCGGGTCGCTTCATCGGCGGGTCGTGGGACTGGGACGACTCGCGCCGCAGGGCGCAGTCGGTGTACGAGACCTACTACGCGCTGTCGGCTCTGGCGCAGGGAGGCGCTCCGGGAAGGCATGACCAACGCGAACCCGCTACTGGATGACGTCGTTTCCTCAATAGAGGAATGGCGCGACCAGGACGTGCGGATCTCGCCGCTGTCCGGGGGCCTCACGAACTCGAACTACCGCGTCGATGTCCAAGCACGCTGCTACGT
>JBHEMX010000029.1:0-12026 GCA_046262355.1 Actinomycetota bacterium | reverse complement strand
GGCTCGCGTCCGTCAGTTGCGCGCCATGATCGACAGGGCCGAGATCATTCAGTCGGATGACGACGAGACCGTGAAGCCCGGCAAGGTGGTGACGATCCTCCACGACGGCGACGACGAGCCGGAGACGTATCTGATCGGGCTGCGCGAGGAGAAGGGCGCGAGCCACGATGTGCTCACGCCGGACTCTCCGGTGGGTAAGGCGCTCGTCGGCCGGTCCCCAGGTGAGACCGTCGTGGCCCATGTTCCCGCCGGCGAGCTTCGCCTCGAGATAGTGGAGATAGCCGCGCCTTAGGACTCTCTACTAGGGCTCTCCTACAACGACCTGCCACTACGCCACACGCGCGCGATCCGTGTGAGCGCACCGGCGTCCGCGAGGGGATCGCCATCGAAGGCGACGATGTCTGCGGTCATGCTCGGCGCGATGAAGCCGGTGTTCGGTAGGTTCAACCATTCCGCCGCGACGGTGGTTGCGGAGCCGATCACGTCTCTGGGAGACATCCCTGCCTGCAACATGCCGGTTACCTCTCGTTCATCGATGCCCGGGCGCGGCCCAGAGTTGCCGAGGTCCGTGCCGTACACGACGCGACCCCCGAGGTCATGCCAGCGACGAAGGTTATCTATCGCGACGCGCCGGGCGCGCCCGAAGAAGATCGCCAGCGTGGGCACGATCGTCATGTCGCGCGCCACCATGTCGTGGAGCATGCCGGCGGGGATCCGCGGCGCGCCCATGAGCATGTGAGCGAGCTCGTCGACGCGCGCGTCCATGGCCTTGGAGAGCTCGTCGAGCCCGCCGATGTGAGCGGTCACCTTGAGAGACCGCTCGTGCGCGGCGACGACGAGCGCGGCCAGCGCTTCCGCCGTGAGCGTCGGTCCGGCCGAAGGATCGAGCGCCACCTTGATGGCCGTCGCTCCGGCGCTCGCCATGGCCTCGACCGCGGCCCCAGCCTCGTCGCCGTCGGCGACCTCGAGGCCGGTGCCCGCCGGCGCCCACCGGGCGCGCGTCGGGTAGCCGCCCGGCGCGGTCATGATCCGACCCACAGCCGTCACGTGCGGTCCCCGGAAGCCGGCGGCGCGCGAGCGGGCGGCGAGAGCGAAGATGCCGGTCGGCCACCCGAGGTCCCGGGCGCTCGTGACGCCCCGCCTCACGACCTCGCCCGGATCGGCCAAGCCGAGGTGTACATGGGCATCGATGAAGCCGGGGGCGAGCGTCAGCCCCCGTACGTCTACGACCTCGGCGCCGTCCGGGACCGCATCGCCGACGGCTGCGATCGTCTCGCCCTCGATGATCACCGCGGCATCCGGCAGGGGCTCGAGCCCGGGGCCGGCGAGCACGGTCGCGCGCACGAGCGCGGTTGAGGTCGCCATCGCGCGCGATTGTGCTGCCTCGGGCGGCACTACGCTCGCGCATCGTGCGAGGCTACGACGACCTCATCGAGGCTCAAGACTTCAACGGCCTGCTGCGAGCGGTGGACGCGGCGTGCGAGGCGCGTTCGTGGGACGAGCTGATCGATCTTGCCGAGAGCTGCGAGGCGGCGATCGAGCGGGGCAAGCAGCTGTGGCCGATCGCGACACACATCGACTATCGCCTGGCGCTGGAGGCCCCGGCCGAGTACGCCGCGCCGGTGCTCCACTCGGACGTCGGTCGCTTTGCCGCAGGCCCGCTCACCGAGGTGGTCGCGTCCACCCACACGTGGGAGGAGCTCGTTCCCCATATCGAGGCGCCGCACCTCGCCGCGTACGTGGCCCAGGAGCGGGTGTTGCGCGGAGAGCTGCTGACGGGGGATGGGCGAGCCCACGCAGAGATCCTCGAGCTTCCCCTCTCGCTGCAGCCATGGGAGCCGACCTACGCGCTGGCGCGGTTCAGATCGACGTTCGTGGAGGTTGCCGAGCCGTGGGTCCCCAAGGCGGCGCTGCGCCCGCTGCACCTGCGCCCGGGAGCGCTCCAGGAGGACCAAGAGCTGACCGAGGCGCTGCTCGACCTCGTACAGCCGTGGACCGCAGAGTCCAACGGGGCGGCGCGCGCGGTGGCAGCCGAGGGCGATGCGCCGGCGGCCGTGTCGCATCTCGCTTTCGACGGGGCCCGGATCGGCGAGCTGTCACTCGCCGAGGGCTTCCAGCGCATGGCATGGGCCGCCGCCGCCGGCGGCGCGCATGGGCGGCGCAGAGGCGCGGCGCTCGGCCGCTTCCTCGCGTGGTACACGGCCGCGCTGATCGCGGGGTGTAGCTGGCCGCCCGAGCCGGGCGAGCTGGAGGCGTCGCTCGACGACGTGCGCTGGTACCGCTGGGACGAGGGCGCCGAGGAGGACGGGTGGGTCCTGCGTCTGGCGGTCGAGCACCAGGGCGACGGCTGGGCCGCCGCGCTCGGCGCCACCGACGTCCTCGAGGACCTCGACGGCGTGTCTCGCCCCCCCAAGCCGTGACGCCGGAGGCGGGTCAGCTTCCCATGGAGCCCCCGGGACGAAGGTCGACCACCTCGAGGCCGTCCACATCGTCGGCCTCCTTGCGGAGGTCGTCGGGCGTCCCGGTCAGATGCGGGAAGGTCCCCCAATGCATCGGGATCACCGTCTCGACGCCCAGCAGACGCACCGCCTCCGCGGCCGAGCGAGGACCCATCGTGAAGTGGCCGCCGATCGGCAGGAGCGCCCAGTCGGGCGCAAGCAGCTTGCGGATCAGGGCCATGTCGCCGAACACCGCCGTGTCACCGGCGTGATAGAGCTTGAATCCGGAGGGAAGCTCGACCACGTATCCGGCCGCTTCGCCTCCATAGATGATCTGGTCGCCGTCCTTGATGCCGCAGGAGTGGATCGCGTGCGTCATGTGGACGCGGCAGCCGGCGACCTCGACGGTGCCTCCCTTGTTGAACGCGGTGAGGTTCTCCAGCCCCTTGGATCCGAGCCACTGGGACGTCTCCTTGATCGAGACGATCTCCGCGCCGGTCGTGCGCCCGAGCTCAACGGCGTCTCCGATGTGATCGAAGTGCGCGTGGGTGATGAGCATCGCGTCGATCGGGGCGGGGTCCTTCAGCTCGTCCGGACACAAGGGATTGTTCATGACCCACGGATCGATCAGTATCCGCTTGCCCTCGGTCTCCAGGAGAAAAGTGGAGTGACCGAACCACGTGAGCTTCGTGCCGCTCGGCAACTGCGCCATCGCCCCCTCCTCGCATCGGCCGCGTGGCGCCATCTTAGGCAGCCGATCGCACCGGCCCGAGTGCAGCGGCCCCGCAGATAACGAAGGCAGCGCGTTCGCAGGAGCTCCTGCCTCTCTAGAGCGTCGCGCCGTGCCTTCTCGTCGAGCGCCGCACCCTTCTTCTCGGGAGCGGGAGGACGCGGCGCGCGGCGGTGGCGTCCTCGGCCTCCCACTGGGGGCGGACGCGTCCCTCGTGCGCGGCCCACAGACGCACGAAGGACACCTCGGCGGGAGGAGGAGGTGGGGGAGGTACCGAGGCGAGTCGGCGACGCTGCGACGGCGCGGCGACGTCCTGCGGCGGCCCGCGGCGCGACGGGCGTCGGCGCGCGGAGCCGAGCAGAGCGCGCCAGAGCGCGAGCGGCCCCATGAACAAGGCCAAGTAGACCGGCCCGTGGGCGGTATGAGCCGGACGATATTGCTGGGACCGCAGCCCCATCGGTTCCTCCCTCTGCCCGCCGGCGTAAGTACGCACGATGGCCGTCGTCGTGACAAGGGACTTGAAGCAAAAAATCGCGCCCTCGTCGCGCGGGGATCCGAGCGGAGGCCGCTAGGTGACCAGGGAGGACACCGTCATGATCGCGAGCGGCACGAGGAAGAGCGCGGCCGTGAACCCGGCCAGCGAGGTCTTGCTCTTGAGGACCCGCCGCTGGAATGACCAGATGATCCTTCGCAGCTGCGGATAGAAGAACGCCAGCAGGATGACGCTAAACGTCGATGTGGCGATGACCTCCGCCAGAACGATGCGGACGGCCGGCGCCGACTGCAGGGCGAACGCCGCCAGCATCGTGTCTCCGAGCGTGGTGATGTTCGCGCCGAGGATGTAGGGAAGGATGTCCTCTCGCTTGGCGTAGCCCTTTGCGACGAGGGGGACCAGGACGGTGAGCGCGACGGAGACGGACATCGTCACGAGAGCGACAAGGCAGCCCAGAGCGAACATCGGCCACTTCTTGCGCAGCCATGCGAGGCGTGAACCCGAGACCGTCGCGTCGTCTAGCTGTGGCATGACGCTGTCGATCAGCTTGAACGACAGCAGCAGCGCCCCAAGGCCTCCCAGGAAGATGAGGCCCGCCGGCAGGTTCTCGACCCGCGCCAGCAGGCCTCCGTAGACGAGATCGATGACGTCGCCGAACTGAGCCGGGAACTGAAGGTCGAGCGAGTGGAACGGCCCCCAGGTCAGGAGGCCGAAGCCCAAGAGCGCCGCGGGCAGATAGATGAGCGCGGTGCCGGAGAGAGCCATGACCGCGGTCGAGACGGGCTTCATGCGTTCGCCGCGCCCGCCCCGGAGCGCATAGATGACCGCGACGACGAGCACGACGAAAGCCGCGCCGAGGCGCGAGCCCGTGAGCATCGTGAAGCCCTGGATCTCGGATATCGACCCCGCCGAGACGAGCGTGAGCGCAGACGCCGCGATCGGCGATCCGGAGAGGACGAAAAGTGCGCCGATCCATCCGAGTCCGAGAGTGGAGCCCGGGTTGCGCACGAGGAAGCCGTTGTGCTGCAGCACGTCGAGGCTTCCGGCGCCGGTCTTCATCAGCTGCAGGGCGCCGACGAAGAGGAAGAGCGCGAGCGCGCAGCGCAGGGTCCAGGCGCCGAGCCGGGCGACCTGCTGAACCTTGGCGACTCCCCGAACGCCCGCAACCTCGGCGGCCTGTCCCATGCGGCTCATCTCACTCCTCCTCGAGAAGGTCGTGTGGCCGGGGCATCGGAAACGCTCGCGACCGTTGGAGTGTTATAGCACTCCAACCAGAGTGCCCACAAGGCTTCTGGGCGTCTCTCCCACGAAGTGCGTAGGCGCGTGCCGCCGGCAGCGGCTCATAGGATGCGACCGTTATGGGCATCGACAGGGCTGCGGTCGATCACGTGGCGCGCCTCGCCCGACTCGCCCTCTCCGAGGCCGAGAGGGAGCGGATGAGCGCGGAGCTGACGGACATCCTCGAGCATGCCGGGAGGATCCAGGCGCTCGACCTGGACGACGTCGCGCCGACGGCCCACGCCCTGCCGCTTGCCAACGTGACGAGGCCCGACGAGGTGCGGCCGTCGCTGTCCCAGGAGGAGGCGATCGCCAACGCGCCCGATCCCGACGAGGGACGCTTCCGGGTCCCTCGTCTGATCGAGGAACCATGAGCGAGCTGCTGTGGCGCTCCGCGGGCGAGCTGGCGCGCTCGCTCCACGCCGGTGAGGTGTCCGCGGTCGAGCTCACCGAGGCCCTCATCCGGCGCTCGGAGGCGGTCGACGAGACGATCCGGGCCTACCTCGCACCGACCGCCGAGAGAGCGCTGGGTCAAGCCCGCGTTGCGGACGAGCGCCGTGCGAGGGGGCAGGCGAGATCGACGTTCGACGGGGTCCCCGTCGCCTACAAGGACATCTTCGTGACGCGCGCCGTCCCGACCACCGCCGGATCCAAGATCCTGGCCGGATGGACGCCGCCCTACGACTCCACGGTCGTGGCGCGCGGGGACCACGCCGGCCTCCCCATGCTCGGCAAGCTCAACCTCGACGAGTTCGCCATGGGTTCCTCGACGGAGAACTCTGGGTTCTTTGCGACTCGCAACCCATGGGACGCGGCACGCGTGCCCGGGGGTTCGAGCGGGGGCTCTGCGGCGCTCGTCGCCGCGGGCGGCGCGCCGTGGGCGTGGGGCACGGACACGGGCGGCTCGGTTCGCCAGCCTGCGTCTCTGTGCGGGGTCGTCGGCGTCAAGCCGACCTACGGCCTCGTATCGCGCTACGGCGTCGTCGCGTTCGCGTCGTCGCTCGATCAGCCCGGCCCCCTGGCGCGCACCGTCGCGGACGCCGCCGCGTTGCTCGGCAGCGCCGCCGGCCATGACCCGATGGACTCGACCTCGATACCGGGGAGCGCACCGGACTACTTGGACGGCATCGAGGCGGGCATAGACGGGATGCGGATCGGCATCGTCGCCGAGTTCCACGGCGAGGGCATGCAGCCCGGCGTGAGGGCCAAGGTAGAGGAGGCGTACACGCGGCTGGAGAAGCTCGGTGCGACGCTCGAGGAGGTGTCGCTTCCTTCGTTCCAGTTTGGCATCTCGGCCTACTACCTGATCGCGCCCGCCGAGGCATCGTCGAACCTGGCTCGCTACGACGGCGTGCGCTACGGGCTGCGGACGGAGGATGCGCACGACATCGTGTCGATGACCTCGCGCACGCGCGCCGAGGGCTTCGGCGCAGAGGTCAAACGGCGCATCATGCTCGGCACCTACGCGCTCTCGGCGGGCTACTACGACGCCTACTACGGCAGGGCGCAGAAGGTTCGCACGCTGATGATCGAGGAACTGGAGCGCGCCTTCGCAGCGGTCGACCTCATCGTCTCTCCGACTTCGCCGACGACGGCGTTCAAGCTCGGGGAGAGGGTCGCCGACCCGCTCTCGATGTATCTCTCGGACGTCTACACCGTGCCGGTCAATCTCGCCGGCAACGCTGCGATGAGCGTGCCATGCGGATCTTCGCCCGACGATGGCCTGCCCGTGGGGCTGCAGATGATCGCGCGCTCGCTCGACGAGGCGACGATGTTCCGGGCGGCCCATGCGTTCGAACAAGACCTCGGCTGGATCAACTCGAACGAAGGCAGGCCGGCGCTGTGACGTCGACGATGACGGAGACCTACGAGACCACGATCGGCCTCGAGATACACGTCGAGCTCGCGACGGCCTCCAAGATGTTCTGCGGCTGCGCGGTCGCCTTCGGGGGCGCCCCCAACACGCGCACGTGCCCGGTGTGTCTCGGTCTTCCGGGTTCGCTGCCCGTGGTAAACGAGAGGGCCGTCGAGCACACGGTCCGGATCGCTCTGGCCCTCAACTGCAGCATCGCCAAGCGCTCGTTGTTCCATCGCAAGAACTACTTCTATCCCGACATGCCGAAGAACTATCAGATCTCGCAGTACGACCTGCCTCTGGGCTCGGGCGGTTACCTGGCCGTCTCCGGTGATTCCGGAACGACGCGGGTCGGCATCACGCGCGTTCATCTTGAGGAGGACACGGGCAAGTCCCAACACGTGGGGGGATCCGGACGCATAGCGGATTCGGAGTATTCGCTCGAGGACTTCAACCGAGCCGGCACCCCCTTGGTAGAGATCGTGACGGAGCCGGACATCACCTCTGCGTCGGAGGCTCGCTCCTTCGTGAGCGAGCTGCGCTCTTTGCTCGAGTCGCTGGGAGTGTCGGACGTGAGGATGGAGGAAGGCTCGCTGCGCGTCGACGCCAACGTCTCGGTGCGGCGGCCCGGCGACACCGAACACGGCACGAAGGTTGAGGTCAAGAACATGAACTCGATCCGGTCGGTCGGGCGCGCCCTCGAGTACGAGCAGCAGCGCCAGGGCGCTGCGCTGGATGCAGGCGAGGTGCTCGTGCAGGAGACGAGGCACTTCGACGAGAAGACGGGCACGACGTCGACGTTGCGCTCCAAGGAGTACGCCTTCGACTACCGGTACTTCCCCGAGCCGGATCTCGTGCCGCTCGAGCCCTCGGAGCGGTGGATCGAGCACATCCGGGAGTCGCTGGCGGAGCTCCCGGCACAGCGGCGCGAACGATTCCTGAAGCGCTACGGGCTCGGAGCGAAAGACGTCGCCCTCATCACCGCCTCGCGCGCCACCGCCGAGTGGTTCGAGTCGGCCGCGCATGCGTACGAGGGCGATGCGAAGAAGATCGTCAACTGGATCATCGCCGACCTCTTTGGGCTCCTCAACGAAGCCGGGATCGAGCTCCACCAGGTGCGCTTCCCACCTCCTCACCTCGCCGCTCTCGTGGCGCTCGTCGACGCGGGCACGATCTCGGGCAAGCAGGCGAAACGCGTGCTGGCAGAGATGTTCGAAACCGGCGCAGAGCCCGGCGCGATCGCGTCGCAGCAGGGACTCGAGCAGATCTCGGACGCCGGGGAGCTCGAGGGTGCCGTCGAGGAGGCGATCGCCGAGAACGCGGAAGCCGCGGACAAGGTTCGCTCCGGCCAGCTCAACACCATAAGGTTCCTCGTCGGTCGGGTGATGAAGAAGACCCGTGGGCAGGCCAACCCGGGACTCGTCAACGAGCTGATCCGCCGGAAGCTCATTCCCTAGCGACCATGTCGCCCCGAAGCGTCGTGATGACGATGGTCGAGACCGTTTCGGGCCCACCGGGGGTCGTTTGGGAGCTCATCACGGACTGGGAGCACCAGGACGACTGGATGCTCGAGGCGTCGGACTTCGTAGTCCTCTCGGAGCGGCGGGAAGGCGTGGGCGTGGAGGCGCTGGCGACCGTGAAGATCGGCGGCATCTCGACGCGCGATGTCGTGAGGGTCGTCGCCTGGGAGCCCAACCGGCATCTGGCGATAGCGCACGAAGGGTGGGTCTCAGGCCGAGGTGACCTTCACCTCACCCAGCTCGCGCCCCGGCGCACACACATCTTGTGGCGCGAGGAGCTGCACCCGCCGCTCGGCCCCGTCGGCGCCGTCGGACTGGTCGCCCTCAAGCCTCTGATGACACGTATCTTCAGGCGCGACCTCAGGGTGCTCGCGAGCCTGGTGCGGGTGCGCTCGGCCGGTTAGTCACCCGAGCGAGGGAACGAGGACGGGGACCACCTGCCTGACGCCATAGGCGCGCGCGTCCGAGTTCGAGAAGAGACCGAGCGTGCGCCAGGCGCCGCCGGCGATGCGCCAGCGCGCCTCCCAGATCTGTTCGACCGAGAGGTCGTAGCTGCCGCGCGTCTCATAGAGGTGCGAGATGCTTCCCACACGCCCGCTCGCCCACGGGCGTCCAGGATCGGAGGTGACGCGCTCGTCGCCGTCCCCGAAGTCCCACACGTACTGCACCGGGCGCGCCTCTGCCGCGACGACCAGCCCGCCCACGCCGGCGGACGCCCGAATGGGCTCGGACGGATCGAGCCAGAAGTAGGAATCGAGACCGGTCAATCCGGCGCGCGCGGGTGCGACCTGGATGCGCGGCTTGGGGGCAAGGGCGAGGGCGCGGTCGGCGAGGATGCGGGCCACGGAGAAGGGCGATGCGGCCTGCCTCCGTCCCGGGCCGCTCGCGCCGCTCCGAACCGAGGGACCGCTCACGCAGAACGAGAGCGTGCTGCCCCACGTCCCGCCGACGCGCCGGCGCGGGCACGGTTGAGGCTCGAAGCTCTCGACGGAAGAGAAGTCGTCGACGAGCGCGGGCATGCCTGCGGTTCCGCTCGCGCTCGGGGGATATGCGGGCGTGGACGCCGCGGCGGCATACGACGAGGGGCCGTTCCGCTGCTCCAGCGTGTAACGCTGAGCGAGGGCCCTTACGCGCGCATCGTGTCCGGTCCGCACGATGCCGGCGCTGCCTCGCGCCGTAGCGCGCGCCGGCATCACCAGAACGATGACTACGGCGAACAAGCAAACGGCTCGGACGCGCGTCATCGGGCGGTCCGCGCTGCCGTGATGACGCTCTTGAAGATGCGCCAACCCTCGGGGTAGCGACGGATCGTCCACTCGATCGTGAGCCTCTGCGGCTCGCGTCGCTGCGTGATGTCCCTGCCGGTGCGTTCATCGATGAAGCGCGAGGTGCGAGTCACGTGCTCCTCGAGCGTGATCCCGGTGGCGTCGCCGGACACCAGCTCGAGTTCCTGCTGGCTGAGCCGGGTCCTGTAGAGGACGCCGTCGTTGCGCAGCTGCCGGATCTCTGCGCCGATCGCTCCGAAGGACGTCGGCGCATCGGGCGCGGCGAACAGCTTCACCAGCGTCTCGTCCCTTTGCCGGTAGGCCCGGACCCAAAGGTCCTCGAGAGCGCGAAACTCTCGCAGCGCGTCGTCCTCGGCCACGGGGGCAACCTTCGGACGAGCGGAAGCCGATTCGGCCCTCCCGAGGGCGCTCCCGCCGATGTTTCGGCCGGGATCCATGGACGCGAGCAGCGTTACAACCCCGACGATCGCGACGAGCGCGAAAAAGGTAAGGACCGGAGGCAGCGCCCCACGGGCGCGCGGCGAGTTCGGTCGCACGGCCGTCGATAGGTCCTGCGTTTCAAGCAAGCGTCCGCCCCCACTGCTTGAGCCCTAACCCTGATACGTCATATAGCAACGCGTCGCCGAGGACAAGAGGCGGTCGTCACTGCAGCGGGGCGCGCTATCGGCGGGTGCGGCGCCGATCCATCAACTGCCGCACGGCGTCGACGACGTTCTTCAGTCCCATCACCGCGAGAAAGATGCCGAAGATGAGCTGGAGTTGCTCGGGCTTGGTGCGCAGGGCGATCGTGGCTCCAACGTAGACGCCTCCGATCCCTCCGAGGGCGAGCGGTGCCGCGTGACGGAAGGACACGAATCGGTTGCGCGCATGGGCGAGCACGCCCGCCACCGCAGTGGGGACGATCACGAGTAACGATGTGCCCTCGGCGACGTGCTGGTCCTCGCTGAGAACGAGCACCATGAACGGCACCATGAGCAAGCCACCGCCGACGCCGAACAGAGCCGAGAGGACGCCGACGAGGACTCCCGCGGCGACCACGACAACGGCGAACTCCACGCTCACGGCCACAGCAGCTGCATCGCGAACGCGATGATCAGTAGTCCGAAGAGAAGCTTCAGCGACGCCTCGCGCGTGCGCGCCATGAGTCGAGCCCCGAGAGGTGCACCGATGAGGCTCCCGGCCGCGAGGAGGCCGGCGACGAGGAGGTCGAGGGTCCCGGTGACGGCGAAGCGCAACGCACCGACCGCCGCAATCGGAACGATGGCGGCGAGCGATGTGGCGTGCGCCTGATGCTGGCTGAGGCTTGCGACGCCCACGAGAAGCGGGACCATGATGATCCCACCGCCGACGCCCAAGAGCCCGCTCAGGACTCCGGCGACCACTCCGATGACGAGCGCGGAGACGATGCGTGCCCAAGCATGATCCTTCACCGGCGCATGGTAGAGGGAAGGCCGCCGCGTGCGTTATCCAATGGTCATGAACGAGGCGGAGCGCATCGAACGAACGTCGTCTCCGGCGACGGTGAGCTCGTTGACGCGGGACCTGCACAGGCTCGGCGTCGCCGACGGGATGTCGCTGCTCGTGCACTCCTCTCTCTCGTCGCTGGGCTATGTCGCCGGAGGAGCCCATGCGGTGGTGCTCGCCCTCGAGGAAGCCGTGGGGCCCTCGGGCACGGTGGTCATGCCCGCCTTCACGGCGGAGCTCTCGGATCCCGCGGCGTGGAAGCACCCACCCGTTCCGGCATCGTGGTGGGACCTCATCCGTTCGGACACCCCCGCGTTCGATGCCGATCTCACGCCGACCCGCGGCATGGGTGCGATCCCTGAATGCTTCCGCAAGCAGAAAGGCGTGGTGCGTAGCCGGCATCCTCAAGACTCTTTCGTAGCCTGGGGGCGTCATGCGGACGACATCGCCGGCGATCACAGCCTCGAGTTCGGTCTTGGGGAGGGCTCGCCGCTGGCGCGCATCTACGAGCTCGACGGGCACGTCCTCCTACTCGGCGTCGGTCACTCGAACAACACGTCTCTCCACCTCGCCGAGTACCGCGCTTCCTTTAGCGGCAAGCGCCTCGCGCGCAACGGCGCGCCGGTATCCATCGACGGCGTCAGACGGTGGGTGGAGTTCGACGACGTCGACATCAACGAGGAAGACTTCACGCGCATCGGTGCGGACCTCGAGATCGAAGCGGGAAGCGTGAGACGCGGACGGATCGGCCTTGCCGAAGCCCGTCTCATGCGACAGCGCGAGGTCGTCGACTACGCCGTGCAGTGGATGGAGCGCAACCGCTAGTGCACCTTTGCGTAAGTCCCGTCGCCCCAGAACGGCCCTGCATCGGCGATGGCTGCGTTGCTCGTCGCGCACGTACCCTGCGGGTACGCACGACTCCTCGCGCCTTGCCCTCACCGCGCAGTGCCGCCCTGGTTGCT
>JBHEMX010000028.1:0-5472 GCA_046262355.1 Actinomycetota bacterium | reverse complement strand
GCCCCAGAACGCCCCTGCATCGGCGATGGCTGCGTTGCTCGTCGCGCACGTACCCTGCGGGTACGCACGACTCCTCGCGCCTTGCCCTCACCGCGCAGTGCCGCCCTGGTTGCTGACGTTACTTCCGCGCAGGAGCACTAGAGAGGCCGCCTCTACCGGCACGATGATGATCGATCTGCACGCCCACACGAATGTCTCCGACGGCGGCGACTCGCCGCGTGACCTGGTCAAGGCCGCGGCGGTTGCCGAGCTCGATGTGATCGCGGTCACCGACCACGACAACGACTCGGGCTGCGACGAGGCGGTCGAAGAGGGCCGGGAGCTCGGCGTCGAGGTCGTGCGCGGCGTCGAGATCTCGTGCGACGTCGAGGACATCGAGGAGCGTGGATACAGCCCGCGCGCCCGGCCGACGATGCACCTTCTCGGATACTTCATCCCCGGGGGCAAGAACGCCCTGTCCACCAGCCTTGCCGAGCTCCAGGACGCGCGCGCCAACCGCAACCACATCATCGTCGAACGTCTGAACGAACTCGGCATACCGGTGACGTTCGAGGAGGTCGAGGCGGAGGCCGGAGGACCGGGAGCCCAGATCGGCCGCCCGCACTTCGCTGCGGTGCTCGTGCGCCACCGAGCGGTTCCCGACTACCAGAGCGCGTTCGACGAGTATCTCGCCAAGGGAGCGAAGGCCTACATCACTCGCAAGCTCTATAGGCCGCGCGAGGCGACCGAGCTGATGATCTCTGCAGGAGTGGTCCCCGTCCTCGCACACCCGTTCACGCTGCAGCTCGGCAACGACGATCTCGAGAGGTTCGTGGACGGATTGGTGGACGGTGGCCTCAAGGGCATCGAGGGGTATCACGGTGATCTCCCCGTCGAGGACCAGGAGCCGTTCCGCTCGATCGGCCAGAGGCGCTCGCTGATCGTGTCGGGGGGCAGCGACTACCACGGTCACATGCGGCCCGATCGCACTCTACCCGGCGGCAAGCATGGGGTCTCCGTGCCGGTCGAGGTGATCGATCAACTGCGCGCTGCTGCTGCGGCGCTTCAAGGCGCGATGAACTAGATGTTCATCACCCGGGCAACGCGTCACGACAAGCCCGACATCAAGGAGTTCCTCGATGCGCACGGGTGGACGGACGCGAACCTGGGCGAGGGCGCGACGTTCTTTGCGCGCGACGGCAAGGTCGTCGGCTCCGTGCGGCTCGTGGAGGTCGAGCCTCGGCAGGTGGTCGTCGACGACCTGGTGGTGCACGAGGCGCGCCGCAGGCAGGGCATCGGAACGGCCCTCATGAAGGCGGCGATGAACAGCCGCGGCGGCACCTTGCACCTCTGCTGCCACGAGGAGAACCTCGCGTTCTACGCGACCCTCGGGTTCGAGGCCGTGGCTCCGGAGTCGCTTCCCGGCGCGGTGCTCGCCTATTTCGAGCGCGAGGGAGACCACCCGACGCCCGAGGACCATCCTCAGCACCACTTCCTCAAGGCGCGCTAGCGCGCCCGGCACCGGCCTCTACGGCGGCTCAGGCGCAGTTGGGCCAGCGCTGCGAATCGCCCGCGGCCAGCAGGCGCGCCGCGGTGTGGGACTGCGCGACGGGGTCGTAGATCGAGCCGTAGCCGTACGCCGCCCAGGTTTCCTGGTCGAACTGGAAGAGACCGTAGTACCCGACGGCGTTGTGGGCATCCGGATCGAGCCCCGACTCGCACGTCGCCACCGACAGCAGGTACTCGCCGCTGAGATCGAACTCCGCCGCCGCCGCGAGAACGATCCCCGACACAGAGGTGGGCGTCGGGGCCGGCTCTGGTTGCTCGCCCTGCTCGGCCCGGTCCGTGGCCTTTCGTTGCGGCTGGGGAGGCTTGGGGCGCGCGCGCAGATCGAACATCCGCTGCCTGAACCGCAGCAGCGACGCCGCGCTCTGGCTCGTCTCCACGCCGCGTGTTTGGGCCTCGCCGCGAACCATGCGGCCGAGCAGGTCCATGCCCGTCGGCGGCGGCCCCACGGTCTCGCTCGTCTCCAGGCGGCGTCCCCCGGCCCCGCCGGCGGCCATACGGCCGAGCAACTCCATGCCCGTCGGGACGCCGATCAGCGTCCCCGCCATCGATGCGATCCAGACGCCGATGGCGACACGCTGCAACCCCGCTCGCCGCCGCGCGCGACGGCCGAACATCAACCTCTCCATGTCCAACCTCCCTTTGTCCCCCCGGCGCCCGCCTGCCGTTCCCCGGCGCGCCGCCTGCCGTCCCCATAGACCCCGAGCCGCTCGCCTTCCCCAGGCCCCCGGCGGCCCGTCCACCGCCCCCTTCCGCTGCAGTCCTCACCGCCACAAGGCTTCTGCATCGCTATCTGGAGAGCTTGTGAAGGGGGTCACAAAGACCCCAAAAGGGCATCCTCCAGGGGGGAAGTGGAGGAGAGCAGCGGCGCCCGAGGCACCTTTTCCGGCGCGGGGGAGTCCCGCCGTGGCGCTTATCCTAGCAGCACATGAAGAAGGCGCTCATAACGGGGGTCACCGGGCAGGACGGCTCGTATCTCGCGGAGCTGCTGCTGACCAAGGGTTACGAGGTCCACGGGCTGATCCGGCGCGCCTCCTCCTTCAACACTCAGCGCCTCGACCCGATCTATCGGGATCCGCACGAGGTGGGCGTGCGCTTCCTCATGCACTACGGCGATCTCTCGGACTCGGGCTCGCTGATCAACCTGGTCAGGGACCTGCGCCCCGACGAGATCTACCACCTCGGCGCGCAGAGCCACGTGAAGGTCTCGTTCGACATCCCCGAGTACACGGCCGATGCGACCGGGATGGGTACCGTGCGCATCCTCGAGGCGATCCGGGCTTCGGGCGTCGAGACCCGCTTCTATCAGGCCGGTTCCTCCGAGATGTTTGGCCTCTCCCCGCCGCCTCAGAACGAGCGGACGCCGTTCCATCCGCGCAGCCCGTATGGGGCGGCGAAGGTCTTCGCGCACTGGATGACCGTGAACTATCGCGAGGCGCACGGGCTGTTCGCCACGAACGGGATCCTTGCAAACCATGAAAGCCCGAGGCGCGGCGAGACGTTCGTGTCTCGCAAGATCACCCGCGCCGTGGCGCGCATCCAGGCCGGCATCCAGGACAAGCTCTACCTCGGCAATCTCGACGCGCGGCGCGACTGGGGCTACGCGCCGGAGTACGTCGAGGCCATGTGGATGATGCTCCAGCACTCTGAGCCCGACGATTTCGTGATCGCCACGGGCCAGGCGCACAGCGTGCGCGAGTTCGCCCAGCTCGCGTTCGAGCGCGTGGGCCTCGACGTGGACCGCCACGTCGAGGTGGATCCCAACTACTACCGTCCCGCCGAGGTGGACCACCTGCTGGGTGATTCGTCCAAGGCCGAGCGCGTTCTCGGCTGGGAGGCTCGGACCGGCTTCGCCGAGCTGGTTGCTCTGATGGTGGACGCAGACATCGCTCTGCTGGAAGACGAGCGCTCGGGCCGACTCGTACGCCAAGACCGCGACCACTAACCGGGCGCGCCGAGCACTCCGGTCGCGCCGGCACACCAGTGGCGCAGCACCGACCGGCGCCGAGCACTCCGGGCGCACAGATCGAATGGGCTCCGGCTCGCACCGGCGCCGCCATCGGCCGCCGGTTGTTGCATCGGGCCGGGCCCCCGGGGAGAATCGCCTCAGCAGGAAGTTGGAACCGAAGGGGGGTGCCGGGCGTGGAGATAGAGATCGGGATCGGCAAATCGGGGCGGCGCGCCTATGGGTTCGACGACGTCGCCATCGTTCCCTCTCGACGCACGCGCGACCCCGACGACGTCGACATCTCATGGGAGGTCGACGCGTTCTCGTTCGAGCTGCCGCTGGTGGCGTCGGCGATGGACGGGGTCGTGTCTCCTCGCACGGCGGTCGAGATCGGGCGTCTGGGTGGGCTGGCGGTGCTCAACCTCGAGGGGCTTCAAACCCGCTACGAGGACTGTGATGCCGTGCTCGAGGAGATCGCCCGGCTCCCGGAGGAGTCTGCCACCGCCCGGATGCAGGAGCTCTATCGGGAGCCGATGAAGGAGGAGCTCATCGTCGAGCGCATCCGCGAGGTCAAGGACGCCGGCGTTGTGGCTGCGGCGTCCCTCACTCCTCAGCGGGTCGAGCGCTACCACAAGCTTGCGCTCGAGGCCGAGCTCGACATCCTCGTGATCCAGGGCACCGTCGTCTCGGCCGAGCACGTCTCGACGCAGACCGAGCCGCTCAACCTCAAGCGCTTCATCTCGACCTACGAGCTGCCGGTGATCGTCGGCGGCTGCGCCTCCTACTCCACAGCCCTGCATCTGATGCGCACCGGCGCGGTGGGCATCCTCGTCGGCGTGGGACCCGGTCAAGCCTGCACCACGCGCGGCGTGCTGGGCATCGGCGTCCCCCAGGCGACCGCGATCGCCGATGCGGCGGGCGCACGCATCCGCCACCTCGACGAGACCGGCCGCCTCTGCCACGTCATCGCCGACGGCGGGATGAGGACCGGAGGCGACATCGCCAAGGCCTTCGCCTGCGGGGCGGACGCGGTCATGATCGGGTCGCCGCTCGCGGCCGCCGCAGAGGCTCCTGGGCGCGGTCACCACTGGGGCATGGCGACCTTTCATCCGACCCTGCCCCGCGGCGCGCGCGTGAAGACGTCGACGATCGGATCGCTGCAGGAGATCCTGGTGGGTCCGGCGCGTGCGAACGACGGGCGCCTCAACCTCTTCGGGGCGCTGAGGACGAGCCTCGCGACGTGCGGCTACGCGAACATCAAGGAGTTCCAGAAGGCCGAGGTCATGGTCGCTCCTGCCCTGCAGACCGAGGGCAAGTCGCTCCAGCGCGCCCAGGGCGTCGGCATGGGCGGCTGACTGGGCCAGCCCCAGTGGTCTGTCGCGTAAGTACCGCCAGCACCGAGAGCGTTCCTGCGCGCCGAGGGCAAGGCGCGAGGAGTCGAGCGTACTGGAGCTACGTGAGCGACGAGAAACGCAGCCATCGGTGATGCAGGGGCGCTCGAATGCGTCGGTGATTTGCGCGCCGGGGCGCCAGGACGTGGAGCTTGCCCCGCCCGCGTCCGCGGGGGTTCGACCTGCCCCAGCCCCGGGTATGGGGCCGGCGCGCCCTCATCGGCGTAGGGGTCGACCGGCTCCACCCTAGGAGCGGGGATCGTCCTCGATGACCTCTGGTCTGGTATCGCCCATCTTCTCCACGACGTCGTAGCCGTCGTGGCGCTCGATGACCATCTCGACGCTCGGGATGTCGTGGCCGGGGAGGATGGCGAAGCGCGCCGGATGGCCCCTGACCGCTTCATATTCGGTAAGGGTGAGCTGGACCTCCGCCGAGCACTCGGGGTCGCCGCATTCACACACGAACCCGAGTTTCTCGCCGTCGGCCAGGGACACGCTGCTCTCGGCGTAACGCTCGATCCGCTCGTTGACCTCGCGCGTGAGACTTTCGTTGTCGGCGATCCGGCGCGCCCGGACCGAGTCCAGCGC
>JBHEMX010000027.1:0-5280 GCA_046262355.1 Actinomycetota bacterium | reverse complement strand
GGGCAGGTGGCGAGCGGTGTGTTCAAGCCGGGCGACGAGGTGGTCGTGCTGCCGTCGGGCAGGGTGACGCGCGTGAAGTGCATCGACACCTACGACGGGCCGGTCGCGGAGGCCTTTCCGCCGTTGTCGGTGACGATGCTGCTCGAGGAGGACATCGACATCTCGCGCGGCGACTTCATCTGCCGCGTGCACAACCAGCCGTGGGAAGCGCGCGAGTTCGAGGCCATGGTGTGCTGGATGACCGACCACCCGCTGCGCGAGGGCGCGCGCTACGCGATCAAGCACACGAGCCGGAGTGTGAGGGCGGTGGTCGACGAGGTGCGGTATCGGCTGGACGTCAACACCTTGCACCGGGACGAGGAGGCCGGCGGGTTGGACCTGAACGAGATCGGGCGGCTGCGGCTGCGGACGAGCGCGCCGCTGCATCTCGACGAGTACCGGCGGAACCGGGCCACGGGCGGGTTCGTCCTGATCGACGAGGCGACGAACGACACGGTGGGCGCGGGGATGGTGCTGGGGACGGAGGGGTGAGTCCAGGCGCTTCTCGTGCGCGGAGCCCGGACGTCACGTGGCATCGCGGCGAGCTGACGCGCGAGCGGCGGTGGGAGGCGCTCGGTGGAGGCGGCGGGGCTACGGTGTGGTTCACGGGGCTCTCCGGCTCGGGCAAGTCGACGATCGCCGCGGCTTTGGAGGAGCGGCTCGTGCTGTCGGGACGGCCGGCCTACCTGCTCGACGGCGACAACCTGCGGCACGGGCTCAACGGGGACTTGGGATTCGACCCGGCGGCGCGCGACGAGAACGTGCGGCGGACGGGCGAGGTCGCGCGACTGTTCGCCGATGCGGGGTTGGTGGCGTTGGTGAGCCTCGTGAGTCCGTACGCCGCGGCGCGAAACGCGGTGCGGACGTTGCACGAGGCGGACGGGCTGGCATTCCTCGAGGTGTGGGTGTCGACCTCGCCGGAGGAGTGCGCGCGGCGCGATCCGAAGGGGTTGTGGGCACGGGCGGAGCGCGGGGAGTTGAGCGGGCTGACTGGGGTGGATGCGCCGTACGAGGCGCCGGAGGCTGCCGAGGTTGAGCTCCCAGGCGAGTTCGGCATTGCAGAAGCGGTAGACCGCGTCCGTGGAGCTCTGGAGCAGGCACCGCGCGCCCGTTGAGCGTGCTGCAGCCAGCGAGAGCCGGCTCGGCCAAGACCGGATGGTTACTCCGATTCCGACGCTATGGACCGCGCGCGCTCCGCGAGCAGCTCTGCCACCAGCTCGGGTCGGCTCCAGTTCGGACAATGTCCCGTCGGTAACTCGGCTGGCGCCTGTCCCATGCCTGTATAAGCTGGGGCGAGCGTGACAGGCCGGACGCCGCTCTATGAGCGGCTCAGGACACGAATGGGGCGAACCGAGGCAACACGTCGTCTCGGACGGCAGTGAGCACCTCGCGCATGTCGAAGCTCGCCGGAAGCACACGGTCGCCGAGCGATACGTCGAGCATGGGGGCGAACTCCATATCCACTTCGGGCTCAGGGCGCGAGAAGGTGAACCGCGCCAACTCTGCGCCGTCCTCGAACGGGCCGACGGGGTGGAACGACTCCACGGGGTGGTCGGGAAGGGAGGAATCCCGCCAGCTACCGCCCATCGCGTGAGCTGGGACGACGACCACCTGTTGGTGCTTGTCGATGTTGTTGAAGCATCGGAGAAGCCAGAGCGGGTGCATGTCCGCCTTCTCTCCCTGATACGGCTGCGCAGCTTTGACCTCTGCTTGCGCGGCGCATGGGGCGTACCGCATCTGAGCCACGTCGAGGTTCTCCTCCCGCAGGGCGATCGGGAAGCCGATGGTGCGCCGTTCCTTCGCGGTGAGCGCTGGTTTGGTGGCCACGGACACGTCGTAGAGGACCGAATCGAGCGCAGAGCGCAGGTTGTGGAAAAAGTCCCCCGCGATCGCGCTGAGATAGTTGGGCGGGCGCGAACGGACCTCGACCGTGTAGACATGCTCCGCTCCATCGCGGTGAAGCTCGCGGGTGACGCGGTAGGGGTTCGCATCGAGGAAGCGTTGATGACACTCGTTGAAAGCGCGGAGGTGGTCTTCCGCGCGCCGGATCTTGAGCTGCGCGCTCTCTAGCGGATGCTGGCTCACGCGCTACTCTCAGTCCGGTGGCTCAGGGGAAGCGTCCAACCGAGCGAACGCCCAAGGGCTTGGAGGTTCCCATCCCCAAGCGCGGCGAGTTCTTCGAGAACCTCAAGAAGATCGCCAAGCCGAAGCCCAAGGGGCTCAGCTACGGACAGACCTAAGAAGTAGCGTCTGGAAGTCGGCCTGCGCGTCGTCGCGGTGGTTGAGCCGCCACGCGTACTCGTTGAGGTACCCCTGTAGCCACTTGCGGGAGACGCCGTGGTAGTTCCCGGCGATCCCGTTCTTCACGTTGCCGAAGAACCCCTCGACAGTGCTCGTGAAGACCGGCCCTCGCACGTACTCGTGGTGGGCGTGACGGACTTGGCGATGCGGGTAGCCGAGCTTGTGCAGGCTCGCGTAGCCGCGCCACTCATCGGTGTAGACCTGAGTCCCCGGCTCGACATGCCGCTCAATCTCGGGCAGAAGCGACCGCGCCGAGGCATCGGGGACGACCTTTGCAACGACCTTGCCGCCACGCTCCGTCATAGCCATCACCGGCGTCTTCTTGCTAGTCCGACCGGGGCGGCCGAACTGGCGGCGCTGCTCCCCGCCGACGT
Organism: Actinomycetota bacterium; assembly: GCA_046262355.1. Classification (GTDB taxonomy): domain Bacteria; phylum Actinomycetota; class CADDZG01; order CADDZG01; family WHSQ01; genus DATADD01. The sequence continues at coordinate 2,566 of JBHEMX010000027.1, read as the reverse complement.
AAGTCTCATCGACTTCGACCTCGCCCGAAAGCATGGTCCCGTCGTCCTGAGTCATAAGCTCGTTGCGAATCTTGTTGAGCATGCGCCACGCCGTCTTGTAGGTGACCCCCAGTTCGCGCTCAAGGTGCTTGGCGGACACTCCGCACTTGGTGCTAGTCATCAGGTGCACCGCGAAGAACCAGAGGGTCAGCGACGTGGACGATCCCTCGAAGATCGTTCCGGCGGTCGGCTGCACGTGGTGTCCGCACGCCGTGCAAGTCCACGTCTGGCGGCGCTGCTTCGTCGCGTACTTCTTGAAGACCACGCCCTCGCGCTCGCACTTCGGGCAGTCCGCGTGTTTTCCGTCCTCCGAGAAGCGCTGGCGCCAAAGCCATTCGAGGCAGGTGTCGTCGTCCGGAAACTCGCGCATGAACTCCATGAGCGAGTAGCGCGAGTCCGACGACTTCGAGCGCTGAGGGTTCTTCCTATCGACCGGCGGCATGCCCTACATTCTACCACAACTTATACACGGATGGGACAATCGCCACTCGGCTATCTGGACGGTTCGATCGAGAAAGCCCGCTGCCACGGCTTCGGGCATCCGGTCATCCCTGCCTCGCACGTAGACGGACGGCAGTTGCGTCCACGCGGCTTGGCTCACTGGCTGGTCACCGCCCGAGAGGCTCATCGGGCGCAGCCGGCGGAGTCCGTCCTCGGCGCGCTCGGGCGCGCAATCGTTGAAGAGCGCGCGGCGGGCGGCCTCGCGGTCGAGGAAGGCGAGGCCGTCGTCGCGAAAGGTCACTCCCTCCTCCTCGGCTTCCGCGTCCGGTGCCGCGGCCGCACTCAGCAGGCTGACCATGCTGTCGCCCGCGCCGGGGACGGCGGCGGTCAGGTACACGAGCTCGCGGACCGCGGGATGCGGACCGGACGCGGCCTCCGTGATGACCGCACCTCCATACGAGTGGCCGCAGAGCACGATCGGGGGCTCAAGCCGATCGAGTAGATTACGTACCCCTCGCGCATCTGCATAGAAGTCCGCTCCAGCGCTGTCCTTTCCGATCGTTGGCAGCTCAACGGTTGCCGCCTCGATCCCCTCCTCCTCGAGCAGAGCCGCCACGTCCGCCCACATCCAGGCTCCGGTGAACCCCCCCGGGCACGAGCACGATCCGTGGAGCGGCTACAGCCACGCTCCTCATTCTCACACGGAGAGTGTCGCCAAACCGCGGCCTCGTCCCGCTGTCCGCCCGCAGCGTCAGTCCCTGCTTTTCCCGACCGACCAGGACGCTCTACCGAGGTCGTCCCTGATCTGCACCCGCCGTTACCACATCCCGGTGCTCGACCGGCACGGCCGGCCAACCTCGACCTCCGGGCGATGTAGCGTCATCAGAGGGACCGTGGCGGCCACATTGGCGCGCTGTCGCTCGTCGCGCAAGGTCGAGTCCGCTCCGACCCGTTCTCTCCCATCTGAAACGGATTGAGAGGTGCGCGAAGCGCATCGCGCTAACGGGGCCGGTACCAGCCTAGATCCGGCACGATTAGCACGATGCAGAGCTTCAAGGGGATAGCCCTGAGACTATTCAGGCGAGCGCCCAACCGACCATGAGAAGAACGCCGAGCGGAGCGTAGAAGGGCCAGACTGCCTGAGACGTACCACTCGACATGACGCGCCGCCAGCGCCCGTCTCTGGGAGGACCCTCCACTTCAAGGAGGTCGCGCCAGACGGTGTTCGTTCCTGCCCCACCCACGAGGGTGCTCGACGCGGTCCGAAAATGTCGCTCAAGCGATAGGTAGTAGGCGTCGAGCGCGAGAAAGGACGGCAGCAGGGCAAGCCCCACGAGCAAGACCTCGGGTCTCTCGTTGTTGAGGGCGACTGCGACGAGAGCGCCCACGGCCGTGACGCACCACGTTTTCACCCTGACGGAATTTTCGCCGAGCCGTGAGATGATCGCCTGATAGCGATCCACCTGCTTAGCGAGGAGCTCCAGCGTGCCTTCGTCCGGCCGATCGTTTGACTCAGGCGGCACGCCGGCGCGCCACATCCAGGGCGGTGATCAGGTTGTCCCACGTCCAGCGATAGAGGCGCCCGCCATGGAGAACCGGCGTGGGGGAGGTGAGGTCGCTGTAGCCGATGACCTGGCGCAACGGGACGCCGAGCTCACGCGCCATGCGCACCTCTTCGAGAACGCCGGCGGCGCGATGGGTCTGGGCTCCCACGACCACGAGAACGACGTCTGAGCGGTTGATCCGCCGCCGAGCTTCCTCTCCCCACGTCTTGACCGGTGCGGCTTCCTTCATCGACCAATTCTCGACCTCAAACGGCGACCTTGAGCTCGCGAGCTGGCCTCCAAGCAACTTCGCAACGCCGAGATCCTTGTCGTAGTCGAAGCTGATGAAGATGCGCGTGCGCTGGTGACGGGTGATGAATGTGCTCATGGGTCGGAACCTCCTAGAGGCCTGATGTGGGTTCGCCGCTCACAGAGAGGAACCCGGTCGTGAGAAAGGAAAAGGGCCTCCAGCCCTGCCCCCTCGTGATCGGAGCACGAGATGACAGCATCGCTGGAGACCCTGGTCGTTGCAGCCTACGTGT
>JBHEMX010000026.1:0-24033 GCA_046262355.1 Actinomycetota bacterium | reverse complement strand
GTGAGGGGGTGAGGGGCGGTGAGGGGCGGTGACGCACGTCGCAGGGTCGGATAGCGTTTCGCGCGCCATGGTGCTGGCCGCGCGGCGCGCCTACTCGACCGCAAAGAAGCTCACGCGCGCAACGCGCCCGAGCGATCTCGCGCGCGTTGACTTCGGACGGCGCTGTGGCGGTGCCTCCTTCGCGGCGGGGCTCGCGCTTCTGGGAGCGATCGGGCTCTTCGCGCCGTCTCAGTTCGGACAAGCCGGGGGCCTCGACCTTCAACAGCGGGTGGCCGTCGGTGGTGCTGCTGGTTATCATCGGACTGTGCCTCGCGTATGGGGCCTTGCGGCGCGCCGAGCTCCGTTGGCTAGCAGCGCGCGTCCGCGAGCCTCTCGTGAGACCGCTCGAGGAGGAACCTCATTTCGACGACGCGGTCGAGACCCTGGAGTCGTGCCCCGCGCCGCTGAGGATGCGCTATGCGATCGCATGGGTGTGGGGTCCGATCGCGTGGGCCGTGGTGGGGGGGACGTGCGCCTTCTCCGCGGCTTACTTCGTGGTCGACGCGATCCTGGCCCGCTTCCGCGTGGGTTGGGAGCAGCCGCTATACGGTGCCGTTTTCGGGGTCCTCAGCGTGATCGTCTTCGCCGGCGCCGCGGGGCGTCTGGCGACGTGGCGCTTCGCCGCAAGCGTGTACAGGGAAGCGACGACCGGTTACGGCGACGTGGCCTAGATCCGAGTGGGCCGAGCGGTCAAGTCATGACGACGCGGCGAGACCGCAACGAAGGGAAGGATCATGACGCAGGAGCGCTGGAGCGCGGTCGACCGCTACATCGCCGACCTGCTCGTGGCGCCCGATCCCGCGCTGGATGCAGCGCTTCGGGCCGGGGCGGCTGCAGGGCTTCCGTCGCACGAGGTGACGCCGGTCCAGGGCAAGCTGCTGCAGCTCCTCGCGCGGGTCCAAGGAGCGCGCACGATCCTGGAGATCGGCACGCTCGGCGGCATCAGCACGATCTGGCTCGCGCGAGCACTTCCGGCCGGAGGCCGCCTGATCACTCTGGAGGTGGACCCCGACCACGCCGCGGTCGCCTCCACCAACCTCGCCCGAGCCGGTCTGTCCGACGTCGTCGAACTGCGGCTCGGACCGGCGTTGGATACGCTTGCGCAGCTCGAGGCCGAGGGCCGCGGTCCCTTCGACCTGATCTTCGTCGACGCCGACAAGCCGAACGATCCGAACTACCTGGCATGCGCCCTCAGGCTCTCCCGCCGCGGCACCCTGATCGTCGCCGACAACGTCGTGCGCGACGGAGCGGTGCTCGACGGCACCGGCAGCGACCCCAACGTCCACGGGATCCGGCGCTTCAACGAGCTGCTCGCCGCCGAGCCGCGCGTGAGCGCCACGGCGATCCAGACGGTGGGCAGCAAGGGCTACGACGGCTTCGCTCTCGCGCTCGTCGTCGCAGACCCATAGCGCATCAGCAACGGGCGCGTGTCTCAGGAGCTCGGGTCGCGGGGCGCCAGCCCGACAGCGGCCCCCCGGCATGCCCGGCAGCGGCTCCCCGGCATGGCCGGTGCCCCGGCATGGCCAACGGCTCTCGCGAGGGCCATCGGCCGCCGGCGTGTTCTACTCCGTCAGCGGCGCTCCGGCAGGGCGGCGGCGACGGCATCCCACAGCTTCGGCGCATCGCCGCCGAGCACGTCACCGGCGGGAAGATCCAACTCGCGCTCGATCGCGGTGACCGTGCGGCGCGCCTCGTCGTCGGGAAGACCCCCGCAGTTGACCGCGATGCAGGCGACCTTGGCCGGACGCACCGTCGCCGCCGCATCTTCGTAGACGCGCACCATCTCGGCGAGTGGAGGAAGCGCCGTATACGGCGGCTCCTCGATGGCGATCCTACCGGCCTGGTGACAGAGCACCAGGACGTGCGGCGCGGATCCGTGTAGCAGCCCGAGCGTCACGGCCGAGTACGCCGGATGCCACAGGCTTCCCTGTCCCTCGACGAAGAGCACGTCTGAGGAGGGATGGGTTTCGCACACGAGCCGCTCGGCGGCACCCGCCACGAAGTCCGAGATGACCCTGTCGACGGCGATCCCTCCCCCGGCTATGAGGATGCCGGTCTGGCCCGTCGCGATGAACTGCGACGAGACGCCCGCGCCGTGTGCAGCCGCGGCAAGCTCCAGAGACACCGTCATCTTGCCGACCGCGCAGTCGCTGCCGACCGTGAGCACGGTCCGCTTGGGGATGCCGATGCTGCGCCCGCTGAACAGGGGGATGTCAGCCGGCGGGTCGCGCACGTCCCACAGTGTCGCCCGATGGGTGCGCGCCAGACGCACGAGCGCCTTGTCGTCCCGGAGGAAGCGGTGAAGCCCGTTGGCCACCTCCAGGCCCCTCTCGATCGCCTCCACGACCCACGACCTCCAATGCTCCGGGATCCATCCCCCTGCCGTGGCGACGCCGAGAAGCAGGGACGTGGGCGCGAGCGACATGGCCTCGGCGAGAGAGCCGACGATAGGAGCATCGCTGCCGAGGTCCGGCGCGACCTCGAGCAGCGAGCGGCCCGCATGCTCGCGGTCGAGCACCGCGACCACCGGATCATGCCCGTAGCGGATCACACCGTGTGCGGTCTTGGCATTGCGCGACGTGAGGTAGCCGTCGGTGAGCACGACCCACGCCCGCCCGGTGCTCACGGCGGCGACCGTCGCAGGCCCAGGCCCGGACCCTCCGGCAGAGCCATCGTTCCCCTCGAGTAGGTGACTCCGGGGTAGGGGTCTTCGGCAAGCAACAGGGGACCGTCGAGGTCCGCGTGATCCACCAGGGAGGCGACCGATGCCTGCGCGGTTGCCGCGACGCCCGACTCGAGATCACATCCGAGCATCACCCTCATACCTTGGGCGCGCGCCGTCGCCATCGCCTTGACCGTCTCCCGTATCCCGCCGGCCTTGCGCAGCTTGAGGTTGACCCCGTCGACGATCCCGTGGAGGCGTGCCACGTCGGCCGAGGTTCCGACGTCCTCGTCGGCGAAGATGGGTATCGACGTGGACTCAGTGACGCGTCGCAGGGCCTCGAGGTAGCCCGCGCGGATCGGCTGCTCGCAGAGCTCGATGTCGAACGGCTCGAGCGCCTTGAGCCGCTCCGGCGCCTCCTCGACGCTCCAGCCCTCGTTGGCGTCCACGCGCAGCGCGCCGTCGTAGGCCCTGCGGACCACCCGCACGGCATCGACGTCGCCCTCGAAGCCGAGCTTCATCTTGAGGACGGGATGGTCGGACAGCGCCCTGGCGCGCGCCGCCATGCGATGGACCTCGGCGATCGGGACGGTTACCGACGTGACCGGCAACGGCCTCGCGCCGAGACCGAGAAGCTCGGCCACGGACAACGCCGCGAGCTTCGCGGCGAGGTCGTGCAGCGCGATGTCGAGCGCACAGCGCGCCGACCCGGCGGGGAGCAGCGTCGAGATCCCTTCGATGTCGAAGGGACCCGAGAGCGCGTCGAGGTCCACCGCTTGAAGCTCAGCCTCAACCGACTCGGGCGTTTCTTCCCAGCGGCCACCGGGGCTGACTTCTCCGACCCCTGTGATGCCGTCGTACCCGAGCCTGACGAAGACGTTGCGCGCGGCATCCCACGACTCGGTGGCGATCGTGAAGCGCTCCGCTAGGGGCAACTCGAGGATCGAGACGTCGAGGGTCCACTTAGCTCGTGCCACGTCACATAATGACCTCATGAGCAAGAACACAATCAAGACCTACGTGCTCCTGGCCGCTCTGGGCGGCATCCTGATCCTCGCCGGAGAGGCGCTGTTCCCGCGCGGCGGGGCCTTGATCGGGCTCGCCATAGGCCTGCTCTTCGTTGGAGGGTCCTACTGGTTCAGCGACAAGATCGCGATCAAGGCGGCGCGGGCTCAACCCGTGTCCGAACAGCAAGCGCCACAGCTCTATCGCATCATGCGTCAACTGACGCTCGCGGCGAACATGCCCATGCCGCGCCTCTACATGACTCCCAATCCGCAGCCCAATGCGTTCGCCACCGGACGAAACGACAAGCACGCCGTGGTTGCGGTCACGCAGGGCATCATGCAACTCCTCAACGAAGATGAGCTGCGCGGCGTGCTTGCACACGAGCTGGCGCATGTGCGCAACCGCGACATCCTCATCGGCTCCGTCGCGGCCGCGGTTGCGATGGGCATCACCTTCCTCGCTCGCATGGTGATGTGGGGAGCGATGTTCGGCGGGGGTCGCGACGACCGCGAGGGCGGAGGCGTGACGATGCTCGCCATGGCGCTGCTTGCGCCGATCGCGGCATTCTTCCTGCAGATGGCGGTGTCCAGGTCGCGCGAGTTCGAGGCGGACCGCAACGGCGCCCAGATGGCGGGCAGCGGAGAGCCGCTCGCCCGTGCCCTCGAGAAGCTCCACGCCGGCGCCAAGCGGATACCGATGAACGTCGACCCGGCTCACGCAACGATGTACATCGTGAACCCACTCACCGGGCGCAACGTCGCATTCAAGAGCCTCTTCCTCACGCATCCACCGGTCGAGGAGCGCATCGCGCGTCTGCGCGGCTGGAGCCGCTGACCGCACGAGTGCGCCTGAGTGGCGGATAACGCTACCCATTAGGCGCCGAGCAAGATCACAGAAGCTTGAGCTGCTCCGTCTGCGTGATGGAAGCGATCTCGCGCCGCCGGGCGCGCCACCTGGGCGCGTTGTCGGGGGAGCGGCGTGGCCTGCGGCCCCCGTTGTCACGCAGGATCCGATCGATGCTGTCCGCGAGATCTTGCTTGTGGCGGGCCGAGGCGTACGCCGAGCGCTTGTACATGTCGGTGTAGCGAGGCACGAGGTCGGGATAGTTGTCCTCCAGCCAGGTCATGTAGACGTCTTTGACGCCCGGTCTCAGGTGCAGCAGGATGGGCGAGACGTGCGTCGCGCCCGCGTCGAGTGCTGCGATCACGACCTCGCGCAGCTGCTTCGGGGAGTCGCTGATCCCGGGCAGGACCGGTGCGACCATGACCCCGCAAGCGATCCCGGCGACGTTCAGCTTGGCGACCGCCTCGATCCTCTTGCGCGGATGCGGCGTCCCAGGCTCGCTCTTGCGCCACGCGTCGTCGTCGAGCGTCCCTATCGACAGCGCCGTCGAGACCTGCGTGATCCGCGCCGCCTCCGAGAGCAGCTCGAGGTCGCGCAAGATGAGGGTGCCCTTGGTGAGGATCGAGAACGGGTTGCCGACCTCGGCCAGCGTCCGGATGATCCTCGGCATGATCTTGTAGCGGCCCTCGGCGCGCTGATACGGGTCGGTCGCGGTGCCCATGGCGACGTGTTCGCCCTTCCAGCGCTTCGCCCGCAGCTCCCTGCGCAGAAGCTCAGGAGCGTTGACCTTGACCACGATCTTGGTCTCGAAGTCGCGCCCCGCGTCGAGGTCCATGTAGGTGTGCGTGACGCGAGCAAAGCAGTAGGAGCACGCATGGGAACAGCCTCTGTAGGGATTGATGGTCCAGTTGAAGGGCAGGTACGAGCCGGGCACCTGGTTGATGATCGACTTCGCCTCGACCTCGATGAACTCGATCCCGCGGAAGTGCGGGGTGTCGAACGTGCGCCTGCGTAACTCGAATAGCTTCTCGCCGGCCATAGAGACATCATAGAACGTACGTTCGGTAGTGCGCGCCCACGTGATCGGCCCCCATCGAGTCGGGGGGCCGGCCGTTAGCGGTTCTTGGGGAAACCCAGGTCGACGCCTCTGGACTCTGGATCGGGCCATCTGCTCGTGACCACCTTGCCGCGCGTGTAGAAGCGCACGCCCTCGGGACCATGGACGTGCGCGTCACCGAAGAGCGAGTCCTTCCATCCGCCGAACGAGAAGAACGCCATCGGCACGGGGATCGGGACGTTCACTCCGACCATCCCGACCTCGATCTCGTGCACGAACTTGCGCGCCGCGCCGCCGTCGTTGGTGAACACCGCCGTGCCGTTCCCATAGGGGTTGTCGTTGACCAGCCCGATCGCGTCGTCGTACGTCTCGGCGCGCAACATCACGAGGACGGGACCGAAGATCTCCTCTTTGTAGATCGACATCTCCGGCGCGACCCGATCGAACAGGCAAGGACCCAGGAAGAAGCCGTTCTCGTAGCCCTCGACCTTGAGGTCGCGTCCGTCGACCGCAAGCTCCGCGCCCTCGCGTACGCCGGTCTCGACATAGGACGCGACCTTGTCGCGATGTTGACCGGTAACTAGGGGACCCATCTGGGCGTCGGGATCGTCACCCGCACCCACCCTGAGCGATTCGATCCGCTCGGCAAGCTTGGCGAGGAGCGCATCGCCGGCGTCGCCGACCGCGACGACCGTCGAGATCGCCATGCAGCGCTGTCCCGAGGAGCCATATCCGGCGCTCACCGCCGCATCGGCGGCGAGGTTCATGTCCGCGTCGGGGAGCACGACCATGTGATTCTTGGCGCCTCCAAGCGCCTGCACGCGCTTGGCATGGCGCGCCGCGGTCTCGTAGATGTAGCGCGCCACAGGCGTCGAACCGACCGAGCTCACCGCGGCGACCTTGGGGTGCTCGAGCAGGCGGTCGACCGCGACCTTGTCGCCGTGCACGACGTTGAAGACGCCGGCGGGAAGCCCGGCCTCGGCCCACAGCTCCCCGACGAAGTTAGCCGCGGAGGGATCCTTCTCGGAGGGCTTGAGGATGAAGGTGTTGCCGCACGCGATGGCGACAGGGTACATCCACATCGGGACCATGGCGGGGAAGTTGAACGGGCTGATGCCTGCCACCACGCCCACCGGCTGACGGATCGAGTAGGAATCGACCTGCGTCGAGACGTTCTCCGCGAACTCGCCCTTGAGCAGATGAGGGATGCCGCAGGCGAACTCGACGACCTCCTGGCCGCGGCTCACCTCTCCATGCGAGTCCGAAACGACCTTCCCGTGCTCGGAGGTGATCACGCGCGCCAGCTCGTTCTTGTGTCGCTCGACGAGATCGCGGAAAGCGAACATGACGCGCGCACGTTGCGACAGCGACACGTGACGCCAGCTCTCGAACGCGCGCGCCGCCGCATCGACGGCGCGATCGACGACCTCGGGGGATGCCAAGGGGACGCGCCCGCCGACCTCTCCGGTCGCAGGGTCGTAGACGTCTCCCATCCGCTGCGGCGAGCCGTCGATACGTTCGCCTCCGATGAGGTGCTCGATGATCTTCATGCGCCGCTTCCTCCTGTGACCTCGACCGCCTCTGCGATGATCGCGTAAGCCTCATCGGCCTCTTCCAGGGTGACCGACAGCGGCGGCGCGATCCGCAGGCAGTTGCCGTACAGCCCGCCCTTGCCGACGAGAAGTCGGCGCGACTTGCACTCCTCCATGAGGCGCGTGGCCGCAGGGGGGTCGGGCGTCTTCGTGCCGGGCTCGACGAGCTCCACCGCCATCATGAGACCCTTGCCGCGCACGTCGCCGATGTAGGCGTGCTCCTCGGCCAGGTCTCTCAGCTTGGTGATGAGGTATTCACCGATCTTGCGCGCGTTCGTCTGGAGGTCGTTGTCCACGATGTAGCGGAGATTGGCGAGCGCAGCCGTCGTCGACAGGGGATTCCCGCCGAAGGTCGAGATGGAGTTGCCCTCGACGGCGTCCATGAGGTCGGGACGCGCGATGACGCCGCCGATGCTGAGCCCATTCCCGATGCCCTTGGCGAAGGTCATGATGTCCGGGGTTACGCCGTGCGCCTCGATACCCCAGAAGTGATCTCCGGTGCGTCCCCAACCCGTCTGGACCTCGTCGGAGACGAAGAGGATCCCGTATTCGTCGAGGACCTCCCTCAGCGCTCCATAGAAACCGTCTGGAGGCACCGCGAAGCCGCCGACCCCTTGGATCGGCTCGGCGATCATGCAGGCCACGTCACCCGACGTGGTCGTCTCGATGACGTCGCGCAGGTCATCCGCCCATGCCTTGACGTAGTCGGCGTCGGAGAGATGGCCCAAGTGGTTCCGATAGCGATAGACACCGTCGACATAGCTCACGTTGACCGGAGAGAGGCTCGACGCCGACCAGCCCCGGTTCCCGGTGATCGACAGAGCTGCGAAGGACCTCCCGTGGTAGCTGTTGCGCATCGCCAGGATCTGGTTGGAGCGTCGCACGGTCGTAGCGAGCAGGAGGGCGACCTCGTTCGCCTCCGTCCCCGACGCGACGAAGAAGAGCTTGGCGTTCTCGATCGGAGCCAGCCTGGATATCTCCTCGGCGAGCTCGATCGCCGGCTCGATGAGATAGAGCGTCGAGCTGTGCAGGAGCTTCGAGGACTGCTCCGCGATCGCATCGACGATGTCGGGGATGTTGTGTCCCGAGATCGTCGTGAGGATGCCTCCGAAGAAATCGAGATACTCGTTTCCCTCGGCGTCCCACACCCTGCGCCCGTCGCCGCGCTCTAGCGCGATCGGCTCCTCGTAGTAGAGGGCCACCCACGATGGCATGACGGCCTTGTGCCGTTCGAACAGAGCGCTTTGATCTGTCATGTTCACTCCTCTCTCTCCCCGTGGAGCCTATAGCGACGCCGGCGGCGCGCAAGGCGTGCTTGGTCAGGTGAGTTGCACCACGAGGCGCTCTTGGTGCAGATCGGCCGAGGAGCTCAGACGTTGTCCTGCTTGATCTCTCCGCGCCATGCCCCGGTGGCCTCTCCGCGACTCTCGATGAACTTCTTGAAGCGGCCGAGGTCGCCCTTGACCCGTCCCTGCACGACGCCGGCCACGTCTCATCGAGGGGTCGATGGAGGTCCGGGTGCCGGTTCGCACCGTGGCGCGAGATCGGCTGCGCGCCGCGGAGGACGCGCGCCCCACGACAACCGTCTTCGCCCTTCCTACCCGGGCGGACGAGAAGACAAGCCCGATCCGGCAGAGCGGGCTCTAGGACGTCGATGCGTTCGCCTCGACCAGCGCGGCCCGCAGGAGCTCCGCCTCCGCCGGCGGGAGCCAGCGCGCCACCGAGGCTGCGATCGTGTCCGGGGTGACGACCTTGCCGGCTGCGCGCAGCGCCACGATCGTCTTGAGGACGAAGCCGCGCCACTCGGACGGGACGAGCGCGCCGGCGACGGCGCCCGTCGCGCGCCACTCGTTCTCGAGGGCGGCCATCTCGGGATCCTCGAACCACGCCCTGGGTGGCTCGCTCGGAGCCGAGGTGGTCAAGGGCAGCACGTTGATCGGCACGGAGCCCGGCCGGCGCCAGCGAGGCTCGTCGTGGAAGTCGGGCTCGAACAGCAGACGGCGCCGCTCGGCCGCGCCGGGCGAAGACTCGACGTGTAGGACGAGGCGGAGGGTGCGGCCCTCCTCGTCGGGCACGTTGCCTGCGTCCCTGAACGCGAGCGCCTCGGCGATCGAGAGCCGTGGCGCCTCCCCGGGTGCCAAGGCGGTCGAGGCCCCACGCCGGCGGCGTAACTCGGTCTCGACCTCTCGAGCGTTCATCAGGTACCAGCCCTCGTCCAACCAGGGCCGGCCCGACGAAGTCATATCAGCCGGCGGGAAGCGAGGGCTGCGCGCGCGTCTTGAGGAACCCCCAGAACATGAGACAGACGCCCCCGAACAGGCCGACGGCGAAGGGAAGCCCGCGCCCGTAGAAGGCGAAACCGCTGCCCAGTGCGACGACGAAGGTGCCGGCCGCGATGAGGCCGTTCGCCACGGCGAGAGGACGAAGCTCGGCGCGCTTCTGGCGCGTCAGTCGGTATGCAGACCACAGCGCTCCGCCCAGGACCACGAAGAACCCGGCGAACGAGTAGATGCGCGCCAGCAGCCTCACCCCCTCGGACATGACCTCGCTGCCCTTGGGGATGCCTCCGGTGTCGAGCAGCTGCGCCTCGAGGTGAGCCTGCCACACGATGACTGCGGCGACCACCGAGGCGACCGTCACGAGCGCCGCACAGACATGGCCGATGCGGCGCGAGCCGAGCAGATAGATCGTCCCGAGACCCAGCACCGGCACGTTCACGATGGCGCCGAAGAGATAATAGATACGGAACCACGCGGGCGTCCAGCCCTCCAGCATGCCGACGGCGGGAGCGAACGAGGCGAGGGCGAACATCGCCAGCGCGATCGCCCACGCCAGGAGGTTGGGGCGCCGGCGACGCGCCCACTGCAGGCCCACGGCAACGGCGAAGACGCCGCTCACGACGGCGGCACCCAGCGGGAAGAACCACATGGAAAGCCTCCACGGCGACGCAGCACACGTCGCTCGGCACATCTCCTCTCGACCTCGACCGCCCAAGGATACTCACCACTAGTGCTCCTGCGCGGAAGTAGCGTCAGCAACCAGGGCGGCACTGCGCGGTGAGGGCAAGGCGCGAGGAGTCGTGCGTACCCGCAGGGTACGTGCGCGACGAGCAACGCAGCCATCGCCGATGCAGGGCCGTTCTGGGGCGACGGGACTTACGCAAAGGTGCACTAAGACCTTCGCTACCTCTTGCGGGTTCCCGCAACGAAGGTCTTGAACCCCGTGCCGGGCTTGAACGCCGGCACCTTTGAAGCTTTGACCTTGATCGACTCCCCGGTGCGCGGGTTGCGGGCCGTGCGAGCCGGCCGCTGGCGTCGCGAGAAGGTGCCGAAGCCGGGCACCGTCACCTTGTCGCCCTTCTTCACCTGCTTCTGGACCTGCGTGACGAACGCCTCGAGGACGTCTCCGACGACGCGCTTGCTCTCGCCCGTCGCGCCCGCCAGGGAGTCGATCAACTCAGTCTTGTTCAACCTCTCTCCACCTCCATGCGATGGCCGCCGATACCGCCGTTCACCCTATCGCCCGAAACCTTGCAGCGCGCGGCAATCGGCCGAGAAAACCCTTATGGGGCTTGGCTAAACCCGGCCCCACCCGATCCCGCGAGCGCGCCACGGACCCGTCTACGCAAAACGCTTGATATCGCGCCTCGGCGCCCCTCTCGGCCTCAAAGAAGCCCTGCGCGTGCCGATATTGGCAAGGACTGGCAACCCCTCCGAGGAGGAGCGCAGGAGCATGAGCATGGATGGTCGCTGGGAGCTATGAGGCCGCCGCGCTACGCGCCTAACGCTGAGGCCGGACGGCCCGAGACCACCCGTGAGCACGCCGTGTGGGTGCTCAACATCTGCATGACCGCGGCGGCGTTCATCCTGCACAACACCGTGGTGGTCCATCTCGACCCGGTGTCGGGGGGCATCCAGGTTCCCTGGTGGACGCTTGCGGCGCTCTTCTTGGTCGCAGAGGTCTTTGTGATCCACGTGCAGTTCCATCGCGACTCGCACTCATTCTCTCTCAGCGAGATCCCCCTGGTGCTCGGACTCTTCTTCTTCGCGCCGGCGGCACTGGTCTTCGTCCAACTGCTCGGCGCCGGCGCCGCCCTCACCCTGCATCGCAGGCAGACACCGGTCAAGCTCGCGTTCAACCTCTCCCGTTGGTTCTTCGAGACCACGGTCGCCGTGGCGTTGTTCCAAACGATCCTCTCGTTCGGCGACGGGTTGGCGCCGGTCGGCTGGATCGCTGCGTTCGTTGCGACGTTCGTCCTCGACGGCATCGCCGCGGCCATGATCGAAGTCGCGATCTCACTCTCCGAGAAACGCAGGCCGATGCTCCCGCGCATGCTCACGATAGGGTATGCCGCCACCTTCACGAACACGACGCTCGCTCTCACAGCCGTGACGATCATCTCGACGGACGTCTCGGCAACATGGATGATCGCGGTGCTGTCCGTGGGTCTCTTCCTCGCCTATCGCGCCTATGCCTCCGTCAACCACAAGCACGAGGCCCTGCGGGCACTGCACGAGTCGACGCGCTTCGACAACCGGTCCATGCAGCTCGAGTCCGTCGTGCTGCCCCTCCTCGATCACGCCAGAGAGATGTTCCGGGCCGAGATCGCCGAGGCGACGCTGTTCCCCTCCGAGGGGGAGACGTCGCTACGGACCCGTCTCGGCCCCGACGATCACGTCGACGCCATGGTGGCCGTGGTCCTCGACCCCACCCAGGGGGTGTGGGCGCGCGTGGCATCCGAGGGCCAAGGAGTGGTCGTGGCGCGCCCGATCACGAGCGACCGGCTGAGAGAGCACTTCCGGTCGCACAACATCAAGGACGCCATGTTCGCTCCCATCCGAGCCGAGAGCGGCATCGTCGGCACGATCATGGTCGGCAACAGACTAGGCGACGTCAGCACCTTCGATGACGAGGACCTCAGTCTCTTCGAGACGCTGGTCAACCACGCCAGCGTCTCGTTGGAGAACTTCCGCCTCGTCGACACGCTCCGTCGACAGGCAGCAGAGAACGAGTACCAAGCCCTCCATGATGGCCTCACAGGCTTGCCGAACCGCACCCTGTTCAACGACCGTGTCGGCCAGGCGATACGCGAGGGCGGAAGGGAAGCCGGCAAGACGGCGATCATGATCTTGGACCTGGACAGGTTCAAGGAGGTCAACGACACCCTCGGACATCACTCGGGTGACATCCTGCTTCAAGAGGTGGGAAAGCGGCTCCTGGATACGGTGCGCGAGGCCGACACGGTCGCGCGCCTCGGAGGCGATGAGTTCGCGATCCTGCTCCCGCGCGTGGGGGGTCGTGAGAACGCCGTTCGCATCGCCGAAGACATCCTCGAGACGCTCAAGTTACCGTTCTGCCTGCAGGACCTAACCCTGGATGTAGGCGGCAGCATCGGCATCGCCAACTTCCCGGAGCATGGCGAGGACGCGGAGACCCTCATACAGCGAGCCGACGTGGCGATGTATCTCGCCAAGAGCGCGCACAGCGGATATGAGCTCTACCAGCACGAGCGCAACCAGTACACCCCCCGCCGGCTGGCACTCGTCTCCGAGCTACGCAACGCGATCGAGCAGAAGGAACTGTCCGTCTTCTACCAGCCGAAGGCAGAGCTCGGCAGCGGCCGCATCATCGGCGCCGAGGCCCTCGTTCGCTGGGAACACCCGCGCGATGGGCTCATCTCACCGGACAAGTTCATCCCGATAGCGGAGAACACGGGGCTCATCAAGCCGCTCACGATGCACGTGCTCGACGTCGCATTGGGTCAGTGTCGGGCCTGGCGCCTGATGGGGACGCCGCTCAAGGTCGCGGTCAACCTCTCGGCCCGTAATCTCCTCGACATAGCATTGCCCAACGACATCCAGGAGCTCCTCGACAAGTGGGACGTCCCGGCAACATCCCTTCAGCTCGAGATCACCGAGAGCAGCATCATGGCCGATCCCGTGAGAACCAATGGGATCCTGTCGGGCCTCAGCGCCATGGGCGTCGGCGTGGCGATCGACGACTTCGGCACCGGTTACTCGTCTCTGTCGCATCTCAGCACGCTCCCGGTGGACGAGATCAAGATCGACAAGTCGTTCGTGCTCGGCATGGCATCCGACGAGAACGCAGCGGTCATCGTGCGCTCGATCATCGACCTCGGACGGAACCTCGACCTGCGCGTCGTCGCGGAGGGCGTCGAGACGCGGTCCCTGTGGAACCGGCTCGCGTCCCTCGGCTGCGACGTGGCCCAGGGCTACCTCCTCAGTCGTCCTCTGCCCGCCGACCGCTTCGACGACTGGCACGTGCAGTACTCCTACGCCGTGGACCGCGCCGGCGTGCTCACTCCCTAACTCGTCACGGCGCGCCGGACCCGCCGAGCGGCTCGGCGCTTGCATCGGCGGTGACGGGGATCATCTGGATCCCCATCAGTCCCAAGAAGCTCGTGGCGACCTCGTCGTGCAGCGCGACGCGGACGACGGACGTATCCGCCAGAACCGACGCGCGCGTCCCCACCCCACAGCGCGCCAGCCACTCCAGCGCGACGCGACGAGCGGCGTCCGGATCGAGAGCCACCGTCGTGCCGGAGCTCGCGTAGTACAACTCTCGGTCCAGCTCTGAAGCGCCCGCAAGGGCCGACGCGTCGGCCGCATTCTGCAGCGTCCTGCGCGCCAGGAACGCTCTCGTTCCATCCACCGCGACGCCCGACACCGCGAACGCCACGAGAGCCAGGCCGAGCGCCATGATCGTCACTTGGCCTCCTTGGTCGCGCCTCACTCGCGACTCCGGTACGGAGCGATGCGCGCGACATGCCGAGCGTTGACCCACACCGCGGGACCGGAGATGCGCCCGAGCAGAGGGGCCTGAACCACGGTGACGGGATACGACACCTCTATCTCCACCGCTTCCCCCCGAGTCAGACCAGAGGCGCTCCACCGGACCTGCGCCTCGGAGGGATCGAGGCCCTGATCGGCGAACGCGCGCCGAACCGCGTCGTCCACAGCCGCGCGCGCGCTTGCGGGGGACGCGGAGCGGGCCGCGTCGAAGCCGGCCTCACGCGCCGCCGCGGTCGAGGCGAGCGCGCTGCGATGCAGATCCGCGAGCACCCCGAGCGCCCAGACGAGCGGAGCGAGAAGGAGCAGGCTCACCAGGATCGTCTCGATGAGGGCATGTCCGTCGTCGCGGGCCGTCACACGCGCTCGGGCTCCCGGGATGCTGTGGCCGTAACCGATATCGGGACGGCCACAGGGATCGGGCCCCAAGTCTCGAGCACTCCCGTGACCTCCACGATGACGAGCGAACGGAGCGGTGACTCTTCAAGCTTGACGCCGACGTCGAGGTCCGATACGAGCCCTCCGGCCGAGCGCCGGACGGTGTCCGTTGCGACCGCGACCGCATCGCCGGGCCCGCGTCCGAGCTCGATGGCGGCGCGCGCGCCTTCATGCGCAGAAGCGGCAACGACGTTCCGGCCGTAGAGAGCGAACGCGATCTCGACGACGCCGAGGACGAGGACCATCAGCAGGACCATCGAGATGACCGCATCCACCGGGGCGGACCCCCGCTCGTCGCGCGCCGACGTCAACAACCGAGGGGGCCGCAGACCGTGTCCAACGCGGTCTGCACGATGGCAACCAGACGTCCCCGTGCAACACTCCAGATGGCGACGACCAGCGCACTCGTCATGAGCACGATGAGAACCCACCCGGGCACGTCGCCTCGCTCTCCGTCGATCCTCGCCGACACGAACACCCACAGCCGAAGACCCATCCCAACCTCCCTTTCGAGCGGTCCTTACGGAACCAACAGATCCAGAGCCACCAATCCCGGCAGCAAGGTGAAGACGACAACCACCGGCATGATGAGGAACACGACGGGTACGAGCATCAGAACCTCCCGGCGTCCCCCAACCTCGAGCAACCAGCGCCGGCGCGCCTCTCTGCCGTCGTCCGCCTGAGCTCGCAGCACCTCGGCGAGTGGAGACCCTCGCTCGATCCCCGTGATGAGCGCGTCCGAAAACCTCGCGATGCCGGGCGCGTGCACGCGTTGCTTCATGCCGTCGAGCGCCTCGACCGACGTGGACCCCGCGCGGATGTCCGCTACGACGCGCTGAAACTCCCTTCCTATCTCCGACTTGAGCGAGCGCGCGACGCGAGCGAAGGCAGCGGGAACCGACTCGCCCGCCACGATGGAGAGCGTTACGAGATCGATCGCCGTCGGAAGCTCTTCCGCAAGGATCGCCGTGCGATCCTCGACCTGCCGGCCGAGCCACCAGTCGCGTGCGAAGAAGCCACCCGCGCATGCGATCGCCGTCAGCAGCGGTAACGCGAGCGCGTCGACCGCCACGCCGGCCACCATCCCCAGTGCCACGAGCACCCACACGGCAACCGTGGAGATGAGCCCCCAGATCACCTGTTCCAGCCGGAAGTCCGCCGGATCTCTTTCTTCTCCGGCGGCCGACAGCCTGTCGCCGAGGCGCTCGTGCGTCGCCGGGAGGACGCGAGCGGTCGCGGCTGCGGCGCGCCGCAGCAGGGGCCGATCGTCGAGGCCTCCCCGGCGCAGCAGCAGGTTGCTCGGGCGTCCGTGGAGTCCGCTCAGATAGGGCTCGACCCGATCGTCGAGCCGCGCGCGCCTCATGGGCGGCAAGCCCGCCGCGAGGACGACGATCCCCAACGCTCCGAGGAACGCTATGGCGGGGATCATGCGCCCAGCCGCCTCTCCTCGGGCAGTCGGCCGGCGCGCAGCATCAGTCTGTACCCGAGAACCGTCGCGGCGGCGCCCCCGCCTATCACGAGCGCGCCGGCAGACGAGTCGTACGCTGCGGCCGCCTCCGGGCGAGTGGACATCAACAGCAGCACGATCCAAGGAGCCGCGGCAGCAACGCGTGCCGCCGTCACCGTCCACGACCAGCGCGCCTCTATCTCCTTGCGCACCCTCAGGTCGTCACGGACGAAGTCACCGAGCGTCCTGAGGACCCGCACCAGATCGCTTCCCCCGACCTCGTGGGCAAGGGCGAGAGCAGTCGCCACCCTGTCTGCGATCGGATCCGCAAGCACCTGACGGAGGCGCTCGAGGGCCGCCGGGAAGCTGCCGCTCGCGCGCAAGGTCGCGCCGAACGCGATGAAGCCGGGACGGATGTATTCGGGGCCACGCGTCGCGACGGAGGCGCACGACTCCGAAAGCGACACGCCTGCCCGCACCCCCGAGATGATCGTGGCGATGGCGTCCGGCCACGCCTCCCCCAACCTGCGCCTGCGCTTCTGCACGCGCGCGCGTGCGACGGCGATCGGGGACCAGGCCGCCGCGAGCGAGAACGCGAGCGCGGGCACCAAAGAGGACGTCGATCCGGCCACGATCACGAGGGTTGTGGCGCCGAGCAGCAGCGACGCCGCGATCATGCGAACGCCGGTGGCGTGCGTGAACCCCGCAGCGCGCGCCAGGTCGTCCAGACCTCTCACGAGGCCGAAGGATCGCAGGGGCGGCGCGCCGGTGATCCCCTCGTAGACTAAGACGAGCGCCAGCGCGGCGAGCGCGGAGATGAAAACGCTCATCGAAGCAGCGACTGGAGATCGATCCCGGCGGCCTCGAAGCGCTCGGGGTGAGGAGGCTGCTGGCCGCTCCAGCACATCCCTTCGCCGGATCGCTTCCACAGCCGGATGGTCTCGATGCGATCGCCCTCGACGCGCCCGGAAACGCCGACTATCTCGGCCACTCGTCGCCGCCCTCCCGCCTGCACGAGATGCACGATGAGATCTGTGCACGCGGCCACTGTGGGCGTCACGAAGAGATGGCTCACGTTCTCGCCCGCCAGAAGGGGAAGGGTCAAGAGCTTCGTCAGAGCCTCGAGCGCGCTGTTGGCATGGATCGATGTCATCCCCGGAAGACCCGAGTTGAGCGCGACGAGCAGATCGAAGGCTTCCTGTCTACGCACCTCCCCGACGATCAGACGATCGGGACGCATCCGCAACGCCTCAACGATGAGCCGGCGGAGATCGATCTCCCCTCTACCCTCTAGATTGAGCTGACGCGTCTGCATGGCGACGACGTCCGGCAACGCTATCTGTAGCTCGAAGACCTCCTCGCACGTGATCACCCGCTCGCGCGCCGGGATCGCCGCCGCGAGGCAGTTGAGCATCGTGGTCTTGCCGGTCTGCGTCCCTCCGGCAACGACGATGTTCAGTCCCGCCTTCACGGCTCCATCGAGGAAAGCGGCACAACGGTGATCAAGTGAACCGAGGCGAACGAGCTCCTCGAGACGGTGAGCGCGCAAGACGAACTTGCGTATGTTGACCGCCCAATGCTTCTTCGTGATGTCGGGTATGACGACGTGGAGCCTCGAGCCGTCGGGGAGCATCGCATCGACGAACGGGCTCGCCAGATCAAGGCGCCGCCCACTCGATCGAAGCATCCTCTCGACGAGATCCCGGATCTCCCGGTCGCTCAGGACGAGGTTGGTGAGCACGTGACGTCCTTGTCGCGCGGAGAAGACCTTGCCGGGTCCATTGATCCAGATCTCCTCCACATCGGGGTCGTCGATCAAAGGTTGGAGGACGCCGAAGCCGGCGACCCTGTCCAACACGACCTTGCGCACCGCGGCCCGGTCCTCGATCCTCGGGAGTGCGCTGGAATGAACGCGATGGTCGTACTCGCTCAGGACCTCGTCGACGAGTGCACCCGGCAGCGGCGTGCCGTCGCGCGACGGATCCAACCCACGACGCCGCACCAGCTCGCGCACCTCCTCCTCGACGAGCGCCAGTGATCGCTCCACGTCACCCGCCTCTTCCCGCCAACCTGGTCAGGACGCCGCGCGCCGGCACGCGCCCTCCCGCTGCCGCCACGAGAGCACGCATGGCGGAAGAGACGTCCGAGGACGAGTCGGAGATCCGCACCGGAACGCCGGACCGCACGGCGCGGGATACCTCGGCCGGGCGATCGGGCACATAGGCGATCGGCCTCTTGCCGGCGTGCCGCCGGATCAGCTCGCCAACCTCTCGCTGCTCCGAGCGACCTACACGATTGGCGACGATGAGGATGTCGTCGACATCAACAAGCGCGCGCAGTTCCTCGAATGCCCAGAGGAAGTTCTTCGTGCCTACAAGATCGCCTCGGCATACCGCGACGATCTGTTCGGCCTCGGCGATGGTTGTGCGCGCGATCATGTTCCTTCCCTCGCCCGTCTGAGAGAACGCAGCCCGCTCGGGCTCCAGACAGAAACCGACCTCGCATACGGTGAACCGGAATGTCGCACGAACGACCTGCAGCAGTTGCCTCCAGCCGAAGTCGGAAACCTCGGCCCATAGATCTGCGCGCGGAAGGCCCGGCAGAAAGACCGGCCCGCGCTTGCCGGCCCGTCGCAGGTCCAGCATGAGCCGCGCGGCGTCGAGCTCCTCCTTCGCAGCCATGCGCGTCGCCCAAACGATGGTCGGGAGCTCCTCGATGATCCCGAGCAGCTGCAACATGTCGCCGCCGTAGGGATCGCCGTCGATCAGCAGGGTCTCTGGTTCGGTTTGGCATAACTCTGCCGCCAGCTCGATCGCCACCGTCGTCCGGCCCGGCGCCCCCTTGGGTCCCCACACGGCGATGAGCTTGCCTCGTGGAGTGGACGGCTGGGATGAAAGGAGGCGCGCCGCCGGTTCACGCGCTTCCCTGCACCTATCGATCACCTCGTCCACATCCGCGCCCACAGGCAACAGCTCGGCGCCCAGGGCGCTCATGCGCTCGATCTCAAGTGCGTCGTCGACCATGCCGACGACGCGGATTCCGGCACGCGCCGCCTCGTGCGCGCACTGAGCGTCGAACCATGAGGCGATGCCGACCGACACGATCCCATCGAGGGCACCGCCTCGGATCGCCGCCAGCAACTCGATGCGATCCACGCACCTCAAGACCAACTCGAGATCCCCCCGGGAGCCGAGACGAGCAGCGATCGCCGCCTCTTGCTCGGGCTCGCCGGCCACCGTGACGACTCGCACGGGGATCAATCGAAGTCGCCCGCTCGCACCGGGGCCGCGGGCTGCGATTCGATCGCCGTCTCGACGCGCGCTATGTCTATCTCTCCGGTCCTCACGGCGAACGCGAGCCGAGCCGACTCCTGCGGCGTAACGGCCATGGTGATCCCCACCAGCGACTCACCTTCGACCACGAGACCGGCGGTCGTGATGAGCTCCACGACCTCTACCTCGCGCACGACGGGGATCGTTCGCGCGCGCGTGTCTCCGGCGTCGAAGGTTGCGAGAACGTCGACCCGGTCGCCCTCTCGCAGAGCCCCACCGGCGGCGGGCTCCGAGGACAGCGGGATCGTCATCGTTCGCCCTGCGGTAGCGGCGACGCCCCTCGAGATCCAATCCAACGGGATGAGCTCGCCGGCACGAACCGGCCGAGTCAGCACGCCGCCGCTTACGTCGACGGACGTACCCGCGTAGTGCTCCAAGAGGTCGACCGGCAGCTTCACGTCGACCGGCGCAAGATCGGCGGTCGACAGCTCGGTGTTCGCGGCAAGGTCGCGCGCCGCTCGCCACACAGGCACGGTCGTGCGCGCACCCTCCAGGGCACGCTGCCCGGCGAGGAAGGCGATGGCGAAGAGCAGGAGGCCCAGCACGCTGCGGAGGTTGACCCACGAGGGCCGCGCCATCCGCCGCGCCTCGGCGACGTCGACCGGGGCGCGCTGAGGTGCGCTCGAGTGCATCACGGTTCGAGCCCGCCGCCGACACGTTGGCGAGCATACGAAGGCAAAGCAGGCCAAACAGGCCTTCCCGGTGCTATCGTGGAGGCATGGTCGACCCCAAGCGGACCCGCAACGAGGCCGGGACCATGGGCATAGAGACTCGCTTCCTCACGCTCGAAGACGTTGCCGTCTATCTCAACGTCAGCGTTGCGCAGGTCTATTCGCTCGTGCGGAGTGGGGACCTTCCCGCGATCAAGATAGGCGGTCGGGGCGTTTGGCGCGTGGACAAGAGGCAGCTCGACGGTTACATCGAAAGGCTTCATCGCGAGACCGAACAGTGGGCTAAGAGCCATCCCGTGAACCCCCGCGCACGCGCCTGACCGCGTCCACCGCATCCGCCCCGACGAGGACACACCCGGTGGCCATCGCGAGCTCGAAGTGATCAGCTGCGGCTCGAACCAATCGCCCCGAGAAGGTTCCGCGCGCCGTGACGATATCGACCCGAGCGCCCGCCCGGGCCCACGCATGCAACACATCTGAAGCCCTTCGAGCCACCAGCGCCGGGGGTCGACCATGGGGTGCCGAAGCCCCCACCGCCCTTCGTAAGGGAACGATCACGTCAACCGGAGAGCCGGAGGCCGCATAGTCGTCTCCGATCTCGGATGCGACAACCGACGCCCCATCCTCGAGCTTAAGCTCGAGCGGCCCTGCGCCGCGGAAGGCCTCGACCACCGAACGATCCTGGAGCAAAGAGAAGGCGAGGTCGGATGCGGCTTCGTCCTCTTCGCGCGCTATCGATGCGTCGAAGGACGCGTCGAGCGACGCCACAATTCGATCCAGCCGAGGGTCCGCCATCCCCGCGCTCCGCCGTTGGCCCCGAAGAAACTGCACGCATCCTCCCACAACGTCCTCATGGGGGGAAGTGGCAAATCTGGGGGTTGACTCCATCCGGACTAGGAGTAGCATGCTGACGCAAGCAAGGGCAAATGGACGCAAACGGAGGTTGCTTGGTGGAAGCGCCCATGAGAACGCTCACCGACGGCACCCGCCTCGGCGCACTCCTCATCGTGGCTGCATCGGTCGTACAAGCGGCGCACCTCTTGGTGTGGCGCAGGCACTCTTTGGTGTGGCGCCGCGGGGATCCCGTCCTGAGCCGGTCTCGCCGCTCGGCCCTCCCTCGGCCCGTGCGGCGCGCCCTGTCTCTGCTCGGCTTCGCCGTCGCCGCCGCCATCGCTCCCGCGCACGGGGCCGAGCGCCCCGGCTCTTCAGCCCATCGGCGCTCTTTCGTCACGCCGGAGCAAGCCTGGTCCAGGACGAGCGGGTCTCCTCCCCCTCCTCCCCCGCTCGTCCGGGCCGGCCTTTCGGAGCCGCATCCCGCGTTGCATGGTCGGAGGGTCTCGGGAGAGCCCATCGGCACGCGGTTGTTCCCGCGTGCAGGTGATCCACGTGCGCGCGATCCACGAGCGCGCGACAAGCGCCGAGCGCAACGGCTGCACCCGAGCCGGGGTCTGTTGCTCTACTCGAGCGACGTGAAGCGAGGACACGAGCAGCGGAAGGGGCGCAGTGAGCGGGATGGGCGCGGACGGAAGGGGCACAGTGAGCGGGAGGGGCACAAGCGGGAGGAGCGCTCCGGACCCTCTTGTGGTTCCGGCAGCTACATCGTCCGGTCGGGCGACTCGTTGTGGTCGGTGGCCGGCGACGAGCTCGACACGAACGACGCTTCGCGCATCGCTCGCTACTGGCCGCAGATCTACGCGCGCAACCGCTCGACGATCGGCGACGACCCGAACCTCATCTATCGCGGCCAGGCCCTCGAGCTGCCGCGCGATTGCGACACATAGCCGGTTTCCTGCGGGTCGCCGCCGCCAGCGGATCCCGGGAGCGCGGCCCGAGCCGACGGGCGGCGACCTCGCAGGATGCCCCGGACGGGACCACGAGCCCCCGAGGTATGACGTGGCTGCTCGGTTCTCGTATCAGTGCCGCTTCGCCGGCTGAGGCGGCCGCCGTCGTGCGAAGGTTGACGCCGATCTCGTGTTTGGAGGGGAACGATTGAGCGACGACCTGCCCTCTCGTCGGAAGGGCATCAGGGGCACAGACCTCGACGGCAACGACGTCGAGCTGTCCTTCGGGATCTCGAAGAAGCTCTATCGCTGCCCCGGTTGTCGCGAGTACCTGCCGGTTGGAAGCGAGCACGTGATCGCGCGCTTCCGAGAGCCCTCGGGCGCGGAGTACCACCAGCACTGGCACTCGGACTGCGCCCGTAGGACACTCGTGCGTGAACTGCGGTCGACCGTGACAACCTTCACCGACCAAGTTCGCCGACCGGGCGGGCAGCGTAGGAGACGCCCCTGACCGACCAGAACCCCTCCACCGACGCATGGCGTGGGTAAACGCCCAAAGGTCCGGAACGGCCGGCTTGTCGACGCTGCCGTGGCTCGTTCCCGACCGACCAGAAGCCCTCCACCGCCGCGTGGCGGGGACAGAGGCACAAAGATCCGGGTCCGCGCCCGCCGACACGGTGAAGGTGCTCCGCCTGCACCTAGGAAGAGGCCCAAACAGAAAGCCCGCCGCGCCGGCGGGCTCCTTGAGCGCTGAACAGTGCGCCTGCCGGGCTCAGAGACCGAATGACTTCAACTAGGAGTGTATCACTCCTTAGAAAGGAGGTGATCCAGCCGCACCTTCCGGTACGGCTACCTTGTTACGACTTCACCCCAATCGCCAACCCCACCTTCGACGGCTCCCTCCCAAGGGTTGGGCCACCGGCTTCGGGTGTTGCCGACTTTCGTGGTGTGACGGGCGGTGTGTACAAGGCCCGGGAACGTATTCACCGCAGCGTTGCTGATCTGCGATTACTAGCGACTCCGCCTTCATGGGGTCGAGTTGCAGACCCCAATCCGAACCAGGCACGCTTTTTTGGGATTCGCTCCCCCTTGCGGGATCGCAGCCCTTTGTAGCGCGCAATGTAGCATGCGTGCAGCCCTGGACATAAGGGCCATGCTGACTTGACGTCATCCCCACCTTCCTCCGAGTTGTCCCCGGCAGTCCTCTTAGAGTCCCCGGCTTTACCCGCTGGCAACTAAGAGCAGGGGTTGCGCTCGTTGCGGCACTTAAGCCAACACCTCACGGCACGAGCTGACGACAGCCATGCAGCACCTGTGCTGGCCCCTTACGGACACGGGCTTTCACCCGCTTTAACCAGCATGTCAAGCCCAGGTAAGGTTCTTCGCGTTGCATCGAATTAATCCACATGCTCCGCCGCTTGTGCGGGCCCCCGTCAATTCCTTTGAGTTTTAGCCTTGCGGCCGTACTCCCCAGGCGGGTCACTTAATGCGTTAGCTCCGGCACGGAGGGAGTCGACACCCCCCACACCTAGTGACCATCGTTTACGGCGTGGACTACCAGGGTATCTAATCCTGTTTGCTCCCCACGCTTTCGCGTCTCAGCGTCAGTACCGTCCCAGAGTGCTGCCTTCGCCATTGGTGTTCCTCCTGATATCTGCGCATTTCCCCGCTACACCAGGAATTCCACACTCCTCTTCCGGACTCGAGCTGAGCAGTATCCACCCGCCTCCCGGGGTTGAGCCCCGGGCTTTCAGAGCAGACTTACTCAGCCGCCTACACGCGCTTTACGCCCAATGATTCCGGACAACGCTTGCCCCCTACGTATTACCGCGGCTGCTGGCACGTAGTTAGCCGGGGCTTCTTCTGTAGGTACCGTCACTCCACAGGGCTATTAACCCTGGAAGCTTCGTCCCTACTGAAAGAGGTTTACAACCCTAAGGCCGTCTTCCCTCACGCGGCGTTGCTGCGTCAGGCTTTCGCCCATTGCGCAAGATTCCCCACTGCTGCCTCCCGTAGGAGTCTGGACCGTGTCTCAGTTCCAGTGTGGCTGATCGTCCTCTCAGACCAGCTAAGGATCGCAGTCTTGGTAGGCCGTTACCCCACCAACAAACTAATCCTCCGCGGGCCCATCCCTGACCGAAAGCCGAAGCTATCTTTGGTACCGCCCCTCATGAGGCTGCACATTATGCGGTATTAGCCGGAGTTTCCTCCGGTTGTCCCCCAGTCAAGGGTAGGTTACCCACGTGTTACTCACCCGTTCGCCACTCGTGTACCCCCGAAAGGGCCTTACCGCTCGACTTGCATGTGTTAAGCACGCCGCCAGCGTTCGTCCTGAGCCAGGATCAAACTCTCCG
>JBHEMX010000025.1:0-68454 GCA_046262355.1 Actinomycetota bacterium | reverse complement strand
ACGTAACAAGAGCAACCATGTCGGTCACCCATTCCGGCAGCGACAGGAGCGCCGCCGCGGC
The DNA here is from genome assembly GCA_046262355.1 of Actinomycetota bacterium. GTDB lineage: Bacteria > Actinomycetota > CADDZG01 > CADDZG01 > WHSQ01 > DATADD01. Next base: position 68,393 of record JBHEMX010000025.1, on the reverse strand, counting down.
CAGCACCGTTCCCTGACTGTGAGCCGAGATAACGACCGGATGTCCCCACTTCGTCGGATGGGCGAGGCGATGCTGTAGCTTGGGGACCGTTCTTTCCGAGTAGGGGCGCACGGCGAAGGGGTGGTGCCATCGGGGCCAGAACGTGAGCACATCCCACAGATTGCCCACGAGCCTTCGAGACGCAAGGGACCTTGTTGCGGCCCGGAGAAAAACGCTTCCTGCGGGAAGGGCGGCCGCCCCGAGCGCGGGCCCGAGAGTGAAAGCCAGGTCGGGTCCAGCTCCAGCCCCCCGCACCGCGTCCAGAACCACCTTGCTACCTCATCGCATGGGTCGACCCACACCCGCCATTGTTCCTCCGGAAGCGAATGGTTGTTCTCAATCGAGAGGCACAAACGTCCCCAAGCCTTGAGCAGCCCGTCGCCGAGGAACGTCAATGATGGCAACAGCAGGATCAGACCGATGCCCTCGTTCGCCCTCGCCAACCGGCGCGAGGCGAACGGCAGAACGATACCGGTCGTTGGGTAGATCGTCGAGCTCACATCCTGGATGGTGAGGGACGCTCAACTTCGGCACATCAGGCGCGCGCCAGAAAGATGTAATAGAGAAGCAATCCGGCTACGGTGACGACGGTCACAATGTCGTCAACCCCAATACGTCGCCCAAAACTTGTTCCGGCGCGGGGATAGCGAGCGCATCTACGCCCTCCACTCCTCGGTGATCCAGCTGGCGACGATCCCTGGAGCGGAGTAGAGGTAACCCCAGTCCTCTTGCTCGGCAACCTGGCGCACCCGCCACTGCCAGGAGCGGTCGGGGTCGGGGTCGAAGCCGGCGTTTGACCAGACCACCGTCTGTGTGTCAGGGACCTTCCCCGAGGCCGAGGCAAGGGCGATCCAGAGGTCGTCCTTGGGCCACACGGTGAGCTCGTCGCAGTGGGTGCGAAAACGCCTGTGGGTGCCGCCGAGTCCCCACGCGCTGGGAGCGTCGCTGCTGATGATTCTGATCCGACTGCCCCGGCTTTTGACCTCGAACTGATCCCTGCGCACGGTGAAGGTGGCAGCGAGGTGAGGGGTTGCGAGCGATGTAACCGCGAAGGTTGTCGGCTACGATGTTGGCCTGATCCGCATCAGCAGCGCACACGACAATGTCGGTCGAGGGTAGAGCATGGCCTCGGTCGCACAGACGGCAGCGGCACCCCCTGACTTCCAGGAGCCGCGCCCCTCCTCGATGTAACAGAGCAGGTAGCGGGGCTTGCGGTTGAGGCGCTCGAAGATTGGCCGGAGAACGTCGCGCTCGACCCAGGGGTCGTCGCGCATGGCTTCGCCGACGCTGCGGCCGTCGGGCAGACAGTTTCTGTAGGACCGCACATATCTCACTCGCGGGATTCACTCGACTCGGAGACGTCTTGCCGAGCCGCTTTCGCGTATCAGCCTCCATCAGTCGGAGCCGCCATCTACGCAACTCCGTCAAGAACTCACGTTGTACCTCCAAGCGATACCTGGTCGTTTCCCGTCGAGCCTCAATGGCCGACGCAGACAGATAGCCAAGGAACACCGCAAACATGGTGGGCACAACGTCTCTCGCCAACGCAAGCCAGTTGGAAACTATGAACCTCTGTGGGATTCGGTACCCGTGTCCCAGAATGGCTTCGGTAGTTGTGCGACACTATCATGACTCCTTCGGGCTTGCCGCGGGGCTGGGCCAGGGCTCCGAACTCCTTGGATCGGTCGTGGCGGGCTCCATGCGTCCGGATGAGGGCTCCGTCGATCGTGATCTGAACGGTGTCACCGACGAGACGGACACCGGCATCATGGCCGATGAATCTGTTGCCCACCCGGTAGGCGGTTCCTGCGAAGGTGACCGAGCCTGAAGGGTCGACACCCCGTAGCACCTCGCCGCCCTTGGTCGGCGCTTCCGGCCTGGCTGCCTTGGCTCGTCGGTCCATCTTGTCGTCATCATCGAGGAGATGACGTCTTGCGTGGGTGGCGACCACGACGCCGTGATGAGTGACGTGCAGGAGCCCGTCTTTGGATTCGATCGTAACCGCCTCGCCGCTGAGATGGCGGTCGACGTGATAGCGCTGCTTGAGGATGCTGATGCGGCCGGCTCGATCGACGCGCCGGCTGACGGTTCTGGGACGCGGCTGGAGTTCCTCGTCAACGGCGACGTCGCCATCGATGACCTCCAAGGAGGGCGAACCGCCAGCTCGAAGCGCCGGATCGGTGGGACATCTCCCAGGGACTGGTGGTCTCGCTCGTGGTTGTAGTCCTTGAGGTGGGAGGTGGGGCCCGTCCATGATTGCCGGGGGAAGGTCGCCAGCGTCCCCTGAAACCGAAGAACGTTCTGTGTTTTCGCTTGGCTGGTCGAGGCCGATATCGGTCACGCTGACCGATTTCAGTGCCTTGGCTCCAGCTCGCGCGGCCCTGCTACGACAGCGAGCAGAGCAGAAGCGAGCGTCGGAGCGCCGACCGTGCAACGGCTCGTCACAGATAACGCACCGGTTCGTAACGCCTCTGTCACGGGGGCCTCCCCAACAGCCTCTGCAACCACAAACGAACCTCGAAATCGAGCAGTTGGAGGAACAGAATCGCCGCCATTAGCTTCATCTTTGGTCCCCTAGTCATCTAACAGCGACCGCAGCCGCGTTTCCATCCGAGCAATTTCGGCGGCGTAGAAGCCGTGCTGTCCCTCGGCGTAGCCCTTGCTCGCGCCGAGGCGAGCCGTAGCCGGGTTCAACTCCTGCCGCCAAGTGCGCTCCATGTGCTCGAGATCTTCAATCTGGCGCTGAATACGCCTCAATTCAAACTCTGCGGCCCTGCGACACGGCGTGCCGCAATATCGCTTCGGCCGGCCGGTCGCTGCCCGTTCTAGTTCGCGGCCACACTTGACGCAGCCGGCCTCGTCACTCACAAAGCTCTTCTCCTTCGAGTGGGGGTCGGGGGGATCGGGGTTTTCTCCACCGCGCGAGATTTCGAAAACTCGTCGCCACACATATCGTGTTACCGAGTCGGTCCCAGGCATGTGGGTCTGGCACTCGCGCGACCCCTCCCCGGGTCCGCTCAGGACTGGGGTGGTCGCCTCTAAGGGGGGTCTTCAGCTTGAGACGGTGTGCGTTCGATTCCCGAGTCGGTTTCCGGTACGCCGGCCCTGCAGGGCGGTTACGCCCTTTAGTCCTAGGACTCACCCACTTATCTGGGCCGCACGATCAGTGCTAGGCTGGCTACCTGGAGATTCGACTCGTAGTCTCGGCAGCCTTCGTCGTGCTGACCTCCATCATGGGAGTCGTCGGGTGGAGATTGTGGCGGAGGACCGAGAAGGACATTGAGGACGGGGGCAAGAAGATTCGCATTCCCTTCGTATCCCCCTGGAACTAGGACCCCACCGCAGCCGATCTTCCAGCTCACTGTCCTAGGACTCTCTCTCGTCATCGACACGTTGCCAAGTCCCGTCCTCGAACACGACGGTTCGGTCGTGGCTCTTGCTCTTCCCTGGCTTGGCGCTCGAGTCGCCTGGCGTGATCGCGTATGCGTTTCTTGACGCTTCCGTCTTGCTTGGCCCGACGTTTACCCATCCAGGCTCACCTTGAGGAACTGGCGCTCGAGAGCAGTAATCCGCTCGTCTAACGCTTTGATGTCGTCGGCAATTCGGAACTGTCTGGTCGCGGTGGCCCCAAGGGTCGACCCTACCGATTGCTCAACTATCGCGTCGCGTGATAATTGCTGGCTCACGGTCGAATCTCTGCCGCGGTGTAGGCGAGTCCCGCGCGCCTCGCTGCCTCCAACACGAACTCACCTTCCAACAACTCAAACCGAGCGAACCCTGTAGCTCGGACGATGACCGGCACAAGATCGGCTCCAACCTTCAGACCCTCAAGCACCTCTTCGAGCCCGTCCGTTGACTGCGGTGGCGCGCCCTCGATGCTGTCTACCGGAAGCCTTATCAGCGGACGTGACATCACAAGGCATGGATCGTCCGGCGCTCTTGCATCCGCAAAATCTTTCGCCAGATTTGAGTGTCGAAGTCCTCGGCCTCGAGCTCCTCGATTGCCGTGACGAGATCGTTGATAAACCACCGACCTCTTGCCACTCTTGAGAATCGCTCCGGAGGTAGCGTTCGACTCGCCAGCGCGCCACTTCGAGCAATCGTTCATTCATTCTGCAGGTTCCTTGGTAGTGGTGGCCTTATCGGCCACGTGGCGGCGGCGATTCTTATGCATGAATCCGGGACAGGACTTGTGCTCCGGACTGGAGGATGGCGCGTTCCGCTTCCTCTGTTCTCCGTAGTTCCTCGAGCCGCTTCTCGTCGACATGCTTCGTAACGCACTTGCGAACTAGATCGCGGAGCGTTTGCGGCGGGATCGCATCGAGCTCGACCGACTCACCCTTGAAGTTCTTCGCTCGCGGGTCAGATTTCTTCGTGGGCCTCGTCTGGAGGTTCCACTCGTCAATCTGCCTAAGCGTCACGGCGACACGCCGGAAGTGCCAGCTAACCGACGGTGCAAACATTCGCAGCTTGTCCTCGATGTCTCGGTGAGCATCGAGCCCGCTGGGGTCGCGATCACCAAAGAGATAAATATAGGCGGGCTTGTCGTACCAGTAACGTGAGATGCTCTGGGCCGCTTGCTTGAGGAACGAGATGCTCGAGTACCCATGGGCGGGCATGAGCGGGACGTCGTATTCCTCCGTCACTTGGTACAGAACACCCGCGAGAGCATCCTTTTCGACCCATATCTCGACGTATGCTTTCGCCTCGTCCCACAGGTCGCGCCGGAAGCTTTTCGCAAGAGCGTTCATCGCCTCATCTGTCGAGAGGTAGGTCGTGGGCTGTTGCTTCCATCTGGTGTTGTCCACGATCCACTCGAACGGGATGCCGTTCTTGGAGGCCAGGGCTTCAAGCTCCGACATGTCGGCAGACGGACCCTCGACGTGCTCGAACCACCACATCCGCATCTCACTGAGAAGGCGGCCAACAGTGTTGTCGTACTCGGCTTCGGACTTGGCTACCAGCCCGAGACTCACCGCTTGATAGAACGCCTGGCGGACCGTGACCGGATGGTTGGCCTCGCAGATCTGGAACAGCTTCCGGCGGATCCTCTGCATGTCCGCCTTCGTCCGGCGACTCCGAGGCGGCTTTATCATGCTAACCCGATAAACGGATCCTGATGGCACCGTCGTTTCAACGCTCATACTGATTCCTCGTCCTGCTGAACGGAACCAAGAGCGACTTCTCTTCGCGCGACTCTGACTCCGACTCAACACTCCCTCCCCCTAACTGCCTACTCCTTAAGGTAGTGGTGGGCGAGTCTTCAGAGTGAGTCGGCCATGTGTTGGTCAACTGTTCCGCAAGTGATGCCTCACGCGGCCAGTGAGTCTCCAACTGTGCGACGAGAGGGTGAATGCCCTCGATGTCTTTCTCGGGATCCGGAGAGCAGTAGATCCGTGCTCGCTTGATGAACTCAGCGAGTAATAGCGTGTCCGGAACCTGCTCGAGCTTCACGATCGCCCCTCGCACCTGGTTCTTTGCTCGAGGAGCCTGATAGCGGAGAGCGTCGGGGAGAAGCACGACCTCAGCGCCGTGGTCGTAGAGGATGAGCCCGGCGTTCTCAAGATCCGCCAAGCCATCGTTAACCTCACGCAGATCGAAACCAAGATCGGCAGCGGCGTAGGCTTTCGGGAGTCGGTAGAGGCCCTCGGAGGCCCGGTGTGGAGCTGAAAGGAGGTACGCGTACAGAAGGCAACGATCACGGCCGAGGTCGATGAGGCGCTTGTCCCAGATCGCCGGCGAGACGGGGAAGAACTTAGCCATGCGTCCTACCCCTGGAGGTGTGCCGGGGTTCGGCATGTATGCTTATGGCTTAGGGACATTGGTTGCGGTCCTTTCGTGCGAGCGCCTGGTGCCAGCCGGGCGTTTCGTCTTTAGTGGGGATTCCCAGGGCGGGACAGGATCGACGCGAGCGGTGTCGATCAAGGTGTCGAGAACGTCGCGCTCGATGAAAACGCGCGCGCCTAGCTTGATGAACGCGATGCGACGCTCGAAGATCAATCGCCGCAGAAACCTTTGCGGGAGCCCCGAGTAGTCGCTGGCTCCCGATACATCAAGCAGGCGGCTCTTAGCCATCCACCTCGAAGAGCTCATCCACGCGCGCGCCAAGGCGTCGTGCGATAAGCACTTTCATTGCGGGGGAGGTGCCACGCTCGCCTCGTTCGAGTCGGGACCAGCCACTGGGACTGAGACCGCTGAGTCCTGCGACCTCATCCAAGGTCCAGCCCCTGTCTTCGCGCCACGTCCTGAGACGAGACGTGGTTGTGGTTAGGGTCATCCGCTACCTCCTCTGCCCGAGTGGGCATAAAAAAACCCGCCCCTGCAAGAAGGACGGGTGCGGTTGGTCTTCTCTCCTAGAACGAGAGCTAGTCTGAGCTAGTCCTAGTTCCTTATGGTGGGCGTCCAGTCAACGGAGGGTCTATCGCGTCGGGCAATCCCTCGATCGAGGGTTCGCCTGTTTAGATCGCCCTCTCTCTGCATCAGTTTGGGTGGGCGGCTCCGGCCTGTTCGGCGGCGATAGTCGTAGCACCGCTTGCACAGCCCAACTGCTCGAACCTCAAGCGAGCCGCAGTTGGAACAACGAGACCTTTCCGCCTCTCGTCTTTCCAGGCAGGCGGTGCATAGATCGCGGCTCCTCCATTCGGGGTAACTCTCTCCACAGTCGCTACACCCGTGGGAGCACCCGAAACAGATGCGCAATCCAGCTTGAGCGGCTCGTCCACATTCGTCACAGGCGGTATCGCGACGGAGACACCCTAGGCACTGGAGTTGGTACTCAAATTGCGCGTCCTCGCGATCAAACCATTCCTCCCGCGAGCAAACGTCGCACCACTGGCGAGTAACGTCCTCGTATGATTGGCAGTCGCCGCAAATGGATTCGGAGGCGGGCTTGTCACAGAAGACACACAGGCTTCTGGACACACTTCTCATCCTGTTTAAAGCGTACACGCCGAGTCAAGCATCGTGGCAAGGAACCGCGCATGGGCAAGGTCAGGCGGACCTCGTACAAAAATCGGCCAACTGGCTGTTTTTGTTTCGAGGGAAATCTGTTGCCGTGTTCCACGAATCGGCCACATTTCGGCCACACAACAGCGGGTTCTTAGGGACAACGATGGACAACAGCGGACAGGACGTCGCTCCGTCAATGGGCCGTCTACCTGCATAAACGTTCCATGACCAGGGTGGGCGGTACTGGGATCGAACCAGTGACCTCTTCGGTGTGAACGAAGCGCTCTCCCGCTGAGCTAACCGCCCGGATCAGTTGGATTATGCCCGACCGGACCGCTCCATCGCGCTCGAGCGTATGCCCGAGAGGCCCTAGCGGCGCGCCGTCACCTTCGTGCGCGCCCTGGACACGCGCCTGGGTCTCGTCCTCGACGCCGCCACCTCTCGCCTCTCCCGCGCCTCGGCCATCCCCACGAGTTGCTTGAGGTACTGCCCCGTGTAGGAGCCGGGCATCGAGGCGACCTCCTCTGGAGTGCCCAGCGCGACCACCCGTCCCCCGCCGGCGCCGCCCTCCGGGCCGAGGTCCACGATGTGATCGGCGGTCTTGATGACCTCGAGGTTGTGCTCGATCACCACCACCGTGTTGCCGCCGTCGACGAGCCGATGCAGCACCCCGAGCAGCTTGGCAACGTCGTCGAAGTGCAGCCCCGTCGTGGGCTCATCGAGGATGTAGAGTGTGCGCCCGGTGGAGCGCTTGGACAGCTCGGACGCGAGCTTCACCCTCTGCGCCTCCCCGCCCGAAAGCGTAGGGGCGGGCTGCCCCAGCTTGACGTAACCGAGCCCGACATCTCTCAAGGTGTTCATATGACGAGCGATCTGCGGTATCGCCGCGAAGAACTCGCACGCCTCCTCGACGCTCATCTCCAGCACCTCGGAGATGTTCTTGCCCTTGTAGCGAACGTCGAGCGTCTCTCGGTTGTAGCGCTTGCCCTTGCAGACCTCACACGGGACGTAGACGTCGGGCAGGAAGTGCATCTCTATCTTGATCGTGCCCTCGCCCGCACAAGCCTCGCAGCGCCCACCGCGCACGTTGAACGAGAAGCGACCCGGCTGGTAGCCGCGCCGGCGGGCGTCCGGAGTCTTCGTGAACAACTGTCGCACGTGATCGAACACGCCCGTGTACGTGGCGGTGTTGGAGCGCGGCGTGCGCCCGATCGGCGACTGATCGATATCGATGACCTTGTCTATGAGATCGAGGCCCTGGACCGTCTTGTGCTTGCCGGGGACGAGGCGGGCGTTGCGGTTGAGCCTCTGATGCACCGAGCGATACAGGACCTCGTTCACGAGCGTGGACTTGCCGGAACCCGAAACGCCCGTGATACATACGAAGCATCCCAAGGGGAACGCGACGTCGATGTTGTCGAGGTTGTGCTGACGCGCCCCCTTGACGAGGATGCGTCCCCGCTCGGCGCGCCGCCTGTGATGAGGGACCTCGATGAACCTTCGTCCCGAGAGGTAGTCGCCCGTAAGCGTCGACCCTCCCTCGACCAGCCCCTCGAGCGGTCCTGCGTACACGACCTCGCCGCCGTGCTCGCCCGCTCCGGGCCCGATGTCGACGATGTGATCGGCGGCCCGGATCGTTTCCTCGTCGTGCTCGACGACGATCAGCGTGTTGCCGAGGTCACGAAGTCTCACGAGTGTGTCTATAAGTCGCCTGTTGTCGCGCTGATGCAATCCGATCGACGGCTCGTCGAGGACGTAGAGCACTCCGACGAGTCCAGAGCCGATCTGGGTCGCCAACCTGATGCGCTGCGCCTCTCCCCCGGCGAGCGTCGCCGAGCCGCGGGCCAGCGACAGATAGTCGAGCCCGACGTCGAGCAGGAATCCAAGTCGAGAATGGATCTCTTTCATAAGCCGCTCCGCGATCATCGTCTCGCGGTCGTTGAGCTCGAGCTTTCGCAGGAAGTCGTCGATGTCGCCGATGCATTGCTCGGTGAGCTCGAAGATGTTCCTGTCGGCGACCTTGACCGCCAACGACTCCGGACGCAGGCGGGCTCCCTTGCACGCAGGGCAAGGCACCTCGCGGAAGTACTGCTCGTAGCGCTCACGCGCGTAGTCGGAGTCGGTCTCCGAGCGCCGCCGCTCTAGCCACGGCACGACACCCTCGAACACGGTCCAGTACGAGCGCACGCGCCCGAACCGGTTCTTGTAGCGCACGTGGACGTCCTCGTCGCCGGTGCCGTAGAGGACCGCCTCCTTCGCTTTCTTGGACAGCCTCTTGAACGGAACGTCGGTTCTGAAGCCGAACGTCTTCGCCGCCGAGGCGAGCAGCTTCTCGAAGTACTCGAGCCTTCGGCCAGCCCACGGCCCGATCGCGCCCTCGTCGATGGAGAGGTCCGGGTTCGGGATCACGAGTTCCGAGTCGACCTCAAGGTGGGTCCCGAGTCCGTCGCAGCGCTCGCACGCCCCGTAGGGCGAGTTGAACGAGAAGTTGCGCGGCGCGAGCTCGTCGAACGAGATGCCGCAATCGAGGCATGCGAACTGCTCGGAGAAGAGGATGTCTTCGGAGGCGTCGTCGACGAGATCGATCGCCGCTACGCCCTCGGCAAGCTTGAGCGCGGTCTCGACCGAATCCGTTAGCCGGCTGGCCATGCCCTCCTTGATCACGAGCCGGTCGACGATCACGTCGACGTCGTGTTGGAAGTAGCGGTCGAGTTTGATCTTCTCGGAGAGGTCCTTGACCTCGCCGTCGACGCGGGCGCGGGCGTAGCCACGGCGCGCCAGATCCTCGAACAGCGCGGTGAACTCCCCCTTGCGCCCGCCGACGATCGGGGCGAGCACCTGGAACCTCGTGCCCTCAGGAAGCTCGAGGACCTGGTCGACGATCTGCTCGGGCGTCTGACGAGCGATCGGTCGCCCACAGTTGTGGCAGTGGGGCCGCCCGATGCGGGCGTAGAGAAGCCGTAGGTAGTCGTAGATCTCCGTGATCGTCCCGACGGTCGAGCGTGGACTCCTCGGCGCCGACTTCTGGTCGATCGAGATCGCCGGCGAGAGACCCTCGATGAAGTCCACGTCGGGCTTGTCCATCTGGCCTAGGAACTGCCGTGCGTAGGCCGAGAGGGACTCGACGTAACGCCGCTGGCCCTCAGCGTAGATCGTGTCGAAGGCGAGCGAGGACTTGCCCGAGCCCGAGATGCCGGTGAACACGATGAGCGCATCGCGCGGCAGTTCGAGGTGGACGTTCTTCAGATTGTGCTCTCGGGCCCCCCGGATGACGAGCGCATCAGAGGCCCCCATGGAGGTCTTCCGGGGCATGCTGGGCATCGTAAACGACGCGCGTGTAACTCGGGCCCCGAGTTCGCGCTCTATGGCCATTGACACCCATGCGCCGGCGGCCGACACTGAGGGTTCCTGCGCTCAAGGGAGGTGTCATGGCCGAGGGCGTCTCTCCCGATGCCATCGAGAACCCCGAGTTCACCTCGACCCTGCGTGGCTACGACCGCGACGAGGTCGACGGCTACGTCCGGATGGTCGCCGCAGAGCGTCGTCGGCTCGTCGAGGCGAGCCGGACCACCAACAAGAACAACGACAAGCCCTACCGGAACCTGGGCGAGGACGTCGGGGACCTGCTGCAGCATGCCAAGGACTCTGCCGACCGCCTCAAGAAGAAGGCGGAGGAGGAAGCGGCGCGCCTCCGGGAGGAGACTCGGAAGAGCGCTCGCGAGGCCAAGGAGAAGGCGGAGCACGACGCCAAGGAGATCCGAGCGGCGGCGGAATACGAGGCGGCCGAGCGGATCAAGGATGGGGAGCATCGCATCCAGGAGCTCGGGAAGAAGGAAGCGGCCATCAGCGGGCGCCTGGACGAGCTGCGCGAGCGCCTCGGGCGCGTGCTCGACGAGCTCGATCAGGCTGCATCCTCCACATCAGAGGCGGCCGAGCCGCGCGCCGAGCCCGTCGGTGATGCGGCGCAGGGCCCGCCCGCCCAGGAGCCCGAGGAGCCCGCGGAACCCGACCCCAAGGTCATCCGGATCGATGCCGAGAAGGAAAGCTCGGTCTCGTAAGCGACTCGGGAGGCGTCGCCTAGGCTAGGGGGCTAGGCTAAGAGAGGCGGAGGGGATTGCGCCCTTTTCGTATACCGACCCCTGCCGTCTCCTGGAATCTGCACTACAGAAGGCGGACCGATTACCGAAAGGAGAATGTGACGGTGAGGCGCATCCGCCACGGCGCGCCTGAAACTTGCCGCGGCGGCAGGCAGCGCGCCGCCCGAACCGACATCTCGACAGTGCCGCTCCGAGGAGGACACCGATGAACCCGAGCACCGAAGAGTTCGACCTGATCGTCGCGGGCGGGGGACCCTCAGGCTCGACGCTTGCCACCTTCGTGGCGATGCAGGGCCACAGGGTCTTGCTCCTCGAGAAAGAGCAGTTCCCCCGCTACCAGATCGGCGAGTCATTGCTCCCGGCCACCGTCCACGGCGTCTGCGCCATGCTCGGGGTCACCGATGAGCTCAATGCCGCCAACTTCATGCTCAAGCGAGGCGGCACCTTCCGGTGGGGCAAGAACCCGGACCCGTGGACGTTCTCCTTCGCGCTGTCCCCGGCGCTCGAGGGCCCCACTTCCCACGCTTATCAGGTCGAGCGCTCGAAGTTCGACTCGATCCTCCTCAACAACGCGAAGGCTAAGGGCGTCGACGTGCGCGAGCGCCACACCGTCTCGGAGGTCCTCAGCGAAGGGGGCCGCGCCACCGCCGTTCGCTTCAAGGACGCCGACGGCAACGAGAGGACCGCCACCGCCCGCTACGTGGCCGGCGCCGCAGGCAACACGAGCCACCTGCACAAGAAGGTGGGAGGCGAGCGCGTCTACTCCGATTTCTTCAGGAACGTGGCGCTGTTCTGCTACTTCGAGGATGGCAAGCGCCTGCCGGCCCCGAACTCGGGCAACATCCTCTCGGCCGCCTTCAACGACGGCTGGTTCTGGTACATCCCGTTGAGCGACAAGCTCACGAGCGTCGGAGCCGTCATCTCGCGCGACAAAGCCGACCTGATCCAGGGCGGACACGAGGCCGCGATGAACAAGTTCATACACTCGTGCCCGATCATCGAGGAGTACCTGTCCAACGCCCGCAGAGTCACCGAGGGTCCCTACGGCCAGTTCCGCGTGCGCAAGGACTATTCCTACTGCAACACGAACTTCTGGAGCCCCGGGATGGTGCTGGTGGGAGACGCAGCTTGCTTCGTCGATCCGGTGTTCTCCTCCGGGGTTCATCTCGCGACGTACTCCGGTCTCCTCGCGGCGCGCTCCGTCAACAGCTGTCTGCGCGACGGCATCGACGAGCAGCGCGCCTTCGAGGAGTTCGAGGCCCGCTACCGGCGCGAGTACGGCGTCTTCTACAAGTTCCTGTGCGCCTTCTACGACATGCATCAGGACGAGGACTCCTACTTCTGGCAGGCGAGGAAGGTCCTCAACACCGACCAGACCGAGCTCGAGTCGTTCATCAGCCTCGTGGCCGGCGTGTCGTCCTCCGGCGAGCAGCTCTACTCGAGCGCCGAGGAGTTCAAGCGCTCGACCGAGCTCGTCGGACAGTCGCTGCAGCAGGAGACGAGCAGCGAGAGCGCCAAGACGATCGCCGAAACCGGATCCCAGTTCGTCGCCCGCTCCGACTTCATGGGGAGTCTGTGGCAGGAGACGAGACAGGTTCAGGGCCAGGCGAGAGCCCGGAGCGGCAGGCGCCCCCGCAAGCAGGAGCGTGCGCTATTCGAGGGAGGCCTGGTCCCGTCGCCCGACGGCCTTCACTGGAACGTTCCCGACGCTGAGTCCCAGCACTCGGCGACCGCCGCCACGGTCTAAGCGCCGGCGGGGTTGCGCCGAGGGCGACGGGAGGCCTGCTCGTGACCGAGCATGAGGTGTTCGTGCTTCTCGTCGAGATCGTCATTCTCGTCCTCGCGGCGCGCGCCGGTGGAGAGGTCGCCGCGCGCCTCGGGGTTCCCTTGGTCGTGGGAGAGCTGGCCTTCGGCATCCTCCTCGGGCCTTCGCTCCTGGGTGCGCTGTGGCCTGAGGCGTTCCGCGCGCTGTTCCCGGCGGATCCCTTCCAGCGCGGCGTCCTCGAGGTTCTCGCTCTGGTGGGCGTGATCTTCCTCGTCATCCTCACGGGGCTCGAGACGCGCCTCGGAGTGCTGAGGGAGGCGAAGCGCGCTCTCATCCTGGGCTGGGCCGGCGCCTTCCTCGTGCCGTTCGCAGCCGGCTTCCTCTTCGGGCTGTGGATCCCGGCTTCGTTCGTCGGCTCTCAGGTCGATCGTCCGGTCTTCGCGCTCTTCGTGGCAACGGCCATGTCGATCTCGGCGATACCGGTGATAGCGCGCATCCTGTGGGACATGAAGATGCTGCGAAGCCGCGTCGGCGCCGTGATCCTGTCGACCGCGCTCGCCGACGACACGATCGGCTGGGTCATGCTCGGGATCACGGCCGGTCTCGTCGGCGGAAGTGGCTTGAGCGCCGTGGCCCTCGTCCGCACGGTCGGGGCTACCGCGGCCTTCATCGTCGTTGCCTTCACGGTGGGCAAACGAGCGGTCGAATGGGTCGTGCGCGCGAGCGACAAGGCGCGCGCTCCACAAGCTCAGGCGTCGGTGATGCTTCTTCTGGTCCTCACGGCGGGAGCGATCACCCAGGCGATCGGGGTCCACCTCGTGCTTGGAGTCTTCATCGTCTCGATCCTCATCGGCAGGGTCAAAGGCAGAGACCGCTCATGCGACGAAGCCATACGGCAGGTCGGCATGGGCTTCTTCATCCCGCTGTTCTTCGCCTACACGGGCCTGAAGGTCGACCTCACGCTCCTCACCGGAAGCTCCGCCGCGATCGCCGTCGCGGCGGTTGCCGTAGCGTCGCTGTCGAAGATCATCGGGGGCGGCGTCGGGACGTTGATGGGCGGGATGGGACGGTGGGAGGCCGCGGCCGTCGGCGTGGGGCTGAACGCTCGCGGCGCGATGGGGCTGATCATCGCTACGATCGGAGTGTCGCTGGGCATCATCACGTCGGCCATGTACTCCATCCTCGTGCTGATCGCGCTGGTCACCTCGCTCATGGCCGCGCCGATGCTGCGCTTCTGCCTCCGGAGGTCCGTGGCGGTCGCCGCGCCGCCGGCAAACGCAGAGCCCGCGCGCCGTGACGACAACGACCCCGCGGAGCCCATCGGCACGTCGGCCGGAGGCGTTCTCTAGGTCCGTCGCAGGCCCGAGAGGTCACGCTATTCGCAGGCCACGCCGTCGCCGTCGCCGTCGAAGCTGTGTGGGTCGGCGCCGACCGAGGCGAAGTTCCTTGCTCCCACGTCGCCGCAGTCCAGGTCCGGTGGAGCGGTGGGGATGCACGCGCCTTCGTACCCGGGGTCACAGCCCTTGGCGCCGGAGCGTCCCGGCGCGCCGCTCCCCGGGCGCGCCTTCGCACCTCCCTGAGTTCGGCGACAACCGCCCCACAAACCACGATCGTGGCGGCGCGCGGCACGCTGGGCGGCGACGAACCTGTCCGCGTACCTCACGTTGGGAGGATAGGTGTAGACCTGCGCGTGGCCTTGCGCGACGAGCGTCTCGTTGAACAGCTTGCCGTTCAGGAAGACGTAGCCGAGCGTGCGCTCATAGCGATCCCTGCGCTCCACGTCGTAGGTGAGCCTGACGCGCTCGCCCTCGAGCCGAGCGGCGGTGAATGCCGAGGCGGCCTTGCCGAAACACTCCACCGGCTGCAAGGGATGCACGCTCTCGGGTGTGTCGATGCCGATGAGGCGCACATCGATCGAGCGACCGCGTATCGAAACCTCGATCGTGTCGCCGTCGACCGCGCGCAGCACCAGCGCGACGTCTCCGGGCCGCGTCCCAGAGCGATCCTTGGGACGATGTTCCTTCCGTCGCCGGTCCCCTTCACGCCGCTTGATCTTGCGCTCCCGGGGGCGCTTCTCGCGCACGTGCGCCGGCTTCTGCGCGCCGGGCGCCTCCGGCACGCCGCCCGGCGCAATGGTGTCGGGCCCGGCGCACGAACTCACCAACAGCCCCGCGGCGAACAGTGCCACGGCGCGATCCGCTCTGGCCACGACCCTCCTCTCGTCGGCCCCACCGACCGTGCCTCCTCCATCATCGTCGACGGGACGGAGCACGGGGTTGAGCGGTCGTCCGGTTACCCTCGCAGAGTGAGAGACCTGGCCGCGTACCGGGATGAGTTCCCGGTCCTGTCGCGGCGGACCTACCTCATCTCGGCGTCGCTCGGACCGCTGTCGCGCCGGAGCCGCACCCTCGCCGAGAAGCATCTCAACCTGTGGCAACGGCTCGGTCCCGAAGAGCTGTGGTTCGAGCACGGCATGCCTCGTCTGCAGGAATGTCGCGAGGGGTTCGCGCGCCTGATCGGGGCGGACGCCGACGAGATCGCCATCATCCCCTCGGTTTCGACGGGACTGTCGTCCATCGCAAGCTGTCTCGGCTTCGCGGCACGCCCCAAGGTCGTGCTGAGCGAGATGGACTTCCCCACGAACCACTACGTATGGCGAGCTCAGCAGAGCTTGGGCGCCAAGCTCGACGTCGTCGCCTCGCCGGACGGCATCCGCGTCGAGCCCGACGACGTGATCGAGCGCATCGACGACCAGACCGCCGTGGTCAACGTGAACCGTGTGCTGTTCGAGTCGTCATGGATCGTCGACGTAGCCCCGATCGTGGAGGCGGCGCATTCCCACGGTGCTCTCGTCGTCGTCGATGACTTCCACGGCACGGGAGTCCTGCCTCTCGACGTCCACGCGCTCGGCATAGACCTCCTCGTAGGCGGCTCGCTCAAGTGGCTCTGTGGCGGTCAGGGGATCGCCTTCCTCTATTGCCGGCGGAACCTCGTGGCGCGGCTCGAACCACGCGTCGTCGGCTGGTTCGGCACACAGGATCCGTTCGGCTTCGATCGCACGACCCTGCGGCTGCGCGACGATGCACGACGCTTCGAGACCGGGACCTATCCCCTGCCCCAGGCGTGGACGGCGTCCGGCGGGATGTCGTTGTTGCTCGAGGTCGGAGTGCAGCGCATCCGCGCCCGCAGCCGTGAGCTAACGGCTGAGATCGTCCGGCGCGCCGACGACCTCGGCCTCGAGGTTCTGTCGCCCCGGGCGCAGGAGCGGCGCGGCGGCCTCGTTCGCGTGCGCGTCCCGGGAGGGCCCGGGCGCGCCGAACAGGTGCTTCATGCGTTGTTAGCGCGCGACGTCGTCACCGACCGGCGTGGTGACGCGCTGCGCATCTCGCCGCACTTCTTCAACGACGAGGGGGACATAGACCGCTGCTTCAGCGAGCTAGCGCGCCTGCTCCGGCCCTCGAGTGGGTGAGAGATTCCCGTGTAAGCGATGTGGCACCCACTCGACGATGAGGGATCGGGCTAGGAGACGTCGCGTAGCTCGCGCTTGAGGTCGGTCACCTCGTCACGGATGCGCGCCGCGTACTCGAAGCGGAGGTCCTCGGCGGCTTGGTGCATCTCCTCCTCGAGCTGGAGTATCAAGCGCTTGAGGTCGTCCGGGCTCCCTCCGAACTCCTCCTTGCGCCGGCTCCTTGACCTCGTGGGGACCGTGGCATCGTGCTTGCGACCCATGCCGGCGATGAGTATGTCGCTCACCGCCTTGCGGATCGTCTGGGGATCGATGTTGTGACGCTCGTTGTACTCAAGCTGGATCATGCGGCGTCGTTGGGTCTCGGAGATGGCGCTGCGCATCGAATCCGTGACCTCGTCCGCATACATGATGACCTGTCCCTCGACGTTGCGGGCGGCGCGCCCGATCGTCTGGATCAGCGAGGTCTGCGAGCGCAGGTAGCCCTCCTTGTCCGCGTCGAGGATCGCCACGAGCGACACCTCGGGGAGGTCGAGTCCCTCTCTCAAGAGGTTGATGCCGACGAGCACATCGAACTCTCCGAGGCGTAGGTCGCGCAGGATCTCTATGCGTTCGACCGTGTCGATGTCGGCGTGCAGGTAGCGCACCCGTATCCCCGACTCGAGCAGGTAGTCGGTGAGGTCCTCCGCCATCTTCTTCGTCAGCGTCGTGACGAGCACGCGCGCTCCGGCCTCCGTGCGTCCCCTGATCTCCTCCATGAGATCGTCGATCTGGCCCTTCGTCGGACGGATCTGGACCTCGGGGTCGACCAGTCCCGTGGGGCGCACGAGCTGTTCGACGGGGGCACCCGAATGACGCAGCTCGAACGGACCCGGTGTCGCGCTCATGAAGACGACCTGCTGCGCGACGTCCAGGAACTCGTCGAAGCGCAGCGGTCGGTTGTCGAGCGCGCTGGGAAGCCGAAAGCCGTGCTCGACGAGCGTGATCTTGCGGCTGCGATCGCCCTCGTACATCCCGTTCAACTGCGGCACCGTGACGTGCGACTCGTCGAGCACGATGAGGAAGTCGTCGGGGAAGTAGTCCAGGAGCGTGTTCGGTCGCTGCCCCGGGGTGCGCCCGTCGATGTGGCGCGAGTAGTTCTCGATGCCGCTGCAGAAGCCGACCTCGCGCAGCATCTCGAGGTCGTACTCGGTTCGCATGCGCAACCTCTGCGCCTCGAGCAGCTTGCCCTCGCGCTCCAGCAGCCCGAGGCGCTCCGCCAGCTCGTCGCGGATCGCGACTATCGCCCGTTGCATGCGATCGCGCGACGCAACATAGTGGGAGGCAGGATAGACGGTGACGTGATCGAGCTCGCCGATGATCTCGCCCGTGAGCGGGTCGAGCGTGATGATGCGGTCCACCTCGTCGCCGAAGAGCTCGACGCGCAGCGCCTGCTCCTCATAAGCCGGGAAGATCTCGATCGTGTCACCGCGCACGCGGAACTTTCCACGGATGAAGTTCACGTCGTTGCGCTCGTACTGGATGTCGATGAGCTTCTGGACGATGAAGTCCCGATCGGCCGTGCCGCCGCGGGCGACGTCGACCACCTGGTTGAGGTACTCCTCGGGAGAGCCGAGTCCGAAGATCGAGGACACGCTGGCCACGATCAGGACGTCGTCTCGTTGCAGCAGCGCACTGGTTGCGGCGTGGCGAAGCCGCTCGATCTCGTCGTTGATGGAGGAGTCCTTCTCGATGTAGGTATCGCTCGAGGGGACGTAGGCCTCGGGCTGGTAGTAGTCGTAGTAGGAGACGAAGTACTCGACCGCGTTGTTGGGGAAGAACTGCTTGAACTCGTTGCACAGCTGCGCGGCGAGAGACTTGTTCGGAGCCATCAGCAGGGTGGGTTTCTGAATCTGCTCCAGCGCCCAGGCGATCGAGGCCGTCTTGCCGGTACCGGTGGCGCCCAGCAACGTGGTATAGCGCTCTCCGCGCAGCACCGAGTCGGCCAGGCCCATGACGGCGGTCGGCTGATCCCCGGCGGGCTCGAAATCGGCGACGACCTTGAACGGCGGCATGCAGCCGATTGTAGTGAGGGGGTGAGACGATCCTGAACCACCCTGCTGAACCCCTTAGAGCTGAGGCACAAGCTCCGGCAGCTCCGCCAGCGTGCGCACACGCGGACCCTCGGCATCGGGATAGCGACCCGCCCGGTCGACGAGGACCGTGCGCATCCCCACGGAGGAGGCCGGGCGCACGTCGAGGTTGGGCGAGTCGCCCACGTGTACGGCGTTTGCCGGGTCGACCACGGCGCGCTCGAGGGCAACCTCGTAGATCTGAGGGTCCGGCTTCTCCATACCTTCGACACCGGAGATGACCGTGACGTCGAAGAGGGCGCCGACCTCGAGCTCGACGAGCATCTCCTCGAGCCACCTTTCGAAGTTCGAGATCAGTCCCAGCCGGTACCCGAGCGCCGCAAGCTCGCCGAGCACGGGCAGCACGTCATCGAAGAGTTTGTAGGACGAGAGATGCGAGAAGCGCGCGTAGAGCGCCTCGACAAGCGATTCGTCCTCGATGCCGAACTCGCGCAGCAACCTGCGGTAGAGGTACGACCAGAACCTACGAGAGTCCTCCGCAGACAGAGAGGGCTTGTCCACGCCGGTCGCCTCGCCGAGGTCGACGAGGTGGGGCGCGAGGCGTTCCTGCACCTCTCTCACGTCGCCGACCGCGACGGCGACGTCGCGCTCCCGGCACACCTCGGAGAAGAGCTCTGGAAAGGAGGGATGAGGGTGCAGGATCGTCTCTCCAGCATCGAAGAACACGATCTCGATCAAAGTTGCGCCCGCTCTAGGAGGTCCTTCCACACCCGCTCGACCTCGGGGACGAGATCCTCGATGGACCCATCGTTGACCACGATGAGATCCGCCAGCTCGGCGATCTCGGCGGGGTCCCGCTGTGCCGCCATGCGGCTGCGGATGTCCTCGTAGGAGAGGCCGCGCTCCGCGCTCAAGCGCCGCTCGCGTGCCTCCTCGGTCGCCTGCAGAAGGACCACGACGTCGACGATCTCGTCAAGGCCGGTCTCCACGAGCAGCGCGGCATCAAGCACGACGACGGCGTCGGTATCGCGTAGCTTCTCGAGCTCATCGGCGATCGCCCCGAAGATCACCGGGTGAACGATCGCATTGAGCGCAGCGAGCTTGCTGCGATCATCGAAGACGACGCGCCCCAGCACACGGCGATCGATCTCCATCGAGCCTCGGACGAGGACCTCATCGCCGAACTGAGCGACGACCGAGTGCCATGCGGGTTCACCCGGTCTTAGCGCCTCGTGCCCCAGCACGTCGGCGTCGATGATGCGCGCACCCCACTCCGCGAGCAACGCCGCGAACGTGGATTTGCCGGCCCCTATGCCTCCCGTCAGCCCGACAACCAGCATCGGCCGTGGTTAGTGTTGGCCGCGCTCGCGCTTGAGGTCTTCGACGATCGACTCGATGGACTCGCCGTCGGCCTTGTCGAGGGGCTCGAGCGTCTCCGGCTCCGGCTCGGAAGCGACGGGCTCGCCCTCGGCCGTGGGCTCGGGAGCAAGCTCGTCCGCGAGCGCGTCGACCGTCTCGCCGGGTCTGGCTCCGGGCTCGCGGTCTTCTTGGCTTATCCGGATCTCCATGCTCGGCTTGTCGCCCTCCGCGGCCGTGAGTCCCTCGTGACCCTCCGGGGGGGTCTGCGGTGACATCAGCGCGGTTGCCTCCGCCTCTTCTCGCTCCTCGAACGGCGCCGCGTCGACGGCCTCCTGAGGGGTCGACACGGCCTCGGGCGCCAGCGGCTCGAGCGCTATCTCGGGCGAGGCTTCGGCCGCCGACGCGAGCTCACCCGCGTCCTGCGGCCTGTCGATCGTGCTCTCGGTGGCGACGCCTGCGGCCTCGGATGCGGCTCGGGCCTCGACTTCGCCCTCCGTGTCGCTCTCGAGCTCGATCTCGGGCCTTGCCGCATCGGGCGGGGCCGTGTCGGCCGGGGCCGCCTCGGGCGGCGCCGCCTCGCGTCCCGTGAGCTCGGCGTTCATCGCCTGCTTGCGCGAGAGGCTGATCCTGCGCCGGTCGAGGTCGATGTCGATGATGCGCACCGGCACCCGGTCGTGGACGCGGACCTCGTCCTCGGCGCGCTCGACGTGGCGGTCGGCAAGCTCGGAGATGTGCACGAGACCCTCGATCGCGTCGTCGACCTCGACGAAGGCACCGAAGGGAACGAGCTTGGTGACCCGTCCCTCGATGACGTCGCCGACCTCGTGCCGGCGCGCGAACTGCCGCCACGGATCCTCCTGCGTGGCTTTCAGCGACAGAGACACTCGCTCCCGCTCGAGATCGACGTCCAGAACCTCGACGTCGACGTCGGCGCCGACGTCGACCACCTCGCTCGGGTGGTCGACATGCTTCCAAGAAAGCTCCGAGACGTGCACGAGGCCGTCGACGCCGCCGAGGTCGACGAAGGCGCCGAAGTTGACGATCGACGACACGGTGCCCTTGCGGACCTCGCCCTTGGAGAGCGAAGTGAGGAAGTCGTGACGCTGCTCCGCCTGCGACTCCTCGAGGAACTTTCGACGCGACAAGACGACGTTGTTGCGGTTCTTGTCGAGTTCGATGATGCGGCACTCGAGGTCGCGCCCGACGTAGGGCTGCAGGTCGCGCACCCGGCGCATCTCGACGAGAGATGCCGGCAGGAAGCCGCGCAGGCCGATGTCCAGGATGAGCCCGCCCTTGACGACCTCGATCACCGGTCCGATGACCGTGGCGTCGCGGCCCTTGATCTCCTCGATCCTGCCCCACGCCCGCTCGTACTGGGCGCGCTTCTTGGACAGGATGAGGCGGCCGTCGGCGTCCTCCTTCTGGAGGACGAGAGCCTCGACCTCGTCACCATCGGTCACGACCTCGTTCGGATCCACGTCGTTGCGGATCGACAGCTCCCGGCCCGGGATGACGCCCTCGGACTTGTAGCCGATGTCGAGCAGGACCTCGTCCTTGTCGATCTTCACTACGATCCCGGTGACGATGTCGCCCTCGTCGAAGGGCTTGATCGTCGCCTCGATGGCGGCCATCAGCTCCTCTTGGGACTCGCCGACGTCGTTCTCGACGATCGTGCCGCCGGCGAAGGTCTCGCCGTGGGTGGAGGGTGCGGTGCGGGTGATCACGCCGCCGCTGCCGTCCGGCAGGGTCGCCTCCTGGGACCCTATCGGTCCCGTCGGGGCTTGATCAGCCCCGTCCTGCTGTTGCGTCATAAAGGTGATGGCCTCCTCACAGAAAGTTGCCCCCAACCGGGGGCCTCGAAAGTATAGGCGGTGCTCGTCACAGGGGCCACACCTGCGATCACCGCTCCGGGCCCCGGGAGCGATGGTCTGCCTACCTTTGGGCTTTTCACCTGCACCGGGTGTGGGTACGGGACCGATGGTCTGCTCGATGGTCTGCCTTGCGTGGTCGTGGAGACGCGCGGCGGGGCGGAGCCGGCCTTCGCACGGGGCGGAGCGGTCGCGCAAAGACTCCGGGGGTTCGAGACATGTGGGCTCTCCGCTGCGCGCCTAGGGGCAGGCATTCCCCCTGCAGTGCCGAAGATCGTCGAGGACGGCGGCAAGCTGGCCGGTCTCGGGATCGTTCGAGTCCCTGGCATCGCCCAGTAGGTTGCGCAGCTGCCACCGATCCTTCTTGAGATCGTAGTACTCCCTGAAGTCGGGACCGAGGTCCGCCTCGCCATAATACTCGACGTACTGGTAGGACTTGCTTCGGAGCGACGCCCACTCCGGGATCGCATCGTCGTCCGTCCAATGTTCGAGCAGGAGCTGCGATCGCTCGCCGCCCTGCAACAGCGAGTCGCCGTCGAGCGGGGCGACGAGATTCGGCGCGACGCCGGTCGCATCGAGAACGGTAGGCACGATGTCGATCGTAGCCACGAGACGACCGTCGCGCTCATGCCGCGAGACATGGCCAGGCCAGCGCATCATGAACGGGATCTTCGATGATTGCGTGTATGGGGATCGCTTGTTGTGCGCCGAGCCGGAGAGGCCGTGCTCTCCCCACATGAAGCCGTTGTCTGACAGGAAGAAAGCCAGAGTCGAAGCGTTCTCATCGAGCCGACCAAGCTTATCGAACACGTCCGTCACGAGATCGTCGGCCGACAAGAGACTGCGCAACTGTCGAGCGCGCGTCCTCCTCACCTTCCAGAGGATCGCATCCCTTGCTTGAACGTAGGGTGGCTTGTCGCCACGGTGCTTCTCCAGCACCGCGCGGTTCTTATGCCACCGAGGGATCGGCGCGCCGATGTAGTCGGCCTCGGCCACCGCCGGCATGTGTGGGGCCCCCGGCGCGACGTACATGAGCCATGGCCGAGAGTCGTCGCGTTCGGCGTCCTCCAGGAAGGCGACCGCCTGACCGGCTACGAAGTCGGTGGAGTACTGCTCGACCGTTTCAAGGCTCCCCTGGACGTTCCACGAGCCGCCGTAGTAGCGCGAGGGACCGCCGATGGCCCAGTCGTCGAAGTACGGTGGATCACGCGTTAGGTCCCAGCCGTTGAGAAACTTCCCGAAGATCGCGGTCCGGTATCCGCTCTGGTCCATGTACCGCTGAAGGGTGGACGAATGGTCCAGGTCTCCTGCATCGGCGTTCGTCTTCACGCCGTGATTGTGCGCGTAACGACCCGTCATGATCGAGGCGCGCGAGGGACAGCACAGCGGCGTCGTCGCGAACGCCTGGGTGAATCGAGTGCCGTTCTTGGCGAAGCGAGCCCTGGTCTCGGGCATCACCTTGAGCGTGTTACCGGCGCGTTGGTCGTCGGTAAGGATGATGAGCACGTTCGGCGCGCCGGAGTGGCGCGCCGCCGCGCGCCGCGGCGCCGTTGTCACATCGACGGCGGACAACAACGCGCACAAGGCCAGCGACACCGCTGCGGCGCGCCGGACACGATGAGCTACGGCGATCCGCGTCGAGCGGTTCTTTCTCATGTTTGCACCCCATCGAGGACGTCTTGCGGTCTGGGGGACCATGCCACGGATGGCAGCTTGTCGCCACTCGGCGGGCCCAGCGGTGCAAGCACCACAAGGCGTCAGTCTTTGGCGTCCGCCCAGTTGCTTCCGAACGACGGGTCCACGGCAAGCGGGACCCTCATCTCGCAGACGTCGGCCATCTCGCGCTCGACCACCTTTGCGGCCGCGTCCTGTTCGTCCTCCGGCACCTCGAAGACCAGCTCGTCGTGGACGGTAAGGATCATCTGCGTGTCCAGGCCTTCGTCGCGCAGGGCACGCTCGACGTTGATCATGGCCAGCTTCATGATGTCCGCGGCAGACCCCTGGATCGGCGCGTTGAGCGCCTGGCGCTCCCCGATCGCCCTGACGCGCGGGTTCCCGCTGCCGAGCTCGGGAAGGTAACGGCGGCGGCCGAACATCGTCGTCGTGAACCCGTCCGCGTGGGCCTTCGTTACCACTGCGTCGAGGAAGTCCTTGACGCCGCCGAACTGCTCGAAGTACGCCTCCATGACCCTCCCGGCCTCGGCGACCGGCACGTTGAGTCGCTCGGCGAGGCCCGGCGCGCCCATCCCGTACGAGAGGCCGTAGTTAACCATCTTCGCGACCGAACGGTGACGCGTCTTCAGCTCCGTGACGTCGAGGTCGAAGACCCGTGCTGCGGTGGCGGCATGGATGTCCTCGCCGGAGCGGAAAACCTCGAGCAAGATCGGATCCCCGGAGAGATGGGCCATCACGCGCAGCTCTATCTGGGAATAGTCCACCGACAGTAAGAGACGCCCGTCCTCGGGGATGAAGGCGCGCCGGATCTGCCTGCCGAGGTCGGTTCGCACCGGGATGTTCATGAGGTTCGGGTCGGTGGACGACAGCCGGCCGGTCGCGGTCGCCGTCTGGTCGTAGGTCGTGTGCACGCGCCCGTCGCGCGGGTCCACAAGAGGGGGCAGCGCGTCGACGTAGGTGTTCTTCAGCTTCGCGAGCTCCCGGTAATCCATCAGCTTGGCGACGAAAGGATGCTCGCCGACGAGGGTCTGCAAGGCGCGTGCGTCGGTCGACATGCCCGTCTTCGTCCGGCGCTTGGTCTTGAGGCCCAGCTTGTCGTAGAGGAGCGCGCGGAGCTGAGGCGGAGAGCCGAGGTTGAGTCGTTCTCCCGCGAGGTCGTAGCACTCCTGTTCGAGCGTCTCGATACGCTCGTCGAGCGAGCGCGCCATGTCGAGGAGATAGTCGAGATCGATGCGGACCCCGATCTGCTCCATGCGCGCCAGCACCGGGACCAGTGGATGCTCGATGTTGCGGTAGAGGTCGCGCATCCCGAGGCGCTCGAGCTCGGGCACGACCGCAGCTGCTATCTCGGTGACGGCCAGCGCGCGCAGAGATGCATCCTCCGCCTCGCCCGCGTCGACCACTCCGCCGGCGAGATCGAGCGCTCCCTGCGCGTCGTCGTCCGCCCGCTCGACCGGTTGCGCCGCCTTGAGCTCTCGCCCGGCGTACTTGCGCGCGATCTCCTCGAGCGCATACCCCGGCGCGCCGGGATCGAGGAGGTAGGCCGCGACGTGCGTATCGAGCTCGAGCCCGGCGAGGTCCACTCCGATCGCGGCAAGGGCCAGGATCACCTCGCGCCCTCCGTGTGCGATCTTGGCGACCGAGCCGGTGCCGAGCACGGGCGAGAGGGCTGAGTCGACCTCCGCGCCCGTGACGCCGATCGCGCCGACGGGAACGAAGGCGACCGCTCCCCCGCCCCACGCGAACGCCATCCACGCAGGCGCGCCGCGCGGCGCGCCGGACGCGACGTCGAGAGAGAAGCGGCCGGCGGCGGAGAGATCGGAAGCCAGACCCGCGAGCGCGGCGCGGTCGGCCACGATCCGGACGTCGATCTCGAACGGCGTTCCCTCCCCCTCGGCGGCGTCGGGAAGGTCCGCGAGCAATCGCTCGAGCAGCGTTCGGAACTCCAGCGAGGCGAACAGCTCGCGTACCTCCTCGAGGTCCCAGGCACCCATCTCGAGGTCCTCGAGCGTCACTCCCTCGAGCGGCACCTCGACGAGTCTCGAGAGCTTCTTGTTGAGCGCCACCTGCTCTCCATGCGCAGCGAGGTTATGGGCGAGCTTCGGCGTCTGCTCTTCGGCGTGCGCGATCGCCTCTTCGGCGCCTCCGTACTTCTGGATCAGCTTGGCGGCGGTCTTCGTGCCCACGCCGGGCACGCCTGGGAGGTTGTCGGAGGTGTCACCCTCGAGTGACTTCAGATCGACGTACCTCGACGGGGGCACGCCGTAGCGACGCTCGACCGCCTTTGCATCCATCTCGACGATGTCACTTATCCCGCGCCTGTTGTAGAGCACCTTGATGCGGTCGCCGACGAGCTGGAAGAAGTCGCGATCACCGGTCACGATCCTGACGTCTACGCCCTCCTCGCAGGTGCGGCGGGCGAGGTAAGAGATGATGTCGTCCGCCTCGTGGCCGGCGAGCTGGAAGACGGGGATCTTCATGACCCGCAACACCTCGCGGATCAGCGGAAGCTGCGGGGAGAAGGTTGCGGGCGCCTCCGTGCGGGTCGCCTTGTAGTCCGCGAACTGTGCGGTGCGCTCGAGCGGGGCGCCCATGTCGAAGCAGCATGCGATGTAGTCGGGACGCTCGTCCTGCATGAGCTTGATGAGCATCGAGGTGAACCCGTAGACCGCATTCGTGTACGTCCCGTCGGAGGTCTTGAGATCCTCCGGCAGCGCGTAGAACGCCCTGAACGCGAGCGAGTGTCCATCGAGGATGAGCACTTTGGGCCGCGCCGCAGGTCGAGGTGGACTCATGCGACTCGAGCTTACAGTCACGGCGCGGAGCCTCGAGGGCCGAGAGAAGACCGGAAGAGGGAGCCGGGGAACATTCTTGGGCTCCCTCTTCTATCCCGGGTGTGTCCCTCCTGGTCTGTCCCCCAGCACCAGGTAACGAGGCGCTCCGGGCGGCCCTACGAGGGCTTGTCGCGCTGCCAGATATTACCTTATCGACGCCAAGACTCAAGGGCCTTCGGCAACCTTTTCGGTGACGCCCTCACGGTCTCGGCGCCCGCCGGCCGGGGGCGTGATAAGACTGGCGACATGGTCGCTTCGTCGCCGGACCTGCGCTCGCTCAACCCCGCCTCCAAGGAATACCTGGAAGCAGTCTTCGAGCTCGAGGAAGAGGGCCAGCGCATCCTGCAGGCGCGCATCGGCGAGCGTCTCGGCCTTGCGCCGGCGACCGTCTCAGAGGGCATCAAGCGGCTCGTGGCCGAAGGCTACGTAACCGTACACGGCGCGCGCGACATCACGCTCACGGAGACCGGGCGGGTCGTCGCCGAGACCCTCGTGCGGCGCCATCGCCTCGCGGAGCGCATGCTCGTGGACATCCTCGGCATCCCCTGGCACCTCTGCCACCACCAGGCGGAAGACTGGGAGAAGGTCATGACGCCGGAGGTCGAGGACGCCATCCTCTCCCGCCTTCAGGGCGATGCCACCTGTCCTCACGGCAACCCCATCCCGGGCGCGCCGTCGGCGATCCCGTGGTCGCGGCTCCAGCCGGTGGCGGCGCTGGAGGTCGGCTCAGGCGGGAGGCTCACTCGCCTGCTCGAGGACGTCGAGCTCGACGGCGACGTCCTCAAGTACCTCGAGGAGCACTGCCTCATGCCGGGACACGACGTCGAGCTCGTCGATGTAGGTCCCGACGGCACTCGCACCCTGCGCGTGGACGGCCGCAGCGTGGCGCTGGGTCAGCGGCTCGCCGACAACCTCTGGATCCTGCCCGCATAAGACGGCTTGGGCGACGGTTGCAACGCGCCGCGGTGAGTCGGGCCGTTGTCCCCCGATCGCAAAACCGCGCGCCGCCGGGAGGCTCACACCTGGCGCGCGCCGAGCTCCTTGTCGAGGAAGAACAGCGCATCTCCACGATCGCCGATCCGGCGCAGGGAGTCGACGATCTGGCCTACCGTCTTCTCCTCCTCGACCTGCTCGGTCGCGAACCAGTCGAGCCACGCCTGAGCCGCGTAGTCCTTCTCGTCGACGACGAGGCCGTAGAGGTCTCCTATCGACCGGGTGACCGAGCGCTCGTGGTCCAGAGCCTGCTGGAAGACGTCGAGCGGGGATGAGTACTTCTCGCGCGGCTGCGGCAGCCCGCCGAGGCGAACGCGCGCGCCGCGATCGAAGATGAAGGTGTAGAAGCGCATCGCGTGATCGACCTCTTCCTGCGCTTGGCTCCGGAGCCACTGCGCCAGGCCAGGAAAGCTCTCCGCTTCGCAGTAAGCCGACATCGCGAGATACACGTATGCGGACTCCAGCTCGACGGCGAGCTGGTCGTTCATGGCTTGTTCGACCTTCTTGGTGAGCATCTCTCCTCCACGCTCTCTTGTTGAGCTCTTGTGGGCGCCTTCAGGGTTATCCCAGGGATTGTACGGAGCGGAGACGGAGCGCGGTCAAGGAGGATCTCCTCGCAGCAGCTCGATGAGCTCGGCGGCGGCCTCCGACACGCCTTGCTCCGGCGCGCGTTCCTCCATGTTCAGCGCGAGGTCGCCGTAGCGGGCGTCGAGGTCGTCGGCGACCTGCGGCGCGAGGGCGATGAGCCCGGGACGGGCCTGTAGGTAACGAGAGCGACTGCGTTCGAGCGCCCGCAGAGCGCCCTCGTACTCGGCCTCTTGGGTCACTTCGCCGTCCGCGACGGATTCTTGGTACTCGACCTCTGCCACCTCGAGGAGTCCCGCGGCCTCCGTCAACCGGGTGCGCGCCTCGGCGGCCGCTGCGCTCACGTCGGGGTCGTCGCTTCCGGCCACCGCCAGTCCCAGCGCGACGCCGAGCAAGAGGCCGAGGCCCGCAGCGAGCGCGAGCGCCGGCCAACGCCGCCGCTGAGGGCGGTAGATCGCCACCGGTCTAGGCGCGCGACAACAGCGCGATCACTACATCGCCGTTGGCCTTGGCGCATTCCGCGACGACGGCCTCGGTCGCCTTCTCGGGAGACGAGAGCAGCGACAGATCGACGAGGCGGGCGCCGCGCAGGAGGCGCACGGCGGGGGCGACCGCGAGCGGCCCGTAGTGACGAGCCATGCGGGGAAGCGCTTCCGCGATCGAGCGCGCGACCTCGGCGCCGGAGCCGGCCACCACCGCGCCCTCGCCCGAGACGGCCACCGAGCCCTTGCCGTCTATGACCGCATAGCGGCGCTTCTTGTCGCCTCCGGCGCTGAAGATCGAGTAGAAGTCGGTGCGGGCCACGAGCTCGACCTCGTCTCGCAGGGTCTCCTCGGCGGCGAGTCGCCGGGAGGCGTCGTCTGCGACCGCAGGGCCCGAGGCGGGTGCCGACCCCAGCGCCACGGAGCCCGATGCGACGACGCGTAGAGCACTGCGTTCGGGCAGCGCGTGGCTCTCGACCGCGAGGCTGGACGGCGCGGCGCCGGCCGCGATGGCGGCCTCCTCGGCGCGCCGGTGCAGTTCCGCCACGGCGTCGTGGTCCGGCTTCGCAAGCGTCTGTTCGAGCTCGACGCGCACGAGCGAGAGCGCGTCGCCGATCGACGAGATGACCTCGGCGTCGCGCGATATCGCCTGGTCGAGGCCGAGCGATCGAGCGAGGGCCGGCACGAGTGCGCCCGCGCCTCCGCCCAGACCCACGACGCGGGGTCGGTCGAGGCCGGCCTCGCGCGCGGCCTCCGAGACGATCGCTCCCACCTTGGCGACGGCGATCTTGAGCGCGTCGCACGCGAGCTTCCTCCAGTCCGTTCCTAGCAGTCGCCCCAGCGCCTCGAAGCCCAACCGTGCTGCGTCCGCGTTCCCGCGTGCGTACGACCCCAACGCCACCTCACCGAGCGCGTTGGCGGCGCACGTGAGCGTGAGGGCAAGACGACGGCCGTGCTCCGTCTCGATCACTGCGTACTCGGGTGCGTCGCCGGAACGTGGCGCGATCAAGCGCGCGCGTGCGCCGACGAGCTCCTCCGGCGCCGTGAAGCAGCAATAGCCCAGCCCCGCGATGTGTGCGGAGCGGGGACCGACGTCTTCGAGTCGCGTCCGCCCCAGCCTCCTGCCGACGCGCAGGAGGCTGCCGCCGGCGACACCGGCCACCCGCACGTCGAGGCTGCGGACGCAGGTGACGTGCTCGAGTACCCTCACGTACGCGAGCACCGGCCGGCCTCCACGGACCGTGCTGACGTTGGTGCTCGTGCCGCCGACCTCGACGACCACGCCGTCGCTCAGTTGGAGGTGCCGCAATGCTCCGGCCACCGAGGCGGCCGGTCCGCTGAACGCGGTGAGCAGAGGATGGCGCCGCATCATGGAGACCTCCGACGCGCCCCCGTCTCCTCGCATGACGAGCAACGGCGCACCGCCCGGGGCGCGCCTCACTGCGTCTTCGACCACGCTCGCCGTTGCCACTGCCGCTGGAAGAATCGCCGCGTTGAGGGCGCCGGTCACCGTTCGCATCTCGAGCCCGTAGAGGCCCGAGAGCTCATGGCCTCCACACGCAGGGACGCCGAGATCCGCCGCGACCTCGAGCGCAAGCCTCTCAACCGATGCGTCGTCGACCCCGAACGCCTCCGATACGCACAGTGCGGTCGCGCCCGCAGCCTCGAGCGACCCTACGGCGGTCTCCAGCGCGCGGCGCGAGACACCGTCGCCGGCGTCGATGAACTCGTGGACCGTTCGAAGGCGCCGGCCCGGAGCCAGCCCGACCTCGCCCACGTGCGTCCGATTCTGGGCGCGCCTCAGGTCCGGCCGGCGACCGATGCCCAGGACACCGACGGTCGGCGCATCACCCTCGAGAAGAGCGTTGACCGCCTGGGTCGTCGAGTGTGCAACCAGGATGATCGGCCCCGCCGAGCTGCCATGTGCCGCGGCGGCAACCTCTTCGACGGCTTGGGCGACCCCCTCGGCGACGCCGACCGGCGACGCGTGCGTGGTGGGAACGATCGAGCGGAGCAGAACCCGTCCAGTGCGCGCGTCGCAGGCGACGGCCTTCGTGAAGGTCCCTCCGACGTCGACGCCGATCCTGACGGGCACCGGCTAACTCCCGCCGACCGCGGAGTGCTGCTCCTCTTCCGTGCGCGCCGGCGCAACAGGTTCCTGCGCAGCCGCGGCGAAACGTCGCTCGCGCCGCGGGAGCACGACGAAGGTCCACAGCGCGCCGGCGACGTAGACGACCGTGAGTGCGGCCTGGGCCAGGATCGTCTCGCGCGTGGGGTGCCACCCGGTCAGCTCGGCGAGGAAGATAGGCAACCGGGGGACGTCCCCGAGGAAGTGAACCGGAAGCAGCGCGGCCTGCTGCAGCGCGCGCACGGCGTTGCCGACGAACGCGACGGACAGCGCCATCACGAGCAAGACGGCCGTGGTGAGGAAGGCCTTGACCGGCAGTCGCCGTCCCGCTTTGAAGACGAGGTAGGCGACGACTCCGAGCGCAAGCGCGCCTGAGGCGGTTCCGAGAGCAACCCACGTCGTCAGGCCTTCGGCAAAGCTCAACAGCGCCTGGTAGAAGAGAACGGTCTCGAAGCCCTCCCGATAAACCGCCGTGAAGCCGACCGCGGCCAGCGCGAGGGCCGACCCGGTCGTCGTCGCCGTCCATACCTTGGCCTTCACGAACTCCATCCAGCGTCGGTGCTCGAGCCGCGTGACGAGCCAGAAAGACACGTAGAAGAGCACGACGACTGCGGCGATCGCGGTTCCAGCCTCGAGCAGCTCGCGCTGAACCGGCGCGATGTTCAGGAGAACGCTTGCCGCTATGAACGTGACAACCGTTGCGATCCCCGCAGCTCCCACTCCTCTGAGGATCGCCCCTCGATATTGGTTGTTCCTGCTCGCCTCGAGATATCCGAGGATCGCAGCGATCACAAGCACCGCCTCGATGCCTTCGCGGAACAGGATCACGAACGCGGAGGCGAACGCGAGGATCGGCGCGGCCAGCCCCGGTTCCGAAAGGCGCCTCTCGACGCGATCGAGACCACGTCGCAGCTCGCCGGCGGTGGCTTCGACCTCCTCGAGAGAGAAGCCCGCCTCGATCTGGTTGCGCAGCGTTGCAAAGTCCTCCTCGAGCTCCAGCGTGAGCGCCTCGTCCCGAACCCTGAGCGGGATCTCGACATACTCGAAGTGATCGAGGTATGCGTTCCTTGCGGCCTCGTAGGCCTCCTCGGTGGCGCCTCGCTCGAACAGGACGAGACTGCGCGTGACGAGGGCGCGAGAACGATCGAGCTCCCTCACCCCCTCCTTGGGAGTGACCTCCGCGGCATGGGCCGGCGCGCCGAGCCACAGGAGTGTGACGGTGAGCAACAGAACCGCCGCAAGCTTTCCCCGCGTCACGAGTGCTCCACGGCCTCGTCCAGCACCGCGAGCGCCTTGTCGAGAAGCTTCTTCGCCCGCTCGACCATCGCCTCTATCTCCGTCGCCGGGGCACCGTCCTGGATCCTTCTGCGAAGCTCCGCCCCGAGCAGCGGCTCGAGCTCCTCGTTGATGTCCGGAGCTTGCTCGATGACTTCCGCCTCGATGACCTCGTAGTTCTCTAGGTATGCCTCCGCCGACAGCTCCGCCGCCTCATCGGCGTCTCCGGCCTCGTAGGTCGCGACGATCTCGTCGAGGAGCTCATCGATCTCCTCACCTATCTCGTCGGTCTCCAAGTCTCCCTCCACGCGCGCGCCCACGACCTCCTCGAGCTCTGCCCCGATCAGCCGCGCCGCGACTTCGACGTCCTCGACCGATGCGAGCCGCTGCGGCGGGGTGGGCGACGGGAGCGCCTGTGCGAGGCCGGCGAAGGCCTCTTCGATCTCCTCCGCCTCCTCGGGCTCCTCGTCCTCCACGGTGGCGGCTATCTCTTGATAGAGGCGGCGCGCCTCCTGCACGAAGGCATATCCGTCCTGGTACTCGGCCTCCAGCCGGAGGCCGTCCTTGCCGACCGCCTCTTCGTATTCTCGAGCCGCGGTCGCGCTGAGGGATGCGACCACGGAGGCGCGGTATGCCGTCGTCTCGGCGCCGACCACGCTCGTCTCGCCGTTCTCGGTGAGGGCGGCCGCGCGCGCGTAGATCGAGCCCAGCTTGGCGGGCGCAACGCGCTCTTGGATCGCGGTCGTCGCCCGGCGAAGGGTCTGCTCGAGAGCGCCCGCCACGCCTGCGTCGTGCTCCTCGAGCCCGCCCTGAACGGCGGCGAGGAGCTCGTCGATGGGATGGGTCGCGTGGAGCAGCGCATCCCCGAACCGTCCCGCCTCGTAGAGGTCCAGCGACACGAGATGATGTGCGCGGATCTGCGCCAGCGACGCGCCGAAGTCGACCTCCTCGGCTCCGAGCTCGCCGGCGGAGGTCGACTCCTCGTTCCCGGACGCCGAGGGAGCGGAGGCGCCGTCCCCGTCCTGCCCGCACCCCGCGAGCAAGAGGGCGGCGGCGCCCAAGAGCGCCGCAAGGCGCCCGACCGTCCCCCGACACGTTTCTTCGGCCGACCGTAGGATTCTCATTAGGCGAGCCGATGTTAGGCCGCCCTAAGAGCCGCGGTCAAGTCCTCGTGAGCTGACCGGCGCGCCGGAACACCGCCTCGAGCATCTCCTCCGTCAGCTTTCCCGTGAAGGTGTTCTGCTGGCTCGGGTGATAGCAGCCGATGAGCGTCAGCGCATCGACCTTCACCTCTGCGGCGTGGCCGAAGACGGGCCTCGGCTTCACCGGCGCGCCGCGCAGGATCGCCAGGACCCGAAGCAGCGCGTCCCACGCGAACCCGCCCAGCGCGACCACTACCTCGAGGTCTTCGAGGAGCGTCATCTCGCGCACGAGATAACGTGAGCAGCGATCCCTCTCTTCGTGCGTCGGCTTGTTGGCCGGCGGCGCGCACTTCACCGCTGCGGCGATGTAGCAATCGATCAGCTGCAGACCGTCGCCGCGTCGGCGGGAGTGTGGTTGATTCGCGAAGCCGCAGCGGAACAGCGATGCGAACAGCCAGTCGCCCGAACGATCTCCCGTGAAGATGCGGCCCGTGCGGTTGCCGCCGTGTGCGGCGGGCGCCAGCCCTACAACGAGGAGACGAGCGCGCGCGTCGCCGAGGCTCGGCACCGGCCTCCCCCAGTAGGCCTCGTGCGCGAACGATGCTCGCTTGTCGCGCGCGACCGCCTCGCGCCACGTCACGAGTCGCGGACACGCGCGACACTCGACCACTTCCTCGGAGAGCGCTTGGAGGACTGAAATGTTCACTTCGCCACGGCTCCCGTTAGCGCTCCTTTCGTTGCCTCCCTGGTAGCTTCCCACGATGCTCGGAGTGACGGGGCTCGGCACCGTGATCAACGTGATCGCCGTGGCCGTGGGAGGCGTCGCCGGCGTGTTCATCGGCGACCGCCTTCCGGAGACCATGCGCCGAACCATCATGCAAGGTCTGGGACTGGTGACGCTCGCGGTCGCGGTGGTGGGACTCGAGCCACTCTTCGATGCCGACGCGGGGCTCAGGCGTTTCATCATCATGATCGCGGCGATCATCTGCGGAGGTGTTGCCGGTGAGGCCCTGCATCTCGCGGAGCGCCTCGAGCGCGTCGGCGAGCGCCTGCGCGATCGCTTCCATGTCGAGGAAGAGATCGAGACGCTGGGTTCGCGCTCTCGCTTCGTCGAGGGCTTCGTCGTCGCGTCGACGGTCTTCTGCGTCGGTCCCCTCACGATCCTCGGCGCTATCCAGGATGGTCTCGGCGGAAGCATCCGGCTGCTTGCGATCAAGAGCGCGCTCGATGGCGTCGCGTCGATCGGCTTCGCATCCGTATACGGCTGGGGCGTGCTCGGCTCGCTCGTGACGATCGCTGCGTACCAGGGACTTGTGACGCTGGGCGCGTCGCTGGTCGCGCCCCTGATGACCGCAGAGGTGCTCGCCGAGCTCGGCGCGGTCGGCAGCCTCCTCGTGATGGGCATCGCGCTGCGCCTGCTCGACATCGCCGAGATACGCGTGGTGAACCTGCTGCCGGCGCTGTTGCTGGCGCCGCTGTTCGCGGGCCTCGTCGAGGCGGTGGTCTAGAGCGGCTCCGGGTGCAGACTCAGAGGTCGGCGATCGAGGTCTCGAGGGACCGAGGTCGGGCGGCGCGCCGGGCAACTCGGTGGAGGCGACCATTGCGCCTCCACCGAGTTCGGCGGGGGTACAGGATCAGAGGTCCAGCGAAACCGGCCGGGCGGCGCAGTGGCACGCTCGGTTAGGGGCGGGCGTCGCTCCTCCACCGCCGCTCGGCGGCTCTTCCCTCGGCGAGCGTCCACGGCAGCTTCGACGCGTAGACATGGTCGAACAGCACGTCCGAGCTCGGCGGGGTGGCACTTTCGAGCTCGGCGACCGCGGCGGCGATGGTGCGGCGCGCGGAGGTCCACGCCTCCCGCTCGCTGGACTCTTCGAGACAGCCGACGCGGCGTAGGAACGACGCCATGCGGGCCACCGGCTCGAGCGCGCCCCAGCGCTCGGTCTCAGACTCGTCGCGATAACGGCTCGGATCGTCGGCGGTGCCGTGTGGGCCGAGGCGATAGCAGTACGCCTCGATGAGGGTCGGCCCGTCCCCGGAGCGCGCCCGTTCGAGCGCCTCTACGGTCGCGCGCCAGCATGCGATCGCGTCGAAGCCATCCACCATGATGCCGGCCATGCCGTAGGCCGCGGCCTTCTCGACGATCGTCTCCGTCGCCATCTGGCGGTGAACGGGAGTCGATATCGCCCACTGGTTGTTGACGCAGAACATCACCACCGGCGCCTTGAACACGGCGGCGAAGTTCATCGCTTCGTGGAAATCACCCTCCGAGGTGGCTCCGTCACCGAACCAGGTGAGGACCGCTATCGGATCGCGCCTCAGCTTCGCGGCCCATGCGAGCCCGACCGCATGCGGCAGATGCGTCGCGATGGGGATGCAGATGGGGGCGACGCGATGAAGACGCGGGTCCCAGAAACCGTGGGGACCGCCGTAGCCTCGCCGGTACTTGTAGATCGTCGACGGCGGTATGCCGCGCAGGATGCCGATCGCGTTCTGCCGGTACGACGGGAAGAGCCAGTCACGATCGTCGCAGGCAAGCAAGGGGCCGGCCTGGGTCGCCTC
Organism: Actinomycetota bacterium; assembly: GCA_046262355.1. Classification (GTDB taxonomy): domain Bacteria; phylum Actinomycetota; class CADDZG01; order CADDZG01; family WHSQ01; genus DATADD01. The sequence goes on along the minus strand of JBHEMX010000025.1, from coordinate 33,107 downwards.
CTCGCCGGAGAACATCGGATAGGTGCCGATGCGTCCCTGGCGCTGCAAGGAGACGGCGCGCTCATCGAAAGTCCGCAGCAGGACCATAGAACGCCACAGCTCGAGCAGCGTCCCGGCATCGAGACCTTGTGGGAGCGGGCCGTCGGCAACGTTCTCTCCGTCTCCCATGATGCGCAGCGGCTGCGTGATCACGTGGCTATGCATGGCGCGCCACCCTATTGGGCGCGCGCGAACGTCGAGGGATGGGTGCCAGATCCCGTATACGGCAACTCTCCCACTCGGCGCTGCTGCTGCTGCTAGGGAGGCGCGCCGAGCGCGAGATCCGCCAGGCGCCTGCCCGTGAGCGGAGCGAACTTGAAGCCGTGGCCGCTACATGCCGAGCCGATCACCACCTGCCCACGCCGTTCGAGGATGAAGCGCTCGTCGGGCGTGTTCGTGTAGAGGCACGTCTCGGCGCGCGTCGCGCGCGGCTCCGATGCGGGATAGCGCTCGGCGATCCGACGCTCGAGCTCCGCGACGGTCTCCTCGTTGATCGTTCCCTCCTCGCGCGGATCTATCGGTGGACCGGCGTGATGCAGCCCGGCCTTGAGCCCGCGCCCGGGGTCCGCCAGCGCATAGAAGGCCGGATGGATCCAGTCGACAAGGGTGGGCACCGACATCTCGTCGGCAAGGGCGAAGTAGGCGACGGTCTCACGGGTGGGCGTCACGGGCAGATCGATGCCGGCGGTCGCGAGCAGCGGTTTGGCCCACGCACCGGCGGCAACGACGGCCACTTGGGCCCGGATCCTGCCGTCCCCCAACTCGATCGAGACGTGATCGTCTGACGGTTCGAGCCGCAGCACCGGCGTCTCGAAGCGCACCCGGGCGCCGTGCGCGGTCGCCGAGGACAGGAACGCCCGCACGGCCTCGTCGGCGCGCGTTATGCCCGCGTCCGGCTGGAACAGCACGGATTCGCCCGCCGGGAAGCTCACGGCAGGGAACCGCTCGGACGCCTCAGAGCCGTCGAGCACCTCGAACGTCGCTCCGCACTCTCTGAGCGCGTCGATGTGTTCGTCGAGCTTCCCGCCGGCGTCGAGCCCTCCGGTCATTACGACGAGCTCCCGCCGGACCTCGTCCTCGAGCTCGCGCCACAGGCTCAACGCGCCCATCGCCATGCGAACGTATGTGGCCTCGTGATAGGAGAATCGAAAGATGCGGGACGCACCATGACTCGACCCTCGTTTGTGCCCGGGCGAGAACTGCTCGAAGAGCATGACTTCCTTTCCGGCGCGCGCCAGCGCGCGCGCCGTGGCCGCTCCCGCCATGCCCGCTCCGATGACCGCAAACTCGACATCCTCCGGCACCGCGCCATCCTATGAGCATCGCCGGCGCGCCGAGAAGGGTCGTAGGCGCGCTCGCGGGCGCGCTGATGATCACCGCGGGTTGCACGCCCGGCGCGCCCGATGAGACCTCGCCTGGGCGCGCGGATCGGGCGTCCGCCGACGCCTCGGGCTCCTGTTACGCGCGCGGCTGGGAGCGCTGCGACATCGAGCCGTACCCTTTCACGACCCCTCTGCCTCCCGTTGAACCGACGGCGCTCGACGGGACCTACATCCGGACGATCCCCCAACGCCTCGCCTCCCTCGAGGGCAAGTGCAGGCGCTGTCCCCCTTACAGGATGCTCGCGGGCCGCGAGGTGCTGACGTTCGACTCCGGGAGGTTCTTCATGCTCCATCCGCAGGACGGCTACAGGAACTCGGGCCACGCCGACGTCTCGAACGGCCGAGTGACGTTGTTCAACGATCCGAGCTGCACCAGCATGGAGGGTGTCTACCGCTGGAGCGTCGAGAGCGACGTGTTGACGTTCGACCCGGTGCGCGACCCCTGCCCCTACACCGGTCTCCGCCGGCGCTACCTCACCGCGCTGCCGTGGACGAGGAGCCGGGGAGGCATCGATGCACGCTGCGTCCCGCCCGATGTGGAGGCGGCGATCTCCGGCCATTGGGCGATGCGCGAGGTGTGCGAGCAGTCAAGCTCGCCTTAGGCCGCGCCGAAGGCCGCGCGTGCGATCACGAGGTCCTCGAACGCAACGCCGACGGACTTGAACACCGTGATGGCGTCATCCCCGGTTCGCCCCCAGTCCCCCCGCGCGACCTCTGCCAGCTCGACCACAGCGTCTTCGTCGAGCACTCCCGCCTCGAGCGGAAGCACGACGTCGCCCGCCTCGGCGAGCGCCGACGAGCGCGTTTCGACGACCACGGAACCGGCGCGCCCCATGACCGCGTCGTCGAGCTCGCGCGCGTGCGGCTGGTAGGCGCCGACCGCGTTGACATGTGCGCCCTGTGCCAGCCTCGAGCCATCGAAGACCGGACGGTCGCTCGTCGTGCAGGTGCAGACGATGTCGGCGTCGCTCACCGCGTCCGGCTCCGCCACGTCTGCCGTCAATCCCATCGAGCGCGCGCGGGCCACCAGCTTCTGTGCGGTCGCCGTGGTTCTCGACACGACCTTAACGTCGTCTATGGGGCGCACGGCGCCCATGGCATCCAGGTGCGAGTACCCCTGCGCGCCGGCCCCGAAGAGGACCAGGCGGTGGGCGCCGTCGCGCGCGAGATGGCGCGTCGCCACCCCCGACACCGCCGCCGTTCGCAACCCGGTGAGAGAGCTCCCGTCGATCACACCCACGGTCTCGAGCGTCCCGGGCGCGAACAGCACGTAGAGGCCGTGGATGAGCGGCAACCCGCGCCCGGGGTTGGCCGGGGCGATCGTTACGAGCTTCACGCCGATCCCGGCGGAGCCGACGGCGGGCATCACGAGAAGCTCAGCACCCTCATCGACGGACACGTGCGTGCGCTGCGGTCCGGCCTCTACCGCTCCGGAGGCGAACGCCCGATCGAGCGCGTCGATCGCAGCCGGCATCGGCAGCAGAGAGGAAAGCTCTTGGGCGTCGATGAGGCGCAGGCTCAACCCACCGCGCCCAGATACGCCTCCTGCATCTGGGGATCCTCCAGCAACGCCTTCGCCGTATCGGCGAGGACGATCTCGCCCGTCTGCAGCACGTAGCCGCGATCGGCGATCTCGAGTGCCATGCTTGCGTTCTGCTCGACGAGGAAGATCGTCGTGCCTTGCTCGTTGATCTCCTTGATGATCTCGAAGACCTGCTCCACGAGGATCGGCGCAAGGCCCATCGACGGCTCGTCCATGAGCAAGACCTTAGGATCGGCCATCAACGCGCGCCCCATCGCAACCATCTGCTGCTCGCCGCCGGATAGCGTGGCGGCCTTCTGCGCCAGGCGCTCGCGCAGACGGGGGAAGAGATCGAGAACCCGTTGGAGGTCGCTGTTGATCTTCTCCTTGTCGTCGCGCAGGTTGGCGCCGATCTCGAGGTTCTCGCGCACGCTCATGCGTCCGAACAGCCTGCGACCCTCCGGAACCATAGTCAGTCCCTTGGCGACGATCGTCGTCGTCACGTGACCGTCGATGCGTTCTCCCTCGAGCAGGATCTCGCCTTTCTTGGGTCGCACCATGCCGAGGATCGTCTTGAGCGTCGTGGACTTACCCGCCGCGTTGGGTCCGAGCAGACAGACGACCTCTCCCATGTTGATCTCGAGTGTGACGTTGCGCAGCACCTCAACCGGCCCGTAGCTCGTGTCGACGTCTTTGAGCTCGAGGATCGTCGCGCCCTTCGAGGGCGGTGGAGGAGGCGGCTGCGCGCTCACGACGCCTGCTCTTGCTGCCGCTTGCCGAGATAAGCCTCGATCACCTGCTCGTTGCCGGCGACCTCGTCGTAGGTGCCCTCGGCGATCTTCTTGCCGTAGTCGAGCGCCGCCACACGATCCGACACGCCCTTGACGAGCCGCATGTCGTGTTCGATCACGATGACCGTGAGGCCGAGCTCCTCACGCAATCGATGGATGAGCCGCGTGAGCCCCTCGGTTTCGGCCGGGTTCATCCCTGCGGTGGGCTCGTCGAGCAAGAGCAGCTGGCAGTCGGTCACGATCGCGCGCGCTATCTCCAGACGACGCCGGTCCGCGTACGACAATGCGCTCGCGAACTCGTCTTCCATGCTCCCGCCGAACCTCTCCTCGAAGAACGAGAGCGTCCCTCGCGCCCGCTCCCGGATTGCCGCCTCTTCCTTCCTGGTCCTCGGCAGCCGAAGGATCGCGCCGGTCAGTCCCGAGCGCGTGCGCGCGTGCTGGCCGACCATGACGTTCTCGAGCACCGTCATGTTGGGAAAGAGACGGACGGTCTGGAAGGTGCGGGCGATGCCGACCGCGGTTACCTGGTTGGGCTTCAAGCCGTCGATGCGCTGCCCGTCGAAGCGGATCTGGCCCGAGTCCGGCGCGTTGAAGCCCGTGACGACGTTGAACAGCGTCGTCTTTCCGGCACCGTTCGGGCCGATGACGCTGACGATCTCGCGCTCGTCAACGTGGAAGTCGACGCCGTCGACGGCCCGCACACCACCGAAGTGCTTGTGGAGCGACCTGACCTCGAGCAGACTCATCCGGCCTCCTTGGGCCGACCCGTAACGACGGGCGCGCGGCCCTCTTGTCCGGCCCTCTCGGCGTACTGCGCCTCGGCCGGCTCGTCGACATGCAGCTCCCGACGACGGCGGGCGCTCGGCACGAGACCTTCGGGCCGCACCAGCATGATGGCAACGAGCACGGCGCCGTACAGGAGCAAGCGGAACTCGGCGAACTCCCGCAGCAGCTCCGGGAGCCCGACCAGGACCGCTGCGCCCACCAGGACGCCCCAGATGTTGCCCATGCCCCCGAGGATGATCAGCGCGAGGACCTGGATCGACACGAGCAGGTTGAAGCTGGCGGGGAAGATCGAGCCGATCTTGACCGCAAAGAAGGCGCCGCCGAGACAGCCGATCGCGGCGCCCATCGCGAACGCGAGCAGCTTGTACTTGATGATGCTGACGCCCATGGCCTCGGCGACCTGCTCGTCCTCGCGCATCGCGTTCCATGCGCGTCCGACACGCGAGTCCACTAGGCGGACCGCGATGAACGCGGCGATGAGACAGGCAACGAGGATCAGGTAGTAGATGGTTTGTGAGTCGTCGAACTCGATCCCGCCGAGCCTCGGGTCTGGGATGCTGAGGATGCCCTGGGCCCCCCCGGTGAGCGGCGCAGCCCAGTTCGAGATGACCAGCAGTCGCATGATCTCGCCGAAACCCAGCGTCACGATCGCGAGGTAGTCGCCGCGCAGACGCAGCACCGGCGCGCCGATGAGCACGCCCGCCACCGTCGAGACGAGGACGACGATCGGCAGCGCCGCCCAGAACGAGATCTCGACCGCGCCCGCCGCCGACGGCGAGGTCAGCATCCCGGTGGCGTACGCGCCGATGGCGAAGAACGCCACGTACCCGAGGTCGAGCAGGCCCGCGTAGCCGACGACGATGTTGAGACCTAGGCCGAGGAGCACGAAGAGGCCAATGGTGCCGAGGACCTCGCTGAGGAAGATCCCGAGGATCTGAGGCAGGTAGAGCAGCAGGGCGACGAGCAGGAACAGCGCGACGAGGCGGAACAGCTTCCGCTGCCGGTCGGGCAGCTCCCTGACCCTGTCGCGCGCGCCCGCGCCCCTCCGCTTCCACGTCGCGACGACGCCCGCGGTGACGAGCATCACGATGATCGCCCCCAAGATCGAGAGACCATCGCCCTCGTAGAGCAGCGTCGTCGGGATGTAGAGGCTGAACAGGATCTGCTTGAGAAGGGACGAGAAGAGGCTGAGGACAAGAAGCGCCATCGCTCCTGCGAACAGCGGCTTCCTCAGGTCGGGGCCAAGGAGCCGTGCGGAAGCCCCGAGAGCGCCGAGGACCCCGCCGCTCACGACGAGCAGCAGCGCCCCGACCCCTGCGCTCTGGCCGAACGCGAGCGTGGTGAGGAGGGCTCCCGACACGCTGATCAGCACGTTCTGCAGGTTGATGGCCGTGCCGATGAGCACAAGGGCGCCCGTGACCGCGCCCGTGATCGCACCGGCCGTGGCTCCCGCGACGATCCCGCGCGTCGCATCGAAGCTTCCCTCGGCATCCGCCTCAACGCCGTTCGTGGTGGGGCGCGCGGCCATGTAGCCGAAGGCGACGCCGACGATCAGCAACAGCGTCCGGCCCATCCCAATCACACCGACGATCACGTCGCGCGACTGGAAGCGCTGTACCAGGCCGACGCAAGCCAGGTAGACCGCGACGGAACCGCCGATGAGCCCGTACTTCACGGCGGGCGGCATACCGCGGGGGGACGCTGCGGCAGCGGTCGAGCGCGCCGCTACGGTCATCAGGCCTTCTCCTCCTCGCTCGACCCGAGCAAGCCCCCGGGACGGAATATAAGGATGAGAACTAGCACCGTGAAAGCGACCCCATCCTTCAGCTGATTCGGCGATGGGATACTCGGCGGCAGAAAGAGGTTGGGCGCCAACGATTCCAGCACCCCGAGGAGGACCCCGCCGACCGCCGCTCCCACGATATTGCCGATGCCACCCAGCACGGCTGCCGTGAACGCCTTGATGCCGGGGATGAATCCCATGAAGGCGTTGACCTGTCCGAGCACCATCGCCCACAGCACGCCCGCGGCGCCGGCCAGCATCCCGCCGATCGCAAAGGTCTGGACGATGACCTTATCGACGTCGACGCCCATGAGGCTCGCGATCTCCTTGTCCTCTCCCACCGCGCGCATCGATCGGCCGGTCTTGGTCCTTTCGATGAAGAGATAGAGCCCGATCATCAGCAGGGCCGCGCCGATGATCACGATCGTCTGGGTCTTGAGGATCGGGATCCCGAAGATGTCCCATCTGCCCTTGAGACCGTCGGGGATGGGGTAGCCGCGGGTCGATGCCCCGTACAGTCCGCGGAACGTGTTCTGCAGGAAGAGGGACGCGCCGATCGCGGTGATGAGCGGGATCAGCCTCGGAGCACCGCGCAGCCGCCGGTAAGCGATCCGTTCGAGGAGTATCGCCGTCAGCGTGGACACGACCATCGAGATGATGAGCAGGATGAGGATCGACACCACGGGGTTGGCGTCGAGGAACCCGCTCTCGTCCAGAGTGCGCGCCAAGAAGAAGCTGGTGAACGCGCCGGCCATGAAGACCTCACCGTGCGCGAAGTTGATGAGGAACAAGATGCCGTAGACCAACGTGTAGCCCACGGCGATGACCGCATAGAGGCTGCCCTGGGCGAGGCCGTCGATGAAGAACGAACGGTAGTTGGCGAAGGTGAGCACGCCCTCCGCCAAGTTCGCCCGGATCCCCGCCGTGAGACCGATGACGAGGACCACGCTGATGATCCACAGCAAGATCTTCCGCACAGGGAGTCGCAGGAGGGAGCGCTGCAGCCCTCCCCCCGCGGCCGGCTTGGCCGGCTGTTCGGTCGTCGAGACCATGTCCCTCCCAGGCGCCAAGAGGGGGCGGTTCAGCCGCCCCCTCCGTAGCTCTTGCTACTCGGTCTCTTCCAGCTCGAGCGTCACCTGGAAGACCGGCTTGAACTCCCCGTTCTTTACCTGACTGACGGCGATCGTCGTCTGCGGGTTGCAGTCGCCGTTCTCATTGCAGGTGAGGTTCCCGATGATGCCTTCGTAGCCCTCCGTCGCGAACAGAGCATCGCGGAGCTCGGTCCTGGGTATCAGCAGACCTCCGTCGTCGCTCTCGATCGCGACCTCCTCGATCGCGTCCAACACCATGTTGGTCGCGTCGTACGAGTGCGCGTGGAACACCGAGATCGGCTCCTTTTCGCCCGAGACCTCGGTGTACGCCGGGAGGAACTCGTCCTTATAGAAGTTGCCCGAGAAGCTCAGGTCTGGTCCCGAGAGGTACATGCCCTCGGTCGCGTCCCCCGCCGCCTCGATGAAGTCGGGGGTCTGCATGCCGTCGGCGCCGCCGAGATCGACTCCGTCGAGGCCGCTCGTCTGACGCGCTTGCTGCGTGATGCCCGCCCCCTCGGGGACGAACACCGGGTAGTAGAGGAAGTCGGGGTTGGTCGAGGCGATGCTCGTGAGCACCGGCTTGAAGTCGGTATCCCCGACCTGCACGGCCTCCTGCTCGGTGATCTCACCGTCGTACTGACTCTGGAAGACGTCGGCGAACACCGACTGCAGACCATCTGCGTAGGGGCTTCCGTCGTGGATCGTCGCGGCCGTCTTGGCGCCCAGCTCCTCGGCCACGAACCGAGCCATCGCGGCGCCCTGCACCTTGTCGTTGTGGGCGGTGCGCGCGTAGAAGGACTGGTGCGTCTCGGGGTCGGTGAGGTCCGGCGCCGTGTTCGACGGCGACACCATCAACACGCCCTTGTCGCTCGTGATCTCCGCCGCCGGGACCCCGGCGCTCGAACAGCTCGTACCGATCACCGCGACGACCTGAGGATCTGAGACGAGCGCCTGCGCTCCGGTCTGACCGCCCTCGGCCGCGCAGCCGTCATCCTGGTTCTCGAGCTCGACCTCATGGCCGGCGACCTCGCCGCGCATGTCGACGGCAACCTGGACGCCGTACTGACTGTCGAGCCCGAGGCTCGCGTTGGGACCGGAGATCACGAGCAGCGTGCCGAGCTTGATGGGCTCGTCGGAGCCGACCTCGACGCAGCCGAACTCGTCGTCGGGACACTCGGCCGCGGCGCCACCGCCACCGTCACCCTCCTCGCGGGCACAGGCCGCAGCTAGGAGTACCAGTCCGGCGAGAACCGCCACGAGCTTGAGCCACCTCGGGTTGTCCATATCTCCCCCTTGCCTCATCGAGGCCGTCGCCAGGAGCGACGGTCCCGACACGTCTTTGCGCCGCCCGTCCCGCAACGGGCGATGGCGACGTCAGTTTACCGAGCGACGGCACAAGAACGGCGGAATGCGCCGAGCTCGCTTACTACTGCTGTCGTAACGAAGATACCCGTTCCGGGCATTTCGGCGCGTCGCCCTGCGTTCAACCGAGCATCCGGTCCAGGAGCCGGTCCTGCTGTACGAGCAGCTCGGCTATGGACGATCGGATGCGGTCGCGCTCCCGCTCGAGGCGTCCGAGGTCGTCTCGTGCGATCCGGTAGGCACGGTCCGCCAGAGGCGTCTCGGCGACCAGCATGCGGGTCTTGGCCTCCTCGAGGACATCGCTCTGGAAGCGGACCTGCTCCTCGACTATGCGCAGGTCCTCGCGCTCTCTGTCGAGAGAGTCGGCGAGCTCGGACAGGCTTCGCTGTATCTGCATGGGGAGGCGAAGTATAGGGGTGCGCCCGGCGCGCCGAAAGGGCTTCTCGGACATCCGAGGGCCAGGCGCTTGCCGCCTGGATGGCTCGAGTCGACACCTGCCCCTGAGAACGAGTGCGAACATGCACACTTCACCGGACGGTCCGGCTTTCACAGCGCTTCGACGTGCCGGGAGCGGGATTCGAACCCGCAAGCCCTTTCGGGCGATCGGTTTTGAGCCGATTGAGTTTACCAGATTTCTCCATCCCGGCCGAGGATGCCAAGTCTAGTTGAATCACTTTGGGCCCCACGATGAGTCCAGCTTGGCCACGTCCCCTCGGCGCGATACCGAGATGGTCCTGTACGCGGACTGTGTCCACGCGACCCGTACTTCTCGCAGGCGCGGCAGAAGATATCTCGGATGTCCTTTGAAGCATTGACGAACTGGTAGCGAGGATACTCGCCACCGTTCACACGGTTGATGAAACGACCACCATCCGAATGGATACACCGGGCAGTCCTTGACTCGATGAACACCTGGCGTCCACGAGGGAGGGCGTCGTCGCCATTCCCGGACCGATGTTCTCGAGACGTTCGTCAGGCGCGCTATCTGTGAGTTGTTGAAGCCCCAGCGGCAGAGCCTGTCGACCAGCTCTCGTTCCTCCGGCGGACGCGTCACGGAAGGCGCCTTCCTTCGTGCATGGTTCGACGCTACCGGGAAGGTGTGACGAAAAACCTCGGATCCTCAGTCGGCGGCGGCGCTCCCGGTTGGATTCGGGATCCACAGGCCCGACCCGATGTCGCTCGCGTAGACCAAGCCCGTCTCGGGATCGATCGCCACCCCCCACACGTCGCTGTTCGGGGGCACGAACTGTCCCACGAGCTCCGGTGCGGTCGGATCGCTCATGTCGAGCGCCACGATGCCGTGCCCGACCACGAGGCGTAGGCACGCTCGTCGAGGACCTCGGTGTTGTGGATCGTCCAGAACCCCGGAGGAGCCTTGAACTCACCGCGCACGTGAGCCAGGTCCGAGAAATGTCCAACCTGCTCGTACTCGGGCGTTCCATCCTCGTTGATGTCTTCGGCCGTCGCTTCATCGAAGATGCGCAGGAAACCGAACGACGGTGGCTGTGCCTTGAGGGTCACCTTCACGACCCCATCCTGCAGTCCGGACCTGATCTCGGCGGCGACCTCGTCGATCTCGGCCACCTGGACGATGGGGACTCCCCTCGCTTCCTTGTTGACGAGCTTCTGGTTCTTGCGTCGGGGGCCGTAATACGTGACGGATCGTCGGGACCGATGAGGTTCAGCATCACAGCCTTCGCCCCCGCACGTACCGCGAAGAGCACTTGCTTGCCGACGCCGCACGGTTGCTGCGCATAGAAGGGGTCGACGACGTTGATGAGTACAACCTTGTTCTTGGCGCCGACGTAGCGCTTCCCGAAACATCCGTTGCGGGCATCGTGCGCCCTGCCCGTGAGCAACCCCGATGCCAGGGAGCCGCGCGACAGCAACGTCGGCGCCCAGAACTGCTGGACGGCGGGGTAGCGCTCGTCTCCGGTGACGCTCGTGGAGGCGAGCACGCCGGGGAGGTTGAAGCCGTCCTCGTCGTTCTGAAGGATGTATCGGGTCCCGCCCGCGTCGTACGGCGTGAGCGAGTGTGCGTCCCCGTCGGCTCCGGGATCGTAAGACGTCCGTCCCTCCAGGATCGGGTTCTCCGGCTCGCTGATGTCGAACTTGAGCACGCCCCCGCATCCCAGTACGAGACGTAAGCGGTTTCTCCGTCGTCCGCCAGCCGCGCGCCGTGAGCGAACGTATCCGGGACTGCTCCGAGGCCCTGGAAGGGGCTCGTGTACTCGTCGTTGCCGCCGAAGATCTCCAGGGAGCTGTTGGAGATGACCCCCCAGTCCGCGAGCGCGACGGGCTGCGTCGGGTCCGACACGTCGACGAGCCAGAACTCCCCCGGAGCGTCCTCGCCGAAGACGACGCCGAACTCGGCGAAGGGAAGCGCCAGCACCGCCAGCGCCCGCCCGTCGTCGCGCACGACGTCGTCGAGCTCGTGGACGCCGGCGGGAGTCTCGAAGAGCGCCAGCTTCGTCGGGTTGCTGGGATCGGTCACATCCCACAGCTTCAGTCCCACGGGCGGTGCCTCCCTGCCGAAGCGACACCCCTGGATGACGACCGCGAGCACGTCGCGGTTCTCCGATGTGCTGCACCACGACGTCCTCGTTCGAGACGCCGACCCTGCGGCCGGCCGTCGCGACCACAACCGGGTTTGCGGGGTCGTTGACGTCGACGATCTGGACGCCTCTCTTGCACCTCGCCGCCCACGTCCCGACGTAGGCCTACTTGCCGACGTCGCCGCCGTGGTCGTAGAGGTACACGTCGGCGTATGGGCCCCCCTGCGTCAGGGTCCAGTGCCCGACGATCTCGAAGTTGTCGGCCTGCGATGGGGTCGTGGTTGCCCCTCCGCCGCCACCGTGCTCATAGTCGTCTCCGGGATGGAAGAGACGTCTCTGGATGTTCTCGGCGCGCTCCAGGAGGGCGCGCTCAGTGGCCCTCGGCGGCGCGTGATGCGCGCCCGGGAGCACGGCCACGTCCGTCCAGCGCGCGGCGGACCCGTGGTCTAGCAGGCGCGCGCGAACGCAGGAGTAACCCGGCGACGCTGCGCCCGAGGCCCGCGGTTTACAGAGGCTCGAGTGGCCGGTTGCCGTAGTTCGGCGCGGCGAGGGCGAGGGCGAACTCGTCGTTTGTCTCGGCGACGTCCTCCACCCCGGGAGAGTCCTGATGCCAGAACTGGTCTCCGGCGACGGTCACTCCACGCGCCGAACCGTAAAGGACGTTGACGGCTCCGGCATCTAGGGCAGCCCCGAGATCTTCCTGGGCGGCGCCGACCGCAAGGTCGGCCTGTCTGCCCTTCCCGAAGTTCAGCCCGGTGAGCCCGAAGCCCCAGTTGTCGCCCGCCTCGGCGACGTCCTCCACGCCCGGCGTGTCCTGGTGGAGGAATCGATCTCGAGCCGCGCTGAGCCCGCGCTGCGACCCGTAGAGGACGTTCACTGCCCCGGCGCCGCCCACTGCACCCACGCCTTCGTGGGGCACCCCCACCACGAGGTCGGCCTGCCTTCCCCTGCCGAGGTTAGCCGCGGCCAGGGACACCCCGAAGAGGTCGCTCGCCTCGGCGACGTCCTCCACTCCTGTCGTGTCCTGGTTCCAGAACTGGTCGCGCCTCACGTTGAGCCCGCGCGACGATCCGTAGAGGACGTTCACGGCGCCCGCATTGGTGACCGCGCCGACGTCCTCGCCCACCACGGCGATCGCCAGGTCGGCGCGCCGGCGCTTGCCGAAGTTGGCGGCTGTGAGGGCCGACCCGAAGTTGTCGCTCGCCTCGGCGACGTCCTCCACTCCTGTCGTGTCCTGGTTCCAGAACTGGTCGCGCCTCACGTTGAGCCCGCGCGACGATCCGTAGAGGACGTTCACGGCGCCCGCGTTGACGACCGTATCCACGTCCTCGCGCAGGGCGCCCACCGCAAGATCCGCCCGCCTGCCCTTTCCGAAGTTGGCCGCGGCGAGCGTCACTCCGAAGAGGTCGTCGCTTTCCGCGACGTCTCTCACGCCGGTCGTGTCCTGGTTCCAGAACTGGTCGCCCGCGGAAGCCAGGCCCCCCGGCGACCCGTAGATGACGTTCACGGCGCCCGCATCCGTTGCCGCGCCGACGTCCTCGCCGTGAGCACCCACCGCGAGATCCGCCTGCCGACCCTTGCCGAAGTTAGCCGCGGCGAGCGCAGCGCCGAAGAGATCCCCCGCCTCGGCGACGTCGCTTAGGCCCGCCGTGTCCTGGTGGAGGAACCGGTCCCCGGTCGCCGTGAGCCCTGCGGCCGACCCGTAGAGGATGTTCACGGCGCCCGCATCCGTTGCCGCGGCGATGTCCTCGAAGCGAACGCCTACCGCAAGGTCGTCGAAGCCGTCGCCGTTGAAGTCTCCCGCGGCCAGGGCGGCCCCGAACTCGTCGCCCGCCTCGGCGACGTCGTCGACGCCGGGCGAGTCCTGGTGCCAGAACTGATCTCCGGCCGCGCTGAGCCCGGAACGCGCTCCATACAGCACGTTGACGGCGCCGGCGTTGGCCTCGGTCCCGATCGTCTCTCCGTGGACGCCCACGGCGAGGTCGTCGAAGCCGTCGCCGTTGAAGTCTGCCCCGGCCCTACCGCCGCCGGCGGCGGCTGAGGCGCTGCCGGCCATCGCCGGCAGACCTGCCGCTCCCACCAACGTCGCCACAAGGAAGGAGAGAAGAGCTATCCGGCGCATGTCGCCCCCTAGGTTCGCTCGAAATGATCGTCCACGAACAACGTAAGCATCATCTCGTCTAGATGTAAACAGGAGGCTCCTTCGTCCCATGGGCCTCAAGTCGGGGCCTCAAGTCGGGGCCTGGTCGGGGGCCTCGAGTCGGGGTACTTCGGCGCAAGAGCGCGCCACCCAGATCACCCCGAACGCACCAGGGGCCGCGACCTGGGGCCCGGCGCAGGGGCGCGCACAACCAAACTCCCCGAACACAATGGGGGCCACGACCCCGGCGCGGAAGCCAGAGGGAGTGAGTGGGAGCGGTCGACTCCGACGAGGTCGACGCCGCGAATGGGAGCGAGAGAGGAGCAGACATGAGCGGGAACCACTCCTCCCTCGCAGACCCACCGTCCCCCCCGCCAAGCGTGTCGTGGAAGTATCTTCCATGCAATGCCCGGGAGACTCAATAGCCCTGAAGGACCATTTCGGCCCGCCGCCGTCCATACCAGGGGCATGTGGTCGTGTTCGACCGGCCCGGGCGGGTGCTCGCCTCGGTTCTTGCGACCATCGCTCTTGTGCCGCCGCTGAGCGGGGTGGAGGGCATGTGGTCGGGTTCGACCGGGCCGTCTGGCGTCGGCGGTCGGGCACGAGCTCGGTTCTTGGACCTGGTGGTCCTACCGCCCACGAGAGCGGGGCCGGCCGAACGGACGAGTCGGCGTGGAGCCTACCGCGGGGGCTTGCGGCCCTTGAGAACCCTGATCTGCCTCACCCTCGTCCCTTCCGCTGACCGGTCCAGACCTCTCGCTTCTCAATCGGGAAGGCGCGCCGAAAGGTGAAGAACTTTCCCCTAAGCAGATGTGCGTAATCGCGCGCCTTAGGTGCTGCGGCGCGTCTCCTTGCTTTGGAACACGCCGGGCGTGCGCAACTGCAACAACATCGTGGACCAACCGGCGCGTCGGATGGGGAGCGAAGGTCTTCGGCCTCAGCAGATGTGCGTGGACCTGCCGGCGCGACCGACGCGGTCGAGCTCATGCCTGACGCCGGAGAGGAACGCCCGCGCCGCGTCCGCTCCCTCGTTCAGGACCGCGCGCACGACCGCGGAGCCGATCACGACGCCGTCGGCCTGCTCGGCCGCGGCTGCAGCGTGGGCGACGGTCGAGACCCCGATGCCGACGAGGACGGGGAGATCGCTTGCCACCCGGCACGCCGCGACGACCGCAGCGGCGCGCTCGGAGAGCTCCTCGCGCGTCCCCGTCACGCCGAGCGTGGAGACCGCGTAGACGAACCCGGCCGCGCCGGCGACGATCGCGCTCACCCGCTCGGGCGACGAGGTCGGGGCGACGAGAGGTATCCAGGCAAGCTCGTGCTCGGCTGCGGCGCGCTGCAGGGAGGCAGACTCTTCGATCGGGATGTCCGGCACGATGAGCCCGGACAGGCCGGCCGCCGCAGCGCGCCGGCAGAACTCGTGCTCACCGATGCGATGGATCGGGTTGTAGTAGGTCATTACGGCGCGCGGAGGGCCGACCTCGTTGCGCGCGACCAGGTCGACGACGCCCAGCGGTCGGAGGCCGGCTCGCAGGGCTCGCTCTCCCGCGGCCGCGATCACGGGACCGTCCATCAACGGATCCGAGTATGGAAGCCCTATCTCGACCGCGTCCGCGTGCGTGGCGATCGCCGCCAGCGCGCTCGGGAACGAGTGTGCATCTGGTATCCCGCCCATGATGTAGGGGACGAGCAGCTTGCGTCCGCCCTCCCGCCGGGCTTCGAGGTGCTCTCGCAGCGCGGTCACAGCGCGCGGGCGTCGGCGATCGTTGCGACGTCCTTGTCGCCGCGACCGGAGAGCCCGACGAGAACCGTCGCGTCCGCGTCCCATCGAGAGCGCAGGACGTACGCGAGCGCATGGGACGGCTCCAGCGCCGCAAGGATGCCCTCCGTGCGCGCCAACACCGAGAACGCGTCGAGCGCCTCATCGTCGGTGGCGCTTTCGTAACGGGCACGTCCCGATGCTGCGAGCCATGCGTGCTCCGGACCCACGCCCGGGTAATCGAGTCCGGCCGAGATCGAGTGCGCGTGCGTGATGAGACCCTCGTCGTCCTGTAACACCAAGCTGAGCGCGCCGTGCAACACGCCGGGTTCACCCTTGGTGATCGAGGCGCCGTGGCGCGCGTCGAGGCCTTCTCCCGCAGCCTCGACACCGACGAGGCGGACGTCCTGGTCGCGATAGAAGCCGCGGAACAGACCTATCGCGTTCGAGCCGCCTCCGACGCACGCCACGACCTCGTTCGGAAGCTCTCCGGTCACCTCGAGCACCTGCCCGCGCGCCTCGACGCCGATGATCGTCTGCAGCGACGCAACGATCTCGGGATAGGGATGCGGTCCCACGACCGATCCTATGACGTAGTGCGTCGTCTCCACGTTCGTCACCCAATCGCGCAGGGCTTCGTTGATCGCATCCTTGAGCGTCGCGGACCCGACCTCCACAGGCACGACCTCCGCGCCGAGCATCTCCATGCGCGCGACGTTCAAGCTCTGGCGCTTGACATCGACCGCGCCCATGTAGACGAGGCAAGGCAACCCGAAGTAGGCCGCGGCCGTGGCGGTCGCAACACCGTGCTGGCCGGCGCCCGTCTCGGCGATGATGCGCGTCTTTCCCATGCGCGCGGCCAGCAGCACCTGGCCGACCGTGTTGTTGATCTTGTGTGCGCCGGTGTGAGCCAGGTCCTCGCGCTTGAGCAGCACGCGCGCCCCTACATGCTCGGACAGCCGCCGAGCGTCGTAGAGCGGCGTCGGCCTTCCAACGATCTCGCGCAGAAGCCGGTTGAGCTCGTCGCCGAACGAGACGTCCGCGCCCGCCGCCTCCCACGATCGCTCGAGCTCGTCGAGCGCGGCCATGAGCGCCTCGGGGACGTAGCGGCCGCCGAATCCGCCGAAGCGGCCGTGCTCGTCGACGCCGGGCTCGGTCACGCGCTGCCTCGCAGCTCACGCAGCTTGGCGACGGGATCGGCGGCGGTCACGAGACTCTCGCCGACCAGCACGGCCGACGCGCCCGCCGCCTCGAGCCGTTGCACCTCGGCGCGCGACGACACGCCCGAGAGACCCACGAGTGTGTGGCCCGACGGGATCAGCCCTGCGAGCTTCGCAGTGCGGTCGTCGTCGACCTCGAACGTCTCGAGGTTGCGGTGGTTGACGCCGATGATCGCGGCTCCCGTCGCGACGGCGCGCTCCACCTCGGCATCGTCGTGCACCTCCACGAGTGCCTCCATGCCGAGCGCGCGCGTTCCTGCGAACAACCTCGCCAACGCTTCTTCCTCCAGCGCGCGCACGATCAGAAGGACCGCATCGGCGCCGCTCGCGCGCGACTCGAGAAGCTGCCATTCATCGATCATGAAGTCCTTGCGCAAGACGGGAAGCCCCGCCGGACGCGCCGCCTCGAGATCTTCGAGGGATCCGTCGAAGTACTCCGGCTCGGTCAACACAGAGATCGCTGCGGCCCCGCCGCGCGCATAGTGGCGGGCGAGTGCGGCCGCATCGAGGTCCCGGTTCAGCGGCCCGCGCGCGGGCGACACCCTCTTGATCTCGGCGATCACGGAGATCCCGTCGCCCCGCAACGCGCGCGCGAGATCGCGCGGGGCCTCTTGCGCGGCGATCCGCTGCTCGAGCACAACGGTCGTGCGCCTCTCCTTGGCCTCGGCAACCCGCGCTCTCGTCGAGCTCAGCATCTCCACCAGATACGACATGGGTGCGAACCTAACGCTCCCTCATCGATGACAGGTATCTCAGGAGCACGCGGCCGACCTGTTCGATCCCGCCCGTGACGGCGACATGATCGAACCCGGCCCCAACGAAAACTTCGGCGCGCCCCGTGAGATCGCGCCCCGCTCCGGGACCAGGCGCAGGCGACGCGAGGATGGGGATGTGGAGGTGGCGGGCAACTTCGACCACGCCGGCGACATCGTCTCCGAACGCCCCGAAGCTTCCCCTCGAGGGACCGCCCACGCTCTCGATCGTGATCACCTGGGGATCCGCGCCTTCGTCGAGAAGCAGCTTCGCCAGGCGGCGCGCCCCCAGGTGACCCTGTTGCAGGGGGGTGCGCTCTGCGCCGAGGGCGACGAACTCGACGTCGTGCCGAGGAGCCACGGCCTTGAGGGCGCGCCCGAGCTCGAGGAAGAGACCGATGGCGGTTCCATCGTCGCTCGCCTCGCGCGTGGTGTCGTAGGGAACGGCCACGACCCTGGTCGGGGCCGTTCCGCTCGGGGGGACCGCGATCACGTCGGTCGAGTTCACGGTGTCGGCGACCGGCACCGCCTCGAGGCGCGCCACGTATCCCGCCCGCTGGAGGTGACCAAGGATGTAAGCGGCGGCCGCCTCCTCCTGCTGTGAGCCGGCCGGACGGCGTTCGAGATCCTCGTCGAACTGCTCGGCGTGGCGCAGCACGAGGTGGCGCTGCACCCGAGGCGGTCCTTCGGCGCGCAACTCGGACGCCGTCGGGGGCGCCGACGTGCACGCGCCGAAGACGAGCACGAGCAACAACGCGGTCCTGCCGACCCGGCTCACTTGCCCGTAGTATCTGGCCCGTGACAGAGGAAGAGACCCCGATCGCGTGGATCGCCCTCGACAAAGGTCATCCCGTCGTCGCGGCGGACGGCGCCGAGGTCGGACGGCTGTCGCGCGTCGTTGCCGACGAGCAGAAGGACATCTTCTCGGGCATAGCGTTCCGCTCCGGCCTCCTCGAGCACGAGCGCTTCGCCCCCGCCGACATCGTCGGGCAGATCACGTCTGGGTCGGTCCGGCTCAAGATCGGTCCGGATGAGGTGGAGGCGCTCGGCCCCTACGAGGGCTGATCGACCGAGACGGCGCACGCCGCGCCCAGCAGCGCCTCCGCCTTGCGGCGGGTCTCGTCGACCTCGAGATCGGGCACCGAGTCGGCGACGACCCCTGCGCCCGCCTGAACGTACGCTCGTCCACCCGTGGCGACGATCGTCCTGATCGTGATGCACGTATCGAGGTTGCCCGAGAAATCGAAATGGCCGACGACGCCCGCATAGGGGCCCCGGCGCGTGACCTCGAGCGAGTCGATGATCTCCATCGCTCTCACCTTCGGCGCGCCGGACACGGTGCCGGCCGGGAAGCACGCGGTGAGCGCATCGAACGCATCGTGACCGGGGGCGAGCCTCCCGCCTACGCTCGAGACGATGTGCATCACGTGGGAGTAGCGCTCGACCTTCATGAGCTCATCCACGGTCACGGTTCCATAGCGGGCGACCCGCCCGACGTCGTTTCGAGCCAGATCGACGAGCATCACGTGCTCCGCGCGTTCCTTCGCGTCGGCCAGCAGGTCGTCCTCCAGCGCCCGGTCGGTCGCCTCGCTCGGCCCCCGCCGCCTCGTGCCCGCGATCGGACGGGTGACCACGACGTCGCCGGTGACGCGCACCATCGGCTCGGGCGACGACCCGGCGATGTCCACGTCGGGATCTTGAGCCGTCGCGCCGAAGTGCAGGAAATACATGTAGGGAGACGGGTTCGTCGTCCTCAGGACCCTGTACGCGTCGAGCGCCGAGCCGTCCAGACGCGTCTCGAAGCGCCGGGACGGCACGACCTGGAAGATGTCGCCCGCATGTATGTGATCCTTCGCGTGCTGCACCCACGTTCCGAACTCGTCGTCGGAGACGACCGAGGAAAACTCCACAGGCGCGGGGAGATCGACATCGAGCGCGGGAACCGCGAGGGACGCGCCGAGCCTCTCGACGATCGCGTCACAACGCTCGATCGCGCGCCCGTATGCATCTTTCTCGCCGGCGAAGGTTGGAACGTTGGTGATGACGAAGGCGCGCTGCGCGAAGTGGTCGAAGACGACGAAGGCGCGCGTCAGGATGAGGGCGAGGTCGGGCAATCCGAGATCATCGGGCGGCGGCTGCGGCAGGCGCTCGAGCTCTCGGACACAGTCGTAGCCGAGATAGCCGACGGCTCCTCCATGCAGCGGCGGCAGCCCCTCCAGTGCCGGGGCGCGACAGGCGTCGAGCAGGCGCTTGACGAACCGCAGCGGGGGCTCGTCCTCCTCGGGCCGCACCGGCGTTGCTCCCTCGACCTCGACGCGGCCCGCGCGCGCCTTGACCACTGCGAACCCGTCGCCGCCGATGAACGAGTAGCGCGCCCACCGCTCCCCGTGCTCGACGCTCTCGAGCAAGAACGCGTCGCGCAGACCCTCCCGTAATCGGAGGAACGCCGCTACCGGCGTCTGCAGGTCCGTGAGCACCTCACGCCACACCGGCACGATCGCATGCCGCCGCGCGAGGTCCTTGAACGCCGAGGGGTCCGGCCGGTAAAGACTCAAGCGTCTTGGGACGCGTCCGACGCGTCGGACGCAACCGCGCGGTCGAAACACGTGTACTCGCCGGTGTGGCACGAAGGCCTGCGCGGCTTCACGAGCACGAGGACTGCGTCGCCGCCACAGTCGTAGCGAACATCGACGACGTCCTGGACGTTGCCCGAGGTTGCGCCCTTGTTCCAGTACTCGTCGCGACTGCGGCTCCGGAACCACGCCGTGCCCGTGGAGATGGTTCGACGGATCGCCTCGGCATCGACGTAGGCGAGCATCGGCACTTCCTTGGTGTCCACGTCCTGCACGACGGCGGGGGCGAGGCCCCGCTCGTCGAAGCGAAGACCCTCGAGCGCGACGGAGGTCGCCGTCACGGCTCGAGATCGTAGGGATAGGGATCGCTGAAGTGCCGGGGGCCCTGTTCGGTCACGAGCACCGTGTCTTCGAGGCGCACGCCGCCGATCCCCTTGAAGTACACGCCGGGCTCGATCGCGATCACATCTCCGACGATCAAGGCATCGGCGCGCCGTCCCATCAGGGGGGGCTCGTGGACATCAAGGCCGACGCCGTGGCCGAGGGAATGAAAGAAGCCCTCACGCAGCGCGCCGCCGCCGCGCTGCGTGAGCTGTGTCGGCCACCCCTGCTCGGCGAAGCGATGCGCCACGCGCTCGAACGCATCGCTGTGGCCGGGCTTGGTGCACTCGAACGCGATGTCCAGCGCCTCGAGGCAGGCCGCGTGCAGCTTGCGGATGTCGTCGGAGGCGGCGCCCGGCACGAACGTACGCGTCATGTCCGTGTACGCACCGCTGCGGCGATCGCGCGGGAAGCAGTCGACGATGCAAGACTCGTTCGGAAGGATCGGCCCGCGCCCCGGGTCGTGTCCCCTGAGGCACGCATCGCCCGAGTGGATGAGGATGTCCTCGCCCTCGGCGCCCTGCGCCAGCAACTCGCCCGACATCGCCTCGCGCATCAACTCCGCCGAGAGGATCTCTCCCTCGAAGCGAAGGCGCCCGTCGGCGGTGGGCTCCGCGTCGCGCAGCATGCGTCCGGCGGTCAACATCGCGGTCTCTGCCGCCCGCTGTGCTCGTTCGATCCCCTCCAGCTCCCCCGGAGTCTTGTGCCTGCGTCTGCGCGACCAGGTGTCCTGGTCCACGACCACCTCGATGCCGTTCGAGCGGAGATGATCGGCGGCTCCGACCGGGAAGGAGAGCGGTACCTTCACGGATGGCGCGCCGGTCCGCTCGAGCGCGCGCCGAGCGATCTCGGGACCGATCAGGTGCTCGGGGAAGGACCTGTCGTCGATGAGCTGGTCCGCTCCAAGATCGACGTTGCTCCAGAACTCGTCCACGACGTCCTCGCGCGCCGTCAGGATGGCTTCCTCCAGGACCGAGCCGACCACGATCCGTCTGCCGTCGCGTTCGATGAACGCGATCGGGTCACCTATCGCCTCGCCGATCTCATGACGCATCTCGCGACTGCGAAGCGCGTCGTCCCACAGGAGAAGCGTAGTCATGGAAGCGGAATCCTAACGGGCAGCCCGCGCCAGCTTTGCATCGCCGACCGTGAACGAGCCGAAGTGGAACACGGATGCGGCAAGGGCGGCCTCGGCGGCCCCGCGCGCGGGATCGACCGCATCGGCCAGGTGCTCGGGCGTCCCGGCGCCGCCCGAGGCGATGACGGAACGGGACGGCGTTGCACACGGCGCGCGTGAGCTCGAGGTCGTAACCGGCGGCCGTTCCATCCGCATCAATGGAGGTCAGAAGGATCTCTCCGGCGCCGCAAGCGGTGATGTCGAGGAACACGACCTCGTCGGCCCCCTCGAGGTCATAGCGAGCCGCGAGCTCTGCGGGATGGCCGGCATCTCGCAGTCCCGCGAAGCGCACGCCTTTGACGACGCGGCCCCATCGACATCGAGACAGGGGATGATCCGCTTGGCCAGCACGAGGCGCCGGCCCGTCAGTGACCGTGCGCCGGAGGGACGCGCCGAGGCATGCTCGTTCGTAAGGGGCGATGGGACCGGCCCATCCCTGCCGGTTCCTCTTCCGCAGCTCGGTGCCTGCCGCTCCGAGTCGCTCCCACCCGCGGTGCACGATGGTCACCGTGGTGGCGTCACCGGTGCCCGTGAACGTGATCTCCACCTCCGTGGCGCCGCCGCGGTCGCTCGCTATGTGCCACATATAGCTGAGCCTGTGTGGGGGATCCCATTCGATCACTTCGCCCCAGTCGTGCTCCACGCCTTGGGGCGTTCGCTCGTAGATGCGGCCGCCCCGACGGGGTTCGAACGTGACGGTCAGTCCCGGGTCGGCCGACACGGAGTGGTCACGCGGCCACCACAGCGGCGACCGCAGGGTCTTCCACGGGTCATGGCCCAAGCTGCTCGCCCTCGGGCTCGAGGGCCGGCTGCGTCGGCTCGTCCACCGACACGTTGCCGGGGCCGTCGGTGCGATCGCCCTCTTCCTCGGCCTCGTCGGGCTCGGCCGTGCCCGGCAGCGGAAGGTCGCTTCCCTCGGCGAGATCGTCGGCTCGCTCTTCCATCCTCACCCTCCCTTGTCGTCGAGTTGCGTGCGGCAACATCGAAGTCATGCGGGGAACGCGCGCGTCGTTGCCCTCGACGCGCGCCACTCTTCACGCGGCGGCCTCGTCGGCGGCCAGGTTCGCCTCTCCAACGGAGAACTTGTGCTCGTACAGCGCTCGTCCGACGACGAGTCCCGCGATCCCGTCGCCGGTGAGACGCGCCACCGTGCGGATCTCATCCAGCGAGCTAACGCCGCCGGACGCGAGTATCGGCAGATCGGTGCGCGCCGCGAGCCGGAGGAGCCCGTCTACGTCGGGCCCGGTCATGGTTCCGTCGCGCGACACGTCCGTGTAGACGAACAGCGATGCGCCGGCATCCTCGAACGCTTGGATCGCGTCGAACAGAGGCACTCCCGTCCCGACCGTCCATCCGTGCGACGCGAGCTCTCCCCGGCGAGCATCGAGCGACACCGCGATCCTTGGGCCGTAGCGCGCGCACGCCTTGCGCAACGCGCCGGGATCCTCGAGCGCAACCGTGCCGAGGACGGCTCGGTTCGCCCCGGCGGCGAGCACCTCCTCGACGTCATCGATCGTGCGGAGGCCCCCTCCCGCCTGCACGGGACACGAGGCGCGCCGCACGACCTCGAGCACGAGCTCTCGGTTCGCGGAGACGCCCGTCTTGGCTCCGTCGAGGTCGACGATGTGAAGCCAGCGCGCCCCCGCGCGCGCAAGGCCCAGTGCGACCTTCACGGGATCATCAGAGTAGACGGTCTCCGTGCCGAAGCAGCCCTGGAGGAGCCGGACGCAGCGACCATCGGAGATGTCGACCGCGGGAAGGACGGTGAAGCTCACACGGCCTCCAACCAGCGGCCGAGCAACGCCCGGCCGTCGCGCGCGCTCTTCTCCGGATGGAACTGCACCGCGGTTACGGAGCCCGCCTCGATCCAAGCGGCTCGAACGTCATGGCAGTGCGCCCCGCTCCCCGGAAGGCGAGCAGGACGTGCAGCAGGACCTCGTTCGACCCGTTGGCTATCCACACTCCGTCGGGCGTCCATGAGTTGCGCTCTCCCAGCGCGCCCGCCAACTCGACGGCATCGTTGTCGGGGTACCGATTGAAGGAGGCCGCCGACAGCTCCTGCACGACGCTGTGGCCGAGCCGTTCCGGCGGAGGGAAGGGCGACTCGTTGGTGTTCATCCGATAGCGCGCCGGCCGTTGGGGTGAGACGTATGGAGGGATCAGCGCGAGGCCGACGCGCGGCTCCGGCGGATGCCGTGCCGTCATGACCACGCGCCGCCGCCGTGCAGGCGCACCTCGACCGCCCGCCCGTGTGCTCGGAGACCCTCCGCCTCGGCAAGCGCGTCTACGTGCGGGGCAAGGCGGTCGAGGGCGCTTCGCTCCAGAGCCGAGACGTAGATCGTCTTGACGA
Organism: Actinomycetota bacterium; assembly: GCA_046262355.1. Lineage (GTDB taxonomy): Bacteria > Actinomycetota > CADDZG01 > CADDZG01 > WHSQ01 > DATADD01. The sequence goes on along the minus strand of JBHEMX010000025.1, from coordinate 9,444 downwards.
AGTCGCGCGCCGAGAGCCCGGAGGACCAGCGTGCGCTGCCTCCGCTGGGAAGGATGTGGTCGGTGCCCGCGACGTAGTCCCCGACCGACACCGGGGAATCTGCGCCGACGAACACCGCACCCGCGTTGCGCACCTGAGGGAGCGCTTCGAGCGCACCCGGGAAGATGAGCTCGAGGTGCTCCGGCGCGAACGCGTTCACGGTGTCCAGGGCGTGCGTCAGGTCCCTCACGAGCACGGCCCTTCCTCCCTCGATCAGCGCGTTCTCTACCTGATCCGCCCGCTCGTGCCGCATGACCTGTAGCTCGACGGCGTTCATGACCTGTTCGGCGAGCTCGGGGACCCACGTGACCAGTGCGTGCGTCCCGAGCGGACCATGTTCGGCCTGGGCGATCAGGTCGGCGGCGAGCACGTCGGGACGCGCGGAGTCGTCGGCCACGATCGCCATCTCCGTCGGGCCGGCCTCTGAGTCGATCCCCACCCATCCCTGCACGTAACGCTTGGCCATCGTGACGTAGACGTTGCCCGGACCGACGATCTTGTCGACCGGGCGAACGTTCTCCGTGCCGTAGGCGAGAGCGGCTATCGCCTGAGCTCCGCCGATCCGGTAGACCTCGTCGATCCCCACGGCGCCGCACGCCGCGAGCACCGGCTCGGCGATCTCGCCCCGCGGTCCGGGAGGAGAGGCAAGCGCCATCGAGGCGACTCCGGCGACCTGGGCGGGGATCGCCGCCATGACCACGCTGGACGGGTACGCGGCGCGCCGGCCGGGGACGTAGATGCCGACGCGGCGCAAGGGGCGCACGAGCTCGCCGGTGAGCTCGCCGGCGCCCCGCTCGAACCACTCCTGCGGCACCTGTCGCTCGCACGTTCGTCGGAGCCGCTCGGCCATGACGTCGAGCGCGTCGAGCAGCTCCGGACGCACCAGTGAGCGTGCCTCGGCGATCGTCGCGCGATCGACGCGCAGCCGGTCGGGTGGCAGGCGCACGCCGTCGAAACGCTGGGTGAGGTCGAGGACCGCTCGGTCGCCCTCGAGGCGTACCCGGTCCACGATCGCGCGCGCCTGCTCGCGGGGATCGTCCGCTCCCCGCACCGGTGCCGGTCGGGCGATGCGCACAGGAGTGCTCTGGTCGCGGCCGTCGATCAGCTCCAGCATGCCCAAAGAGTACTGAGTGAGTGACTCACGCCGAAGCAGCGCAGCGCAGCGCCGCCCACGCGCTTGAGTAAGGGTGCACGGCGATGGCGGAGAGCTACTTCTGGATACCGATGTCCGACGACGTCCGCCTCGTCGCGACGCTGTACCTCCAGAGGTGGAGCAGCCACAGCCGGCCGTCGTGGAGGCGCGCCCGTACCGCAAGGACGACACGAGCTCCTACAGCATCCCTGAGTACCGGCGCCTGCGCGACCAGGCAACTACGCCGTCTGCGATCGGTCACGGGGCCGACGCCGTCGCGCCTGATGGGCCGCGCACGAGTACGCACCGGTAGACAGGGACGAGCCCCACGGGGCACTCGGCGCTCAGCTGGCGATCGTGATGCTCTGGCCCAGGTTGGCCTTGAGCTCGGCATGCAGGCCGTTGTGCGTGTCGACGCAGAACTCGCTGCCGAGCCGCAGAACGGTTGTGCGCGCGCCTCCGGCGAGCCGCAGGAAGACCTGGGTGCTGCCCGGATGATTGCCGAGTATCTCCTTGAGGTCCTCGACCAACGAAGGTGTGCAGGTGTCGGTCCCGATGCCGATCACGACAGGACGATCGTCGAGGCGCGGCTCGTGCACCTCCATCGCGATCAGCTTGAGTGAGTCATCGCGCGCATCTTGATCGAGCCGCCCTTTGACGAGCACTATCGAGTCCTGACGTATGAGCTCGCCGTATTGCTCGATCGTGCGCGGGAAGAAGATCGTTTCGATGCTGACCCCCGAGAGGTCCTGGACGGCAGCGGTCATCATGACCTCGCCGCGTCTCGTGACCCTCTTGGCGAGGCCGGCGATCACGCCGCCGACCGTTAGCACGTCGCCCGGGGTGCGTTCGGACAACGCCGCGATCGATGCATCCGTCATGCGCGCGAGCAGCCCCTCCACTCCGAGCAACGGATGGTCGGAGACGTAGAGCCCTAGCATCTCCTTCTCTTGCGCGAGCAGGATGTTCCGCGGGTACTCGTCGATGGGGATCGGCGTCTCGTGAGCGGGGACGGCCCCGTCCGTCGGCGACGAGGCGCCGAAGAGCGAGAACTGCCCCGCCTCCTCGCGGCGGCGCTGGGCGACCACCTCGGAACAGATCGCGTCCGAGACCTCGAGCAGGCCCTTGCGCGTGTGCCCCAGCGACTCGAATGCGCCCGCCCAGATCAACGACTCGACCGTCTTCTTGTTCAGACACGAATAGTCGACCTTGCGGCAGAAGTCGTAGAAAGAGTCGTAAGCACCCTTCCTGCGGCGCGCCTCGGTGATCCTCTCGACCACGCCCTCGCCGACGTGGCGGACGGCCGCGAGACCGAAGCGGATCGAGTCCTCTGTCGGTGTGAAGTCTCTGCCCGAGGAGTTGACGTCGGGCAGCAGGACGGGGATCCCCATCCGGCGCGCCATACCGAGGTACTTCGGCTTGTCGTCCTTGCGGTCCTTGACCGACGTCAGCAACGCAGCCATGTACTCGACGGGATGGTGCGCTTTCAGCCACGCGGTCTGGTAGGCGACGTAGGCGTAGGACGCCGAGTGTGCGCGGTTGAACGAGTAGTCGGCGAAGGGCTGGATCAGGTTCCACAGCCTGCTCGCATCGGCTTCGCCGAGGCCCATCTTCATGCAGCCGTGGATGAAGCGGGGCTCCTCCGCAGCCATGATGGCGCGGTTCTTCTTGCCGATCGCCTTGCGCACGACATCGGCGTGACCGGGCGTGTAGCCGGCGATCTTCTGGAGCATGAGCACGATCTGCTCCTGGTACACGAGGATCCCGTAAGTCTCTTTGGTGATGTCTTCGAGCTCGGGATGAAGGTACGACACCTTCATCGGATCGTTCTTGCGCTCGATGTACGCGGGGATCTGCTCCATCGGGCCGGGGCGGTACAGCGCGATAAGGGCCATGATCTGCTCGAAGCGGTCGGGGCGGAGCTGCACGAGAAGCCGTCGCATGCCGTCTGACTCGAGCTGGAACACTCCGTCGGAGTCGCCTCGCTGCAGCATCTCGTAGACCTTCGCGTCGTTCAGCTCGAGGCCGTCGACGTCTATCTCCACGCCCTGGTTCCTCTTGATGTAGTCGCGCGCGACCTCGATCACCGTGAGGTTGCGCAGGCCCAGGAAATCCATCTTGAGGAGACCCAACGCCTCGACCCCGTTGAGGTCGAACTGCGTGACGACCTCGTCGTGCTCCCCTCGCTTCAGCGGCAGGTGCTCGACCAGCGGGTTCTGGCCGATCACGACCCCGGCCGCATGTATGCCGGCCGAGCGCTTGAGGTTCTCGACCTTGAGCGCGGTGTCGATGATCTCTCTGGCCGCGCCGCCGGACCCGTACGCCTCGCTCAGCTCCGGCGAGGTCTCGAGCGCCTTGTGAAGACCACCGTCGCGTCCCATGATCAGCGGCGGATACATCTTCGTGAGGCGGTCCCCCTCTGCGTACGGGAACCCGAGGACGCGCGCCGCATCGCGGATCGCCTGCTTGCCCTTGATCGTGCCGTAGGTGACGATCTGAGCGACGTGGTCCGAGCCGTACTTGTCGCACACGTAGCGGATCACGTCGCCGCGCATGCGCTCATCGAAATCTATGTCGATGTCCGGCATCGCTATGCGCTCGGGGTTGAGGAAGCGCTCGAACATGAGGTCGTACGCGAGCGGGTCGAGCTCGGTGATCCCGAGTACATAGGACACGATCGACCCCGCCGCGCTGCCACGGCCGGGCCCGACCCGGATCCCTTGGCGCTTCGCCCAGTTGACGAAGTCCTGCACCACCAGGAAGTAGCCGGCGAATCCCATCTCGCCGATGACCTTGAGCTCGTAGCGGACCCGTTCGGAGACCTCGGGCGTCAGGTCGCGGTAGCGGCGCCCGGCGCCGGCCATGACCAGCTCTTCGAGGTAGCTTTCGAGCGTATGTCCCGACGGGACCTCGTAGCGCGGCAGCAGCAGCTCACCCATGGCGATGGTGACGTTGCAGCGCTCCGCGACCTCGAGCGTGCGCTCACAAGCCCCCGGCCAGCCGGCGAACCTTTGCGCCATCTCCTGTGGCGACTTGAGATAGAACTCGTCGGAGTCGAACTTGAAGCGGTTGGCATCCGCCAGCTCCGACCCGGTATTGATGCACAACAGCACGTCGTGCGCCGCGGCGTCGTCCTTGTGGGTGTAGTGCGAGTCATTCGTTGCGACCCACGGGATGCCCATCTCACGGCCGATGCTCACGAGCTCGTCGTTGAGCCCCCTTTGCGCCGCGATCCCGTGGTCTTGGAGCTCGAGGTAGAAGCGATCGCCGAAGAGCTCGCGGTACTCGCCGACCACCCGGCGCGCCTCGGCGAGCCACCCTCCGACGATGAGCTTGGGGATCTCCGCGGAGAGACAGCCCGAGAGACAGATCAGACCCTCGGAGTGTTCGGCGAGAAGCTCCTTGTCGGCGCGCGGGTGGTGATGGTGGCCCTCGAGCCAGGCGCGGCTCGAGAGCTTGACCAGGTTGCCGTAGCCGCCGTCGTCGGCCGCGAGCAGCGTCAGGTGGCAGGTCCGCTCGCTGTTGGCGCGCTGCGGAGGCCGCTCGCGCCGGTCGCCGAGGAAGAGGTAACCCTCCATGCCCAGGATCGGCTTGACGCCGGAGTCGGAGCCTGTCTTGTAGAAGTCCAGCGCCCCGTACATGACGCCGTGGTCCGTGATCGCACAGGCCGGCATGTCTTGTGAGGCGGCGGCCTCGAACATGTCCGAGATGCGGCTCGCGCCGTCGAGCATCGAGTACTCGCTGTGAGCGTGCAGATGGACGAAGCTCACTGGGCGGATCGGACCCCCGGGTAGGCACTGCGAATTACAACGTTGTCCTTATCGTTTACACGGTGCGGCGACGGCTGGCAAGCATGGCGCCGTGACCTGCGACTTCGCGTCCGTCAAGGACCCGGAAGTCCGTCGGCCTCCCAGCCTGCCCGAGGCGGGCGGTGAGCACCAAGGGCCAGATCCTGTGGATCTTTGGTGGAGAGCGCCTCGGCCTAGAGCGCAGGGACCTCGATCCCGGCACGCCGCAACGCCGCCACGAGGTCGGCCGGAAGCTCATCGACCACGGTGACGGTGCGGCCGTCGTCCGGGTGCGGCCACTCGAGCCTGTAGGCGTGCAGGAAGGAGCGTTCGAGACCGAGGGCCGCCGCAGCCTCGGTTGCGCCACCGTAGGGCCGGTCGCCCAGCACGGGATGACCGAGGTGAGCGAGATGCACGCGGATCTGATGGGTCCGCCCGGTCTCCAGCCGGACGTCGAGCAAGGCCATCCCCGGCGCCGCGCCCAGGGTCGTGAAGTGGGTCACCGCCGGCTTGCCCCCCGGGAGCACCGCCCTCAGCCGAGGCCGCGCCGGATGCCGGCCCACGGGCGCGTCGATCGTCCCGGAGGGCATCGACGGCGCGCCTCGAACCAGCGCGAGGTAGCTGCGCCTGACCCTCCGGGCGGCGAGCGCCGCCCCGAGGCTCTCCAGCGCGGCGTCGTCCTTGGCCACCAGCAGGAGCCCGGAGGTGTCCTTGTCGAGCCGGTGGACGATGCCCGGCCGGGTGGTCCCGGCGGCGGCCAGCGGCTCGCCGAGCGCCAGCAAGGCGTTCACCAGCGTTCCCGCGCGATGGCCGGTCGCCGGATGCGTGACGACGCCCGCCGGCTTGCTGACCACGAGTACGCGGTCGTCCGCGTAGCGCACGGCCACGGGCACATCCTCGGCGGACGGCGGCGCCGCGGTCGCGGGCGCCACGACCCCGCGCACCTGCTCGTTGCCCTTGAGGCGGTGGCCGGCCTTGACGATCGCTGCGTCGACCGTCACCGCACCCGTGCGCAGCGCCTCTTGCACCAGGGCGCGGGTCTCGCCGCTGCGGCGCGCCACGACGACGTCGACGCGCTCCCCCACCTCGGAGGGCTCGGGCGTGAACTCGATCACGGCTCCGACGGCGACGGATCTCGTGCGGAGGGACGGAGGCTCAGCAGGAAGATCGTGAGGACCCCGATGACGATCGCCGAGTCGGCGACGTTGAACACGGGCCAGACGTGTAGGTCGATGAAATCGACGACGCGCCCTCCCGTATCCCGGAAGATCCTGTCGACGACGTTGCCGACGCCTCCCCCGAGGATGAGGCCGAGCGGCACGCCCCAGCTTCGCTCCTGCAGACGGCGCGCCCCCACGAGGATCAGGCCCACGATCACAAGCGTTGCGACGAGGAAGAGTCCGGGGAGCCCCTGGAGCACGCCGAAGGCACCTCCCGGGTTGTAGGTCAGACGCCAGGTGACGACGCCCCCGATGGCGTCGATCGGGCCGTCGACGAGGGACCGTAAGGCGAGCTCCTTCGTGGCTTGATCGAGCACGACGACGAGTGCGGCCACCGCGAGCATCACGGGATAGACGCCCGGCGCTCGGGCCGAGGTCACCGGTGCGTCGAGGAGGAGCCGGCCTCGGTCCGTCGATCGAGGACGGCGCTAGCCCGCTCGTTGCACGACGCTAGCGCGCTCGTTCCTCGCGGCGCTTGCAGTCCGTGCACAGCAGCGTGCGGGGCAGGGCCTTGAGGCGCGCCGCGTCGATGGGTCGTCCACATCTTTCGCACGCGCCGTAGGTACCCTCCTCTATCCGATACAGCGCGCGGTCGACCTGATCGATCAGATCTCGGTTGTTGTTGTGGATCGAGAGCGCCTGCTCGCGATCGAAGGTCGCGCTGCCTGCATCGGCGAAGTCCTCGTCGATCCCGACCTCACCGGTCAGCTCCGACTGGGTGCCCTGGAACGAATCCTGCTCGAGCTCCTCGATCTGAGCTTCGTGTCCGCGGCGTTCCTCTTGGAGGTCGCTTCTGATCTTCGCCAGGCTCTTGCGGTCGAGCTTCGGGGAACGCGAGCGCGTCGCCGTTCGCTTTGCGCTCGTCTTCTTGGGGGCCCGCCCGCTCGAGGCCGCCGCGGAGCGCTTGGTCGCCGCGCGCGCAGTGGCCTTCTTGGCGGTTGGCTTCCTCGTCGACTTGGGCGCATCGGCCGCCGCCTTCGATCGCTTCGCGCTCGTCTTCTTCGCGGTCTTTCCCGCACCGGTCTTGCTGCTGGTGGACCTCCTGGCAGTTGTCTTCTTCGAGGTCTTCGCGCGCACCTTCGGCTTCTTGGAGACCCTCGCATCGGAAGCGCTCGACTTACGGGTCCGGGGCTTCCTGGCGGCGCTCATGGGCGCGGGACGATAGCACATGGCCGACGGCGCTCATGACCGTCTCGGGGAGCGCCGCCGCTCCCTCAGGCTAACCTTTGCCGATGCCCGGATCCCTCTATCGCGCCGTCGGCTCGCAGCTGTTCCTGCCCGACGTGGAGCAGCGCATACTCGCTTTCTGGCGGGAGGAGAAGATCTTCGAGCGCTCGCTTCAGCGGCGCGCCGATCAGCCCGAGTGGGTCTTTTACGAAGGCCCGCCCACCGCAAACGGCCGCCCCGGCATCCACCATGTCGAGCCGCGCATCTTCAAGGACCTCTTCTGCCGCTTCCAGACCATGCGCGGGCGCTTCATCCTCCGCAAGGCGGGCTGGGATTGTCACGGCCTGCCGGTCGAGATCGAGGTCGAGAAACAGCTCGGCATCACGCAGAAGCGCCAGATCGAGCAGGACATAGGCATCGAGCGGTTCACGCGCCTGTGCCGCGAGTCGGTGACGCGCTACGTCGACGACTGGGAGCGGTTCACCGACCGCATCGGCTTCTGGCTCGACCTCGACGACGCCTACTGGACGATGTCGCCCGGCTATGTCGAGTCGGTCTGGTGGCTGCTCAAGCAGATCTGGGACAAGGGTCTGCTCCAGGAGGACTTCCGGGCCACCCCCTACTGCCCGCGCTGCGAGACGTCGCTGTCGTCACACGAGCAGCACCAGCCGGACACCTACAAGCAGGTGAGCGACCCCTCGGTCTACGTTCGCTTCCCTCTCGCCGAGTGGTCCGACACGGCGTTGCTGGTGTGGACGACGACGCCGTGGACGTTGCTCGCCAACATGGCCGCAGCTGTCGGCCCCGCGCTCCGCTACGTCAAGGTGGCCGACCCCTTCGAGCCCGGCCGCTTCCTCGTGGTGGCTGAGGAACGGGTGGGCCCGCTGTTCGGGGACCACGCGACCGTCGTCGAGGAGACGGCCGGGGCCGACCTTCTCGACCTGCACTACGCGCCGCCGTTCGGCTTCGTGACCTCCGGCGAGCGTGGTCACACCGTGCGCGCCGGCGACTTCGTCACGACGACCGACGGCACCGGCATCGTTCACCTCGCGCCGTACGGCGAGGAGGACATGTCGGTCGCCAAGCGCGACGACCTGCCCCTGAAGCACATGATCGATCCCTCGGGCCACGTGGTCGAGGAGGCCGGGGCCTTCGCCGGGCTGTGGTTCAAGGAAGCGGACGAGCGCATCGTCGCCGACCTCGAGAATCGTGGTCTCTTGTTCCGAGCCGAGATCTACGAGCACGCGTATCCACACTGTTGGCGCTGCGGCACGCCGTTGCTCTATTACCCGAAGCGTGACTGGTACATCCGCACTTCCCAGGTACGGGACCGGCTCCAGGCCTCGAACGAGGACACGAACTGGCAGCCGCCCACGATCAAGTACGGACGCTTCGGCGACTGGCTCGCGAACAATGTCGACTGGTCTTTGTCACGCGATCGCTACTGGGGGACGCCGCTACCGATCTGGCGCTGCGAGCAGGACCACGTCACCTGCGTCGGCTCGTTCTCGGAACTGTCGGCGCTGGCCGGACGTGACATCGAGGGCATCGACCCCCATCGCCCCTACATCGACGAGATCACGATCACCTGTCCCGATTGCGGTACAACCGCCAGCCGGGTCCCGAGCGTGATCGATACATGGTTCGACGCAGGGTCGATGCCCTTCGGGCAATGGCATTACCCCTTCGAGAACCGCGACATCTTCGAGAAGTTCTACCCCGCCGACTTCATCACGGAAGCCATCGACCAGACGCGCGGCTGGTTCTACACGTTGCTCGCCATCTCTACCTTGGTGCGGGGTCATAACGCGTTCAAGAACGTCATCTGCCTGGGGCACATAGTTGATGCGGACGGACGCAAGATGTCCAAGTCCATCGGGAACGTGATCGACCCGTGGACCATCCTCAACGCCAAGGGCGCCGACGCGTTGCGGTGGTACATGCTCACCGGAGGTACCCCGTGGTCCCCCCGGCACCTCTCGGCCGAGATAGTCGATGAAGCTCTCCGGAAGTACCTGCTCACGTTGTGGAACACGTATTCCTTCTGGGTCATGTACGCCTCTCTCGAAGATTTCGACCCCGGCGCCCACGACATCCC